>CASEFA010000012.1 GCA_949287095.1 uncultured Bacillota bacterium
CAGCAGATGCACGTCAACTATTGAAACCGCCGTATACGAGAACCGTACGTACGGTGGTGTGAGAGGACGGCGGCTAGTCACCGCCTCCTACTCGATTAAGGTTGTAGATATTTTCGGGTGTTCGATGTGAGACGGGTTTTTTACCGTTTACATCGAACGCTTTTTCGATGACAAAGGCTGATAATACTGTTTTCATCGAACAAATCTGCTGCTTGACGACCGCATGCACCCAAAAATGTTCGATGCGATTAGCCAAAACCCACAACAACATCGAAAATCCGTTCGACCTCGATGCGAAAAAACGGAGTTCACATCGAACTGTGCCTTAAAACCTGCTAGTGCCGGCGGCATAATCGCCTGTTCAGCAACCCGGGGCTCCGCTGATAAGCCCCAGGCGGCGTTCATCACGTTCACGCTGCCGTCCTCGTTATACGTTGCGACCATCAGCACAGGCATAGGGAAAATTCCTTCGGTAATATTCACATTTTTTCTCATAGCTGTCTGAACCTCCTCGTAAATTAATTGACAGGAAAAGTACTCCCTGACTATAATTATATCCGGATAAAGACATGCTTCGAGTACTGTAATATTTGACAGGTACTATCTTAAAGGAAAGTGTAATGATTAAGAAATACATCGAAGATGCTAATTTTGAGGACACGGGATTTCACTATAACCTGTCGCTGATGGCCGCACTTGATCAGCTATGTATATGGGGAGAAGAGAACAGACCGGAGGAGAAATAAACGAAATGCGACACATTCTCATAATCGACGACGACGTAAATATAAATAAAATGCTGGATGCGGTTCTGACAAAGGCAGGCTACCGGGTTTCCCACGCCTACTCGGGAACCGAAGCGCTGCTGTTTTTGTCCGGGGAAAAGCCTGACCTGATTCTCTTAGACCTAATGCTGCCCGGGCTTTCGGGGGAGGAGGTTCTCCCTGAAATAAAAGGAGTTCCCGTTATCGTCATGAGCGCCAAGGAGGACACCGGAGACAAGGTGAACATGCTCTTAGGAGGCGCTGCCGACTACATCACCAAACCTTTTGACATAGAGGAGCTTCTTGCCAGGATTGCTGTTCAGCTTAGAAAATCAGAAGCGGCAGACATAGACGACAAGCTGACCTTTGACGACATCGCGCTGCTGCCGCGGACGTGGCAGGCCGAAGTCGCAGGACAGGACGTGCGTCTGACAAAGACCGAGTTTGCAATTCTCAGGCTGCTCATGGAAAATCCCAGACAGGTGGTCACGAAGAGCATACTCCTCGACAGGATAAGCGAGGACACTCCCGACTGCGTTGAAAGCTCTCTGAAGGTTCACGTGAGCAATCTCAGAAAAAAGCTTCGCGACGCATCGGGCAAGGACTACATAGAGACCGTATGGGGCATAGGCTTTAAAATGAAAAGCGAATAAATCTTAACCATTTATTTACCCTTTTCTTTACCGTTTCCGTACATTCGGAGAGTAGAATCCGATTCAGAAAAGGAGGTAACAGATGGAATACGTTTTAAATGTCAGGAATCTGACAAAGAAATACGGCAACTTCAAGGCCATCGACGGCCTGACCATGAGCGTGCCAAAAGGCGCCATATACGGTTTTGTAGGAAAAAACGGCGCGGGAAAGACCACGCTCATACGCCTCATATGCGGGCTTCAGACTCCGGACGGCGGTGAATACGAAATCTACGGAATAAAAAACGGAGACAAAGCCGTAAGAGAATCCAGGAGGAGAATGGGCGCGGTAATCGAAACACCGGCCATATATTCTGAAATGACGGCCGAGGAGAACCTGAAGGAGCAGTACAGGATTCTGGGTATGCCGTCCTTTCGGGGAATCGGTGAGATACTTGACCTTGTGGGGCTTTCTGGCACGGGAAAGAAGAAAGCGAAGAACTTCTCTCTGGGAATGAGACAAAGGCTGGGAATCGCCGTTGCTCTTGCAGGAAATCCAGATTTTTTAGTCCTCGACGAACCGGCCAACGGACTGGACCCGCAGGGCATAATCGATATGAGAGAGCTCATACTCAAGCTTAACCGGGAGCACGGGATCACGGTGCTGATTTCAAGTCACATACTGGACGAGCTCGCAAGGCTGGCGACCCATTACGGGTTTATAGACGGCGGCAAAATCATAAAGGAGATAAGCGCAGAGAAACTGGAAGAATCCTGCCGCAAGTGCGTTCACGTCAAAGTGTCCGATACCACGGCTCTCGCAAGAGTGCTTGACAGAAAAAACATAGACTACACCATCGTTTCGGACAGCGAAGCGGACGTATTTGCTCAGGTGAAGGTTTCAGATCTTTCGGCTCTCATGGCTGAGGAAGGCGGAGAAATCTACACCATGCAGGAAAGAGACGAGAGCCTTGAAAGCTACTATCTCTCCCTTATCGGAGGTCAGAGCGAAACAAAGGAGGTGCGGTCATGAGCAGGCTTATAAATGCGGGCTTTGCACGCCTCTTTAAGAACAAAGTCTTTTACGGAATAGTGATTTTCTCGGCAGTGTTCGGAATTTTGCAGGGGACGCCGGGAGCCCTTGATAAAATGGACGGCGCAACGTTCTACATAGACAGTCAGTTCATTAGCTTTGCCATAGTTTCGGGTGTTATATCAGCCTGCTTCACGGGGCTTTTCCTGGGAACGGAGTATAGCGACGGAACCGTGAGAAACAAGCTTATCGTGGGACATGGCAGACTGGACATATATATTTCCAATCTCGCAGTGTGCTGCGCGGCCAATCTGATTTTCATCGCCGTTTACTATATAAGTGTATTGATTGCGGCGCTGCCTCAGGGCGGCAAATTTATGACGGACGGTAAAATCCTCGTCCTTTATGCAATTTGCGGCGTTATGATATCGGTTGCTTTCACCGCAGTAATGGTCTTCCTGGGTTCCGCTATAGGCAGCAGATCGCGATGCGTGGTAGCCTGCTTTATTCTGGCCATAGGACTGGCATTTGCAAGCGCATATATCAACGGCAGGCTTCAGGAGCCTGAAACCTATGACCGGTACATTACGGATGCGAACGGGGAATTTTCGGCAGTGGAAACGGTGCCTAACCCCGGTTATGTGGAAGGCGCAGCAAGGAAAGCGATGGAGACCAGCCTTGAAATTCTACCGAGCGGACAGGCTACTATTCTGGTTTCCACGCTAAGTGTAGGCGATACGCCGGTCGAAGAAGCGGATGTGCTCTATAAATGGATGGGATATTCTGCGCTCTTTGCCGCAGTGTTCACCGCCATCGGTATAGGGGTGTTCAGAAGAAAAGACATCAAATAAGGAGTGAAAAATGGTATTCTGGCTTTCGGTCACAACGGTAATATTGGCCCTGCTTTCTGCGGCGCTTGCGGTTAAGCTGATTCTGATAAGGAAGGGAATCGTCGAAATCCGTGATAAGTTCGGACAAAGGCTTCAGTCCGACACCAACGTCCTCATCGACGTTTCCACCCGGGACAAAAGAGTTCGCGATCTGGCGGAGGATTTGAACAGGCAGCTGACTGTTTTGAGGAAAGAGCATAACCGTTACGAGACCGGTGACCGGGAGCTTAAAGAAGCCGTCACGAATATTTCTCACGACCTCAGAACCCCGCTGACCTCAATCTGCGGATATCTGGAGCTTTTGAGGGATGAGGAAGTCTCCCCTGCCGGAAGAGAGTATCTGGCGGCGGTTGAGGAGAGAACGGGGGCTCTGAAATCCCTCACCGAGGAGCTTTTCAGATACACCATAGTCACGGGAGAAACCGAAGAACTCGGCATGGAAGCCGTAGATGTGGGCCGGGTCCTTGAAGGCAGCCTGGGCGCGTACTATGCGGTGCTGAAGCAGAAGGGAATCACGCCTGAGACTAAAATGCCGGAAAATAAAGTAGAGCGTCTTCTTAACGAAAACGCTCTTTCACGGATTTTTGGAAACATCTTAAGCAACGCTGTAAAGTATTCGGACGGCGACCTTACCGTCAAATTGACAGAGGACGGAACCGTCAGCTTCTCAAACCACGCCGCCGGCCTTACCGACGTTCAGGCGGCCCGCCTCTTCGACAGGTTCTATACCGTAAATACCGCTAGAAAATCCACGGGACTGGGCCTTTCCATCGCCAGAAACCTCACCGAGAAGATGGGCGGGGAGATAACCGCAGAGTGTAAAGACGGTGTGCTGACGGTAAGAGTTTACCTCAGCACTGCGCCCGGATTTCTGTCAAAGTAGATGCTCTTGGAACCGGTGTAAAGCGGGATCGCATATGCCACCCTCACATCGTCCGGGAAAAGTCCCATTCTGACGGCTCCGCGGCCTACAGAGTACATTACACGGTTATCTATGCGGTGATCCGCGGCAACGGAGACGGCTGAACCTACGGCTATTCCAAGGTCGCTTACGTTGAATGCGCAGTTAGCGCCGGTCTTTCTCATCTCGCCGCAGTTTTTAAATCCGCACATGCCGCAGTTGCCGATTCCGAAAGGCTCGGAAACCACGCCGATAACCACGACGCAGTGGCTGTTTCTCACGTTGTTCGCATCGCGGATGAAAAAGTCTTCGCCGTATTCTTTTCCGGCTTTTTCGGTCTCATCGGCGAGAGCCATCATATCGTCACCGGTAACGATTACGGTGACGACCTTGTCTTTGCCGCTGGCTTTAGGCGCCGTACGGGCTGCCGCTGCCATCAGGTCGGCAACTCTTAAAGCGGTATCACGTTCCGCATCTTCCATTTTCTTGATCATGGGTAAAACCTCCTTTGTCAAAGGCTGAAAGTCCTATTTAAAAACGATGTCAGGCTTGTATTCTTCGTCGTTTTCTATGGCACTCTTTATAATCTCAATGATTTCCGCATCTTCCATCTTGCGGTCTCTGCAGTAGAAGAGCGGAAACTGCTCCTCGAAGTGAAGCTCGTATTTTTCTATCCATTCTCTCATCTTTTAAGATCTCCTTTTTACAAAATGTGCTACGGATATTTTATCACAAAGGCCGCGCGTCCTCAACCGAGACCAAGTATATCGTCAATAGATATGAGGACAATGCTGTCGTCGTTATTTGCTGCTTCTATGAGGCAATCGCTGAAGCCGCTCTTTGAAAAGAGAAAATACCATGTTATGCCCCTGTTTTTACTGAAAATGTCCGACTTCTCACAAAGTTTTTCGAGTACGGATACACCGAGTTTTTCGTTTCTCCATTTGCACTCTCCAAATATATAGTTATTACCGTCACGGGCTACTATATCTATTTCAACCTGCTCGTGAGAAGGTGAATTGGAATTTTGTCCCCACCATCTTCCTGATGAAGTGAACATAATCGGGAGTTCGCCCCGGCTGTTTTTTATGGAAAGCCATTGATTGCACACCCGCTCGAATACGGATCCCATATATGTACTATAATCCGGTGCAATCCGCTTTTCCCAGACGGCATCCGCTGCCCCTGTTTCTATAAGTGTACGGTTTGCAAACACATATCGATACCAGAAACGAAACATTAAATCAGAAATGCCGTACAGGGTTTTTCGTGACGAGTCTTTTTCTCCGAAAGGAGTCTCTTTATAAAGAATCCCGAGTTCACAAAGAATCTTTACGTATTTTAAGGTCTTTGCCGGCTCTTCCCCTATTCGGGCAGCTATTTCGTTAGATTTAGATGCTCCGGAGGCTATGGCCTCGATTACGGCGCTGTATATGCCCGGTTCGTTAACCTCCTGCCTGAGGAGAAGCAGCGGCTCCTCGTACAGATAGGATGTAACTTTCAGGAAACTGCCCTTGATATTATTTTCAAAATCCGTATCGGGAGAGATCTGCTCCAGATATAACGGAGTGCCTCCGAATGCGCCGTAAAGCTTAAGCTTGTCTTCAGGAGAGAAACTGCGCATAAACCGGATGCTCGTTGCATAGTCGAAAGACTTCATATGAAGCTGGCCTGTCCGTCTGCCGAACAGAGGGCTTTTTGAACCGAGAACTTCTTTCTCCATGAAGCCCATGTAGCTGCCGCACAGAACCATAAAAATCCTGCTGTCCCTGAGTACATGATCCACAAGATGCTGAAATTCTGAAAGGAGGGCTCTGTTCTTTCTGACCAAATAGGGAAATTCGTCTATTACTATAACTATCTTTTTGCCATCCTGTCTTGATGCTATATACGTCAGAGCGTTGGTCCATGACGTAAACGGCTCAAGAGAAGTTTCACCGTAAAAGTTGAAAATCTGCGTCGAAAACTTTTCCAGATTCAGTTTGTCGTTGCTCTGCTCCGCAGAATAGAATATTGAATCCTTATCCCTACAAAATTCATTGAGGAAAGTGGTTTTGCCGACACGCCGTCTGCCGTAAAGTACGAAAAGATGAAACCTGTCCTGCCTGTACATATCATTAAGAGCATTGAGCTCGGATTCTCTTCCTATAAACTCCATAACTCCTCCTAACAATTAACTTTAAAGTAATTAACTTTGAAGTTAATTGTATCAGAAGTGAGACTGGGATGTCAATCATTCTGCCGTAAACTTTCCGACATTTCCCCTGTACTCCCGCCGAATCTTGTTGTATAATATCTGGTACACGAGGAGGTTGTAAAAAATGACTTACTTATGTAAATATAGTTCACCGCTGGGTGAGATTACTCTGAAGAGCGACGGAAAGGCTCTGACCGGTCTGTGGTTTGAAAAGCACAGATACGCGGACATTCCGGGGGAGGGAGAATACGAGGAAAAGGAGCTGTCTGTATTTGAGGAGACGAAAAGGTGGCTTGATGCGTATTTTGACGGAAGAGATCCCGGGTTTACCCCTGAGATTGCCTATGACGTTTCGGATTTTGCCGCCATGGTGATGGATGAAATGCTGAAAATCCCTTACGGGAAAACCGTAACATACGGCGACATCGCCGGCAGAATTTCGGAAAGAACCGGAAAGAAGCCGTGCGCTCAGGCCGTGGGAGGAGCGGTAGGACATAATCCGATTTCTCTCGTGGTGCCGTGCCACAGGGTTGTGGGAAGAAGCGGCAGCCTCACGGGATACGGCGGCGGAATAGACAGAAAGGTCGCCCTTTTGAAGCTTGAAAAAACAGATATGTCCGGGATGTTTGTGCCAAAGAAAGGCACGGCCCTTTAAAGCTGCAGAAAAGCTCCGGGGCCCCTGCTCAGGGCGGAAGCGAAAGCGGGAGCATGAGCGATAAAAATAAAGAGAAAGGAATAGCGGAAAATGAATAAACCGGTTCTTATCATTATGGCTGCGGGAATGGGCAGCCGCTACGGGGGTTTGAAGCAGATAGACCCCGTAAGCGATAAAGGAGAAATAATACTGGATTTTTCCCTCTACGATGCCATGATGGCAGGCTTTGAGGACGTGATATTCGTCATAAAGGAGGAAAACGAGGCGGATTTCAGGGCGCTCATAGACGAAAGAGCGGGGAAGCACATGAACGTGCGCTACGCGTTCCAGAAGCTTGAGGACATTCCGGAGGGCTATAAGGTTCCTGAGGGAAGAGAAAAGCCGTGGGGAACGTGCCACGCCGTGATGAGCGCAAGACACCTGGTGAACGGGCCTTTTGCCGTGATAAACGCCGACGATTACTACGGTCCGGGAGCTTTCCAGAGCATGTACGACTTTCTGGAAAAATCGGCCGAAGAGGCCGCGAAGGAGGAAGCCGCAGGGACAAAGTCTGCGCAGTACGAGTTCTGCATGATAGGCTACGAGCTTAAGAACACCATCACGGAAAACGGCCACGTATCGAGAGGCGTATGCGACGTTACTGACGGCGGATATCTGAAAGACATAGTTGAAAGAACGAAGATAATGAGAAGAGACGGCGGCATTCAGTACACCGAAGACGGCGAAAACTGGGTCACTCTTCCCGAGGACACCGTGGTTTCCATGAACTTCTGGGGATTCTCGAAGGATATGATGACGGAGATGGTAGCCGGGTTCCCGGAATTTCTGGACGAGGCCCTGAAAACCAATCCGCTGAAGGGGGAATACTTCCTGCCCGGCGTCGTGGACACTCTGCTTAAGGAAGAAAAAGCCCGGGTCAGAGTTCTTCGTTCCCGGGACAAGTGGTACGGCGTTACGTACAAAGAGGACAAGCAGACCGTGGTGGACGCCCTTCAGGCCATGAAGGACAAAGGTCTCTATCCTGACGTTTTATGGAAGTAATATGGCGTCGGCCATTTCCTCTGCTGTGCTTACGACTTTGGAGGCGCCGGAAGCGAAAAGCTGCTCCGTGTCTCTGAAGCCCCAGTTTACGGAAAGGCAGGAAACGCCCGCGTTCTTTGCGGTCTCTATATCGACTTCGGAATCTCCCACGTAGAGAGTTTCGCCGGGACTTGCGCCTGCTCCTTTCATCAAAGTGAGCACGCCTGCCGGAGAAGGTTTTCTCGGAATGCCTTCACGCTCGCCGGCAGCCGAGTCGAAAAGGCCGGGAACGTAGAGGTTGCAGAGCCTTACGGCTTCCGGGTCTGCCTTGTTTGATAAAACGGCGATGTGAATTCCCGCTTCCTTTATGCGGAAGAGAGCCTCCGGTATGCCGGGATAAGGCGCGGTAAGATCCGTGCAGTGAACCTTGTAGTTGGCGCGAAACGACCTGTATGCGGCAAGCTCCGTTTCGGGATCCGTGCCGTCGGGAACGGACCTGTGGATAAGGTTTTTCATACCGTTACCGAGAAACTGCCTGACTTCAGCCTTTGTCCTCGGAGCGAGACCGTTTTCCGAAAGAGCGAAGGCCACGCTGTTATAAAGGTCGTCCAGAGTATTTAAGAGCGTACCGTCAAGGTCGAATATTACAAGCTTATACTTTAAAGAATCATTCATTTTTATCACCCCGAAGAGTTATTATACCACGGAGAGATTGATTATGTTAGAAAATTATTTGAACATAATAACCAATATGGAAAACTACGTGGACGGCATTCTCGTAGTGGACGCCAATGCGGATATCGTCTACATGCATAAGTTCAACGAAGGGCTCACGCCTTTTGCGGAAAAGGAGGCCATCGGAAAGAACCTTTTCACCGTCTACCCTACCATGAATCCCGAGGAAAGTACCGTAGTAAAGGCTCTCAGGACCGGAGAGGAGACCCTGGCATACGAGGGTACCCTTACGACGGCCCAGGGAAAATCCTTCAAGGTCATAGACGACACGTTCCCTATAAGAGAGGACGGTAAAGTCATAGGTGCCGTATGCATCACTCACTCCCCTTCGAGACTTCAGACGATGACGTCCCTTAACATTACTGCGGATAAGGAGCAGACGCCCAAGGACCTGTATACCCTTTCCGACATCATAGGAAGAAGCACGCCGGTGCAGACTTTGCGCCAGCAGATTCAGAGGGTATCAAAGACCTCGTCGTCACTTCTCATATACGGAGAAACGGGAACGGGTAAGGAAATGGTGGCTCAGTCGGTTCACTCCGGGAGCCCGAGAAGGGGAAAGCCCTTCATAACCCAGAACTGTGCGGCCATACCTGCCACCCTGCTTGAGAGCATATTCTTCGGAGCGGTTAAGGGAAGCTACACGGGGGCGGAAAATCATGCGGGTATTTTCGAGGTTGCCGACGGCGGAACGGTGTTCCTGGACGAGATTAATTCCATGGATATGGGGCTTCAGGCAAAGCTTCTGCGAGTGCTTGAGGAAAAGAAGGTTACGAGAATCGGAAGCACCGAATCGAGGGACGTGGACGTGCGAATCATAGCGGCCATAAACAGACCGCCTCTGGAGTGCATCAAAAACGGCACCCTCCGGGCAGACCTGTTCTACCGCCTTGGAAGCGTCACCCTTAACATTCCGCCTTTGAGGGAGCGCCAGGGAGACGTGGGCCTTCTGACAAAATACTTTGTGGACGAGTACAAGGCAGAAATGCACAAAAATATAATCGGTGTTTCCCACGACGTTATGAAGATTTTCCAGACATATTTCTGGCCGGGCAACGTGAGAGAACTGAAGAACGTAATAGAGGGCGCGTTCAACCTCTGCGATTCGACAATCATAGGAATCGGCGATCTTCCGGCTTACATGCTTACGGATATAGAGGTGGATACGCTGACGGCGGAAACTCCTTACGGCGAACAGGTTCTCAGCTTTACGGGAAACCTTAAGGACAGACTTGACGCTTACGAAAAAACCATGATAGTCAGAGCCATAGAGGATAACAAAACCCTTGCCGCTGCGGCGGAGTCACTGGGAATAAGCCGCCAGAGCCTTAACCAGAAGCTTCACAAGTATGACCTTTCCGTGAAGAAGGGCGATATGGTTTTAGAATAGAAATGAGCCCCGGCAGTTTTGCGATGAATCTGTCAGGGCTCATTTTCGTTTTTTGTTTAAGAAAGGCGATTATTTTCTGTATACACATTCTCCGGCAACGTAGGTTTCTTCTACGGTGACGGTATCGATTTCCTCTGCCGGGATATTGAGAACGTCCCTGTCCAGAACGATGAAGTCGGCAGCAAAACCGTCTTTCAGCATTCCGACTTTTTCAAATCCGAGCATTGGAGCGGATTCTGCGGTGTAGAGAATGATGGCTGTTTCGATGTCAACCCTGTGCTCCTGTCCGCAGTCGGTTCCGTCATATGCTTTTCTGGTTACTGCACCTTTCAGGCATGCAAACGGTTCTGACGGAGTTGCCCAGGCAGTTGCCGGAGCATCGGTGCTGAAGGAGAACTGAACGCCGGACTCTATGAAATCCTTTATCGGGTAATTGGTCTGGGTTCTTTCAAGACCCATATTGGTCAGATAGCTTTCTATTTCAGCATAGAGGAAAATAGGCTGAGTTACGAATGCGATGCCGGCCTCGGCGGCTTTTTTGATTGCGTCAGCCGTAGGCATTGCAACATGCTCTATTCTCAGGTAAGGAGTTTTCTTGAAGTTATCTTTGAGCCAGGACTTTTCGCCGTAGCCGGCGCCTACCGCTCTGTCTATGGTTCTGGCACCCATGGCATGGATGGAAAGCTGACAGCCGTGTTCTTTACAGAATGCCTTAGCGCTTTCGATATCCTCAGGTGTGCATACGGGAATTCCGTATTCGTCGCTGAGCTTGTCAGGATTTTCGCTGTCGAGGTAAGGAACGTCGCACCAAGCTGTTCTTCCGGATACGCTTCCGTCGCCGATGAGTTTAATACCTGCCATTCTGAACTGATTGTCAGGGTTCATATCCTCTTCCGTAATGGTAAAGTCAGGATCGTCAGACACGGTATCCCACATAGGATATGCAGCAACTCTGATGTGGAAGCCTCTCCTTATAGCTTCGCCGTAGACCTTTCTGAAATCTACGCCGTCGAATTCTCCCATGTCTGCTCCCGTGGTAACACCCTGGGAAAGAAGAATCTCATCGAGAGCCATAAGGTCGTCGGCCATATCGTCTTCGGTCTTGGTGTGCATGATGCAGTCCATCAGGTTTCTTGCGTTTTCGTAGAGGACTCCGTCAGGCTCGCCGTTTTCGTCTCTGCCGATTTTGCCGCCTTCAGGATCCGGAGTATCTTTCGTTACGCCTGCCATTTCGAGAGCCTTGCTGTTTACGGCACAGATGTGTCCGCAGGTTCTCCTTACCATTACAGGAGAATCGGAAGCGCCCTTATCCAGGTCGTATCTGTTAGGAGCTCTGTGTTCGGCAAGCTTGCCCTCATCGTAGCCCCAGCCGAAAATCCACTGCCCGGCTTCCTGCTGCAATCTTACTTTCTTTATCTCTTCCACCAGCTCTTCGATAGAGTTTACGGCAGGGGGAAGGGCTGAAATCTGACGGCAGCAGTCTGCAAGCATGATTGCGTGCATATGGCTGTCTACAAAGCCAGGAAGAACTCTTCGTCCGCTCAGATCTACAGTCTTTTCCGCATCGGCAGGCTGCGCCTCCGAATCGTTTCCTACCCATGCGATTTTTCCGTCTTTTACGGCAAAGCTTTCAGCATAGAGATGTTCTTTATCTGATGTGAAAACCTTTCCGTTTACATAGAGTACGTCATACTTTTTCATGTCAAACACTCTCTTTCTTAATTATTTACTGTGGTTTTCAAGCCAGTTAACAGCTACCGTCACGTGTAAAGCAGTACCGTATGCAAGCATGGATTCGTCTACGAACATGCTCGGATTATGCATAGGAGCGGCGCCCTTTCCGCCTACGCCTAATGTTGCGTACATTGCAGGGATTTCCTCTCCCACGTATCCGAAGTCTTCGGTTCCTGCCATGCAAGGCGCTACATACACTTTATCTTTACCCATTACTTCTTCAATGGATGGTCTCAGTTCATCGCAGAGAGCTTCGTCGTTGTATGTTGAAGGAGTATGGAAATCTATCATATCGTAGCTGCCTCTCCACATCTTAACGGTGTGATCGACAATTTCAGGTATTCTTTCCACTATATGATGGGTTACTTCTCTGTTGAATGTTCTGGCGGCTACCATTACTTCAGCCTCATCAGGTATGATGTTTACAGCTGTTCCGCCTCCGGCTCTTCCCGAAGTCAGAGCGATGGTCTCTCTCGGGTCGATTTCTCTTCCCGGAAGAAGATTCAATGTGGTGTAGAGCTGGTTGGCAATCATGAGAGGGTCGATGCAGAGGTGCGGAGTGGATGAATGACCGCCCCTGCCCTTAATCTTAACCATGAATGTGTCCATGGCTGCAGAAGTTATTCCCGGTGTAAATCCCACGGTTCCCAGTTCCTGCTCGCTCATTACATGAATTGCAAAAGCAGCATCAACCTTAGGATTCTCTAAAAGACCGTGCTCTATCATGAGACGGGAACCGCAGCCGCATTCTTCTCCTGTCTGGAACATCAGCTTAACAGTTCCTTTAAGTTCGTTTTCTCTCTCCTTTAATAACTTGGCAGCGCCGAGGAGCATTGCAGTATGGGCGTCGTGTCCGCACATGTGTGCAACGCCAGGTATTTCGGATGTAAAGTCAACAAGGTCCGGAGTCTCCGTCATAGGAAGTGCGTCCATATCGGCTCTTAACATAAAACACGGTTCACCGTGACCGATGGTTGCAACTACGCCTGTGGACTCGGCCATGTCCGGAAATCCTGCAGCGACGAATTTCTGTCTGACCTTATCGTCTATCGGACCGCCGCAGAGCTGTGACTCAATACCCATTTCGGCCAGCTTTTCCTGGACATAGGCGGCCGTCTTCGGCAGATAGAAACCTATTTCCGGATTTCTATGGATGTGGTGTCTGTATTCCTTTATCTGATCCTGTATAGCTATTGCGGATTCTAAAATGTTCATAATGATTCTCCCTCCTGCTGCCGGCGATATGCTCATCGCCGCGGCTTTACCGGTGTGCTCAAGACCGAAAATAAGGTAAAAGAGATTTATTTTTAGAAAATTATATCACGGCCAATACAGGGTATCAAGCCAAAGAATTTTTATATAAGTAAAGTAAAATTTACGTTTTTGTAAAGTAAAGTTTACAAAAACGCCATGATTTCATTGAAGATTTTTTAATTTTGACATCAAAACGGGGTAATTTTAACATTTTGAAGAATTGACGTGCAATTGGCACAAAACATGCTTATTAATGATGGCGTAACGAAAAGCTTAAAGGCTTTGCAGGTGCTCAAGACCTAAAAACCGGCAGATGAAGCTGCCGTATGTTACAAGTTAAAACGGAAGAAAAAGAAAAAGAAAGAAAAAGGAGGACGCGCGCGTTTAAAGCGTGCCAGAATCAAAATGGGAGAAACGTTAGAAAAAAAGAAAGGCTTTCAGATGCCTCACGTTTTCGTGATAATGTTCATTATCATGATCCTGGTAACTATACTTTCCTATATAGTACCTAACGGACAGTTTGCCACCGACGAATCGGGCGCAATCAATCCGGATGAATTCTCGTATATCGAGAACGATGACCCTATCAGCTTTCAGGACTTCTTCTCAGCCCTGTACACAGGCTTTGTAAACGGTGCAACCATAATGGGTTCCCTGCTTCTCTGCTCGGGAAGCCTGGGCATTCTCAACCACACCGGTGCTCTCTCAGTGGGAATCACAAAGCTTTCTGAAATAACAAAGGGCAAGAACTTAATCGCAATTATCATATTCTACCTGTACTTTGCCGGAATGAACATCCTGGGCGCAGGCGAAGGAGTATATCCTTTCTTCCCTATCGTAACCTCTCTGGTTATGACTTTGGGATATGACAGACTGGTAGCCGGCGGCACCATTATGTTCGCAGCGACCGCAGGTTTTGCATGCGGCATGGTAAACATGTTCACAACGGGTATTTCTCAGGAGATGGTCGGACTTCCAATCTTCTCCGGTATCGGATACAGATTCATCGTATTCCTGGTACTTGCAACCATCGGATTCGTAGGACTTATGCTCTATATCCGCAGGATAAAGAAAGACCCGAGCAAGAGCTACGTTGCAGACGAGTATCAGGCGCAGCTTGCCGAGCTTAAGGCAAAGGAAGAAGCAGGAGAGGCCGGCGAAAAGACCAACTTCACATGGAAAGAGGCTCTTGCTCTCATCCTTTTCGTAATCCTTTGTGTATGGCTTGCTTACGGATGTCTGGTTCTCAGCTTCAGCCTTGCACAGTTCGCGGCTTACTACGTAGTATACGCAATAGCTATTGCGTTCATATTCAAAATAAACCCTAACCAGTTCTGCCAGGTATTCTCACAGGGTGCAGCGCAGGTAATGACCGCAGCCCTTGCAATCGGACTTGCCCAGTCCGTAATGGTTCTCCTGAAGCAGGGAAAAATCATGGACACCGTAGTATACGCGCTCGGTAATTCCCTGGACGGAATGAGCCCTCTCGTTACGCTGCTCATCCTGTTCCTGTTCGTAACCGCATTCAACTTCTTCGTTGTATCCGGTTCCGGAAAGGCTCTCATGATGATGCCTATTATGAGCCCTCTCGGAAAGATGTTGGGAATCAATCAGCAGGTTATGGTACTCACCTATCAGCTCGGCGACGGAATCACCAATATGTTCTGGCCGGGCGGCGGACTTATCTCCTGCTCACTCTGCGGTATCAACTACGGCAAGTGGCTGAAGATGTCCTGGAAGGTATTCGTAACCATGATCGTTTCGGCATACGTTCTCATAGCTATAGCCGATGCAATCAACTATGGTCCATTCTAATAGCCTAAAAGCTAAATAAATATTATCCTTCTTACGTTTTCGACCCCCGGTTTTCTGCCGGGGGTCGAAAATTTTATGCGCCAATTATTCTCTCTGCAAAGTCTGCAACCTGCTCTTCTATGCCCGGAATAGTTTCGGCTTCACCGGGGTTGTTGGCCGTAGCCATAAGGGTGAATCTCGGCGGAAGGATGAGATTCTTGTTCATGTTTATGGCTCCGATTATCTGCTGGGCCACCAGATCTCCTCCGCTGTATCCGGATACGATAACGGCGTATATCTTCTTTCGGCTGAAATCCTTCGCCCTGAACAGTGCCGTGAGCCTGTTAATAAAAGCCATGATGTTGGCACTTACCGAATCGTTATAATTAGGGCAGATAAGTACCAGCACATCGCTTTTTAATATAGCGGGGTACACCTTTTCCACCATGACTCCGCCGTAGAAGCAGTCGCCTCTTTCTCCGAAGTGAAGGCAGTCTTCGTATTTGCAGCCCCTGCAGTCCCACAGCTGGCCGTTTCTTATGGATATGAGTTCCGTATCAGATTTGTCCCGGATTAGGGATTCCGTCATATTCCAGAGAGCCAGGCTGTTTGATGTCTTCATATTGCTGGCGTGAATGGCAAGAATTGAAGGATGGCTGGATTTAGGAAATTTGAAATTGCAGACTTTGTCTATAAGCAGGCGGCAGCTTTTGCCGTAGGCCTCCATAAGGCTCACGTTCCACACACCGGCTATGGTTTTAAAATTCTTCAGGCTTCCTGTAGCCTCCACAAGAGGTTTTCCGGGGAAAGTTCCACCGGCAGCATTTATGGTAAAAGCCAGTCTCCTTCCCAGATCTTTAGTGAAGAAATCTTCCTTTCCGTCGATGATGAGTCCCCATACGGAACCTTTCAGCATGTCAGATCTGCGGTGCTGCCAGATGAAATCTATGAGCTTAAGGGCCGGAAAGCTTATGCCTCCTTCACCTATGTCTGCGGCCAGGATTACAGATGAACCTGCGAGATCTCCGTTTTCGGCAGCTCTCATGAATTCATCGCATCCCCGGAGTAGAGAAAAGCCGGAACCGCCGTATTCAGCTAAGATAGGTTCCAGCACACTTCGGATTCTGGAATCCTTGTCACTGTCTGAAATAAAATCCGCTACATATCTTTTCATGACAATTCCTCCAATACAGATTAAAACAGAAAGGGAAACATAACAAAATCAGTTTATAAGACAGAGATTACGGTACGCCTTTAATATGCGGCCGTACAGTTTTTCCGGCAAAGGCAGGTTCTCGATTTCAACGGCGCCTTTCTTTATGCGGTTTTTAATTCCAAGGAAAGCTCCCTCTGGCCCTTTTCCCAGGTAGACCGAGCTGTAGTTCCAGTCGCCGGTGAGAGTAAGGAGAAGGGGTATTGCTCCGGAAGAAATGGCGGGAGCGATATAAGGCTTAAAACCCAGCTCCCTTACCTCAAGGTTTGCGTTTATAGTAAGGTCTGTAAGGCGGCGTGAAAGGCTGTCATCGTAATTTACAACGCTATTTGCTATGACGAGATCCTGCCCGTGAGGTCCGTAGGCTCGTCCTTCAGAAAGGTAACTGGAAAAATCAGGGTCCTTTCGGGCAAAATATTCCGCCCGTTTGTTCATGACGCCCAGGCCGTAACCTCTCACCTGAGCGGGAGAAAGTCCGGACGTTAAAAGAAATTCCTTGCAGAGAGGATCCACAGGATCTGAAACCACGGAAAATACTCCTTTGAAATTTGCAGCCTTTGCCAGACGGCCGTAGTGAGCGATAATTTCGCGGTTGGCCTGAAACTGAGCCATACGTACATCCCCTGAAGCGCCGATGGGAGGGACGGCTTTGCTGGCACAGAATACGAGCATGTCGCAGTCGAAAAGGTCGGCTTCTTCTATGCCGTTTACGGCAGGGACGGTGCGTGAGCCGAATGGCCAGCCCACCTGCCCCATTTCCATTTCATAGCGTCTTATAACGTCTTTGTTCATGTCGAAGATTCCGATGTTATCTATGACATCTGCGCCGAGAAGGCAGAGCCCTGTGAGGAGAGTCGCTCCTACGTCACCCAGGGCCACCAGATTTACGTTTTTCTTCTTCTCACCTGTAATATCCCGTGGAAGAATCAGAGGTTCCATGCCGGGACACAGTTCGGTTATGTATCTGCTCATTTAAACATCTTCCTTATTCGTTTAAGTTTTTCTATGTTCATCTCCACATAAGCTGAAGGAGCCATGTTCTCATCCAGCTGGACGTGGGCGAATATGTCGGGATTCTTAGGATCCTGAATGACCTCTCCCAGCCGCTTCAAAGTGAGCTTCCTCTCAAATACGCTCTGATATTCTTCTTCCAGGGTTTTGAGAATGTACTCTGCGTTTTCCAGGCACGTCATAGAGAAGTCGTAGAGATTTTCCCGTGAAATTCTGCCAAGGAATGTAGGAACGGCGAAAGGAAGCAGGAGATTCAGGGATGCAACCGCATCTAAATCCGAAACGGAAGTTCCAGCATCCTTGATGCTGTCGCCGCCTATGTAAGGATACATGTCGCTTTCGTCTATCCAGCACTTGAGATTAGGCAGGAAATAGGCGCTTTCCACGGTTCTGTTCTTGATAGTCATCAGATCCCTTCCTCTGCCCGTCTGGACTCCCACGACCGTGCTGACTACCTGAACGTTATTCTTCTTCAGGATAGGGTCAATCTCGTTCATGCGGTATCCCTTGTGGACAAGGTCGTCTACCAGGATTACAGGTCTATCAAAGGACTTTATGACCTTTATCTGATTCTCTATGGTAGAGTAATAGCTGGACTCCTCTATGGTAAAACCGGTTATATCCCGGTTAAAATACTTCTCGGTGTGAAGAGACTTCGTCACGGTGTTTGGAACCGCGGAACCTTCCAGAAGCTTGCCAAAAGGAACAGCCATATATTTCCCGTAGGATTTCTTTTTGTAAGGTACAGGGGAGACGGAATTTATTTCTGCCAACAGGTGTATTATCTTGTGATACATTATTCCGGCATTGTAGGATATCACAAGCTCTCCCGGATATATGCGCCTGAGGATGGAAAGAAGCCTGTCGTGAGCCGATTCCACTGCGTAAAGCACTGCCTCGTTTTTATTCAGAGGATGCTTTATAATGGTGTCCACGTTCTTGAATATGATGACCGGAGATCTGGCATCTACGGCGAATATAGGGGCAGAATTTTCAGGAGCTATGTTGACAAAGCCCTGTTTTGCCACAACTTCCAGCGTTTCACCGCAAAGACCGGCCTCGTGGCACGGATGATATACTATATAGGTAAAGTCGTGAGCCAGCAGCTCCGAAATGAGCTCCACAAGTACCGTCTGTCCCAGATCGGTAATGGAGCTTCTGCCGGAAAAGAAGATGCCGCCGATGACCGCTATGGAACCTGCCGCCCTGCTTCTTATATAAGCGGCGATATCCTGATCCCTGAAGACGGAGAGAAGGTCGATACTGTCTATGTAGTTTACTGCGGCTACCGCTACGGTTTTTCCATCCATGCGGCTATCGCGTATGGCGACCATCCTGACGCCGTCCCTGCTGAAATACTCCCTGAGGACTTCCATGTCGTAGTCCGTGCTTTTAAGCTCATCTTCCATGTCGTTTAGGATTTCCGGGTATGCGGCGGAAAACCCGGTAAGCTCCATGTCGCGGGACTGGAGCACGTGTTTATATGCCGGCTCTCTCATATAGAGACTGTTCTCAAAGATATAGCTCTGTGCCACCGGATCTATAAGGTTGGATATGTCACGATCCGAGTCGATATTTTCCCTTATCCGGGTTGAGCTTATGTCCTCAAAATACTCGTCCAGTTTGAGCCTTACCACGCTGCCTCTTATAGGGTATGGCTTTTCGCCGGCAGAAGAATCTTTCCGCTCGTCGGAACTTCTTCTGAATACAATGTGATTCATGGAGTGTATGGAATCTTCTTCCGGCGGTTTTCTGTAGCACGACGAGTTTTCTATTACATCGCTTCCGGCTACAAAGTATAGATCTCTACCCTGAAAAATGTCCCGCAGTCTCCTTAGATCTTTAGGATTGGCTATATTGACGGGAATATCGTCAGGGAATATGTACATGTCGTCTTCGTCGGATACGGACATGCTCATTATCTTTCGGCGCTGAAGCCGTGGCTGGGTTTTCTTTGACCAGCTGAATTCATCGAGAGCCAGATAAACCTCGCAGCCCATATCTCTTATTTCCCTCGCTATGGCTTTATGACTCAGGCTGAACGGATCAAAAGTTCCCGGGAAAAACGCTACTTTCTGTATTTCCGGAATGTCAAAAGGCCCTTCGTCAAGCTCGTAATCGCAGATAAACCGATATATGTGCTTAAGCACGGCAGCGCTGTTGTAGAAGTTAAGATCGGATTCACGGCGGTTTTCCTGAAGAACGAGTATTTTCTTCCCGCACTTGCAGAATATGTCGTATTTTTCCTTTAAGGTCAGCCTGGAGGATCCGAATATGTTCACTCCTATGGCCCAGAAGGCTTCCTGACTTATGGTGTCCGTGTAGTTAGCAAAGCCCTTTGCCATAAGTCCCAAAAGCTTATTCTTTCTGGCAAGACGCCCATCATGAGGTTCCTTGTCAGGGAAGAGATTTTCATATATGCCGTAATTTTCGATTACTACGCCTAAGGTGTGAAGTACTGCCGATGCCACTTGGCTGTTGTTTGAATTCAGAAGCTTTTCCAGATCGGAAATAAGTTCATCCAGTTCCATAGGCGGAAGGTGAAGCATTATAACTCCCAGAAAATCCGGAATGTATTTGGAGAACTGGTAATCGCCTATTTCAAGACCTTTGCCCAGCTCTACGGCTATTTCGTTTCTCTGAGATAGAGGCATTCTGTCGATGATGGATACCAGTGCGTCTCCTGCGCTGAGGCGTACCACCACCGTTTCGCTGACTTTGATGAGATTTCCCAGATGGGTGGCAACGTGAAGTACCTGCTCTTCATGGTCTTTTTCCCCGAGAGTATCAAGCATGAGGCGGATATTTGCAACTTTTACGGGCCACGGAGTTCCCGCTTTCAGGTTGTTAAGGTACATTTCCGAAAGCTCGCTGCGGCTGAGAGGATTTTCCGGGTTATATCCGAGACAGCATTTAAGCTCACGGATATAGCCTGCCTGAGAGTGGGATTCCGTGAAATGATAAAGGGCGCTTACTGCGGCGACTTTGATTCCTGGATTGTCATATTCCATGGCTTTTTCGGCGAAAGATGTAAACCGCGCCTTCTGCTCTTCGGAACAGTCCTCCGGCTTTATTTTCATTACAGCCTGAAGGAGAGCTTCCATATTCTGTTCCGTAAGGTCTTTGCATTCACACCAGAAGAGAAGGTCTTCTATGTAGGAACTGCGGTTTTTTGCCGGGGAATTTTCCAGTATACCGGATATTATGCTTTTAAGGCTGTTTTCCAGCCATTTTACATGCTGACCTGTAAGCTTGTAATCGGGAAGCATGAGGCTGCGGAGAATGTTCCGCCACAGACTTTGTCCGGTAATTTCCTTTTTTGGAGGCTCCACACCTTCCGGAAGCTCTTTTGTATATTCTTCATTAAAGTGGGCTATAATCTGGCCGATTATAGCGCCTGCCTGATTTCTTATATCGCTTTCCCTGTTGACCAGAAGCTCGGTGAGAAACCTGATGGTCATCAGCTTCTGTCTTTCGGTCATATAGGTAGAGTATTCACCCAGGATAGAGATGTACGTTCTGAGATTTCTCCACTGCTTTTCGCTCCGTGCAGTTTCCAGCAGGCCTGCAAAATCCTCCTGATTGTAAAAGCGGTTCATGAGAGTTATGTTGTGGGCGATTGAAAGATACTTAAGCTCTTTAACGGCCTGGTTCTTGGTGAGAAGGGCATAATCCTTCGCCGGAGCAGGAGAAGGATGTTCGGGAACAGGCGCCGGCGGATCTGGGAGCTTGACATCGGCTCCCAGATTTATCATGTAATCCTCAAAATCTTTAAGCTTGTTGTAAACTCTTCTGTACCGGTGCTGTTTGGCGGCATCTACGTTATCCAGCTTATTAAGTATGATATTGAAAGCTTCATCGAGGGAATAGAAATGGACGGTTTCTCTTCCGTCGCAGTCACGGCTGCTCCTTACGCGAAAATCGGCGTATATCAGCAGAAGGGATTCTGCCGACAGATTATCAAGCTCAAGATCCCAGGTGGAATGATTAGCGGCTATGTGGCCTATGGTAGGCATGTGAAAGCGGTTAAAGCAAATATCCGTATAGTAGTAGTGAAGATAAGGCACGCGCTTTTCTTCGCTCTTCCTGCATCCGTACTTGCCGATGTCATGGCCTGCAGCGGCGCCTGAAACCAGCGCCAGATCAACTGGCACATTAAGGTCATAGAGCTGATAAGCGAGAGTCATGGCGACGTAGTGAACTCCGGCTATATGGCCCAGCGTGTTAAACGGTGTGAGTTCCGTACCGAGTCTCATAAACTCGTAGAGATACCCGGCATCGGAAAGCCTTAGAAGCTGAAGGTATTCTTCGGTAAAACCACCCTCGGATATTTCCCTATCAGTAAGAAGAGCAAAGTCTACCGTAGGGTCAAAGGGAAGAACAGCCCGTTCATATCTGTGCACGGCCTTCAAGAATTGCAGCATGAAAAGCCGTCCTCCGGCAATCTGGACGGAATTTGAAGGTCCGGAAGGAATTCTGCCCGGAAACAGCTGATCGAGTATGTATTCGTATGCGTTTTCGGTCCATCCTTCGACCGGAGCATTTCCGAAGGTGCGAAGATAAGGGTCTATGGCAGTCAGAACATTTTGCGAGATGAACCGCCCCCTCGAATCCCTGGCCTCTTCAAGCGTTCTTACCAGGTCTTCGGCAGAAATGATGCCTATAATATTATCCATATCCCCCGGGGACATTCCGAGCTTTTTGAGAAAAAGCTGCTCATGCATAACGTCCGTTATGATTTTATACAATTCGTGATCTTTATATGAGAAATTTTCCATGGTGTTTTCTCCGGTTTCTCCGATAACTTCTATAAACTAAAGTATAGCACAGCGCAGGGAAAATTTACAGATTCAAGTGGGGGCTAGCTATGGAATGCTCAGGCAAAATATTACAGGGCAGATCGGTAAGAACGGCAGTATAATGGGTCAGCGCTGCGGTATATGTCGGTCTGACCCATGTTTTTAGGGTATTGTGGCCGAGAAAAGTCGGCCTTTCGCCCGAGTCTGCATCGTAGCGGCCGACAAACCGCCGACTGCACTTCGGTTCAGCAGTCGCCATTCAGCCCAGCTCCTGCCAATGCCTCAGGTGATTATTCCGACTATTCCCCTTCCTATTGACAACCCGCTTCTGACGTGGTAACATGTTGAAGATTTGAGCAAAAGTAAACAGAAACTGAGAAAGGAAGCCGCTGATGGGAACTTTTAGAGGTAAAACTTATAAATTTAATCCGATAAGCCCGCGTGTGCAGTACCTTTCTTATTTATTTTCTGATTCATATTTTGAAATTATTGGCAGGTCTGACCGTTTTGTCGAATAGGACATTACGGCAGACCTGTTTTTATGTGGAGGAAGATTGACATGGAAAGAAAGAACATGAAAATCACTCGTATGAGGCCTTTGGCAGTGGATGTATATTCCATGACTCTCGCGGGGGACTGCAGGGATGTCGAAAGGCCCGGACGGTTCATAAACATCACAGTACCGGGATTTTACCTGAGACGGCCGATTTCTATTTCGGACTGGGACGATGAGTCTCTGACCGTGGTGTTCAGAATCGCAGGCGGCGGAACTGCTGCCCTTTCAGCCATGAAGGAAGGCACTGAGCTGGACGTTCTCTCGCCCCTGGGAAACGGTTTTGACATATCGGCTTTAGGCGATGAAGCGACAAAAGCGACAATGCCCGCAATCGTAGGAGGCGGAATAGGCGTACCGCCCCTCTACGGACTGGCTAAGGCTATGACGGAAAAAGGGCTCAGGCCCGATGTGATTTTGGGATTCAATAAGTCGGACGAGATTATAATGGAAGAGGATTTCAGGAGGCTGGGAATAGAGCCTGTCATCACCACCGTCGACGGAAGCGCCGGAATAAAAGGATTTGTGACCGACGCCATGAAGGATAGAGATTACGACTACGCCTTTGCCTGCGGGCCTGCGCCTATGCTGAAAGCAGTTTACGACCTGGTTCCAGGCGGCCAGTTCAGCTTCGAGGCGAGAATGGCCTGCGGATTCGGAGCCTGCATGGGATGCACCATGGAGACCGTGACGGGATACAAGAGGGTCTGCAAGGACGGCCCCATATTCTATAAGGAGGAGATAAAATGGCAGATTTAAGAGTGACCTTAAGCGGCATAACCCTTGATAACCCGGTGATTCCTGCCAGCGGAACCTTCGGATACGGCAAAGAGTTCGCTGAAATCTACGACATAAATATTCTGGGCTCCATCTCCTTTAAAGGCACGACGAAGGATCCGAGACTGGGAAATCCCCTGCCGAGAATTGCGGAATGCACGGCGGGACTGATAAACTCCGTAGGACTTCAGAATCCGGGAGTGGAAAAGGTCTGCGAGGAGGAGCTTCCGGAGCTACGCAGGATATTCAAAAAACCTCTCATAGCCAATATAAGCGGGTTTTCGCCGGAGGAGTACGAATACTGCGCCCGAGCCATGGATAAGGAGGAGCAGGTGGGAATCATAGAGGTAAACGTCAGCTGCCCCAACGTACACAACGGCGGCATGGCCTACGGAGTCCTGCCCGAAAGCGCGGCGGAGATCACCAGAGTCGTGAAAGCGGCGACGAAAAAGCCCGTATACATTAAGCTGAGCCCCAACGTGACCGACATAGTTTCAATCGCCTGCGCCTGCGAGGAGGCCGGAGCCGACGGATTGAGCCTCATAAACACAATGCTGGGAATGAGAATTGATATACGGACAAGAAAGCCGGTGATAGCAAACCGCATGGGCGGATTTTCGGGCCCTGCAATCTTTCCGGTGGCCGTCCGCATGGTGAACCAGGTATATCACGCCGTGAAAATTCCCGTCATAGGAATGGGCGGCGTATCAAAGGCAGAGGACGTAATAGAGATGATGATGGCGGGAGCCTCCGCCGTTCAGGTGGGAGCGGCCAATCTGGTCAATCCTTACGCCTGCAGGGAGATAATAGAAGAACTTCCGGCTCTCATGGACAGGCTGGGAATAGAAAGATTAAGCGATATCGTAGGAATAGTTTAAGGAGGTAGGAACCTATGGGAAAAGATGTAATAGTAGCGCTGGACTTTCCAACTGCGGCGGACACCCTGGCCTTTCTCGATAAGTTTACCGGCCGCAAGCCGTATGTCAAAATCGGCATGGAGCTCTTTTATGCCGAGGGGCCTGAAATCGTAAGAGAAATCAAGAACCGGGGACATAAGATTTTCCTCGATCTGAAGCTCCACGACATTCCGAACACTGTGGAAAAGGCCATGAAGTCTTTGTCGAAGCTTTCCATAGACATGGTGAACGTTCATGCGGCGGGAACCGTCGAGATGATGGAAGCGGCAAAGCGTGGACTTAAGGGAGACAGCGAGGAAGGCCCTCTTCTCATAGCCGTGACCCAGCTTACGTCCACCAGCCAGGAACGAATGAACGAAGAGCTTCTCATAGACGGAAAGCTGGAGGACGTGGTTATAAAGTACGCTCAGAACGCGAAGAAGGCAGGACTTGACGGCGTTGTCTGCTCGCCGCTGGAGTCGGGAATGATTCACGATGCGTGCGGAGACGACTTTGTGACGGTGACCCCGGGAGTGAGATTCGCCGATTCCGCAAAGGATGATCAGGTGAGGATCACGACCCCTGAAGGCGCGAAGAAGCTGGGCTCTGACTACATAGTGGTGGGACGCCCTATAACAAAAGCCGAAGACCCTGTAGGGGCATACGAAAGATGCCTTGCTGAATTTACCGGAGAGGAGAAATAAGATGAAGAGAGAAATTGCCGAAGGGCTTCTTTCCATAGAAGCGGTATTTTTAAGGCCGGACGAGCCGTTTACGTGGGCAAGCGGAATCAAGAGCCCCATATACTGTGACAACAGGCTTACGCTGACTGCGCCTGCCGTCAGAACCATGATAGAGGAAGGGCTTGCAGAGGTTGTAAGGACGGAATACCCGGAATGCCAGGTCCTCATGGGAACCAGCACGGCGGGAATCGCTCACGCGGCAATCACGGGACACATTCTGAATATGCCTATGGGCTACGTGAGGGGCTCCGCAAAGGACCACGGCAGAACCAACCGCATAGAAGGAAGGCTTGAAAAGGGACAGAAGGTAGTGGTAATAGAGGATCTCATATCCACCGCAGGCTCAGCCGTAGACACGGTCGAAGCGCTTCGCGAGGCGGGAGCAGAGGTCCTGGGAATAGCCAGCATATTCACATACGGGATGAAAAAAGGCCTTGAAAGGCTTTCGGAACACAATGTCAGAAACGTGAGCCTCTGCGATCTTGATACGCTTGCAGAGGCAGCTGCCGAAACCGGCAGAATAGCACGTGAAGATATAGAGAGAATTTTAAAGTTTAGAGACAACCCTTCTGACGAGGGCTGGATGAAAGGAGATAAGTAATGAACGAAATCAGAAACCTCATCAACATTACAGATTTTACTGTAGAGGAAATTGACGAACTCATCAGAGTGGCAGATGACATTGTGGAAAACCACAGCGCTTACGAAGATATCTGCGCCCATAAGAAACTGGGAACACTCTTCTTTGAACCAAGCACCAGAACCAGACTCAGCTTTGAGGCTGCCATGCTGGAACTGGGCGGAAGCGTACTGGGATTCTCCGAAGCAGGATCCAGCTCCGCAGCAAAGGGTGAAAGCGTAAGCGATACGATAAGAACAGTAGGATGCTATGTTGATATCATAGCCATGAGACACCCTAAGGAGGGTGCGCCTATAGTAGGAGCACAGAGAACTACCGTTCCAATCATCAACGCAGGAGACGGCGGACACTTCCATCCGACCCAGACTCTCACCGACCTTCTCACAATCAAGAGAAAGAAGGGCAGACTGGACAACATGACCGTAGGACTCTGCGGAGACCTTAAGTTCGGACGCACAGTTCACTCTTTGATAGAAGCGATGTTAAGATATGAGAATATCAAGTTCGTTCTCATCTCACCACAGGAACTGCAGGTGCCTGAATACGTAAAGGAAAAGATGGATGCCGCAGGCGCAGAGTGGGTTGAAGTGGAAAGCCTTGACGAAGCGATGCCTGAGCTTGATATACTTTACATGACCCGTGTTCAGAGAGAGAGATTCTTCAACGAAGAAGACTATATCAGACTTAAGGACAGCTACATTCTCAATCTGGAGAAGCTGGAAAATGCAAAGAAAGATCTCACGATCATGCACCCGCTGCCAAGAGTAAACGAGATTTCGGTAGAGGTGGATGACGATCCGAGAGCATGCTACTTCTTCCAGGCTCTCTGCGGAAAGCACATAAGAATGGCGCTCATTCTCTTCCTTCTCGGAATCAAGAGAGCGTAGATTATCCGGAGCCGGAACATGCGGCGCAAAGTCATATTATAAAAAATCAGGAGGTAAAACATGAATATAGATGGAGTAAACAACGGTATCGTTTTAGACCATATCAAAGCAGGAAAAGCAATTCAGATATATGAGCTTCTGGGCCTCGACAAAATAGATTCATGCGTGGCGGTCATCCAGAATGCGACGAGCACCAAGTACGGAAAGAAAGATATTATCAAAATCGACGAGAAGATCGAACTTGACCTGGATGTGCTGGGATATGTGGACAACAACATCACTGTCAACATCGTAAAGGACGGAGAGCTTCACAAGAAGGTTCATCTGGAGCTTCCGGAGACCCTCACCAATGTGGTGAAGTGCAAGAATCCGAGATGTATCACGAGCGTAGAGCAGGAAATCGTTCATACCTTCAAGCTGGTGGACAAAGAGCGCAAGGCGTACAGATGCATCTACTGCGATGCGGAGCATATCGCAAAATAGCTGATAGAAGTTTCTGCACACGTTGAAACGAAAAAAACCCCTGTTGCCAACTGATTGGAACAGGGGTTTTTCTATGCGGAAATTCCGAAGTAGCTCTCAAGCGTTATCCAGTCGCCGTCGTTATACAGCTTTTCGGCAAGCTCTTTTCCGACGTAGCGTATATGCCACGGAGCATATGACAGACCGGTTTCGGATTCTTTGCCGTCAGGATACCTGATGATGAAGCCGTACTTACTGCAGTTTTCGTCAAGCCACTTTCCGGCATCGCTTTTCGCAAATTCGGAGGCAAGATCAGGATCTGCGCTATCGTTGGCTGTATTGATATCAAAGGCGAGACCGCTCTGGTGCTCGGAGCATCCGGCTTCTGCACAGAAGCTGCGGACTTTCTCCTCGCCGAAATTTCTCACCATTGTAGCATATCGGCTGTTCTGAACGGCGTAGCTTCTGAAACCGTATGTCATGTAAAGGCTTATACCGTCCGCCGCCGCGGCGTTCCGAAGTTCCAGAAATGCATTATAGGCATCACCGCCTATTCCAGGTCCGTATGAAGGCTGAAGCGGAATATTGCCGTTTACTATTACCGTCTCATCGACTGTGACTACTCCGTATCTGTCTATATTGCCGGAAAAGCCCTTATCGGTCATAAAGCTGATATTTCCGTCCTCATCCTTCAGGTTTTCAGGGATTTCACTGTAAGCCGATAAATCGATTACATTAAGGGTAAAATCCTGAGTGCTTTCGTTTCCCGAAGAATCGGAAGCCGTAAAGCTGAGGTCGAAAGCGCCGGCCTTATCCGTGCTGAAAGTGCCGGTGAGCTCCGGAGTTATTTCCTCTCCCGAATTATCACCTGCTTTAGCGAGAGCCGACATATCCGGGCTGCTTCCTTTCAGAACATTGACTGTAGATCCGCACTCGATGACGGGAGCGGTATTGTCCTGAATCTCAATGTCCATATAATATTCTTTTTCTTTTCCGTCTATGGATATCAGTACGGTACACTCGGTTTTTCCGAGGGCGGACGTATCCACGGCCGCATCTTCCGAGACGGTACCGCCGTCATCGATGGATTCTATGAAAGAGGACGCCATCACCTGAGAGTTTATTTCAGCCTTTGGTACCTTGTCTGTCAGATGAACCTTGGAATTAATACCGAAAAGATTGACGTATATGAACATAATAAGAAGACAGAGGAACAGGAATACTACGACAGCGCCTACGCCTCTGACTACATAATAGCTTTTCTTACGCCGGGCGAATATATACTTGTTTCTTTTTCTGCTGGAATACATAATCCGTCCCCGCCTTCCTTTACAGCACTACGCTCCTGTTTTCCATTATGGTTGAAAAGACAACCTGAGTTTCAGTCTTACCGAACACCTGCAGCCTTCCCAGAAATTCATCCAGTGCGGACGTAGTGGTAAACACGACCTGCATGAGCATGGAGTAAGGTCCCGTAATGTGGTGGCACTCAATCACGTTAGGCTCACCCTTTACAAAATCCGTAAACTTCTCCCTGTCTTCAGGTTCAACAGTAATCATTATGAAGGCTTTGACGATATATCCCATTTTCTCAAGATCTATTTCCGCATGATAGCCTTTAATGTAGCCTTCCTTTTCCAGCTTGTCCAGGCGAGCGGAAACGGCCGGCGTAGTAAGATATGCGTGAGCCGACAGGTCTTTAAGAGGAGTTCTGGCGTTGGAACTTAATTTTTTTAGTATTCTGAAGTCAATTTCATCCAATGCTTTCATGTGTCAACCTTCTTTTTTAAAAATCTACTTTAAATAATAACATATTTTTAAGTGAAATGAAAGAAAAACCGGCTACTTAGGCATGTAGCTCAGAATTTTAAGAGTCTGATAACCCTTGGAAGTTATTCTCATGCCTATGCGTCCTTTTTCTATGGTAATCAGGCCGTTTTCGCTCATCTGTTTCAGGATTGACCGAAGATTTTTATCTCCTATACGTATGCCCCGCTCTTTAAGATTTTCGGAAAGAGCACTTCGGCCGAGTCCGTGGGAAATCTGTGTTCCGCTTAATATGATGTCCAGAATCTGCCGCTTTATGTTTTCCGGGTCAAAGGCCGGTGCGTCTGATGGAGCGTATTCCATACCGCTGCCGTATGATTTAAGATACTCGGGGAGTGACTTAAAGGTCTCAAAATACGTGGCTACGCTTTCAAGTTCCCTTACATTACCAGGCCATGGATGTCGCTTGAGGAGATCCTTATCATAAGGCGAAAGACCTCTGTAGCTGTCTCCGAGGAAGTGAAGCATCAGAGGAAGTATGTCGTCGCTCCGTTCTGCCAGGGCAGGAACGTTAACGGTTATTACGTTAAGCCTGTAAAACAGATCCTCTCTGAAGTTGCCCCGCTTTACTTCCTCAATAAGGTTTTTATTTGTCGCTGCGATTACTCTGGCGTCTACGGATATCATGGAATCACCGCCGATTCTCATTATCTGTTTTTCCTGAAGAACTCTCAGAAGAGAAAGCTGCATCTGAAAGGATATATCACCTATTTCGTCCAGGAAGATGGTTCCCCCTGTCGCCTGTTCGAAAAGACCTGTCTTTCCATTTTTTCTTGCACCCGTAAATGCGCCGCTTTCGTATCCGAAAAGCTCGGATTCAAGAAGGGTTTCAGGAAGCGCAGCACAGTTAATTGCGACAAAAGGTGCGTCGGAGCGCTGAGAATAATTATGTATAGACTGTGCAATAAGTTCCTTTCCGGTTCCGCTTTCCCCGGTTATGAGGACAGTGTGGTCGGTGCGCGCTGCAGTTTTTGCAGTAGAGATACATTCAGCCATGACTTCAGAACCGTGAACGATATCCGAGAAATGATACTTTGCTCTGAGGCCGCGGTTGTCCAGTTTTTTTCTGGCAGTCTGTTCGATATCTCTGATAGATCGCTCGTTCTGCAGGGATATGTAGTACCCGAGGATTTCGTCCATAACAGCAATAGGCTCTTTTTCTATGTAGTACTTCTCACCGTTTATTTCCGTCGTCACTTCTTTCGAGTTATCGCCGAGCAGAGAAAGCCATTCTGCATCCTTAAGGCTTGTTCTGTTTCGTTCCGGCTCCGAAGTGCCGCTATCCTGCGAAGATAGAATTTCAATTTCGGCCTTTTCATTGGCGAAAATAATCTCAAACTGATCATCAACGATTATCGTTGCCGAACCCGATGAATTCAGCATCTTATTGAAAACTTTGCTCTTTAGATAGTTGTTCAGGTATACGTCATGAAACCCTATGCTGGTGTCAAAGTACTTTTTGATATGTCTTATCAGGTTTCTGTGGATTCTGTCTATATCCAGAGAAAGAATATCCATGAGCTTAATCAGCGTCATGGAACTAACCTCTCTCGGCCCGATATCTACAGTTTTCTCTATGAAAGGCGGGACAAGGTGGGCCTCTCCCGGTGTTACTGCAACAGAAAACCCATGGTATATAGACTGATGGACCTCATCCGGATTATACGGAAAGAGGTTGAGGTGGCTTATCTTAAGCCCGTAAAGGGCATAGATAATTTCGACAGATGATTTATAGGTGTCGTTGACTACGAGAACGTCGGTTCCCGCGGGGAGTTCTTTCAAAGCCTTTATTGCATTGCTGTTAATGTCTCTTTGGAGTATTACAAGAGTATCAAAGTTATTCAGATGATTTCTGGCCGGCGTTATAACTGAGCTGTCCTTAAGCACGTGGGCGTCGGCTGTAATCTTAAAGTTATCCGGGAGCTCGTTCAGAAAATAGTTCTCAACAAAAGCGTAATCACGGAATACATCTTCGATGGTACTTGCGACAAAACGTGCAAGCCCGATGTTATCCCGCTGTTCGTATATAACGGCAATTTTTTTCATTATGATTGTTCCTTCCGGGTAAAACAATATGTTGTTGATGTTAATTATATCAAAAGGAATAGTAATTTTAAAGTGAATAAACGATGAAAAAATGAGTTTAATTGGGTTTTATAGTTACAATTGACTTAAAACCCAATTAAAAAATGCGGCACCGTGTAAAAAACACCCGCCTCGTTTTCGCAAGGAGGGTGTTTTCAATAAAAAGAATTTGTATAAATGTGCAGGTAAGGGGGGTTATTCTACACGCTGATAGATTCTTGTATAGCATCTGACTGCCCAGGCCTGTCCTTTTCTTATATAGAACTCCATGGTAGTCTGCTGGGTATCAGGGTCTTCTGCAGTTCTGGCACTGAACAGAGTGCCTCCGCAGTAGTGAAGATTCAGCGGTGAATCGTGATACTGAGCCTTCAGGTTTCCGTCTTCATCGGCGGTAACTATACAGTATGAAGGATTTCCTTCTCTGCTTACATAAGTGCCGGTTACCACCTCGGGTGCGCTGAACTTTTCACCGTTAGGTATTGCCCAATAGTGTTTCGTATCGAGAGGAAGTCCGAGAATCATGTTGTAGCATGCCCAGGTGAAAGGTTCCGCGGATACTTCGCCCTGGTTACAGAGGGCAACCATGGAGTATCCGGATTTGCCCGGCTCTTCCTTTATAAGTCCGCCGTTGGTGGAAACGCCGTGGAGACCTCCAGAGTGTTCGCAGAGAACTCTGCCGCATTTTGTGCGTTTATTAAGACCGAAGCAGTAGAACGGTCTTGGGGTCTCCGGAAATTCGTGACCTATAAGAATTTCAACGGCTTCGGCCGGAATTATCTGTCTGCCTTCGAACTTTCCTCCCTGAGCCAGCATGAGGTAGTATTTCGTCATATCTCTTGCCGTGGATTTGACGCATGCACAGCCTCTGAAAGGCGGAAGAATCGACCAGTTTCTGTCCGAGTAGAGTTTGCCGTCTTCATCTACCTCGAAGAGCTCGGTTATATTGCCGTCCGAACCAAGCTTTTCCGCCTCGGAGCCGTCAAGGTCCAGCACAGATCTTGTCATGCCCAAAGGCTTGAAGATTCTTTCGTTCAGAAATTCTTCCAGAGTCATTCCGGCGGCCTTATCCACTACGTATGAAAGAATGGCATATGCCTCGTTTGAATAACTCATGTACTCTCCCGGAGCGCCCAAAGGTTCATAAGCTCCACTGTTTGCAATAAAATCGATGATATCTTCGATGGTATCCATCTTATTAGGTGAAGATTCCCTGAGCTTTCTGGAGTATTCGTTATCTCTTTCCGCTGAGTTCATCACGATGGACCATTCGAGAGGAGGAATAGGCGGAATGCCTGCGGTGTGCATGGCAAGATGCCTCAACGTGATGCATTCTTCAGGTGTGCCGGGAACTCTGAAGTCCGGGAAGTATTTTATAACCGGGTCAGAGAAATTCAGCTTACCCTCTGCCTGCAGTATGGCGCATGCAAGGGATGTCATGGATTTGCTCATGGAAGCTATACCGTAGATACTGTCGGGATTTGCAGGCTTTGTCCTGGCCATGTCGATATATCCGTATCCCTTTTCGAAAACTATCCCTTCAGGACCGCGTACGCATACCGTAACGCTTGGATACCCCTTTTTCTCGAACAAATCCCCAAGGTATTTGTCCAGTGCCGTCGTGTCAAACATATTCAACCTCCTGATGTCTGTATGATGGTCGTCGATAAATATCCGTCCGGAGAGTCTATATGCAAATATCGTGACAAATTTTAACGTTATACAAATACAATCATTTTTCAGTCTATTTGGCACAGAACTTGCTTTTTATGTGGTGTCGTCATAGACGACGCGCAATTATCATTGTGCAGCGACACAAATTTTAAAGCTAAAAGAGAGGAGTTGGATTCTCCAATGAGAAACTATGTCTTGAAGAAAATCGGCCTCGGCATAGTACTGCTGATATGCGTATCGTTCTTCGTATTCAGTATGATTTACATGATGCCGGGAGATCCTGTCACTATCATGGCAGGACAGCTTGCCAAGCCTGAAAATCTCGAAGGTCTCAGACACGAATACGGACTGGACAGGCCTCTGCTTGTACAGTACATGGACTGGGTAACGGGGATTCTGCAGGGGGATTTCGGTATTTCCTATAAGTATCGTATTCCTGTATGGGATATGGTAAGTACCAGAATTCCTATCAGCCTTAAGCTTACTATAATCACTATGATTATCCAGTATGCCATCGCCGTACCTGCAGGTCTTTACTGTGCATTCAAGAAGGACAAGGTTTTTGACAGAATCACTGTTAATACTTCCCTGGTTCTGACTGCACTGCCTTCGTTCTGGCTTTCCGTTATCCTGATTCTTGTGTTTGCAGTAGGTCTCGGACTGTTCCCTGTAAGCGGATTCGAAACGTGGAAACACTATGTTCTGCCGATTACTGCCGGAGTACTGAGCGGACTTGCATCTACCATTAGGCTTACGAAATCGGAGGCTATAGATGTACTGAATGAAAAGTACATAACCACCGCATACGCAAAGGGCCTTCCTGAGAGACGCGTGCTGACAAAACACGTACTCAGAAATTCCCTTATAGTTATAACTGTAAACCTGTTCATGTCACTTCCGTGGCTGATTTCAGGATACATGATTATAGAAAAGATATTCGGTATCCCGGGAATGGGAAATCTGATGCTCAGCTCTATAATCCAGCAGGACTTCAACGTGGTTCAGGCAATTATACTGATTATTACGGTTCTGACAGTTATATGCAATATACTCAGTGACATCGTTTTAGGAATACTTGATCCTAGAATAAGGATATCCGTAACAGGAGGTGACAAATAATGAACCAGAGTCCTGTAAAAGAATTCTTCACTTCATGTTATAAGAACATAAACTTCATGGTCGGTGCTATAATGGTACTGAGTGTAATAATAATTGCGATATTTGCCGATCAGATAGCTCCTTATGAATACGATGCGGCAGATCCGACCAGCATACTTCTTGCTCCGAGCGGTGAACATTTCTTCGGAACAGATAATATGGGAAGAGATCTCTTCAGCCGTATAGTCTTCGGAACGAGAATCACACTGCAGGTTGCCATCATCGGTGCAGGTCTGCAGCTGGTCATAGGCGTTACGCTGGGACTGCTCTCCGGATATTTCGGAGGGGCTATAGATAAAGGCCTCACCTTTCTGGCTGACCTGACATACTGCATACCTGGCCTTATCATGGCTCTGGCAGTTGTTACAATCATCGGAAGCGGACTTACAAACGCTATAATAGCAATATCCATAGTAAACTGGGCAACATATACCAGAATGGTTCGTGCAAAGACAATGTCGATAAAGAACCAGGCGTTTATAGAAACGGGAATATCATTCGGTGAAACCTCAAGAGCTATTATGTTCAGGTATATACTCCCGAATATCGTTCCTGTAATAATCGTAACTGTTTCCATGCAGCTTCCTGGAACGATAATGTCTACTACGACGCTCAGCTTCCTTGGAGTAGGTTCCATGCCTCCTTCACCGGACTGGGGACTCATGGTTTCCGAAAGTATAGATTACATCGCAAGAGGACCGTGGATGTGTATATTCCCGGGTCTGGCACTGGTATACACAGTATTCGGCTTTAACATTCTCGGTGAAGGTCTCAGAGACCTCCTCGATGTAAGAATGAAGTCGCAGTAAGGAGGTCATCGCCATGGGAGATAGATTATTAAAAGTAGAGAACCTGTGCATTGACTATAAGGTAAAGGACGGATATCTTTCCGCAGTAAACAATGTCAACTTTGAAATAAGAAAGGGAGAAATTCTCGCCATTGTAGGAGAATCCGGATGTGGTAAATCCACAGTGGCTCACTCGCTTCTCCAGCTTCTCGCAGGCGGAAACGCCAAGGTTACCGGAAAGGCCATGTTCAACGATCAGAACCTTCTGGAACTTAAGAGACAGGATATAGAAAAAATCAGAGGTCACGAGATAGGAATGATATTCCAGAATCCGCTTGACTCTCTGAACCCTGTATATACCACAGGATGGCAGGTTGCCGAGGGAATTCAGCTGGATAACGTGCCGAAGGAAGAGGCGTGGAACAGAGTAGTGCAGCTTTATAAGGATGTAAAGATGCCTGACTCAGAAAGCCGTGCAAAGAGTTTTCCTCACGAGTTGTCCGGCGGTATGAGACAGCGTGTAATGATAGCCATGATGCTTGCACGCCGTCCGGAACTGCTCATAGCGGACGAGCCTACCACGGCTCTTGACGTAACCATCGAAGCTCAGATTCTGAGAATTATCAAGGCGCTCAGAGACGACTTCGATACCGCCGTAATGATGATTACGCATAACTTTGGACTGGTTGCGGAAGTTGCCGACTTTGTAGTAGTCATGTACGCAGGTCATGTAGTTGAGACCGGAACCGTGTTTGATATTTTCGACGAGCCTATGCATCCGTACACATCGCTTCTCATGAAGGCTCTTCCGAGAATAAAGAAGAGTGAAGGCCGACTTCAGACCATAGACGGCAGCGTACCCCGGATAACGGGAGACTTTGTGGGATGTCGTTTTGCAAACAGATGTCCGTACGCAACAGAGCAGTGCAGAACACAGGAACCTCCTCTGGTTCAGGTATCGGATACTCATTCGTACAGCTGCTTCAGGGAAGGCGGTGATAAGTAATGAAAGATAACGAAAGAAACGAGACTTTTGTTCATAATCCTGAAAACATCATAGAACTGGATCACCTTAAGAAATATTTTGTCGTAAACAAGGCCGGTATCAAAAGGCAAAAGCAGTATGTAAAGGCCGTAGACGACGTGACTCTGAACATTAAAGCAGGAGAGATAGTCGGACTTGTAGGAGAGTCTGGAAGCGGCAAGACTACTCTCGCCAGAGTTATACTGAATCTTACAAAACCTACAGACAGCCATGTAGTCTTTAACGGAATAAATCTTTCTCACGCGAACAAGAAGCAGATGAAAGAATTCCGTACGGAGGTTGCTGTAGTATTCCAGGATCCGGCTTCGAACCTTAACCCGAGAGAGACGGTGCAGAGCTCCATCATGAGACCGCTTCTCATTCATGGAATGAAGAAAGAGGAAGCAAGGGAAAGAGCGAGACATTCCCTCGAGCTTGTCAAGATGGACGAGAGATATCTCTACAGCTATCCTCACCAGCTTTCAGGCGGACAGCTTCAGAGAATAGCAATAGCCAGAGCTCTGGTTCTCGACCCTAAGGTTATGATTCTGGACGAGCCTACATCGGCCCTGGATATATCGGTACAGGCTCAGGTGCTGAACCTGCTGCTGGAGCTCCAGGAAAAGATGAACCTTACATATCTGGTTATTACTCATGACCTGAACGTAATCAGATACATAAGCGATAAGATTGCGGTAATGTATCTGGGAAGGCTTGTTGAATACGGACCTACGGATGATGTTATAGAGAACCCTAAACACCCATATACAAAGGGACTTATGTCAGCGTCACCTATACTTAATCCTCACGACAGGGATAAGGAAAAGTATATTATGGGTGGCGAACCGGGAAGCCTTATAAATCTGCCGACCGGATGTCATTTCAATCCTAGATGCCCTTACGCAGGTGAAAGATGCAGGTGTGAGACGCCGGAGAACGTATATCTTTCAGATTCTCACCAGGTTACATGCTTCATGTATGACGGAACCGGCGTAGGAGAGAAAATAGACGACAAAGAAACGATATCTGCGGAATAGAGGGATTCCGTGATATATAACCTTTAAAACAAGGAGGAAGAAAAATGAAAAGAAAGAAACTGGCAGTTCTGCTGATCGCAGTAATGGTACTGTCATTCGGACTCAGCGCATGCGGCAGCGATGAAGGCGGCAGCAGCAGTTCCGGTGGCGGCGGACAGACTCTGATCATTCAGGACACATCATGGCAGGGCGTTGACATGTTCCAGTGCTCATCGTGGAACGACATGCAGTGCCTGATGGCAGACCCTATCCTCGACAGAGATAACGAGACCGGTGCTCCTACTCCATGCATCGCATCAGAGGAAAAGTGGAGTGAAGACGGACTTACCTGGACTCTTACGTTCCCTGAAGGAATGTATTATTCCACAGGTGAACAGGTAGAGCCTGAGGACTTTATCGCATCGGTAGAATGGGGTAGAGAAGTCAGTGAATACGCTGAAGGATATGCAAATATCGAGTCTATGGAAGTTGACGGAAGAGACGTAATCGTACATCTTTCCGAGTACAAGGCTGATATGGAGTGGAACTTCATGTCGTGTTTCACAGGACTTATCGACAAAGATGAGCTCGATACCATGTCCAAGGACGAACTCCTCTGGGGAGCACATCCTTATGGACCTTACTACCTTGACGAGTATGAAGCAGGCGCTTATGCAGTTCTGAAGGCTAACGATGGCTACAAGACTCATAACCCTAAGGTAGAAAACAAGGGCGTAATGCCTATCAAGGAAATAAGAGTTGAGTTTACAGGTGAAGCATTCACATGGGCAGAAGGAATCCAGAACGGTGAATACGACGTACTGACTTCCGTACCTATGGAATACTACGACGAGCTTTCCAGCAATGAAGATATCACAGTAGTAGACTCCGCATCAGCTACTCTGTCCTACTTCGAGATGAATATGACCAATCCTATTCTCTCCGATAAGAACGTAAGACTGGCTATCATGAAGGGAATCAACAGAGATAACTTCAGCAACTATCTCCAGGATATCTATCCACCGGCATACAGCCTGGTAGTATCTAAGTGCCAGAACTACGACCCGGCTGCTGAGGAATATTTCAAGGCAAATTATGACTACGACTTTGATGCAGCAGTCGCACTTCTTGAAGAAGCAGGATGGACTGATACTGACGGAGACGGTTTCCGCGACAAGGATGGACAGCAGCTTGCTCTGACATTCTCATCGCAGGATTCTGAACCTTCAAAGAGCATGGCACAGTCCATCCAGTCAGACATGAAGGCTCTTGGAATCAACATGGATATCACTACTCAGGAATGGTCGTATGTAAATCAGGATGTAGTTGACGGTAACTTTGACCTGGCTTACCTGAGCCTTGGCTGGAACGAGCCGTTCCTCCTTCTCGACAGATTCTGCCAGAGAAATCCTGAAGTAACCAACCCTGATCCTGAAACCCAGGAAGCAATGGTTGCAGATGCAAGATCCACGGTTGACTTCGATGAAAGAACTGCTAAGATTACAGAAATCCAGAAGTATCTCATGGATTATGCCACTATCGTACCTTGTCTCGACCAGGGCGGATACCGCTGCTGGAGATCCGAAATTCAGGGTATAGTACATACTCCTACAGGCGGATTCTATCTTGCAGACGTAGTTACCGATGAAGACGGCAACTTCAGAAACGTTGCATAGTTGATGCTTAACAGCTGATTTTAATCGGTGCCACCCGTTTTACGGGTGGCACCGATTTTTCGGATAATCGCTTCCGCGTCACTCACGTCTGTCACTCGGCCTCCATCCCCTCCATTTTTAAGGAATAGTTCGACAAAAACTTCGTTTTGCTGCGTTGAGGTCGAAACATACATCTTGAAAATTTGTGTAAAATATATTAGAATATATTCAGATACACACAAATCTACTGTTGTTAACTTTGTGGAGATATCAAGAAAGGGAGGTATTGACTAATGAAGAAATTTTTTTCGATAGCCGTCATTGTTTTAGGAGGTAGCGTATGAGGACAAGGATTAAGTGCGACAAAACACTATTTCAGATGATGTTGATTTTCGATGTGATTTTGGTAGCGGGAAGTGTTGCATACGCAGCAATGGCGAATATAATTGATGCGATATATCCTCTCGGAAGACTGAGCGCGGAAGAGGGTATGGAGCGACTTGATTTTTTCATGGCTCGAGATAACGTATTAGCAGTTACGATTTGGGTGTATCTTATCGGTCAGGTGCTGTGCGGGTGCATAGTGATGTGGAAAAAGCTTCAGGTAATTAGTGCGAAATCCTGTTTCGCATATTACGCATCCCAGCTTCTGATAGCGTTTGTATGCACGGCACCTTTTGCTTTAATGAGCGAAAGAAGTATCTATGATTATATTCAGCCGGTATTAAGTATAGCAGGCAATCTTGCGCTGATAATTCTGATTTTCTATTTCAGCTTTAAAACCAAAACACGCATAAACAAAATAACCGAAGCAAAATAAATAGAAAGTTATGAGTTAATAAAGTGATGCACCCCTTTTATATTGGACAGATTTAAATAGGCCCAATTCGGCTCTGCAGTTTAGCGCTGCAGGGCTTTTTGATTATGGGGCTTATATGCCCCATAATCAAAAAGGAGCAGACACGAAAAAATGTGTCTGCTCCTTTGCTTTAACTGTGAGAAATTACTTCAGATAAGTAACTTCCGCTCTTCTCTTGGAACCGTCCAGGTGGTCTGCCATTGCAGCCTTGGCCTCTGCGATGTCCTTGTTTATTATGGCATTGAGGACGCGCTTGTGCTCTTCGAGTATTTCGTTGAGATACTCTTCGTTATACACGATGGCCTTTCTGGTCTGCTCGATATATTCCTTATAGGATCTGAGAACCTGGGCCATGAAGCGGCTTCTGGTAGCGCTGTAGAGAACATTGTGGAATTCGGTGTTTATCTCGAGAACTTTCTTCGAGTCCTTCTTTGAAGTGTAGAATTCCATAAGTTCGCAAAGTTCCTTAAGCTGAGTCAGCTCGTTTTCGGATATTCTCTGTACAGCCCATTCAACGCTGAGGACTTCGAGAGCTTTTCTTACAGAGTAAATATCCTCTATGTCCTGATGTGTAAATCCCTTGGCAAAGCAGCCTCTGTTAGGGATGTAATCGATGAGACCCTCGCTTTCCAGCTGCTTGAATGCCTCTCTTATAGGTGTCCTGCTTACGGTAAGCTCTTCTGCAATGCTGGTCTCCTTAATTTTTTCGCCTATGCGGTATTCGCCTCTCAGAATGCGGTCTCTGACGATGTCAGCGATTTCGTCTGAAAGGGTCATAGGGGCAGAAAACTTTCTCTTCTCAGTCATGAAAATATCCTTTCCTCTAAAAAAGGGCGCTTCATTCTCCGCAGTATCCCGCAGACCCATGAAACACCCCAACGATATACACATATTTACATGCCGGTTACCGGCAGATGTGTCTTAAACAAGCTGCGCCGCAGATGCGCGGTTATTAGTCAGCTACGTAAGGAAGGAGAGCTACAATTCTGGCTCTCTTAATAGCGGTAGTAACCTCTCTCTGATGAAGTGCGCAGGTGCCGGTGATTCTCTTAGGGAGAATCTTGCCTCTCTCGGTTATATATTTTCTGAGCTTCTCAACATCCTTGTAATCGATGTTTTCGGTCTTATCAGCGCAGAACTGGCACACTTTCTTTCTTCTCATGCCGCCGCCACGTCTTTTTTCCATGTTCGATATCTCCTTTCTTTAGAATGGAACATCCTCGTCAATAGCCTGGAAGGAATCCGGCATATCGTCTTCGAAGTCATCAGCAGGCTGCTGATACGAAGAGGATGTGTTCTGTCTGGTGGAGCCTGAGCTCTGGGCTCTGTCACCCCACTCCAGAAATTCTACTCTGTCTGCTACAACATCGGTGGTGTAAACTGTAACACCATCTCTGTTCTTATAGCTTCCGGTCTGTATCCTTCCCTGAACGCCTACGAGACGGCCTTTAGTAAGGAACTTCTCGCAGTTTTCAGCCTGCTTACCGAATACGGTGATACGCGGAAAATCCGTCTGTTTCTCGCCGCCGGCTCTTACAGGTCTGTCGATGGCAATGGTAAAGCTTGCTACTGCCATCTGAGTTCCCGCAGTATATCTCACCTCAGGATCTCTGGTCAGTCTTCCTATAAGGACTACACTGTTCATGGATACACCTCCGATCGCTATTTAGCTTCCTTATTGATGATGATGTGTCTCATTACATCGTCGGAAATTCGCAGTCTTCTGTCGAGCTCCTTAGGCAGCTCAGGAGAAGCCTTGAATTCGATTACAACGTAGTAACCCTCGTTCTTCTTCTGAATAGGGTATGCGAGCTTTCTCATGCCCCATACGTCTACGTTGCCGACCTCACCTTCGGAAGCGATGACGCCCTTTACTCTTTCGATGCAGGCATCCTTAGCAGCTTCTTCTAAAGCAGGATCGATAATGAACATAACTTCGTAGTTGATCATGTTTTCACCTCCCTGTGGACTGAATGGCGCAAGCACTCCGGCCTGCGCAGAGATAAGTGTTCCGTATTAAACACTCCTGTATTATACGCTATAAACGTTGGAATTACAAGTACAAAAAACGAAGAAAGTGCGGAAAGTTTAAGGTTTTCATGTGGTTTCTATGTTTAATTTCTGATTCAGGACATCATTTAACGGAAAAACCCTTCACGCATGGTGAAGGGTTTTCCTGAAAGTGTGTGTATTCAATAAAAGAAGGAAAGTTTGCTGTTAACAAACCTTATTGAACGCTTATAATTATAGCGGCTGAATGTGAAGAATCTGTGAAGATTACTGATAAATCCAAATTATCGAATCTCCATCTGAAAGTCTTACTTCATTCTCGGGTGCACTGCTTTCCTCACCGTTTACGGAATAATGCCAGGAACCGGTGAGTGTGGTCTCCGCGCTTTCATCAGTTTCTGTTTCTGCAGCAATCTCCTCATCATCTGCTTCTGCTTCCTCGTTCGGATTTTCAGCAGTGCCGTCGCTGTTATTAATGCCGTTGATGCCGTAAACAGCCGCCGCCGTGGTCTCCACATTTACCGGTATGTCGTTTACGTTGCAGTATATCTGAAGAGCGTCCAGAACTGTAGTGCCGTCTTCAACAAGGAAAGCCTCCTCGGTTATATCCTCTGCTTCCGCTCCATCAGGAAAATCTATTGAAATAGTAACCTCTATGGGATCCTCAATAGGCTCCTGCACTTTTTTCTCGGAGCATCCTGCAGCGGCTGCCGCCAGAGCAAGTATCGCCGAAAGTGCCAGCACCTTTTTTATAGTATTCTTCTTCATTGCTAATCACCGGATTCCTTTCTGTATCATACACGCTGTCCGAGCATAACGTCGTACATCTCGGCCAGCTCTTCGTTTTCTCTGTCGTAAACAATCTCTCCGCCTATTACAGTCATCGCTGCGGAAGGGTTTCTGAACGCTCCGAGGCCCTTTTCCAGAAGGTTTTCGTCAAACACCGCAAAATCGGCGTAGCAGCCCGGCTCAACGGCTCCGAGGCATCCGTTCTTTCCCGTAATGGCTGCGGCTTCCGTCGTCAGCTGAGCAAGGGCTTCTTCAGCCGTGTCGCAGTGAGAAATCACCGTGGACGGAACGAGAGGCGTAGCCCATGTTTCAATAATGGTCTCGTAAGATGTAAGCTCTGCCCTCACTTCATCAGGAAGGTTGAAGTCTGATGCGATTACAAAGGTGCTGCCTTTGGCGCCTTTGTCCCTGAAGGCGTCGAGAACCCGGTATGACTTTATGACCGATTCCTCGTCGAGAGCGTCGATGTTGACGTTGAAGCCCCTTTCCACCGACGGCGCAAGAACCTCCGCCAGATCTTCCTCCGAGAAATAAGAAAGCTTCTCGTCCTGACCGATTTCCACCTTAAGAGTATCGTAAGTAATCATGTCGCCCAGCTCCACGCACTTGGTCTGATCCCCGAGAAGCAGGGTGGAAACCAGCTGAGGCATAATTTTTCTGTTTATTGTAAGGCTTCCCATGAAACGCTGCCTGAGAGGATCCGAGTCCCCCAGGGCCGTGAAATACGCGTGCTGGAACACGGAATTGAAAAACGGAAGGGAGTAGGAGTCGAAGATTGAAGTGAATCCCTTTTCCGCCAGCTCGAGGGAAAGGGCCGACATATCGCCGGCTATATCCTCCTCGTCGTAATCGAGAAGAATGTGAAGGGCCTGATTTACCGTAACCTGGTCGGCTTCTTCGTCCTCCTTCACCTGCTCTATAATGTCCATGGCCGCCGTGTTCAGCCAGAGTGTAAATCCGTCCGACGCCAGAAGAACTATGGTCTGTTCCGTCGAAATCTCGTCCAGAAGCGCCCTTCTGTCCTCTCCCGTATCGTAATCGTCGAGTATGTGATAGTTAAAGCCCCAGGCAAAGACCGTATCGTCTCCGTCTTCCGCTTTATCCCTGACTTCGTCGAGAACCGTCTCAAGATCCCAGACCGGGTCCAGCTCCAGGTATCTGTCCTTGAAAAGCTCTCTCAAAAATACGCTGTGGGCGTCGATGAATCCCGGATACACGTACTTTCCTTCAAGGTCGTGAACTACGGTATCGGAAGAGGAAAGCTCCTCTATGTCCTCGCAGTCTCCGACGGCCAAAATTTTCTCGTCTTTAACGGCTACCGCGCCTACAAAAGGCGCATCGTCACCGCCGGTATATATATTTCCGTTGATAAAAATAACGTCTGCAGAATTCTTTTTCTTAGTTCTGAATCCGAATGCCATGTGAGCCTCCTGTTAATTCTATATTTCATTCTAACATAAAATCGGCGTTTATGGTACACTATAACCATGAAAACGGAAATACATGAGAAAACAGTAACAACAGAAGAATACTTGAGAGAATACGTCAATGTGGAAGAATTCCTCGAAATGTGCAAAGCCTGTGAAAACTACGGAAGCAAGTGGTCCTGCCCGCCTTTTGATTTTAACCCGGAGGATTACTGGAAAAAGTACGACAGCTTCAAGGTTTACGGCGTTAAGATAATCCTGGAGGAAGGAGACTGGGAGAAGTGGCCAAAGCTGATGAAGACGGTGAAGCAGGAGATGACGGAGCACCTCTTTAAAGAGGAGAAGAAGCATCCCGGAAGCATTTCCCTGAGCGCAGGAAGCTGCGGAATCTGTGAGGGCGGCCCCGAAACCCTGAACGAAAAATCCACCTACGAGGAAGCATTCGGCAGAAACTGCTGCACAAAAAAAGACGGTCTTCCCTGCCGTCATCCGGAATCCATGAGGTATTCCATCGAAGCTCTCGGCGGAAACGTAGGCCTTACGGCAAGCCGTCTTCTTGGAATCGAGCTTCAGTGGATTGAAGAGGGGAAGAACCCCGATTATTTTGTCTTAGTAGGCGGACTGCTCTATTAGCCTGCGCAGCACGGAATGTCGCCGACTCCGGAAAGCACCAGCCGCGGTCTGTAAGGGAACAGGTCGATGTCCGCTCTTGAGGTTACTCCCGAAAGCACCAGAACCGTATCGAGGCCCGATTCGATTCCCGCAACTATGTCGGTATCCATGCGGTCGCCTATCATTGCTGCATCTTCAGAGTGAACGCCCAGCATCCGAAGACCCGTTCTCATCATCAGCGGGTTCGGTTTTCCCACGAAGTAGGCCTTCTTTCCCGTCGCCATCTCTATAGGTGAAATGAGGGCTCTGCATGCGGGAGCGATGCCGTCGTTGGTCGGCCCCGTAAGGTCGGAATTGGTTCCTATGAGCTTTGCCCCTTCGAGAACAAGCGACACGGCTTTGTTTATGGATTCGTAGTTGTACGAGTGACTCTCGCCTACTATGACGTAGTCGGGATTTCGGTCGGTGATGGCCACTCCCGCTTCGTACAATGCGCCCACAAGTCCCGGTTCTCCTATTACGTAAGCGCTGCATCTGCTGCACTGGCTGCTGACAAACTTTGCCGTGGCGAGGGCGCTGGTATAAAAGTGGCTTTCGTCAACGTCAAGTCCCATTCCCTGAAGCTTCAGCCTCAGCTCAAGAGGCGTCTTTCCGCTGTTGTTCGTCAGAAACAGGAACTCTTTGTTATTGGCGTAAAGCCAGTCCACGAACTCCTTAACTCCCGGGAGCAGCCTGTCTCCATGATAGATAACCCCGTCCATATCGCATATGAACCCCTTTTTAGATCTTAAATTTTCCAATCAATATCATCTCCTCTCGTTTTGTTAAACCAATCTGTCTTTTAGTTAAGTGCATGTGATACAGATGCGTTTAGTCTAAAGTTCTTAAATCCGAGGCTTTCCGGGAGTCCGGTCAATATGGTTTGGTCAAATCGCTTTTCTCTCACTTAAAAATCAAAAATAGTTTGGTCAAATCGCTTTTCCGTCAGCATAAAGCCAAAAAATCTTGGCTAAATCGGGATTACAGAGTCGAAAAACCAAAAAAATCGCTATAAATCGCCGGAAAATAGCTGCAAATAATCGATTTTTAGGGAAAATACAGCCTGAAATTTGGTTTTTACTCGCTAAAATTAAGAATAAACCAAGGAATTTTGCTTTTAAGAAGTAAAATTCATCGTTTAGCCAAACCCCGGCACCACGGCACGCCGGCCCGCTTCTCTCTCGACAAAGTCCGCATCTGAAACCTTCTTTCACGATTACTATTATATACGCGCGATGTAAAGCCTGTATGAGTAGCAGGTTAAACTTGTGTAAATTATAAGCACGCCGTGTAGGAAGCGAAATAGTGACACAATAGTGGTCAAAAAAGTGGGCGTTCCGTTTTCCGCGGTCTTACAAAAAACGGACCACATAAACCGCTTATTTCGCGGCTGATGCAGTCCGATTTTTACCATTCTATATAAATCCGGATACGGTGCGTCAAGGCCTATCTCACATAAATCTTAGGAAGTCTCTGGCCGAAGGCGCAGCAAATCTCGTAGCTGATGGTGCCTGTTGCTTTTGCGATGTCGTCTGCGGTTACAGAGTTTACTCCGTCGGAACCCATTACGATAACCTCGTCGCCTACCTTTACGTTAGGAACTGCGGATACGTCTACCATGCACTGGTCCATGCAGATGTTTCCTGCCACAGGGCATACGACTCCGTTTACGATAACTTTGGCGTTAGGGGAGTACGGACGAGGATAGCCGTCTGCGTAGCCTAAGGCCAGAGTTGCGATTCTTGCAGGCTTTGTGGAGATGTATTTTCTGCCGTAGCCTACGGAGAAGTTTTCCGGAACGTCCTTCAGATGAACGATAGTTGCCTTAACGCTCATTACAGGCTTTATGGAAAGCTGGTTAAAGTCTACCTCGTCAGAAGGATAGCAGCCGTAGAGAATGATTCCCGGACGAACTGCGTCAAAGTATACGGAAGGGATCTCCATAATGGAGGCGCTGTTGGCAAAGGTTCTGAACGGAAGCTTTATTCCCGCTTTTGTGAGGGCTTCGTAGAATGCGTTGTACTTCGCCTCCTGCTCCTTGGAATAAGTTTTGTCTGCGGCGTCTGCCGTAGCCATGTGGGAAAAGAGTCCCTTGATCTTGAAATTAGGAAGAGCTTCAATCTTCTTCACGTCCTCGATTGCATATGAGGTATCGTCTGCGAGGTAACCGATTCTGCCCATGCCGGTATCTACGGCAATGAGTCCGGATACGGTCTTGCCCTTTGCGGCCGCTGCATCGCTTATGGCTCTGGCGTTGGCTGAATCGCAGACTACAGGAGTGATGTCGTAATCGACAATGGTGTCTGCGTACATGTCAGGAGTAAGACCCAGCATGATGATCTCTTCCTTTGCGCCTGCTTCTCTTAAGGTAATGGCCTCCTGAAGAGTTGCGATGGCGAAAGTCTTCACGCCGTTTTCTCTGAGAACCTCGGCACACTTTACGCTGCCGTGACCGTATGCGTCGGCCTTGATAACTCCGATGAGCTCGCGGCCTGCGGCCTTTTCTTTAATCTGCTTAATGTTATAGTCAAAGTTGTTAAGGTTGATCTCGACCCACGCCGGTCTTATTGCTTCTTTGTACATCTTATAAACCTTCTTTCCTAAATCAGATTCTAAACAGGTCTGAACCTAAACCAAATTATATCATATGAGCGGCTTTCGGGCAATGATGTCGTCTCTGCCCGGACCGTTTGAAACGAGAGTTACAGGGAATCCTATGAGCCTTTCCACCTCGTCGATGTAATCGCGGCATGTCTGAGGCAGGTCCTCATAGTTTCTGATTCCGGTTATATCGCACTTCCAGCCGGGAAGCTTCTTAAGAACAGGCTTTGCCTTTTCAAGTTCCGTGGTGTTAGGAAATACGTCGGTGACCTTTCCGTCAATCTCGTAGCCGGTGCAGACAGGAATTTCATCAAGGTACCCGAGAGGGTCTATTACTGTAAGGGCAACTTGGGTAGCGCCCTGCAGTCTGCAGCCGTATTTTGTCGCGACGGTGTCGAGCCAGCCCACTCTTCGCGGCCTTCCGGTGGTAGCGCCGTACTCTCCGCCGTCGCCGCCTCTCTTTCTCAGCTCTTCCGCCTCATCTCCGAATATTTCGCTGACAAAAGCGCCTGCGCCTACGGCGGATGAATATGCTTTGACTACGGTAACTACGTCGGTTATGGCGTAAGGCGGAAGTCCTGCTCCTATAGCGCCAAAGGCTGCAAGGGTGGACGATGAGGTGACCATAGGATAAATTCCGTGATCGGTGTCTTTCATGGCTCCCAGCTGTCCTTCCAGAAGGATATTCTTTCCGGCCCTGTAAGCATCGTAGAGGAACGCCGACGTATCGCACACGTAAGGTCTGACCATTTCGGCGTACTCTTTGACCGTTTTGAAGACTTCGGCAGGGTCGAGAGCCGGTTTATTATAAAGACCGGTAATAAGGGCGTTCTTTATGGTGCATATGTTTTCAACCTTTTCCTTAAGCTCGTCGTCGTTCATAAAAAGCTGATGAACCTGAAAGCCTATTTTGGAATATTTGTCCGAATAGCACGGAGCTATGCCGGACTTTGTCGAGCCGAAGGATTTTCCCCCGAGCCTTTCCTCCTCATACTCATCCAGAAGAATGTGATAAGGCATAACCACCTGGGCTCTGTCTGAAACGAGGAGTTTAGGCGCCGGAACGCCACCGTCCTCAAGGGATTTAAGCTCCTTCACGAGGAAAGGAATGTTAAGAGCCACGCCGTTTCCGAGTATGTTGGTGATGTGGCTGTAGAAAACTCCCGACGGGAGCATGTGAAGGGCGAACTTGCCGTAATCGTTCTTTATGGTGTGGCCCGCGTTGCTTCCTCCCTGAAAACGGACTACTATGTCGCTTTCGGCGGCAAGAACATCGGTTATCTTGCCTTTTCCTTCGTCGCCCCAGTTGGCGCCTACGATTGCTTTTACCATATGTATTACCTCCTGACTGTAGAACTACACGTTTATCTCTGCCTCTGCTCCGAGGAGGCCCTTGTTCTCATCGAGTATAGGACGGATGACGTCTCGCAGATATTCCTCCGTCTGCTGCGGAGCTCTTCCCACGTAGTTTTCCGGCTTCATAACCCTGTCCAGATCTTCGCGGGTCACGTTAAATGCAGGGTCCGCCGCTATGCGGTCGAGAAGGTCGTTAGGCTTTCCTTCTTCCTTGACCACTTTGCCGGCCGCCATGGAGTGAACTCTTATTCTCTCGTGAAGCTCCTGCCTGTCACCGCCTGCCTTTACGGCGTCCATCATGATGTTTTCGGTAGCCATAAACGGAAGCTCGGCCATGAGGTGGGCCTCTATAACCTTAGGGTAAACCACAAGGCCCTTGGAAACGTTCATGTAAAGCTCCAGGATTCCGTCGGTGGCGAGGAACGCCTCGCTTACGGAGATTCTCTTGTTGGCCGAGTCGTCAAGGGTTCTCTCGAACCACTGGGTTGCCGCCGTGATTGCCGGGTTCATGGCGTCGGACATTACGTAATTTGCAAGAGATGCCATTCTCTCGGAACGCATAGGATTTCTCTTATATGCCATGGCGGAAGAGCCTATCTGATGCTTCTCAAAAGGTTCCTCCACTTCCTTCATGTGCTGAAGAAGTCTTATATCGTTGGAAAATTTATGGGCGGACTGGGCGATGCCCGACAAAACGTTCAGCACGCGGCTGTCCACTTTTCTGGAATATGTCTGCCCGGAAACGGGATAGCATCCGTCGAAGCCCATCTTTTCCGCAATCTTTCTGTCGAGAGCCTTGCACTTCTCATGGTCTCCCTCGAACAGCTCCATGAACGATGCCTGGGTTCCCGTGGTTCCCTTGGAGCCGAGAAGCTTCATGGTGGAAAGAACGTGATCCAGGTCGTCAAGGTCCATAACGAGCTCGTTGAGCCACAGGGTCGCTCTCTTGCCCACGGTGGTAGGCTGTGCTGCCTGATAGTGGGTGTACGCGAGGCACGGCATTGACTTATACTCGTCGGCAAAATCCGCAAGGGAAGCGATGGTGTTTACAAGCTTTTTTCTTATGAGAAGGAGAGCTTCCTTCATTATTATCATATCTGTGTTATCGCCTACATAGCAGGAGGTGGCGCCCAGATGGATAATCCCCTTGGCGTCGGGGCACTGGCAGCCGTACGCGTACACATGACTCATGACGTCGTGGCGGACTTCCTTCTCCCTTGCCTTTGCCACATCGTAGTTGATATCGTCCTTATGAGCCTTGAGCTGGTCTATCTGCTCCTGAGTGATCGGAAGCCCCAGTTCCATTTCAGATTCGGCCAGGGCTATCCAGAGCCTTCTCCATGTTCTGAACTTCATCTCCGGTGAGAAGATGTACTGCATCTCTTTGCTCGGGTATCTTTCGGAAAGAGCGCTTGTATAGTTGGTGTAAGACATGTCGTCCTCCTTGTTTAAACGGCGAAAAATATCAATATAAACAACATATAATTATACCATTTGAGCAAAGGCGTTTCAAGAATCAGGTTCCCCGCTTCAGGATTTCAATTTCTTACGAAAATCTTACAATTTGATTAAGATTTCTTAAGGTTTCTCCGTTTCTATTGACCGGCGGATTTCAGCTGATATACTTAAGGCGAATTTAAACGAGGTTTAAACTGCCTGATTTACAGGAAAGGGGAAAGACATGCTAAGGTTAGACAGAGTATCGAAATTCTACTCGGCAGGCGGCGTGGTCTCATCGGGCTTTTCTAAAGTGAGCCTGAATTTCGACCGCGGAGAGTTCGTCGCCATAACCGGTGAAAGCGGAAGCGGAAAATCCACGCTTCTCAACGTAATATCGGGTCTGGATTCCTTCGAGGAAGGTGAGATGTACGTGGAAGGGTCTCCTACGTCGGGCTTTTCCGGCCGCGACATGGAGGACTACCGGAAAAAGTACATAGGCAACATATTTCAGACCTTCAATCTCATAAACAGCTATACCGTGTATCAGAACGTGGAGATGGTTCTCCTTCTGGCCGGCTGCGACAGGAACGAGATAAAGGATAAGGTCAGGGATATTATAAAGAAGGTAGGCCTTTCAGAATACGAAAAGACAAAGGCGTCAAAGCTCTCGGGAGGTCAGAAGCAGAGAGTGGCCATTGCGAGAGCCCTTGCCAGGGAAACTCCCATTATCGTTGCCGACGAGCCGACGGGAAACCTGGACAGCAAATCGGCGGCAGACGTAATAAAGCTCCTCCACGATGTTTCTGAGGATAAGCTGGTGATAATCGTGACCCACAACTACGATCAGGTGGAGCCTTACGTCACCAGAAAGATTACCATGCACGACGGCAGAGTGGTGGAGGACAGGAGAATAGGTGAAAGGAAGGGTCAGGTAAAGGCTGAAAACGGTGCTGCGAGCGAAATCAAGGCTCCAACTGCCCCGGGTTCCCTGTCCTTCGGAAACACCCTTCGCCTGGCAGCGAGGAACACGTTCAACCTTCCGGCGAAGTTCGTGCTGCTGCTTTTCGTATTTATATTCCTGTGCGGAGGAACATTTATGGCATATTCCAGCTTCAAGAATCTGGGAGCTACCGCGGCAGGCTCGGGATATACGGACTACTTCACAGAAGCGCGCCCGGACAGAATCGTGGTGACGAAAACCGACAGATCCCTGTTTACGGACGAAGATTACGAGAAGCTTGCCGCTCTTGAAAACGTAAAATCCGTGGAAAAGAGAGATCTGCTCATGGACACGGAAATCGTATTCAACAGCGATGAAATCGGATACTACATTACCGCCGCGCCGGTAAGAGCCGAAGGACTTGAGGACCTTCTTACGGAGGGAAGAATGCCGGAGGCGGACGACGAGGCTATATTCCTCTTTGCAGAGGACGATCCGTACATATCGGACTCCATGATGGATCTGGCCCTGGACCAGGTGTCTCAGACATTTGACAACAACAGCGGGACCGGGTACTCGGACATGAAGATAGTGGGATACGGCTATCTTACCGAAGAGATGGAAGAATACTATGACGATACTACGACGTGGATAGACGGAGTGGCGGGATTTACCGACGCAAAGCTTGAAGATTTTGAGACGGCAAAGGCCGCAAGCAGCTCCTCTGTGGAGATAGACATCGGGGATAAGATAATCACCCCAGAAAACTACGGATATTTCAACGTCATGGCCGGCCCGTCCATGGAAAAGGGAGAGGTTCTCGTTCCCGAAGAAATGGCGTACATGGGTGGTGACGGATACGAAAAGGCCTCGGAGCTCACTTTGAACGCCGTAAATCCTTACGAGACAAAGAGTGCAGACCTTAAGATAACGAAAACCTACAACCAGCAGAACGTGGCGTCCGTAGTGGGAGTACAGGATTACGAAGCGGTAGCGGGAAACGTATATATCAGCAGTGAAGATTATGAGAAGCTGTTCGGAAACGTCGGATATCAGACCAGCGTCATAGCTGAAGATGCCAGATGTGCGGAGGAATTAAAGACTGAGATTGAAGATGCAGGCTTCGATGCGTTTTACATATACGAGGCATACGTAAGCTCCAACGCTTCCATGACGGCAATTATAAACACCTTCAGAGCCGTGATTCTTGCAGGAGTTCTGGCGGTGCTGTTCTTCGTCAGCTACTTCATTATAAAGCTCATATTCAAGTCGAGAAACTCCTACTTCTCCATCGCGAGAATGCTGGGAGCGACGAAGGAAAACTGCGCGGCTCTTCTCCGCTGGGATATGTTCGTGGTGTTCAACATAGCCTACTTCATACTTGCGGCGCTGGTCGCAGGGGCCGGAAGCGAGGCGTACCCTGCTCCTTCCATACTCATATCGCTGGCGGGGTACATCGATCCGTGGGATTACGTGATTCTCTACGCCGTCCTCTGCATCCTTGCGGTGCTTCTGGCGGCCAGATACTCCAGACAGATGTTTAAAAAGACGGCGATGAACGCCCACAGAGAGGAGGTGTAGAACGTGATAAGACTTAACGGCGTAAGCAAATACTTCAACAGAAGAAAGAGCAACGAGATAAGAGCCATAGACAATACGTCTATAGAGCTTGGAAATTCGGGGCTTGTCACCTTCCTGGGAAATTCGGGATGCGGCAAGACCACCCTCCTCAACGCCATAGGCGGTCTCGACAAAGTGGACAAAGGGGATATTTACATAGACGATGAAAGAATGACCCGCCGGTCGGAATCGAAGAGGGACGAGCTGAGAAACCTTAACATAGGCTACATCTTCCAGAACTACAATCTCATAGAAGACGACACCGTCTTTGACAACGTGTCCATAGTTCTCAGAATGACGGGAATGAAGGATAAAGGGGAGATTGAGGAAAGGGTGATGTTCGTCCTTCGCCGTCTCGGCATCGACAAATACAGAAACCGCCCGGTAAAGGCTCTCTCCGGAGGGGAACGGCAGAGAGTGGGCATAGCGAGAGCCATAGTCAAAAATCCGAAGATTATAATCGCCGACGAGCCGACGGGAAATCTGGACAGCCGGAACACCATCGAGATAATGAACATCATCAAGGCCATCTCCAGAGAAAAGCTGGTGATTCTGGTCACCCACGAAAGGGATATCGCAGAGTTCTACGCGGACAGAGTGGTTGAAATCGTGGACGGACGGATTGTATCGGACAGGGAAAATCACCCTGCTGAGGATCTCGACTACCGTCTGGAAAACAAGATTTACCTCAGGGATCTTCCGGTTTCCGAGGAGCTGACATCGCCGGACGGCCTTAAGATAAGCTATTACAGCGACAGGAAGGTTCAGCCGGATTCCATCAAAGTCGTAATAAAGAGCGGAAATGTCTACGTCTATACGGACGAGCATCTGAGCTACGGCTCCGAGTCCATGGAGATTGTGGATGATCACTACAGGAAAATATCGAAGGACGTATACGAGGACTACGATTTCAACTACCGCGGAACTGAAGGCTTTGTCCCTAAGTACACCTCCATATACACCATGGGAAGCTCTCTCGCCACGGGATTTCGCAAAATCCGCAGCTACTCCGTGATAAAGAAGATTCTCCTCATAGGATTTGTCCTCGCTTCAATGTTCATAATATATGCCGTAAGCAACATAGCAGGAATCACGAACATAACCGACGACAAATTCCTCACGGTAAACAGGGATTACCTGACGGTCAAGACCGGCGCCTTAAGCGAGGAGCAGCTTGAGAAATACGCGGACATGGACGGAATGGATTACGTTCTTCCGGGAGATTCCATGGTGACGTTCATAATGCCTTTAGGCGATTATTTTCAGTCAAACGGCGGGAGCACTACGGTGGAAGGCTCTCTTGCGGCTACGGATAAAATACCGGCCGATTCCGTGGTTTCCGGAAAACTTCCCGAAAAGGACGGCGAGCTTGTCATTGACAAATTGCTGGCGGACAGGCTCCTTAACAAAGGCGGATACAGCGCCGCCATTCAGGTGGGAATCGACAGCTACGAGGATCTTATAGGAAGAACTCTCCAGATTCCGGGCTATAGGGACTACACCATATCGGCAGTGGCGGACACGGGAAGTCCGTGCATATACGCAGCCCGGGACGAGCTCCTCGATATAACAGTGAACCGTATGAGCTCCTCGGAGGCGGAGGCGGCCATGTACGGCGAAACCGGTACGGTTTCCGAAGGGGCGAATATAAAACCGTATAGCGCGGCGGCAGGTAACGACGAGATCAAAATAGTGTCGGGAACGGCTCCCGAAGAGGATTATCAGGTGCTGCTTCCTGAAGAGATGAGATACGAGTATTATATCGGCTCAAAAATCGACACGAAGATAAACGACACCAGGCTTACCGTATCAGGCTTTTACAGCGACGCCCGCATGGGAGGCGCCTATTACGTAAGCGACCACACGAAGCTGATATCGGTGCTTTCCTCTATGACTGATGTGACTCTTGCGCCGTCGGATAAAGACGGAACCTACGCGGAGCTTTCCGCCGAAGGCGTGCGCGTCGTAGACAACTACGCGCAGTCCAGAGCGGAATACATCGACTCCATACGCAGCCAGATTGTGATGACCCTTCTGGTGGCGGGAGTCATACTGATAATCTCCCTGATAGAGATATACCTGATGCTGAGAGCCTCCTTCCTTTCGAGGGTCAAAGAGGTCGGGGTGCTCAGAGCCATCGGTCTCAAGAAAAAGGACATATACAAGATGTTCGCAGGCGAGGCCATCGTGCTCACAGCCATAACGGCAATACCTTCAATGGCCGTAATGGCGTACATCATACACGGCATGTGTCAGGTAAGCTACATATCAGCCCAATTCATGATGAATCCGCTGATATTCTTCATAAGTCTTGCCATAGTGTTCGTGTTCAATATGATCGCAGGCCTTCTTCCGGTGTTCAACACCCTGAGAAAGACTCCTGCGGCAATCCTTGCGAGAAACGACGTGAACTGACGGTAAGCAAGGCATAATAAAAAGGGCGCTGCCCGGTATACGGCTCACGTTACGAGTCCTTATCCGGCAGCGCCCGTTTTTAACTTAGTATGTGCATTTGCTGGTATTCTTCCAGATTCCCATCTTCTCGGCCGCCTTTACCAGGTCGTCTCTGAAGTCAGGATGCGCGATGTTTATAAGCAGCTCTGCTCTCTCCCACGTGTTCTTTCCCTTAAGGTCCGCCGCGCCGTATTCGGTTACGATGTAGTTGGTCGCCATTCTCGGGGTGGTTACAATGGCTCCCGGCGTCAGCATCGGTGAAATGAGCGACTCGACGGTGCCGTCGGCAAGGGTTCTGGTGGACGGAGTGCAGAGGAAGCTCTGACCGCCTTCGGACTGGTATGCTCCCATTACGAAGTCAAGCTGTCCGCCGGTTCCGCTTATCTGCTGATGGCCTGCCGATTCGGAGCAGACCTGACCGTAGAGGTCCACCTGAATGCAGCTGTTTATGGAAACGAAGTTAGGAATGCTTCCGATTACGCCTATGTCGTTTACGTAGTCAACGGGAGCGCTGCAGCATATTGGGTTATCGTCAATAAAGTCGTAGAGCTTTTTCGTTCCTCCCGCAAAGGTGTACACCGCCTTGCCTTTGTCGATAGGCTTGTTTCCCGTCAGCTTTCCTGCCTCAAAGAGGTCGGCGTACGCATCGACAAACATTTCCGTATGGGCGTTTATGTTTCTCACGTCGGACTCGGCCAGCAGCTTTCCTATATATGACGGAAGGCTTCCGATTCCGAGCTGAAGGGTGCTGTGACTCCTTATCTTCTCAACCACATGCTTTGCAATCTTTTTGTCAGTCTCCGATGCAGGCTTTGTCGGAAGCTCTGCCACCGGCTGATTGGAACCCTCCACCACGTAGTCTATTCCGTAGAGGTTGAGCTGGGTCTGGTAGCCGTGAGCGATAGGCATATTCTCGTTGACTTCGACGATTATCTTCTTCGCAGCCTTTATAACTCCCCACATATCGGAGACCTGAGGTCCCAGGTTGAAGTTGCCGTGGCTGTCCATGGGAGCAACCTGGAAATAGGCTATGTCAAGGCCGTTGTTGTTATTCTTCCAGTAGAAAGGAAGCTCTCTGAACATCATAGGAATGTACCAGCAGCGTCCGTCTTTTGCCATCATCCTGTCGTGACCCGAAAAGTGCGCCGAAGCGAATCTCACCTGGTCGTTGGAAGTGGTGGCCTGATAAACCTTAAACGGCTCTTTTCTGATTCCGACGGTACTGATAATGTGGACCTCTTTAAGCTCATCGGCTCTCTTTGCAAGCGCCTCGTCAATATCCACAACGGTACCGCAGCCCAGACCGAAGTGAATACGGCTGCCGTTTTCCACCATGGCAGCTGCCTGGTCGGCTGTAATCAGTTTCTTCTTATATTCAGAAGCCAGATCCGAAATCTTATACATAGTATCTTCCCCCTCGTACTGCTGAGCGGCGAAAACCGCAAAACATTGTTATAGTTTTAACAAACCGATATAATTGCAATAATTGTACTATAGCTGACGATGATAATCAATAGTAAAATAAAGTAATTGAAAAAAAGACAATGCATGGTATAATAAATAGGTGCCGCAGACATTTTCGGCCGAAAGATAAGCCTCGGTAGCTCAGGGGATAGAGCGTCGGTTTCCTAAACCGTGCGTCGGGTGTTCGAATCGCCTCCGGGGCACCAATGATAAAAGAGTCCATCGGGGCTCTTTTTTCTTGCTACGAAAAGAAGCGATTCGAACACGAAGCTGGGCCGCCTACCCCTGTTTCCCGGTTCGCGGCCCACGAATTTTACTGCAAAATCGCCAAAACTCCAACAAGTGGCCGAGATTTTCACTCCTATGTCAGGGTTTCAAGGCCGATTTCTCGGCCACATCTCTGATTCCAACTCGAAGTGGCACAGATTTCGTCGGCCGCAATGGTTGTTTTCAGCCTTATCGGCCCACAAGATACAAAATAATGGTGAGCATGCGCACGATATCGAATAGAAAGGCGGGAAGATTGTAGACCGCACAACCAGAGAATTGACGGATGCTGAGAGAAGAGAAAGTGGTGATATCTTATGAAGCCGAAAAATTTAAAAGATCTAATCCTGTCATTAACACAGGATGTAGTATTTGAGTATGATGGAGCTGTTGCCTGTATTAATCCTTGGAATGAGACAAAGATAGAGGTTGGATATGACCATAAGTTGAAAACATACGATAATATCGATGATGTAATGAATTATCCCATTTATCATGGGAAGTCATTACAAGAAATTTCAGAGCAGTTAAACAGTGATTAATGCCGTTGGTCGAATGCGATTGGCGGTATTTTTATATCATTTTCGAAAGGAGTGATGTTGTTTGATTGTGACAGAATTTTCTCCCGGCAAGATTAGCGTAAACGGCCATGCCGGCTATGCGCCTGCGGGAGAAGCTGATATAGTGTGCGCTACCGTATCTGTACTGCGTCATATTTTTTACTGGCCTGACTGTCATGCTAATCCTCAATCCTCTTAATCTCATCCTGAACATTATCAACTATAGACAGAACCTTAAGCTGCGTCTCCTGACTCACAACGTTCTCCAACTGGTTTGCAATCTGTGCTTTCTCCAATATGTTTGCCGGCACGTTCTGCGTGAAATGGTAACGCATTTTTTTTTCTGTCTATGTCAGCTTCTGGATATTGAAATCTATCTCATCCGATTTAATCCTGCCTATACCGCTCTTTCAGTTAGAATCGTACCAAGCGACGGATTAGTCTTGTACCATAACTCCTGCCTATCCTTTTTTGTCATAGCTTTTCATTGATTTCATTTTCTTTTTGGATAATAATGAAAATATAGGAGTGAGACTCCCCTCTGCCCTTTTGGCGGGGGGGGGTAAAGTCTCACGTTCTATATCTAACTGCCTTTATGAGTTTATTAAAAATTTAACACAAGCACGTCTGCTTTACAGGCTTGTCTCATAACCACTACACATGGGAGGAAATAAAAGCCGATAAAAAGAGAAGAAGTATTAGATTGATTGGCGAAAAGACAACGACCAATATCAATCCCGATACAGGGATGATAATAACTGCCTGTAGGACAGGGGAAAAGCTAAAAGGGAGGTGTACAAGGGGCGATAATGAAGAAGTTTAGCAGCGAAGAAAAAGCGTTTATCAGAGAACACATGCCCAATATCAATTTTGAAGAAGAATTGTCCGATGATGATTATGTTGAAATAGAAGATAAAATCGGAGATATTTTGGTTGAAGAAGAGTTTGATTCGCCGGAGATACTGTCTGATAAAGGCAAAATGGCCGAAAGTATATTGAAGAAACTTGTTTAGTAATTTAGCTGAACGTATTCCGGTGTCCTTCGGGTCGGGGTCTTTTTATGGGGTGGGGATTGCTGTGACAAGAGCCGGCTATCATGTTACCGCTTATCAGATACTCAGTTATTTGACATAAACTACAGTCACTAATATATAAACACGCAGGAACAGGCGATATTATCAGAACACGTAAAGACACATGGAATAATAAAGAAGTTGTAGATTTTGGTGAGCCTATCGGCGAATATATAGACCGTGAGACAGAAGAGAGAATGCAGACTAGCGTAGGTACCATACATTATTCAAAAGATGGAATCCATGTTGTTCCTGCAAAGCCGAGAGAAAATGGAGAGTATGAGAATGAATAAAATAAACAAAGAAATGAGAGAATCATTTGGCAAAAGAGTGAGAATAACTTGTGTTGATGGTGAAGTGTTAGAAGGGGAATGTAAATACTTCACGCCAGCCCTTGATAATGAGGATGGAAGAGAAAGTATTGTAGTTATAAGCGGTGGAAACATTGAAGTTTTTGAAAATGAGATTGCCAAAATAGAAATAATTTAACATAATTGAAGAGTAAAAGGGCCAAATCTGCAAATATACTCCGGTATCCTTCGGGCCCGGGTTTTTTATGGAATAAAATATAAGAGCTATCATTAATACCAGTTAACAGTAAGACCAGTCAATACGGCTGGTCTTTTGTTATACCGCGAATGGAGTGATGCTGTTTGTAGCGGAATTTTCTTCCGGCAGAATAAGCGTAAACGGTCATATTAGCAAGCAAGGGCAGAACCTCAAAAAATCGGCTCTGCCCAGAGTAACTAATGACATATCTTATATCAGTCTTTTGAATTTACACAAAACTTGAAACGGTCTCTATGTGTCTGCGGGATAGTGCTTTGCCTTCACTCGAGTGTGTGAAATAATTTCTGTAAATTATCTCTTCCATGGTAATTAAGGTGAGAAATTGCCTGAACGGCAGATTCAGTTTTACATATTCAATTTAAAAT
>CASEFA010000013.1 GCA_949287095.1 uncultured Bacillota bacterium
GCAGTCACCTGCAACACCCTTGCCTTCGGCTATATCCTTCCCACTACCGGGCGGATTCGGGACTTTCACCCGTTAGAAACGTGCGCCGCCAGGCGCACTCGCAGGCAAAACCCCCGGCAGAAGTCATGCCGGGGGTTTTTATAATTTCCTAATTGCTGCTGTAAAGGTTGGTGGTCATATATTCCGGGTCACAGGTAACGTCGATTCCGAGAGAGCTTAATGTCTGCTCGTCGCGGTCGCTTAAGATTGCGGTGCAGTGGGCCCTGCAGCCGTGCAGATACGGAAGCTTCCCGGCCGCCACCGCCGCCGACGGGTTCTGGGTTCCGGAAATACTTAAGGCTATGAGAACCTCCTCGCAGTTGAGACTGGTTCTGTCGTAGCCTAAAACCTCGGTCTTAAGCTTCTGTGTGGTTTCCAGGACCTGAGGAGTTATTATGAGCATATCGTCGGCTATGCCGGAAAGACTCTTTATGGCGTTGAGGACCATTGCCGCAGCCGCAACCATTCTCCGTGAGCTGCGTCCTGTGACTATGGTGCCGTCTGGCATCTCTATGGCCATACCTACCACGTTTTCGTAACGCTTGTCGCAGTTACGCTTCTTTTCCGCATAATCTCTGGCGGCCTGAACCACCTTTCTGTCAACAACGTCTCTGCCCACTTCCTTCATGAGAAGCTTTGCTCTCTCCAGAGCCTCCTCGCCGATTTTGCCCTTTTTGTAGTCCACCTCGGCGATGAGGTAACGGCGGATTATTTCCTGTTCGGCCGCTTCACGGCAGACCGCATCGTCGGTGATGCAGAATCCCGCGCGGTTTACGCCCATATCCGTAGGCGATTTATATTCAGATTCCTCTCCGGTAATCTTTTCGATGATTCTCTTCACCACCGGGAAAACCTCCAGATCCCGGTTGTAGTTTACGGCAGTTTCTCCGTACGCCTCCAAGTGGAAGGAATCTATCATATTCACGTCCTTAAGGTCTGCCGTTGCCGCCTCATAGGCGATGTTTACCGGGTGCTTCAGGGGCAGATTCCATATAGGGAAGGTCTCAAACTTGGCGTAGCGGACCTTCTTTCCCATCTTGTAGTCGTGGTAGAGCTGAGCAAGACATGTTGCGAGCTTTCCGCTGCCGCCTCCCGGACCGGTTACGACTACCAGAGGCTTCGTCACCTCTATATAAGGGTTGGCGCCGTAGCCCTCGTCGCTTACTATGGTATCCACGTCCGTAGGATAGCCCTTGGTGAATCTGTGTTTATACGTTTTGATTCCCCTGCGCTCCAGCTTATCGATAAACATATTTACCGCCGGAACATCCTCATATCTCGTTACCACCACGCTGTTAATGGCAAGGTCGTGCTTCCTGAAAATGTCGATGAGTCTCAGAACCTCCAGGTCGTATGTGATTCCAAAATCATGCCTCGTCTTGCTTGTCGTAATGTCTCCCGCGTAGATGCAGATGATAATCTCTGTTTTTTCCTTCATTCTTGCGAGAAGCTTTATCTTCGCGTTCTCGTCAAACCCCGGCAGTACTCTCATGGCATGCTTGTCGTGGACCAGCTTTCCGCCGAACTCCAGGTAAAGCCTGTCGGCGCTTCCCGGATTGATCCTCTCCATGATGTACTTTGACTGCTCTTCCAGATACTTTTCCGCATCAAAACCTGTCTTGTTCATGACTCCTCCTTTACTGCTTTCTATTGGCTGATTTCTATTTCCAAGGCGTTTCTGCCTTCGCTCATACCCTCAAGGCTCACGTGATAGTCAACCTTTATGAGACCGCATCCGTCCTCATCTATACTGGTTTCCAGGCTGTTGGTGAGAACCTCCATGTCAAAGGAGCCGAAAGGAGTCTGATATCTGCTGCTGAATCTGCCGCCTTTGCGGAACTCAAGCTCCGTTCCGTAGCTCTGACCGCTGTTTTTTCCGAGCCTCTTCATCCGCAGGATGCCGTCCTTCAGCTTCAGACTGGTCATACATCCCGGAAAGCCGGAAAACTCGCTTTCCTCGTAGATGTAGTAGTTGGCGCCGTTCCTCTCGTACATACGCCCGTCGGTAACGAACTCCATCCTCTCTTCCATTTCGTCTCCGATAAACTGGTTACCTGTTATTTTTATCGTTATATCTTTCATATCCTAACTCCACAATCTTTTCGATAAGAGTCTTAAAGTCGACTCCCACCTCGTTCCAAAGCATAGGAAACATACTGTACCGGGTGAATCCCGGAATCGTGTTTATCTCGTTGATATAGATCTTACCCGTGTTTTTTTCAATGAAAAAATCCACCCGGGCAAAGCCTGCGCAGTCCAGGCTCTTATACGCCTTTGCGGCAAGATCCCTTATTTCTTCCCTCACCTCAAAAGGAATTTTCGCCGGAATCATCAGCTTTGTTCCGCTCTCGTCGCTGTATTTGGAATTATAGTCGTAAAACTCCGATGCGGCGATTATTTCACCTACTTCCGCCACCCGGGCAACGGAATTTCCTATCACCGCCGTTTCAAGCTCTCTTACCTCAAGAGCCTCTTCGACGATTATTCTCCTGTCATACTCTGCGGCAACCTGAAGAGCCTTAAGAAGTTCCGCAGGATTTTTGGCCTTCGAGATCCCTACGCTGGAGCCCATATTGGAAGGCTTTACAAAAGCCGCGCCCCCCAGGGATTCAAGGATTTCCGCAGCCTTTGCCTCGTCATATCCGGCGAGCTTTTCCCTGAAGACCAGCTTGTAACGGCAGGTCGGAAGGCCGACCTTGATGAAAATATCCTTTGCGCAGGATTTATCCATGCAGAGAGCCGACGCAAGAACGCCGCAGCCGGCATAAGGAATTCCCAGCATCTCAAAGAGCCCCTGTACGGTTCCGTCCTCGCCGTAAGGCCCGTGAAGCACCGGAAAAGCAAAGTCTATGATCGACGGAAGAGCGCTGATTTCAAGAGGCTTTGCAGAAGCCTTCCACTTTCCGCAGGCTATGCCTTCCGCGTCGCCCTCGTATAGATACCACTTCCCGTCCTTGTCTATTCCTATTTTAACTGTGTCAAAATCCGCTTTTTCGGCCGCTCTTATGACCTCCGCCGCCGACATGAGGGAAACCTCGTGCTCCCCCGAACGTCCCCCGAATATGAAACCTACTCTCTTCATCTTTATAACTCCCCTTTTCCCTTTACCGCATCGAGTATCCTCTGCAGGTGGCCGGCGTCGAAATAGTACTTCTTCTCGCAGAACTGGCAAACCATCTCCGCTCCGTTGTCCTCGTCTATCATGGCCTGAAGCTCATCTGCGCCGAGAGTCGCAAGAACTCCCTCAAGTCTCTCCTCGCTGCAGTCGCACTTCCAGTTTATCTCTCTGGTATCGGTTTTCTCCGGCATAAACGCCGGGTCTATATTATCGAAGATTCTCTTAAGGAGAAGTTCCACGGTTCCCTCTTCGGAATAGCCTGCCGACTTCAGCACCGTTTCCTCTATCAAAGTGGTCAGAGGAGGCATATCCTTAAGCAGAGCTTCAAGGGCGTCCACCGCTTCCTCCTTCGCTTCGGGAAGCATCTGGATTATCATTCCTCCCGCACAGAGAACGCTCTGATTTCTGGCAATTTTAACGCCTAAAGCAACAGAAGTGTTCTGTTGCTCTGAAATATAGTAGTATGCGGTTAAATCATCGGCTATTTCGCCGGACACTAAAGCAATCCTTCCCACGTAAGGTTCCTTAAGGCCCATATCCCTTATTACGGTAAGGTCTCCGATTCCGAGGGAGCCGCCCACATCCAGGTGTCCGTCCTCCCGAAGAGGAAGATTCACGTCGGTAACGGCTATGTACCCCTTGACGTTTCCGCAGCCGTCGGCGGTGGCGAGAATCTGCTTCGCCGGGCCGTCCCCCTTAAACTGTACGGTAACCTTGTCGCTGTCGTTTTTCACCAGCAGCCCCATAAGGCCGGCTCCTGTCAGAACTCTTCCCAGCGCCGCAGTGGCAAGAGGCGTGGTCCCATGTATTTCTCTGGCTTTTTCCACAACATCTGTGGTTATAGATAAACAGACCCTGAAGGATCCGGATTTGTCCATGGCGGTAATGGCTTTGCCCATTTCTGTCACCCTTCCTTTTCACATCTAATATAGTATTTTAGCACAAGCTTGACGTTTTTGACACAAGAAATCCACATTTCTTTTCTATAATTTAGCCGTAAACAGGGTAAGAAGAAATCGGGCGCGCTAAGACGGAAGGCCGCCCGGACAGAAGATAACTATTAACCGGAAAGGTGGTATTCATAATGACGAACGAATTTGACAGAAACAACGGCTATCAGGATCAGAACTTCACCATGAGAGATCCTGAGCCTTCGGAAAACTCCGGAGCTCATGCCGAGTCCGGAAGCGAACAGCACGAGCAGTACAGAAAGCAGGAATCCGAATATACAGAGGCGAGAACTTTTGAGCCTGAGCAGCATACGGGTTCTCAGACGGGACAGCCTTACGGCTTCGATCCGGGATTTTCAGGCCGGGAGCAGCAGAAGGCGTACACATACGAAAACGTCCCTCACATGAAGGCGAAAAAAGTTAAAGAAAAGAAGCCGCCCGTATTCATAACGAGGAAGGCGTTCATAATAACCATGATATGCTGTATGATATTCACATCGGGTCTTACCGTAGGCGGCATGATGCTCTTCGGAGGCGGTTCCGGCGGAATCGGGACTTCCAAAGAGATTTCCGCAACCAACTACACTCTTGCGAAATCCACGGGAGCCGAAAAATCCGTAGAGGAAATCATCGCCCAGAACGAAAACGCCGTAGTCGAGATTAAAACCGAGTCTGTTTCAACGGATTCATGGATTCAGAACTACGTTACGGAAGGCGCAGGAAGCGGAGTAATCGTTGACACCGACGGCTACATCATGACCTGTAACCACGTAATCGACGGAGCGTCCGCAATCACCGTAACTCTCAAGGACGGTACGTCCTACGACGCCAAGGTTATCGGCGCGGACGAAAAGACCGACGTTGCCATAATAAAAATCGAGGCGGATAATCTTACCGCCGCAACCTACGGCAACAGCGACGAGCTTTCCGTAGGCGACCTTGCAGTTGCCATCGGAAACCCTCTCGGCGAGCTTGGCGGTTCGGCAACCACAGGTGTTATCAGCGCGCTGGACAGAGAGCTTACCGTTGAAGGTCAGAATATGACTCTTCTCCAGACAGACGCATCTATAAATCCGGGCAACTCCGGCGGCGGACTCTTTGACGGAGAAGGAAATCTCATAGGTATTGTAGTGGCAAAATCTTCAGGCTCCAACGTTGAAGGCCTCGGATTCGCAATTCCTATCAACACCGCTGCCGAAATAGGCAAGGAACTCATCGAGAACGGTCACGTAACGGGACGCGCAGCCTTAGGCGTAAGCGTAATCGACGCCAGCGACGCCCAGACGGCCATGCAGTACGGCCTTCAGCTTACGGGAATCTACATCGCTGAAGTTACCGGCTCCGAAGCAAAGGCTGCAGGCTTTGAGCGCGGAGATATGATTTACTACATTGACGATACCCAGATAGACAGCAGCGCAACACTGAGCTCGATTCTCCTCGACCACAAGCCGGGAGACAAGGTTAAGGTAATCGTAATAAGAGACGGCAAAACCGTAGAACTTACGACGACCCTTACGGAGGCTCAATAATCTTACAGCCGGTACCTGTTTTCCGCCACCTTCTCCTCTCTGAATCAAGGCGGTTAATAACAGTATCCGATATATATAAAATGCTCTTTCAGCCTGATTTGGCCGAGAGAGCATTTTCATTTTCTCTATTTCTTTCTGAACAGGAGATCCGGTATCAGCGGCTCCATGGGAATCATCAGTCCTTCGACAGCGCCGTCCTCATTTTCGATGAACGAAACCGGCATAACGTAGGTCAGGGTATCCTCCTTGAGACCGATAACTTTGAAAAGTCCCCCGACGTACGGCTTCATCTTCCACGTAAGCGCCCGGTTGGTGAGGGTCAGCTCTCCGCCCTCGGCCCTGATTTCGATGTGGTCGTAACCCGGGTTTTCGTATGTTCCCGCGTACCTTTGCGGGCTGCCGGTTTTGTCCCATTCCGTTTCCACTGCATCGGGATAGCGCTTTCCAAAGAGGTCGATATACTGATCGTCGTAGTCCTCAGGCTTTGGCGGTTCGTCTCCGTGAAACTTTTCCGTCCACGTGACTTCTCCGCCCCATCCCATAAGTTCATCAAGTATACTGTAAAGAGCCGCAAACATCACTGAAATCGTCGGCGAGTGAAGGTTCACCGTGAGAAAAGCTCCGATGCCTTCTTCCGGTATGAAGGCCTGAACCGTGCTGTAGCCTTCTATCTTGCCCGTGTGTCTCAGGATTTTCTTTCCTCTGTAGCTTCCCGTCTGCCAGCCGAAGGCGTATCCGTCCAGAGGGTAGAATTCCTCTCCTACAAAGTCAGCATAGTCTATCTGCTTTTCCGTCATCTCTCTGAACACTTCCGGAGCTATGAGCTGCCTGCCGTCAGCCGTCCTTCCTCCCGCCGCAAGGAATGCAAGCCATTTAACCATATCCGAAGCCGTAGTGTTTACCGACGCCGCACCTGCCACCGTGTCTACATTCCATATTTCAAGCTTCGTAAGCCTTCCGTCTATAACCTGATGAGGCTCGGCGTGATTTTCCGAATGTCTCAGCTTTTCCGTATCGCAGCTGGAGGTTTCCATTCCGAGAGGACCGAACAGATATTTTCTGAACGCCTCTTCAAGGGTCAGCCCCGTCGCCGCCTCCACCACGTGCCCGGCAAGCCCGTAAATACAGTTGTTGTATATGGCTTTTGACCGAAACGGCGCGCATGGCGCAAGGTATCTGAACCTCTTCATGTACTCCTCAGATGTAGCGACTCCCGCCCACGTTCCGTCGTGGGGCGCAAGCCCCGTTCTGTGACAGAGCATATCCCTCAGAGTCATCTTTTCGTCCGCCTCGGCGTCCATCATTGCAAACCCCGGCAGATATTCCTTTACGGGAACGTCGTAGCTTAGCTTTCCCTCCGTGACCAGCATGGCAATTACCGCCGAAGTCATCGCCTTGGAGCAGGAGGCTATGCAGAACCGGGTGTTTTCATCCACAGGTTCGCCGCCCGTCTCCCGCACTCCGTATCCTCCCGCAAAGCTGTCCGGCGCGTATCTGCCGTCTTTGTCCGGGGAAACCTTGACGTATGATACCGCCATTCCCGGAACCTGCCAGTATTTCAGGTCCGCCAAAACCTTTTCTTTATCAAGTATCTCTTTCATTTTCAATGCCTCGCTGATGTTTTTATTTTTTTCATTATATCATTACCGCCGGAATCCTTCAAACATCATAATGTAATTTCCGTTTTTCGCCCCGCACCGGATTGTATTTAACGGTCCGGCTAAAGCTTGCCAAAATGTCCATTTTCCCCCTTCTTCCGGCAAAAAAGTTTGCCAGGTATCGCTGTCCTTGTGCAAAAAGGCAAACCCGGTTTGCCAAACGACGCTATGCGTCAGTGTTTCGGCAAACCGGGCAATTCTTATTTATTCTATCCTGCATCCTACTGCGGGTTCATGATGAAGTAGCCGGATCCCTCGTTAAAAACGAATCTGCCGTCGCTCATCGGCATCAGATATTTCGCTCCGCCGAAGCCTTCAGGCGTCTGGCACGGCTGTATGAATCTGTTTTCCATGTCCATAATGTACAGGCTGCTGTCGGAGTACATGGCCGTAAGGCTGTCCGTAACCCGTGCATAGTGCCACATGGGATTTTCCGTTTCGATGGTGAACTCTTCTTTATCCTTTGCGATAGGAATCGCGGTGACTGTGTTCTTTTCCCTATCTGACTGAGCGGAATTTGTCGCAAGAACGTAATCCCCGTTTATTCCGATGGCACTGAAGCACTTGTTTCCGGAATCCTCGAACACCACTCCGTTTTCGTCGTATACAGTTACAAGACCCGTTCCGTCATCTCTGCTATTATTATAAAGCTGCATGACTATGTGCTTTCCGTCGCTTTTGTTATTCTCGGCAGACGTCCAGTACCCTCCGAACAGCTGTATAATCTCAGGCCCAGACTCAGTCAGCTTCATCAGACTCACGACGGCTCCGGCCGAGTCGCTGCCGCTTACCACGTATACAGGCGTACCGTTTAAAAGGGTCAGAAACGGCTTCGGTCCGCCTCCGTAGTTAAGGTTGCTGTCCACAATTTCTTCTTTTTCTCCGTCGTTATACAGAAGCTGCCAGTCGTAGGATACGGAATCGGTTTCTTCATCGTTTAAAACGTCGGCGACGTAGAGAATTCCGTCTTTATAAGGAACAGCACAGTCCACATCGTTAGGTCTGTTGACAGTATACGACACCGCCTCTCCCGATCCGATGTCCATAACGTAAATGCTGCTCGTCCACCAGAACTTGTTCTGGTCGTTAGGTATGGAATATTCGCTTTCATCATATCGGGTCTCGGCAAATACCGCGGTGTTCTCCGATGCATAGCACAGAAAAGCGCCGTTTACACTTACTCCGTCACGGTCTTTTATGTCGTAAAACGGCGGATCGAGCTCCGTTATATTCATTTCCCGTATTTCCGTATTTATGCCGTTTTCAGTTTCCGGCAGACTGCCGCCGTCCTCTTCGGCAGCCTTGTCCGGGCTGCATGCCGTAAGAGCAAACGCCATAGCTGCCGTAATCGCAGCTGCAAACAACAATCCCTTTTTCATCTCATCCTCCTATACCTTGCATTGCTAAAAATATTCTGTTTTTTGTCCTCATTATATCACAATGAAAAAACGAATACCACTGCTTTCCCTTTCAATTCCGGGGCTTCCGGTTACAAAAAAGAGAAAAACGCAGCCGTAAAGCTGCGCTTTGAGTAACAGGTCATGCACGTTTTGTCTAATCCGGAAGCTTTTCTCCCCCGGTATACCTGCTGAGCCAGTTTCCTTTTTTGTAGTATATCGCCATGATGACGGCGGCGGTAAGCCAGGTTACCGGATAGCCTGCGAACACTATGTCTATGCTGTGGAAAAGTCTCGTCATTATAGTAAGCCATATGATTCTCACTACGCAGTAGTTCCCCACCATGATGAACATAGGTATGGTCGCCTCCCCTGCGCCTCTGATGATTCCGCTGCATATATTGGTGAAGCAGCAGAGCACGTAGAACGGCGCCATCCAGAGAAGCATGGTATGCCCGTAATCTATAACTTCAGGCTCCTGTGTGAAAAGGCCTATGAGCTTTGTTCCGAACAGGAAGACGAGAGCGGACAGCACGATGGTGACCGACGCCGACATGAAAATGCTGGTGTTGGCGGATTTCCTGACTCTTTTCCATTTTTTCGCGCCTATGTTCTGTCCGACGAAGGTGGTGCTGGCAAGCCCGATGCTCATAAACGGCAGCATTATGAACGTGTCCACCTTGTTGTACGCGCTGTAGCCTGCCATTGCCGCTGCGCCGAACAGGTTTATCTTGCTCTGCACGATTATGTTGGAAAAAGATATTACGGACTGCTGAATCCCCGACGGAAGGCCTATTCGGATTATGGATATCAGATAGTTCTTCTGCACCTTCAGCTTCTTAAGGTGTACTCTGTAAATATCGTCGTCGTGCATGAGAACGTACATTACCAGTATCGCCGATACTGCCTGGGCAACGCCTGTAGCGATGGCAACTCCCGCCACGCCCAGGTGGAAGACTACGACGAGGACCAGGTCGAGGACGATGTTCGTTATACATGCGACTATTAAAAAGTACAGAGGTCTCTTGGAATCGCCTACGGCTCTCAGAAGTCCCGCTCCCATGTTATATATGACTAAAGGGATGCTTCCCAGGAAGAATATCCTGAGATAGAGCACCGACAGCTCTTCGACCTGAGGCGGGGTTCCTATGGCGCGAACTATCCACGGCGCCGCAACGATTCCGAGAATCGTTATGATTATGCCGCAGTAGAACATTGACATTAGGCCCGTATGCATGGTGCCCTGAACGCCCCGTTCATCCTTTGCGCCGTAATACTGGGATACCAGAACGCCGGCGCCGGCCGAAATGCCCATAAACAGTCCGATGAGCATGTTTATGATTACCATGCTGGAGCCCACCGCTGCGAGAGCGTCGCTTCCCACAAAGTTTCCCACCACGATGCTGTCCACCGTGTTGTAAAGCTGTTGAAAGAGATTTCCTACCAGAAGAGGCGCCGAAAACTTCAGCAGTTCCTTCCAGATTACACCATCAGTTATACCGTTTACTCTGACTTCTTCAGATACAGTTTCTGACAACTTTTCCGACCTCCTTCTTGAAATAACCCCCTTTTGGCCTATCTGAACGCTCTGTCACCCTCGTTTATCACAAACTCCTTAAGCTTCTTTACATGGTCGTCTGCCGACTGACGGGCCATGTCTCCGTTTCCGCTGGTGAGAGCGTCTATGATTTCTTTATGTTCCACCGGCATATTCACATACCGGGAAAAATCATCGTAGTAAAGATATCTGAATCTGAGAGCAAGCTCCTGGACGGTTTCCGAAAGCTGAATGAGAGTCTTGTTGCCGCTGGAGGCTACGATTTTCTTATGAAATCTTTCATCGAAGGTAATCATTTTCTCCGTGTCGTTATTTCTTACGGCTTCGCTGTAATTTTCCGTGATTTCCCTCAGCTCGTCCACTTCGGCCTGAGTGATTCTGTCCGCAGCAAGAAATGCCGCAAAACCTTCAAGATCCTCTCTCACCTCAAGAACGTCCACCATGTCCTTTACGGATATATCCGAGGCGTAAGCTCCTCTTCTCGGCTCTATGGTGACGAGGCCCTCTTTTTCAAGCTTCCTGATGGCTTCCCTTACAGGTGTACGGCTGACGCCCATTTCTTCGGCCAGCTCTACCTCCATCATTCTCATACCCGGGGTTATCTTGCCCCTGAGTATCTGTCTCTTCAGCTCCTCGTACACGATTTCTCTGAGAGGTCTGTGGTTCTGCAAATCAAAATTCAACATATATTTTCTCCTTGACTTTTTTATACCGTGGTCTTCGTCCAGTATGCCTCGTATCCCATGGATCTCACGTCTGCACACAATTTCTTTGCCTGATTCAATGTGTCAAAAAGCGCAAACACTGTAGGTCCGCTTCCGCTCATCAAAACCCTCCGGGCAGACCTGCCGGATTCAGCTCTTATGACAGCTTCCTTCAGTTCCGCCACCTGTGGATAAGCTTTAAGTGTATAGCTTTCAAGCACATTTATCATCTGACCTTCCGCCGTCTTCCTGTCTCCCTCTTCGAGAGCCTTCTCCAGGATGTCGTTATCCGGTCTTTCTTTTATATCGCAGCTGTCGATGCCTTTATATACCTCGGCAGTGGAAACGCTGAGTCTGGGTTTTGCAATCACCACCCAGCTTCTGAGGCCTTTTATTATCTTCAGGTCTGTACCTGTGCCCGTTGCACGGGCACAGCAGCCTCCTGCCGGATTACTTCGCAGAGCGGCCGGCAGCCCGCGGCACCCGCGGGCCTGCCCTGCTGCGCAGAAGGGCACGTCGGAGCCCAGCTCCGAGCCGGCCGCCAGTATGCGGTCCAGCCCCGCCAGTCCGTCTTTTCCGCTCCACAGCACGTTGAGACCGTGGAGCACTGCAGCGGCGTTGCCGCTGCCTCCTGCCATTCCCGCAGCTACGGGAATTCTCTTGCGAATATCTATATGAATATTCCCTCCGGGAACACTTTTTCCAAATTTCTCTCCCATGAGAACTGCTGCTTTATACGCCAGGTTCCTCTCATCCGTCGGAAGATACGGTCTGTTGGTGGAAAGCGTAATCCTGAACTCACCCCTGTCCAGCTTTCTGTCAGGTGCGTAGCTCACTTTAACGTCATCGTGAAAGGCGAGCTGCTGCATCACCATATCCACCGGATGCATGCCGTTCTCCATGGGTTTTCCCACGTCTATGGAAAGGTTTATCTTTGCAAAGGAATAAAGACTGATTTCACTCACCGGATACTCCTCTTCAGATTATCGACTGTCTCCGCCCCGTCTGTACTCCGCGGAAACGAAGCGTCTGCTCTGTTAAAAATGAGCGGAACAAAGCCCGCTCATTCAGTTATCGACTTATTTCTTCTTTTTCTTCTTAGCGGCGGCTCTTCGTCTGGCAAGGCGCTCCTCCTCAGCTTTCTTTGCCTCGGCGATTGCCTTCCTTCCGGTAATATATGAACTTCCTCCCGCCGAAATCGGACGAGGGCCCTTTACCCTGTAGTTTCCGTTAGTCTCTTCGACTGTCTCTTCAACCTCTTCCTCGGCATGGTGCTTCGCATGTCTTGCCTCTTTAGCCGCCTTCTTTGCCATTTCCTTTTCATGTTCGGCAATAACCTCATCAACGGATTTGCCAGTTTTCTTAGCCTCCTTATACGGATTGAACGGCTCTTCCTTAGTTTTGCCGGCGTTTTCCTCAGCCATATGCTTCTTCATCTGCCTGTTGGTGAAGAAGAACATTCCTCCGAACATGGCAAACATCATAACCATGTACACCATGGTGTTTCTCGACTGGTTAAGTGTTCTGAAGGTTATCTCGTCTCCGCTTCCGAGGGTGGATCCGTCATTGGCGGTAAACTCTTCCGAAATCTGAAGAGTGTAGTCCGCATTATCCTTTACGGTAATGCCCTCCGAATTCATTTCGGTGGTGTCTGCGAGAACCAGCACCTCTGTAGCGTCCTCAGGATTGTAATATACTCTGACAGGAAGCTCTTTTCCTTCATCGTCCACAATCTTAAAGCACTTATTGTTGGCTTTCTGGTTATCCTTGCTGTCTACGTCCTTATTGAACTGAAGCTTTATTGCCATGTTTTCCATGGTCGTATTATGCTGTCCGTCCTCCGGATATGAACCTGTAATCTCCAGATTGCCTTCCGCAAAAGCGGCTGACGTCATCATGATTACAAGCAGACCCGCAATACAGGCGATCTTTCTAATCCTCTTCATTATGTTCGTTCCTCCGATTAAGTTTCTTCTTCTTTCTGAGCTCTGAAAAGAATTCCCTGACCAGCGTCCGGCATTCATCTTCCATTACGCCCGTATGCACATTTATTCTATGGTTAAGTCTGTCGCTTCCCGTTATGTCAAAAACCGATCCGCAGGCTCCCGCTTTCGGATCCATGGCTCCGATATAGAGATTCTCTATTCTGGACCATACGAGAGCTCCGGCGCACATGCTGCACGGTTCTATAGTCACATACATGTCACAGCCTGTAAGCCGCCATCCGCCAAGCTCTTCTGCAGCCTTTCTCACTGCGAGAATTTCCGCATGAGCCGTGGGATCCTTCAGCGTCTCCGTAAGGTTATGAGCCGAAGCAATTATTTCGCCGTTTCTGACAACAACAGCGCCTATGGGTATTTCACCAAGGCGCCCCGCCTCTGCGGCTTCAGCTAAAGCCGCCTTCATAAATATTTCCATACACCAGAATATGTTACCATAATTCAGCGTCCGTTTCAACCGCTAACTTGGAACTTTGTACTGATTTAAAAACTTTCCGGGTATGTTCTGTTATTTTACCTTATCCGAATTCCAGAAAGACCTGGAGAACATTATGAGTATGGCGTACATCTCAAGACGTCCCGCCAGCATGAGCAGAGCTCCGTAAAGTCTCATCGTAGCGGAAAATTCCGCATAGCATCCGTTTGATATGAGTCCGAAGCCGGTTCCCGTATTTGTGAACAGAGCCATCGGCGCCGTCAGCGTGGTCAGCATATCCACGTTTTCGATGGAAAATACGACGCAGGAAAACAGGTATACGCAGAAGAACAGCATGATAAACGTGGAAATGGACGAAGCGTTTTCCGCGCTTACCGGCGTATTTCTTATCATTACAGGCTTCATCGCCCTCGGATGGATTCTCTTATACACTCCTCTTCCGGCGAGCTTGAGCATTACGATTGCACGAATGGCCTTCAGTCCGCCGCTGGTGGAATTGGCGCATCCGCCTATGGTCATCATTATTATGAGTATGAGCTGGCATGCGGACGGCCACGCATTTATGTCCGTATCTACTGTAAATCCCGAGGTGGATCCGAAGGATACCACTTCTTCAAATGCATTGACAAAAGCGTCTGCCGGATTATCGTAGGTTCCCGAAAAGGTGAGAACCGTTCCGCACAGAAGTCCCGCTATCAGTATGACAGCGAGAAAAAATCTCAGCTCTATGTTTCTGGCAACCTCCCTGAACCTTCTCCTCGCCATGAGCACGAACATCACGCAGTTCATGGAGCCCAGGATAGAGAACACCATGAGAACCCCTTTTATGTATATGGAGTATTCTCCCGATACGCTGTTCTGATAGTCTATTATTCCTGCGGTGCTGACCGTAGACATGGTATTTATGATGGCACTGAACACAGGTATGCGCCCTATGACCAGAAGCAGAAATTCCACTGCCGCAAGACATACGTATATGCCGCAGAACACCCTCGTCGTGTCGCTCATCCTGGCGGTAAGCTTTTCAAGCTCCGGCCCCGTAACTTCCGCACTGGCCATCTTCTGACCCTGAACGCCGAGAACGGGAAGAACCGATACGGCAAGAACCACTATTCCTATTCCTCCCAGGAAATTGGATACCGCCTTCCAGAGAAGGAGAGACGCCGGCATGGCGGATGTGTCCAGAACCCAGGCGCTGCTGGTAGTCCAGGACGCCACCGACTCGAAGAGGCAGTTTACGGCGCTGTAGCCGCATCCGGAAAAGTAGTAAGGCATGAACCCTACGAGGATTACGGTAGCCCAGCACAGGAGGACTACGAAATACCCTTCCCTTGTCTTTATCTTTATAGTGTACTTCCTCATGTTGCTGTAGAGCCACGCTCCCGCCGCAATGCAGAATGCGGAAACTACGGCGAAAGTGATGAGGACTCTCGTCTCGCCGAAAACTGCTGCGCATATTATGGACGGCAGCATCGCCAGTCCCTCTAAAGCGATTATGAGGGACACAGTTTTAGCCATCAGTCTGATGTTGAATGTCATATTATCTGCTCCCTTCTACACTCTGTTGGAATTCCAGTACTTCGGCGAGAACAGGATGAAGAACGTAAAGAGTTCAAGCCTTCCCGCTATCATTATGAGACCCAGTATAACCTTGGAGAAGTTCGAGAATATGCTGAAGTTGAGAACCGGCCCCACCAGATTGAATCCCGGCCCTACGTTTCCCAGACACGTGAGAACCGCGCTGAGGGTAGTAACCAGATCGAATCCGTTGAGGGCGACGATGAAGGTTCCGGCCAGCACTATGAGTATGTAGAACAGGATGAAGTTTATGATGTTGGTTACAACGGTCTGTTCCACTCCCCGTCCGTTCAGCGTTATGTCTGCAACCCTGTTTGGGTGAAGCTTTCTGGAAAAACCACGCTTTGCAAACTTTAAGGCGACGACTACTCTTACCATCTTAACGCCGCCTCCCGTAGACGACGAGCAGGCTCCCGTTATTGTCAGGATGAGCAGAATCATCTTTGCAAAAGTCGGCCACATAGTATCGTAGTCCATGGTGGCATATCCCGTAGTCGTTACCACAGACGCCACGTGGAACGCCGAATCCCTTACGCCTTCGGAAAGATTGTCGTATCCTCCCTGAGTCATAAGGCATATGGTTATCAGCGCCACGGAGCCGAATACCATGAGCAGGTAGAACCTGAGCTCCTCGTCGGCGAAGAAGCTCTTCAGACCTCCTCTCGGTATGCGGAAGTACAGGTTGAAGTTTATTCCGCAGAGGAGCATGAATATGGTTATCACCCATTCCACGTATGCGCTGTTATAGTGTCCGATGCTGTCGTTATATATGGAGAATCCTCCCGTTCCCACCGTACCGAAGGTATGAACCAGGGAATCGTACAGTGTCACGCCTCCGAACATTAAGAGAACGGTCTGCGCCATAGTTATTCCGAAATAAAGTATGTAAAGGGATTTTGCCGTATCCGAGTATTTTGCCGAAAGCTTGTCGAAGGTCGGTCCCGGAGTCTCGGCGCTTGCTATCATCTGGCCGCTTACGCCTATGGACGGAAGAAGAGCTGCGGCAAATACTATGATTCCCATTCCTCCCAGCCAGTGGGTGAATGAACGCCAGAAAAGCATGGATTTTGACAGAGCCTCAACATCGGTGAGTATGGTGGACCCGGTCGTTGAAAAGCCCGAACACATCTCAAAAAAAGCGTCTGCCGGGTTCGGAATGTTTCCCGATATAACCAGTGGAACGCCTCCGATTACAGACGCCAGAAGCCAGGCGAGTGTTACGAAAAGGTAACCGTCCCTGGCTTTCATTTTAATCTTTTCCGGCTTCAGTTTTTTTGTAATCAAAAGTCCGGCAAGTACGCACGGAACTGCCGTTACTGCAAAGCTTACAGCCGATGTGGATTCCTTATATATTACTGCCACTGCCAAAGAAGGCATCATGCAGATTCCGAGGACAATAAAAAGTACTCCTATGACCCGCACGACGCTGCCAAAATTGACTGTCATTACTGATTACTGCTCCCTATCTCTTGTTCTTCAAAAGCTTCTCCAGATCGCTTATTTCGCGGAGGAGACTGAATATCATTATTCTGTCATTCAGCTGGATTCTCGTTTCCCCGTCAGGGATGATGACCTCTCTGCCCCTGTGAATAGCCGCAACTATCATTCCCTTAGGCAGCTCAAGCTTTGACAGAGGTATGTCTATCATGCTCATTTCGCCGTTTGCGATTATCTCTATCACCTCGGCCTGACCCTGGATTATGACAGAAGAAACCACCACCTTGGATTCCTTTATGTACCCGAAGATGTTTCCTGCTGTTATATCAAGGGGATTGAGAACCATGTCGATGCCCATTCTCTCTATGAGATCGGAATAGCTCTCTCTGCTGACTTTGGAGATTACGTCCTCTATTCCGCGGTCTTTTGCCGTAAGGGCGAGGAGAAGGTTTTCCTCGTCGTAACCCGTTGCCGTGACAAAGGCGTCCATTTCTCCGAAGTTTTCCTCTTCCAGCATGTCCACGTCGGTGCCGTCGCCGTGGAGCACCATAACGTCAGGCATGTGAGTGGAAAGATATCTGCAGCGGGCTTTGTCCTTTTCCACAAGCTTTACTGCGATTCCGAACTCGGCCAGCTTGTCGGCAAGATAGTATCCCGTCTTTCCGCCTCCTATGATCATCACCTTCTGAATGTCGGTGTACTTTCCTCTTACGTGAACCTTCTTATTCAGCTCGCGTATCTTCTCCTTTTCGCCTACCACGTAAAGGGAATCTCCGTACTGGATGACGTCGTCCCCGTGAGGAACTATAACCCTTCCGTTTCTGGATATTGCGGCAATCAGCATATCCGGGAGCAGCGCTTTCACGTCCGGAATGGACTTTCCTTCAAGATTTCTGATTCTCGCTGCTTTAAACTCTATGATTCCTATGCTTCCGCTTGTGTAAATTCCGTTGCTGAGTGTGTATTTCTCCACCAGATACTTATATATTTCCGTGGTTATTGAAAGATCAGGGTTTACCACATAATCTATGTTGAAGGTCTCCTTTATGAATTCGAAGTGCTTCATGTACTCCGGCTCTCTCACTCTGGCTATTACCTTCTTGCATCCCAGTCTCTTCGCAAAAGACGCGATGACCATGTTGGTCTGATCGTCTCCCGTTACGGCAAGGAGATAATCAAAGTCCTTTATGTTCATACGCTTAAGGGCGTTTATGTCTCTGGCATCGATATTGAGGGGCATCACGTCAAGCTGGTTTCCTATCTTGTTCAGAATGTCCTCATCCTTATCAACAAGGGTTATGGAGTAGTTTCCGCTGAGCAGGGACTCCGTCACCTTGATGCCCAGTTTACCGGCGCCGATAATTGCAATTTCCATTTCTTAAAAACCTCTTATTCTTATCAGATATTCGGCTCTGAGACCGCATTTTACGGTACAGAGCCCACGTCGCTGACATACATCGTAACACAAAAGGAGGTATTGTCAATACCTCCTTCCAAAGATTTCTTCTTTTTAAGCCGAAGACTATCTATTTAGAATTTCCATAAACTCCTCGCCTGTTATAGTTTCCTTTTCATAGAGGAATCCAGCCAGCTCGTCCAGCTTTTCCCTGTTTTCTTCGAGTATGGATCTCGCCTTTTCGTGCTGCTCCTTTACAATCTCCACTACCTTCCTGTCTATCTCATTCTGGGTGTCAGCCGAGCATGCAAGGGACGTATCTCCGCCAAGGTACTGATTCGTCACCGTTTCCATAGCTACCATATCGAAGTCCTCGCTCATGCCGTACCTGGTTATCATGGCTCTCGCAATCTTCGTGGCCTGCTCTATGTCGTTGGAAGCTCCCGTGGTAATCTGTCCGAACACTATCTCCTCCGCGGCTCTTCCTCCCGTAAGGGTGGCGATTTTGTTCTCCAGCTCCTCCTTGTTCATGAGCACCTTATCAGTCTGCTCCACCTGCATGGTGTAGCCCAGGGCTCCCGACGTTCTCGGGATTATGGTTATCTTCTGAACCGGAGCCGATTCCGTCTGCTTTGCCGCAACGAGAGCGTGGCCTATCTCGTGATAGGCGACTATCTTCTTCTCCTGATCCGTCATAATGGCGTTCTTCTTCTGATATCCTGCGATCACGACTTCGATGCTCTCCTCAAGGTCGGACTGGTTGACTTCCGTTCTTCCCTGTCTTACGGCTCTTAAGGCCGCCTCGTTTATGATGTTGGCAAGCTCGGCTCCCGACGTTCCTGCGGCCATTCTTGCAATCGCCGCAAAGTCCACGTCTTTCGCAGTCTTTATCTTCTTCGCGTGAACCTTGAGTATGGCTTCTCTTCCCTTAAGGTCCGGAAGCTCTACGGGAACTCTTCTGTCAAACCTTCCCGGTCTGGTCAGGGCAGGATCCAGGGATTCCGGCCTGTTGGTCGCCGCAAGGATTATTACTCCGTTGTTTCCCTCAAAGCCGTCCATCTCTGTGAGAAGCTGGTTCAGGGTCTGTTCTCTCTCGTCGTTTCCTCCAAGCTGTCCGTCACGCTTTTTTCCTATGGTGTCTATCTCGTCGATGAACACGATACACGGAGCCTTCTCCTTTGCCTGCCTGAACAGATCACGCACTTTGGACGCTCCCATTCCCACGAACATCTCAACAAATTCGGAACCGGATATCGAAAAGAACGGAACCCTCGCTTCTCCTGCGACAGCCTTTGCCAGCATGGTCTTTCCCGTTCCAGGAGGGCCTACGAGGAGAATTCCCTTAGGCATCTGCGCGCCCACGTCCGTATATTTTGACGGATTGTGAAGGTAATCGACTATCTCGGTCAGGCTTTCCTTTGCCTCGTCCTCGCCTGCCACGTCGTCAAACCTTATACCATCGGTGGACTGAACGTATATCTTGGCGTTGCTCTTTCCCATTCCGAACATCATGGAGCCCTTGCCGCCGGCCTGCTCCATCAGTTTCTTATTCAGCCGCTGCCCTATGAATATGAATATCACCATGGGCAGAACGAAATATATGAGCATGCTCGTAAGGGGCGACATGGTCTGCTGTATTTCCTTATCAAAAGTTGCGCCCGCTTCATAAAGCCTGTCCGTAAGGTCCGGGTCGTTCATCAGCCCCGTCCTGTACACGGTATCGTCGTCCTTGAGGGTGAAAAGTATCTGGTTGTCCTCCACTTCCACTCTGTCTATTTTCTTCTGCTCGATGCGGGTCATAAACTTTCCGTAGTCCACGTCTTTAACCGCAGACGACGAAAGCATAGGCGCCAGAAGCGCATTGAACAGCATCAGGAGTATGAGCACTCCCAGGTAGTACAGAAACAGAGGTTTCTTCGGTGTCTTGACTTCTTTCATTGTATATTCTTCTCCTCCGGCGCAAAACCGCCTTAATATCCTTGTGAGTCATTTCTTCATATTATACCCCTCCCGGTGCCAGCGCAAACCGGTTTCACTTAATCTTCATCACAAAATCTCCGTTTCTTCTTGTGAAAGCAAACAGACGCCCCGAAATGGGACGCCCGCCTGTGGATTTGGTATATCTTTAGCTATTACAACTATTCGGCCATTTTCTGTTTCAGTATTTCGAAGTTCTCAACTATCTCCTTCGGCAGGTGGTCGAACTTCTCGTAGAACTCCTCGATGCCCTTGATCTCATCCTTCCAGATTTCCTTGTCTACGGACAGAAGCTTCTCAAGGGTCGCCTCGTCGATGTCAAGTCCTTCGGTGTGTATGTCGCAAGGTCTCGGCTCATATCCCAGCGGAGTCTCTACGGCTTCAGCCTTTCCGTCGCAGCGGTCAAGCATCCAGAGAAGCACTCTCAGGTTGTCGCCGAATCCCGGCCACATGAACTCGTCGTTCTCGTCAGTTCTGAACCAGTTAACGTGGAAAATCTGAGGAGGGTTGGTCATCTTCTTTCCCATGTCAATCCAGTGCTGGAAGTAGTCGTTCATATTGTATCCGCAGAACGGAAGCATTGCCATAGGGTCGTGTCTTACGACGCCTACCTGGCCGTTGGCTGCAGCAGTGGTTTCCGATGCCATGGCGGAACCGATGAATACGCCGTGGTTCCAGTCTCTTGCCTGATGAACGAGCGGTTCAGCCTTTGCACGACGGCCCCCGAAGATTATTGCGGAGATAGGCACTCCCTCGCCTGTGAAGAATTCGTCGGCGATGGTAGGGCAGTTGGCTGCAGGAGCCGTAAATCTTGAATTAGGATGAGCTCCCTTTTCCGTAGCCGTCTTGCCGTTCCAAGGTCTTCCCTGCCAGTCCTCTCCGTTTTCAGGAGCGTCTACACCCATCTTCTCCCACCATACGGTGTTGTCGTCAAGATTTCTTGCGACGTTGGTGAATATAGTGTCCTTCTGTATCGTCAGCATAGCGTTAGGATTGGACTTCATGCTGGTTCCCGGAGCAACTCCGAAGAATCCGTTTTCAGGGTTTACAGCGTAAAGTCTGCCGTCCTTTCCTATTCTCAGCCAGGAGATGTCGTCTCCTACAGTCGAAATCTTATATCCCTTTTCTCTGAAGTACTCAGGCGGATTGAGCATTGCAAGGTTGGTCTTTCCGCATGCGCTCGGGAATGCGCCGCACACGTATCTTGCGCTTCCGTCAGGTCTTTCTATCTTAAGGATGAGCATGTGCTCTGCCATCCAGCCTTCGTTTTTTCCAAGGTATGAGCCTATTCTCAGGGCCAGGCACTTCTTTCCGAGGAGAACGTTTCCGCCGTATGCGGAGTTTATGGACCAGATGGTGTTGTCCTCAGGGAAGTGAGCTATGTACTTCTCCTGCTCGTTTATCTGAGCCTTGGAGTGGAGGCATCTGGTGAAGTCCGCACCGTTATTCAGCTCCTCGATAACCTTCTCGTTCACTCTCGTCATGATTGCCATGCTGAGAACTACGTAGATAGAGTCGGTCAGCTCGATACCGATCTTCGCAAACTCGGTTCCCGGCACGCCCATGGAAAACGGAATTGCGTACATGGTTCTGCCCTTCATGGCTCCGTCAAAGAGTTTCTCCATGCGGGCATACATTTCGGAAGCCTCTACCCAGTTGTTGGTAGGGCCTGCGTCTTCTTTATTCCTGGTGCAGATTACTGTTCTCTTTTCATCTCTGGCAACGTCCTTCGGGTTGGTTCTGTAGTAGAGGCATCCCGGAAGCTTTTCCTGGTTCAGCTCCATCATCTCTCCGGTCTCGAGAGCGATTTTCTTAATCTCGTCAAGCTGCTCTTTGGAACCGTCAACCCATACAACCTTTTCAGGCTTTGTCATGGCTGCCATCTCGTTTACCCAGTCGAGTACGACCTGGTTTTTCACCATTGTCATAAATTATTCTCCTTTTCTCTTTTATAACAACTTTTTAATCAGTTTCGTGCTTTTCAGCCTTTGTCCGGGGATTGATACAATCCCTTTGACGCTTTGATTCTATACCATTTTCCACGGTTTGTCATAAAAAAACGGGATTTCCTTAGAAAGAAAAATCCCGCTCTGTAAAACTTTATTTTATTAAGAAAAACCCTTTCTCCGGCGTCTAAAACTCCTTTTTCGCCATGATTCTCATGCTGACTGCTACGGATGCGGCGTAGATAAGCGCCGCCGCGACAAAGCCTGCAGCCGCGATAACCTTAAGTCCAAGCCCCGATACCGCGTGAACCACAGGACCAATATCGGGATCGAACACGTTGAAAAACAGCACCGCCGCCGCAAAGGAGACGAAGAAGATTGCTATGTTGGCAATTCTCCCCTTTTCGCCGCCGAATTTAAGATTAATCGTAATCATCCAGGCCTGAAATATCATGGAGAAAATCAGCGATATAACCCATATGAGCCCGAAATCTCCCATGTCCACGGTGCCTTTGACCGCAGCGACTATAAGGGCGCAGATGCTCATAACCGCCAGGGACAAAGCATACAGTATAATCGTAAGGAGATACTTTTCCAGCACGTAGTCCTTCCTTGAAAAAGGCATCGTAAAGAGAAAAGCGTTGCCGTTATCCATTTCATCGTAGGTTATGGTTCCGGCGCCTACTATGGCCGCGATAAAGGAGATGAACATCATAGGGTAAAGCTCTCGTCCGGTAGAGAAAATTATCATGCACAATCCCGCAATGGTGACCATTACTATAAAATCCCTGTTCACCTTCAGCAGTCTGAAGTCCTTTGCCAGAAGTCCTTTCATATTTCCTCCCCCTTTATCATAAGCGTCATTACACTGTCTATGCCGCCTTTTTCTACGACGATTCCCGGGCAGTTTTCCGTATAGAAATTCTTTTCGCCGGTCAGGCAGCTGTACCCGAATGGTTCTCTCCTGACTCTGAGTATATGGCTCTTATCAAGCCCTTTGAACTGTTCCTCGTCCACCTTAAGCACGGCGTAGCTGTCCATAAGCACATCGGTGTCCTCATGGAGCACGATCCTGCCCTCATCTATCATATAGATGTCGTCGCAGAGGCCCTCAAGATCCCCGGATATGTGAGAGCTAATGACGACAGCCCTGTTTTCGTCCTTTTCCATGTACTCGTTCAGCATTTCCAGCAGTTCGTCCCTTGCCACCACGTCAAGGCCCGCCGTCGGCTCGTCCATAATAAGAAGCTCCGCCCCGTGGGTCACCGCGACGAGAACCTTAAGCTTCGCCTTCATTCCCGTGGAAAAATCCTTGATGTTCTTGTTCACCGGGAGCTGCATTTTTTCCACCTGCTCGTCGAAATACGCCTCATCGAAGCTGACGTAAAAGCTTTTCAGGATTCGCTTTACGTCCCTGACCTTGAGAAATCCGTTAAATCCGGAATCCGACAGCGCAACCCCCGTTTTCGTCTTGTCTTCCGCCGTCAGCTCAAGCGGATTCTTTCCGAGAATCCTGACGCTGCCGCCGTCCGGTTTTATGAGGCCCAGCGCCGCCTTGAAAAGCGTCGTCTTTCCGGCTCCGTTTCTTCCCACAATTCCGGTAATCCTGCCCTTCGGCACTTCCAGGGAGCAGTCCAGCGTAAAGCCTCCGTAATTCTTTTTCAGCCTCTCCGCCTTCAGTAAACATTCACTCATCGCGAGATCACCCCTCTAAAATCAGTTCAAACATTTCCTTCATATCCTCGTCGCTGATTCCGCACTGCCTGCCCTTGGCCACGGCCTTTGTCAGGTCGGCCTCAAGCTCCTTTTTCTGTTCCTCTAAGAGAACCTCGGGATTTACGGCCGCGACATAAGTCCCTTTGCCGTGAACCGTCACCGTGAAGCCTTCCTCCTCCAGAGCGTCATAGGCCTTCTTAACCGTCAGCGCGCTTATCCTAAGCTCCTTCGACAAAGCCCGCACCGACGGCAGACCGTCATTCTCCTTAAGCTCCCCGTCGCGAATGAGAGCCTTTATCCGGTCCGCAATCTGTTCGTAGATAGGAATCATAGACGATGTGTTGATTATAACTTTCATACAGGTACCCTTTTCTTTTCTGCCAAACACCCCTTAGCGCTGTAAACAGTATATAACAGTATGTAACTGTTGTCAAGTGTTATGCAGTGTTTATCCGGCGGAATTCTTTTTAAGGAGCTCCCGGAGCCGAACCGGGTCCGAGCAGTCCTTTCTCTCCGGTTGAATTTGGCTAAACAGCAGTAATTGATGCAAAAGGCCAAACTCTTCTTGGTTTAATTTATTATACCCATCTAAAAAACCAATTTTTCTTGGCTTTTCTCGGGGTGACGCATTAAAAAGCCAAGCTTTATCCCTCTTATTTACCATATATATCCTTATATGGAAGCTGCACTCCGGTAAAACGCCCTATAAGTTTGGTTTTTTGAGGTCTGTATCACAAAAAAGCCAATAAAAATTGGTTTTATCGACGCTTTTCAAGGGAAAAGCCAAACCGGATCCACCGTCTGAATCTGCATAAAAAAGGAGACGCTGATTAAGTACCAGCATCTCCTCTGCCGAAAAATTTTTCCGCTATGCTTCCTATCTCACGTACTCTCTCTCCACGTAAGCGCTGGTGGCGGCTTTTAGGAGTCCGCCGTAGCCCAGTTTGAACTCTACGACGTCGCCCACCTTGTAGTCGCCTGCGCATTTTGTCACGTCGAGAATGATGTGGTCGGAGCTTCCGCCCATGATTTCAATTCTCTCGTCACAAGGAGTCATGCTTCCAAGGTCTGCGTCCTGCTTGCCGATGGCGATGATTGCGCGCTGCATTATTCCGCGGTCCTCGTAGTAAGGCTTTTCGCCAAAAGCGTCAACGCCCACTTCTCCTATAGGCAGAGAAGGCTTTTCCTTAAGCTCCACAATCTGCGCCTTAAGGATGAGCGTATCATCTACGGTTCCCGGAAGCTTCGTCTCGTAAGCAGTATCGTTGCCGAGGATAAAGGCTTCGCCCAGACGGAGGTTGTTGATGCCCTCAGGCAGCTCGCCCTTGTCGATGAGATAGATGGAGCTGGAGTTTCCGCCGGAAATCATGGAAAGCTTTATGCCGAATTTATCCTCTATCTTCCTGCCGATTTCAACGAGACCGTTAAGATTATCGTACTTCGGAATGATTGCGCCGTAGCAGGTCAGGTTCACGCCGATGCCGTAGAGATTGATGTTCTCCATGGCAAGAATTTCCTCCACCGCACCGAAGATGAGGTCCTCATTTTTAAAGAAGATTCCCTCTCTCAGGTCGCCCATATCTATCATGAGGAGAATGTCGTGCTTTTTACCGGCTTTGCCCGCTTCTTCGTTTAAGAGCCGGATAGTTGAAAGCTCAGAGTTAAACGAAAGATCCACGTGTTTTATAACGTCGGCAACCTCGCAGTGCATAGGGATTCTGAGGAGAACGGTTTTCTTGCCGGCGCCTCTTACCACGTCCGCAAAGGTTGCAATGTTTTTTACTCTGGAATCTGCCACAAAATCCACGTTTTCATTGGCGGCGATCATCTTCACCATTTCGTGGTCTGCGCAGAGGCCTTTCGTTACGATCATCAGCGAACATCCGCCTCTCTTCGTTATGGCCGCAACGGCGTTCAGATTGTCTTCCAGTTTCTTAAGGTTAATTGATAATTTAGGGTACATCTTAACACTCCTTTCTGTTCGGACAGTGAATTCTGCTGCAATGCCTGCAGTCGTGGGTGCAGTCGCCCATGTTCTGAGTCCACTTTCCCTGGACTCCCTCTCCCTGAACGAGTCCCGCCTTCTGAGGGTCTGAGCCGGCTTTGACAGCTTCTCCGCCTAACGGATTGGCCCCTCCGATAGGTTCGTCGTCCTTGTATGCACACATATCGTAGCCCATTGCTTCCATCTCGGCGATGTGAGCCTGTCTTTCAGCTTCCTTTGCCTCCTGCTCAGCTACCTGAGCCTCGGCTTCCTGAAGAGCTTTGGATACTCCGGCAATCTGAGCGGTGTCCTTTTTCTCAGGGAATTTGAAATCAAGGCTCTTCTCCAGAAGCCTGATGGCCGCCTCCCTGTACTTCTTGGAAAGGACGCCGAGAGACGCCATGATGTAGTCGTTGTCCACCAGAATCTGCGCGTGGTCGGTAGGAAACAGCAGCATTCCCGTTTCGTTATGCTCGGCAATCTCCTTCATAATCTCAACTCTGTGAGGCAGTCTGGTGAGAGCTCCGCCGGTTCCGATTATGTATTTTACCTGGGTCAGGTCCTTGCCCTCGGCAACAGTGCTCCTGCCCGAAGGTCCGTATATGTATCTGATGTATCCTGCGTGACGCTCCATGGCCTTTAAGACGGCTTCCTCTGTAAGTATCTCTACGAGAGTTCTCTCGTCATCGTTCTTCGGAATTGCAACGTAGGATTCCAGAGTTTTGTCAGGATCGATTCCGGCCTTCTCGCACTTTTTGCGGAATTCCTCTTCTCCCATGGATTCGATGACCTTCATCCTGTTGACAAAGACGCCCAGGTCTCCTTCAACGGTACGCTTTGCCTTCGGCTCCGGCGAAATCATTATGCGGGCGATTTTGTCGGATTCGGTGGCTACGGAGTGAACGTCCGTGGTAGCTCCGCCCACGTCCAGAACAACCAGATCTCCCAGACAGTCATAGAGAAGCTTGGTACACTCCATTACTGCGCCCGGCGTCGGGATTATAGGGCCGCTTACCATGTCTCTCACGTGTTCCATGCCCGGAGCATGAGTTATATTCTTCTCAAAGGCTTCCTGAATCACCTTTCTGCACGGCTCAACGTTCAGGTCGTCTATTTTAGGATATACGTTTTCGACGTTATAAAGCTCCTGGCCGCTTTCCTCGTCAAAGATCAGCTCCATTTCTCCCTGGTTCTCCACGTTTCCTGCGTAGATAACCGGAGTCTTAAGTCCCAGAGCTCTGATTTTCTCAGCATTATCGAGGGCAGTGTCCCTTTCGCCGTAATCCACTCCGCCTGCTATGAGAATCAGGTTCGGGTTTATCTCCTTAATCTTTGCAAGGTCGGTTCTTCTCAGCTTTCCTGCGGTGATGTAGTGGATTATGCCGCCTGCGCCGAGAGCCGCTTCCTTTGCAGCCTTTGCGGTCATATCGTATACGAGGCCGTGGACGGTCATCTTCAGTCCGCCTGCAGCCGATGACGTAGCCAGCATATCGTCGTACTCAATGCTGTCGATTCCCTTCTTCCTGCAAAGGTCGTCGATAGCTCCCTGAAGACCTATCCTTACGTCTCCGTCCAGAACCGAAGTCGGCGCCTGTCCCTGCCCCCAGAAAACCGGGTTCTCTGTCGCAAGGTCCGTAAAAGCGTTGACTACGGTAGTTGTAGAACCGATTTCAGCTACTAATACGTCTACTTTCATATTTTCCTCCTTCTTACAACAGTTTGTTCGTGATTATGCTGTCTATCTCAGCAAGGTTAATGTATCCGTTCTCGTCATCGTAAGTCACGATGAGGTTCTTCCATGGCACAATTCCCCTGGTTTCGTACAAATTCATCTTCCACTTGTGTTTTTCTATGTAATCCCGTTTCCCCGTCATTCCGCAGTGTTCCCAGTAAAAAACCTTTCCGGAAGGCGTCATCACCGTGAAGTCCGGTGAGATTTCATACCTGTCTATGTGCATCGCCGGCTCGTATCTGAACGGGATTCCGTATTCGTAAAGTCTCTCCGCTATGAGCATTTCGGATTTTGAACGAACCGCAAGTCCTCTCGACGTAAGGTGTACCTTCGCCTCGGGTCTGTAGCTGCTCTGCGGGTAGGTTTCGCTCGCCCAGACAGCGCGCGGGTCCTGGTCGTCCATGGTTTTCCTGAACAAATCCTGTGGCAGCTTCCTGATTGACGGGCTCAGGCTTTTCAGCACATTCCCGGAATTAAGATCGCCGATTTCTTCCATCGTTTCCCTCAAAATCCGTATGTTGTTTTCGATTATCGCTTTCTTCTCCGTCAGATACGCCTTCCTGGCCAGAGCCTCAACCGTCTCCCTGTCCGACGTTATGCCTTTCCGCACCCTTTTTCCGTTTTTTGTCGATACGCAAAAGTATCTGACGCCCCTCGTCTTTTCTTCCGAAACCATGAGGCTTCCGCGAGGGCATGCCGCAATCTCTTCGGTGACATTTTTCAGTTCAGTCTCCAGTTCTGTCACCATACTCATTATTTTATACGTGTAATACACCCAAAATCCCCTTTTCTTTCCCTATTTCCCTGCTTTCGGTCGCGTTTTTTCGCGTTTTTCGGCGGTCTTCCCGGCGATTTCCCCAGAATTGGTGACAAAGGTGACATTTCTGCGATTATATATCAGTTTTGTCACCAATTCTAAATGAGAAGCGTGCGCTCGTCCGCCGGCAAAGCCCGCTAATCTGAAAAAGCGGGCGGGCTCCGAAGCCCGCCCGCCGGAACAGTCAGCGTAAGTTCAACGCCGGTATGAGACTATTTCTCTTCTCTTGGTGGAAGCTCGCCTCTTCTTCTCATTGCTTCCTCTGCAAGGAATGTTGCAACGTCGATACCATGGGAGTCTCTTCCGAATCCCTCATCGATACCGGTCTGTCTTGCATCCTCAGGAATTACCTGAGTTCCGCCTGCGCAGATTATTACCTTGTCTCTGATTCCCTTTTCTACTGCAAGATCATTGATTCTCTTCATGTTCTTGTAGTGGATGTTATCGTGGGAAATGATAGTGGAAGCAAGGATTGCGTCAGCGTTGAGCTCGATAGCGGCGTCAACAAGCTTTTCTACAGGAACGGAAGTTCCGAGGTAGTTAACCTTGATGCCCCACTTTTCGATTCCGCCGTGCTTGATGTTGATGATCTCTCTGAGACCTACGGAATGCTCGTCCTCACCTACTGTACCGCATACAACTACCATCGGATGATCCTGGAACTCCTTGTACAGAGTTGCATCGTCCAGATGATGTGGTTCAGGCGGTATCTCGAGAGTAGTAGGATCTACATCGAAGGTTACCTTGCCCTTCATCTCGATTCTGGTACCCTCTGCATCCTGGAGAACTTCCTTACTGATAACCTCGCACTGGTCAAGGCCCATCTTCTTACCGATTTCCAGAGCAGCAGCCTCTGCGGTTCTGGTGTTTGCAGGAATGCACATGGTAAGGAGAATAGTTCCGTCTGCGCACCATTCAACTTCAGGCTTGAGAGCCTCTCCATCCAGGTACTTCTTAACCTTCTCAAGTCTTACGTTAACAGTATCCTCTTCATCAAGCTCGTCGATGTAAACAATCTTGCTTCTGTCTTCGAAGGTGCATCCTCCGATAAGAGCGGAAGGGTTTTCAGGATCTCCGCCGTACTGCTCTACGTTGTTGTATCCGTAGTGAGCGGTTACAGGAGCCATGTAGTCTTCTTCTCTCTCGAAGATGTATCCGTAGCCTACGCCGCCTTCAGGATTTCTTGCGATACCGTCGCCGTTTCTTTCAGGATACTTTGCAGAGTCTACGAAGAATCCCTGTCTTACGGCCTCGAAGTAGCCGCCTACCTCTACGATCTCTTCCATGAAGAGGCATGCTCTTTCTTTGATCTCTCTTGCCATCTCTCTGAGAGGTCCGTCCTTCTTCAGCTCTACCATATCCATAAGTCCGTCAAGACCTACGAGAGTCTGCTTAGCATTGTCGCAGGCTTCGATATTGTAGATGTGCCAAGGAACATTTCTTCCTTCGTCAGGAGTGATGGTGGACTGAATATCAGCGCTGGTCAGCTTGGAGATGAGCATATCCAGAACGTGAGTTACGGTAGCTTCTCTCGTGGAGGAGCAGATGTACTTGGTGTTCTGCTGAGCTCTCATCTTGTATCTTCCGCAGAAGTCTCTGAGGGCTACTGCATAAGGAAGGTCCATATAGAGTACCGGTGCAGGAGTTGCATCAGGCGGTACTGTGGACAAGCTGATGTTCTCAGGCTTGATTCCAACCTTTTCGGAGAAGAGGGAGTTGATAGCGTGCTGAACGATAAGCTCAGGCATTACCTTCCATGCTTCTCTTGCGGTTGCGTTAGCGTTATGAGCTCCGTCAATCTGGAGAATGCCGGCCCATGCGAGAATCTTCTTGGATTCGCATGCGTCAACAAAGGATCTTACGCAGTTGATATCTCTGTAAAGTACGTTGTACTGAGGGTCCTGGTGAGCACCGTTGATACCTTCTTCAGCGAACATTACAGCTACGTCAGGTCCTGCTACTCCGGATACGTAGGAGTGATAGTTGATTGGACGGCCTACTTCGTCTTCGATGATGTCCAGAGCCTTTCTCTGAGCTCTAACCTGCTTTCTCGTTACAGGAACACCGCCGATACCCTGCGGGGTACCTTCCATAAGTCCGTCGATGTGGGACTGACCCATATGTCTGATAACCATGATATGGTCAGCACCGTGCCATGCAGCCATTCTCATTCTTCTGATATCGTCTTCAAAACGTCCGGAAGCGATCTCTGTAGTGATTACAGGAAGCGGCTGCGGGTCGATGTTGTCAAAGTACTTTGCCGGAGGCAGAGGTACGCTGTTCTTTAACGGCTCCGAGCAGTCTTTGTACTCGAAAGGTCCCATCTTAAGACCAGGGGCAGGCTTTCTCCATGTCCAGCCTCTTCTTCTAGGCTCATACTTATCGAGATCCTTAAGGATTTCTCTGACATCGAGCTTTTCATTCGGTTTCAAAATCATGTCTGCCATCGTTATTTACCTCCCTTGAATAATGCTACAGCATCGTCCCAGTACTCTCCGCGGGCAAGAGCTTCTCCGGCCTCTCTGATGGAGATGTTCTTATCCTTGGATACCTTGTAAACAACATGGCCTGCACCATGACCCATCAGGTGTCTGTCCATGCATCCCTCTACGATTTTCTGAGTGTCGAGGGAGGAGATTCCCATTCTGAGAAGAACTGCTCTTTCAACGGAAGGAGTAGTGTTCTTTCTTCCCAGTTCCAGGAGAGGATCAACAACCTGAGCGGTCAGATCCCAAAATCTGTTATAAAGTTCTTCGTCGGAAAGATTTGCGATATGCTTTCTTCTTTCTGCGAAATCGTCTGCTCTTTTCATTCTTTTTCTCCCTATACTATTAATACTCTACGCCTAACTCGTCCAGTACAGACTTAACAAAAGCCTCATCGGATCTGGTATCTGCTACCAGGAACTCGATGTCTTCTGCAGTAAGCTTCTTGCCGTTAGCTCTTGGAACGGATCTCTTAATCAGAGACTTTCTCAGATGGTTCAGATCCATATCCTTTACCTTGAAGAGACCAGGGTTTGCCGGAAGAACGATGTTCTTTCCAGGAACGTCTTCGGAAGGATCTCCGAACTTGATTTCAATACCGTTGTCTCTTGCGAAATCAAGCTGAGGCTGAATGTGCTTTCCTGCGCCGGTGTACTCGGTTTCGGTAACTACGAGGATAGCGTCTTCAGGAAGCTCCTGAGCGAGAGAGAACGCTGCAGCAAGTGCTGTATTTCCTGCAGGACCTCTTTCAAGACCTTCAAGGTTTGCGAGCATTTCAGTCATGTACATAACTTCGCCCTGAGTAGTTGTAACGTATCTGTCCATGTATCTCAGAGGTCTTGCTGCACTTCTTGGAACGTCTCCGGTGTCAGGGTTCGTTGCGTGAGGTACGCCAAAGCCTGTATGACCGGTAGTGCAGGACTTCTTATTGAACTGTTCGTCGGAAGCCATATGGAGTCCGGTAAGGTCGATGGAAGCAGCTACTACGGTAGTGTCGGTTGCGCCGGCCTTGATAAGACCTCTTGCAGTACCGGTAACCATTCCGCCGCCTGCCTGAGTGCAGACTACCATCTCAGGATCCTTTCCATAGAGCTCACGGCAGTCCATGGCGATTTCATATCCCAGAGTCTCAACGCCTGCGATACCGAAAGGTGAGTACAGGGATGCGTTGAAGTATCCGGAATCCTCCATTACGGAGAGGTGCTCGTAGAACAGCTCAGGTCCAACGGTAAGCTGGATAACTTCTGCTCCCAGAGCTTCGCACTTTCTTGCCTTCTCAACGATTTCAGGCTGTCCAACGCCGTGGGAGTCGTAGCATTCCTGAACGATGATGCACTTCATTCCCTGCATTGCTGCCTGGGAAGCAACTGCCGCACCGTAGTTTCCGGAAGTAGCAGCGATAACGCCCTTGTAGCCCAGCTTCTTAGCGTGAGCTACAGCGCATGCCGCACGTCTGTCTTTGAAGGAACCGGAAGCGTTTGCAGCTTCGTCCTTAACGAGGATTCTTGCACCGTATCCAGGCTTAGCATATTTTCTTGCCAGCTTGGTGATGTTTCTCAGCTCGAGAAGCTGGGTATGTCCAACGCCTGTCTTTGACTGAATTTTATCTACATCATCGATGGTGTAGCCGGTTGCCTTCATAAGGCCTTCGTAGTCGAATGCTACGGAGCCGGATTCGAAATCATTGAAGTCCAGACCAAGTGATTCCCTCATGATTTCAGCCGATCTTCCCATTACGGAATTATAATCTTTAGCTAATGCCATTAGTTTTCACCTCCGAACTGCATGATCTCTCTGAGCTGCTTATCGATTTCGATAATTTCAGGAACGAATTTGCCATAGCTGTGAGTATAGTAAGGGTTCGCTTCGACGAGAGTTCCCTTCTCTTCACGGCCGGTTGCCGTAATAACGGTAACCTCATCGCCTATTTCAGCGTCTTCTTTAAGGCTTCCTTTTACCCACATCTCAAAATCTACATGCTTGGTGTCTTCAGGAAGCTTGGCAGTTCTTTCCTCAGCCTTGAGTATGACTGAATGGATTCTTACCCATGTGTCCTTTTTAACCATTTTAACTCACTCCTCACTTACAGACGACAGGAACAGCCCGGGAAGAGCCGTTCCTTACGTCTACGTTGTAATAAAATTCGTGTTTACTGCCTGTCTTATTTTACGATTTTCTTGTCAGGGCAGATTCTTTCTCTAACGTCTCCCATGAGAGCGCGAGGAATAGGAAGAGTAATCATGGTGTGAAGACCAGCTTCAGCGTTGATAACCTGCGGAATCATGTTTACGCACATTGCGATAGTTCCGAGACCGCCTTCAACCTCTGGGCTGTTAACCATGTTAACTGCAGGAGTTCCTTCGATGATTACATAGTCACCGGTCTGAACGCCAACCTGCTCAGGCTCGATCTGCTGTGGATGCTCCATTCTGATTTCCATACCGTTGGAAAGGGTAGCGTCAGCAGTCATGGATACGCCTGCGCAGCTTCCTGCTGCAGCGAATCCGTAAGGGGACTTTCTGTCAACGTCAGTAGTGATAGGCTCCATATCCTGAGCAAACTTCTCAACCTTGAGGCCGAGACCTTCTGCCATCATTCCTACGGACTCGGCAAATCCTACGTGACCTGCCATAGTTCCGTCTGCCTTTCTCTTGTAGAACTCGTCTACGGAGATACCGATTCCCTGTTCTTCCATTACTGCAGGACCGAATGGGGAGAGGGAGTTAACTCTTCTGGAGAGGATGTGCTTAACGTCAACCATGCATCCGGTCATAACGAGTACGAGCATATCCATGATGTGTCCAGGGTTGATACCGGTTCCCAGGCAGGATACTCCGTTGGCCTTGGCAATCTCGTCGAGCTGCTTTGCAAGTTCAGGCTCCTGAGCTGCAGGGTAAGCCATTTCCTCAGCGGAAGTGATAACGTTAATCTTCTGTTCCATTATGAACTTAAGCTTGTCAAATGCGTTTCTGGTGAAAGAGTCTGTGCAAAGAAGAACGATATCAGCTGCACCTGGCTTGATGATGTCTTCAGCAGCCTGGATCTTAACGTCAGGTCTGTCGCCTCTTTCGGTCTTGATGTAGTCGTACATGGAAGTTCCGATCTTCTTGCCTCTTCCTGCAACACCTACAATGTCAACACCTTTCTTAGTAAGAAGCATGTCAGCCATTCCGCCGCCCATAGCGCCAAGGCCCCAGATAATTACTTTTACATTTTCCATTGCTTTTCTCTCCTTTTCTAACAACTAAAGATATAAAGATTTTATTTATAATGACTCAGTCATTACTCAGCCATTAAAGCCACTGATATAATTCGCAATTATTATGCCAACGAAATCCTTGTATACATAATACCTGCATCACTTATATTATTTTCACATTTTCAACGGTTGCACGGTTTTCTACACAAAAAAACGGTCTCGATTATTCGCAGAATATTCATCCTTTGCAAGAATATCTCTATAATCCGACCGTTAAATCCGTTTTTCTGCAAAACTATTTGCGTTATTTATGCAAACTTTTTTGCACTAATCATCTTGTATCCCGTACTTTTTCAGTTTGTGCTGGAGCGTCTGGCGCTTAATCTTCAGAGAGGCTGCCGCCTTTGTTATATTCCCGCCTTCCTTTATCATGGCTTCTCTTATGAGCTCTTTTTCAAGCTCGGCGAGATACCTGTCCAGGGAAGTGCTTCCGTCCCAGCGTTCGGCGTCCGCGCCCAGCTTTTTCATATCCCGGGAAGGCATCTGCAGCAGCTTTTCCGTAAGTACGTGTTCTTTATCAGCCATGGAAACCGCCTGCATTATGATATTTTCAAGCTCTCTGACGTTGCCGGGATAATCGTAGCGGCGCAGAAGCTCAGCAGCTTTATCGGACACCATCCATAGCTGTTTGTCGAACCTTTCGTTGTGCTTGGCGAGGAATGTCTCCGTCAGCAGCGGTATATCGTCGGGCCTTTCCCTCAAAGGCGGGATACTTAAGTTTACCACGTTAAGCCTGTAGTAAAGGTCCTTCCGCAGCTTGCCCTCTTCGATAAGCTTAAGTGGCGGCTCGTTTACCGTCGCTATGATTCTGGTGTTTACAGGTATGTCGCTGGTTCCTCCCACGCGCCTTATGTAGTCCTCCTGAAGCACTCGCAGGAGCTTGCTCTGAAGGTCGTAAGGCATGGCGCTTATCTCATCCAGCAGAAGGGTTCCGCCGCTGGCCTGCTCGAAAAGTCCGGCTCTGTCCACGGCCCCCGTAAATCCGCCCTTTGTGGTTCCGAACAGTATGCCCTCCAGCAGGCTCTCCGGAAGGGCCGCACAGTTCTGAGCGAGAAACGGCTTGTTCTTCCGGCTGCTGGCGTAGTGTATGCTCTGGGAAAACAGTTCCTTACCTGTTCCGGTCTCTCCGTATATGAACACGGACACGTCGCTCTTTGCGGCTTTTTTCGCTCTGTCTATAACGGCCTCAAAGGCCTCGCTTTCGCCGGTTATGTCGTCAAAGGTGTACTTCTTTATAGTCGGTTTTACAGGTTTGCTTCTTTCGATTTTAGTTTCCTGCAAAGTCAGAATCCTGTCGCTCATGGATCTGATGTTGGTTATATCCTTGGCGACCTCTACCGCTGCGACTACCTGTCCGTCGTCTATGACAGGCACCGTGCTGTTGATGGTGGTTATCTCCTTTCCGTAGAGGTTCTTGTAGGTCTGCTCTTTGTTTCGCGTTGCAAGCCTCTTATTCAGCGCCTTATATAATGTACTTTCGTTCAGAGGCACCCCCGGGAAAGCTCTGTGATATTCCTTTCCCACCACGTCTTCTACGTTTATCTCCTCCATGGCCGCCATGGCCTCGTTGTAGAAAAGTCCTCTGCCGTCGGCGTCGACGATGTATACCCCCGAGTCAAGAAGCTTAAGAAGCTCTTCTATGATAAGTTCGTATCCTCTGTTATCCATACAAAAAACCTCCCGATACGTCTATTTTACTACATATCGGGAGGTAGTGCAAATATTTTTGCATTAAGTTTCAGCGGCTATTCTTCCGTTTTCTCCGGTGCAGGTTTTGTTATAAACGGAGAATCCTCTTCCATTTCCGCCAGCTTGTCGTGAACTTCACCCATCATAATATCCAGTTCCTCCAGGTCGGATTTGGCCACGTTGTGACGCATGAACAGATTTTCAATCTCCATGTTTATGGTGCTCATATCATTTGCTATCTTGATAAACCTGGAGAAGTTGCTGCTGTTGTATGCGTTTTTAAACCTCTGAAGGTCGGCGGCGATTATCTCCACCACCTGCTGGTCATTATATATCTTTCCTATCATCATAGGATAAGGGTCAACCCTCTGCAGATATATGTTCTCATCTTTCACCTCGTACATATAAGTCAGTCTGAGGTCGCCTACCTCAAATTTTGCGATGCTTATATATGCCGGTGTTGTCTTGATAGAAACCGCGCCCATCTGTCTGAGCATTACGTTTATCATATCGTCCGAAACTTCGCTTCTCATTTTGTCTCACCTCGTATTCTTACATTCCGAACTTCAAAAGCAGGAATATCGTAGACAGTACCACTGTCATTATCATAACAGGAAATCCTACTTTTGTATATGTCGCAAAGGTTATAGGATATCCGTGCTTGTTGCTTATGCCCGAGAGCACCACGTTGGCTGAAGCTCCTATGAGAGTTCCGTTTCCGCCAAAGCATGCGCCCAGGGAAATCGCCCACCAGAGAGGCTCGATGTCAACGCCGCTTTCTCCGAGAGCTGTAACAAGCGGGATAAGGGTCGCAACGAACGGAATATTGTCCAGCACCGATGAGAACAGCGCCGAAGCCCAGAGGAGAATCATCATCATTATGATCTGATGTCCGGACGCCACGTTCAGCACCACGTTGGCCAGTTCTCCGATGACGCCGGTTTCAACCATTCCTCCTACAACTACGAAGAGCATGGTGAAAAACAGTATGGTCGACCATTCCACTTCGCTTATAACATCGTCTATATTCTGTCTTCCTATCACCATCATTACAGCTGCACAGGTGAGAGCGATAGTCGCAGTGTCCACCCCTATCTGGCTGTGGAATATAAATGCGAATACAACTATTACCACCATCACTACGCTCTTTACGAGCAGGCCGTGATCTGCTATAGCCTTGCTCTCGTCGAGGTGTGCTACGGATTCTATGGCTTCGGCATCGGCTTTCATCTTCGTGCCGTAGAGGAACCTCATTATTACGAGCAGAACGATTATGGAAGCTATGGCAACTACGCCTGTATTTGCAACAAAGTCTATAAACGTGAGGCCTGCCGCGCTTCCGATCATGATGTTAGGCGGGTCGCCTATGAGGGTTGCCGTTCCTCCTATGTTGGATGCGAAAATCTGCGTTATGAGGAACGGGACAGGGTTGATTTTCAGCATTCTGGCTATGGTAATTGTCATAGGTCCTACGAGGAGAACTGTAGTAACGTTATCCAGGAATCCCGAAAGAAACGCCGTAATCACTATGAAGGCGGCCATAATCTTCCACGGATCTCCCTTTGCCAGCTTTGCGGCTTTGATGGCTATGTACTCGAACAGCCCTGAATTCTTTACCACTGCCACGAAGAGCATCATTCCTATGAGCACGCCTATGGTATTGAAGTCGATATACCCTACAGCCGCGTCAAAGTCCAGAACTCTCGTCAGAAGCAGCACTACAGCACCGGCAAGAGCCGCAGCCGACCGGTGCACCTTCTCGGTCATAATTGCTATGATCACTACTAGAAATACGATGATTGACACTATTTCCTGCATTTGCTTTACCTCCTGTTGTGATCAAAAAAATATAGCTTAAATTCTGATGACTAACGGAGTATACCACCGCCGCACGGGAAATTCAATTATAGAAAATAAGGAATCCTCGACTAAAACCTGTTATTTTTTAAGTAGTATACAGTTTTTCAGGTCCATGTCCGGGTCGGAACTTTATAAAATTTACCGCTGTCCGTTTCCGGAAATACGCGAATCCCGCCCCCTTGAAAAAACGCCCCAGATGTTGTATATTGTTAATTGCCGATATGAGGAATCTCGTAAGGCGATTTTATTTTTTCGGAGGAAATTATGAGAATAAGAAAATATAAGGATAACATGGACGAACAGGAACTGGAGCTCATTGCATCGGTTTCCGACGCTCTGGCCCACCCCGTAAGACTTCAGCTTTTCAGACACATAATGCACTGCAACCAGAACAGGGAGACTGTCTGCACCGGAGACCTGGTTGAAGCCTTTGATTACGCCCAGGCCACCATATCCCAGCACATGAAAAAGCTCACCGCATCAGACCTTGTCCAGGTTCAGAAGAAGGACAGATTCTCCTATTACTACGCCAACCTTGGCATACTGATGAAATACATAGATGCGACAAAGAAGTTTGCCGTGATGTAGACGTGATGTAAAAAAGAAACCCGGATGAGGGGCTATTTAACCTCATCCAGGTAATGCTCGATTGGAATTCCCTTGTACTTGTCCTCGTTGCCCACGTTGGCCGCAATTATATGCTCCAGGTTGGTCATGGACGTCCTCACCGCGCCGGTAAGGTCTCCCGAGCGCATGTAGCGTCCCAGCACGAGAGCCGAGAATATGTCGCCCGTCCCCGGGAACATAACCGGAATCTCCACGTAGTCCAGGCGGGTCCACCCGTCCGCGTCACCCTCGTTTACCACCGTGCACATGGTTCCGTTAAGGTTGCAGCTGGTGATTACCACAGACTTTGCGCCCATGTCGCGCATGCTCTTTACCATTTTGTCTATATCTTCGTCCGTATATTCTTCCTTGTACGGAACTCCCGCGATGAAGCACGCCTCGGTTATATTCGGCACGATTACGTCGGCCACCGAGCAGAGCTTCTGCATGTAGCTTACGGTCTTTTCCGTCACGCCGTTATACAGTTTTCCGTCGTCGCCCATGACAGGGTCCACAAATATCGGCGTTCCCCGTTCTTTCTTCTGAAGGGCGCAGTACTCGCTGACAATCTTCGCCTGCTCCTCGCTGACTATGAGCCCCGTGCAGATGGCGTCAAAAGTAAACCCCAGCTCGTCCCACACTCTGATGGTGTTCTTCATATACTCCGTCGTATCGAGGATATCGAACTTTCCGTAGTCCAGGGTGTTGGACACGAGGGCTGTCGGCAGGTTGAAGGTCTGATATCTCATGTGGGACAAAATCGGAAACATGACAGAAAGGGAAACCTTGCCGTACCCCGCCATATCGTTTATCAGTAAAATGCTGCTGACATTTTTATTGTCTTTTTTCATATGTAGCTCCAATCTCCGGTAAGTAGATTCACAGTTACTATTCTATGTTTTTTTTGCGGCGTTGGCAAGACGAAAAACTGCCCCGAACCTCTGATTGCGAGAATTCGGGGCAGCCTGCATTCAAACGGGTCAATCCCACGAGGGCTGTTAGCCCTCTATTGCAATGTATTTCTTCTGATCCACAGCTTTAACTTCCTTCTTAGGTACGGACAGTTTCAGGATTCCGTCCTCGTACTTAGCCTTGATATCCTCCTCGGTAAGATTATCTCCTACATAGAAGCTTCTGGACATTGCTCCGGAATAGCGCTCCCTGCGGATGTACTTTCCCTCCTTGTCCTTTTCGTCCTTGTCAAGACCCTTGGCTGCCGAAATCGTCAGGTATCCGTCCTTCAGCTCTGCGTTTATCTCGTCCTTCTTAAATCCCGGAAGGTCGATGTCAAGTTCATAGCCTTCACCGGTTTCCCTGATGTCGGTCTTCATCATGTTCTTTGCGTGTTTTCCGTAGAGCGGATTCCTGTCGCCAAAGAATGAGTCGTCAAACATAGCGTCCATAAAGCTGTCAAATAAATCTCTGTTCGTCAAATAGTTCTTCATCATAAGTCGTCGCTCCTTTCAAACGGCATCTATAGTATTTCCCTTTCGGGAAGGTGTCGTCACTGCTGTTCCCGGGTTCCTTTTCAGTCCCCCTTTTGCTTACAAGCTTATTATAGCACTTTTGTTAGCACTGTCAATAGGTGAGTGCTAATTTTTTTAAAAATTTTTCCCCCTCCGGTACGCACTCTCCCTGATGGTGACAAAAGCGGTGACAAATCCGCCGTTTGTCACCGCATCTGTCACCACACCTTATGCGTTTATTTGTCTTTTTTGCCGTGTGTGGTTGATAAAACCAAAAATGTGATTCCGAGCAATAGATACGTTACCGCCTGAGCAGTGTCTTTATCCATATAATTCATTACTGCCACTGCGAAAAAGCATAATGCCGCAAGTAAAAAGCATATAAATACGATTTTTTCTTTTCCCATGACTTTTACCTTTTAGCCTTTCTGTCTTTCACTAAACCCGAAATGCGCTGCCACTTTCCTCACTGTTTCCTCCACCGTTCTGTCATCTGTCCTTTCCAGCCAGAAGTAATCGCTACCTTTTATCCCATTGCATTTTTCTGCGTTCAGGCTTTTTGAGGGTTTCGCCGCACACAGCCTTTGCGCAATTTGCGTCAGTCGCACTGTTTATGTAGTCGCTAAAGCCCTTATGGTCCGGACGGCCGCAATACTCTTTCATTAAATCAGCAGGTTCTCTAATCAGAAACGCCACCCTCTCAGGCTTTGTCAGAGCGTCTGCCTCGTCTACAGACAAGTCGCAGTCGCAAAGCACCTTCTGATTCTTCGAGAGACGGATTAAATCGAGAATTACGAACTCCAGCTGCTCCCGTGTATTGTCAGTCAGCCATTTCCTGTACTCCTGAACGGTTCGGCCGAAAAATTCATCGGCGTCTTTAAACTTTTTGTTCATCGACGGCTGAAAACGCGCATCCGAAAGCTTCTGATGCCTTGAAAACTCGTCGTCGGCGCTGTAGACGGCAATGCCGTACCGCCTGCCGAGTTCTCTTGAAACCGTCGTCTTTCCACCGCACGGAGTTCCGCATATGAAGTAAACATTTTTCAGATACTCTTTTAACACGTTGTCCTGAAATCTCATCTTTTCCTCGCAACTAACATAAACCTGTGGGTCGTCCCCTGGATGACCCCTTTGTCCTCCAGAATTTCCTGAGCCGCCCTGAGCCGGTCAAAGCAGTCTTCCACGGAAAACCCGGGGAATTCCCATTCGATTATCCTCGCAAACCACACCAGTGCGCCCACGTCGTAAAACCTTATTTCGGGAAAGGCTTCACCTTCCTCGATTATGTCAAAACCTGCGCGGACGAACTTTTCACAGGCAGCGGCAAGGTACTGCTCCGGGTAAGGCATCTCGCTTCCGGGAAGCAGCATCCCCACCAGCTCACGGTCATTTTCCGCGCCTACCTGCTGGGTTATGAATAATCCACCCGGCTTAAGGATTCTGTGAATCTCCTCTGCATCAAAATCGCCATGCCTGTTTATGACCATGTCAAAGCTCTCTCCATCAAAAGGCAGCCTTCCCGCATCTGCCACCTCCCTGAAATCTATGCCCAGCGGCAAAAGCACATCTTCACACAACTTAACGTTTGGCGGGTAACCTTCAGTTGCGGCGGTATTTTCATAGGGGTGTCCCAGACTGAGAAGAAATTCTCCCCCTCCCGTATCCGTGTCCAGCAGCTTCATTTCCGGCGTCAGATATTTTTTTATCGTTTCGCCGTAATTCCACGGCAGATTATCTTCTTCCTCATACCGGTCGTTTATATGGGAAAAATCCCAGCCGTGAATGTGAGCTATGCTCTCCTCGGCAAGCCATTCCTGTTTCAGTTCTTCCAGTGATTTATTTCTTTGCATTTTCTTCGAGCTCCAACAGACGGTCAAAATATTCGTTCGTCAGAACGGAACCGCCGTTCTTAAGCCTCTCATCGTCTATTACCCAACCTTTAATGGTATAGTCTTTTACGATATGGTTAGCCCACTTGCGGAACTGGACAGCTCGTTCGTTGTTGACTTTGAACCCGACTGCAACTATCATCTGCAGGTTATAGTGAGTGATGTCGCGGCTTACCTGACGGTTACCTTCAGTTTGAACTATCCGGAATTTCCGGATAGTTGATTCAGGTTCAAGTTCGGAATCCCGGTAAATCTTTTGAATGTGCTCATTCACTGTGCGAACGTTCACGTCGTATAGCGTTGCCATCATCTTCTGCGTGAGCCAGATATTCTCATCCTCGTATCGAATCTCTACGCTGTCCTGACCATCGCCTGCAGATGCCACATAGGTCAGATACTCCGCCGCGCTTGAGCGAATCGTTATTTCCTCTTTTCTCTTTTTCAATCCATCTTCCTCCTTCTGTTCTCCCGCTAAAACCTCACCCTTATGGTCAAAATGCCGCCTTCGTATTCCGCGGATATCTCTCCGCCCATCTTCTCGGTAAGAGTCTTTGCTGTGGAAAGTCCCAGTCCTGTGGACTTTCTGGCATCACTTACCGCACAAAACTTCATCCAGCATTTCGTTTATATGAATATCATAGTCAACGATAAGAATATGTTTCAAATTTTTCTCCTCCGTATCATGTATTTAACCCCTGTCCGTATTATACTACACAACTTTCTCCGAGGGGAAGAGTTGTCGAAGCATAACATCCGTTTCGGTACCGAGGCGAAATGCAGCTGACCTGTACGGTTGTCATGAAGCAGCCTGAGCCGCTGCGCAAGGCCTGTAACTGCCGGGCTGCGAAAAGGCGGCCCGCAGGTAAATGCACGGCCGCCTTGATCATCAATCTTTATTCGATTCCCACTCTGCTTCGTCCGTGTAGACCACGAACTTATCCTTTATATCTATGTAGCCGCCTTTGATGCGGGCTTTGCGCAAAGTCTTTTCGCCGGGTTCTCTGAGGCTCAGCACTCCCGAATCCGCCAGCAGCTTGCAGCACCAGACGTGATTTGCCATAAACCCTTCCTGTCCTTCGGTGGTGGGGGCTATGAGCATTTCCACATCACCTGCAAAGAACATGGAGCGAGGGGTTATTATTTCGGCGCGAACCCTTTTACCTGCCATGGCTGCCTCCTGCCTGCGCGCCTGAATCTGCGCCGCTTCCCGGCTCTACGGCAGAGCCGGACTCTGCTGCCAGGCTCTTTTCGTACTTTTCGCGAACCTCGTCTATGCCGCCTGCGAAGAGAAACATGCTTTCGGGAATGTCATCATGCTTTCCTTCGAGTATTTCCCGGAAGCCGCGAACGGTCTCGGCAATAGGGACGTACTTGCCCTCCATGCCCGTAAACTGCTCAGCAACGGAAAACGGCTGAGACAGGAAACGCTGAATTTTCCTGGCGCGGGCGACGGTAACCTTGTCGTCCTCAGAAAGCTCGTCCATACCGAGGATTGCGATGATGTCCTGAAGTTCGTTGTACTTCTGAAGCACCTCCTGTACGCCTCTTGCCACCTCGTAGTGCTCCTCTCCTACGATAAGGGGATCGAGAATACGGGAGTTTGAGGCAAGGGGATCCACAGCCGGATAGATTCCCAGTTCGGTAATGGACCTTGAAAGTACCGTAGTGGCATCAAGGTGCGTAAACGTGGTGGCAGGAGCCGGGTCTGTCAAATCGTCCGCAGGAACGTAGACGGCCTGAACGGAAGTAATGGATCCTTCTTTTGTGGAGGTTATACGCTCCTGAAGCGCGCCCATTTCCGTAGCCAGGGTCGGCTGGTATCCTACCGCCGAAGGCACACGTCCCAGAAGGGCAGAAACCTCGGAACCCGCCTGAGTGAACCTGAATATGTTGTCGATAAAGAGCAGAACGTCCTGATGCTCTTTATCTCTGAAATACTCCGCCATGGTAAGTCCGGTGAGGGCTACTCTCATTCTGGCTCCCGGCGGTTCGTTCATCTGTCCGAAGACCATGGCCGTGTTCTTTAAAACTCCCGACTCGGTCATCTCGTTGTAGAGGTCGTTGCCCTCTCTGGTTCTTTCACCTACTCCCGCAAAGACCGAGATTCCGCCGTGTTCCGTGGCGATGTTGTTTATGAGTTCCTGGATTAGCACGGTCTTTCCTACGCCTGCTCCTCCGAACAGACCTACCTTGCCGCCTCTTGCGTACGGCGCGATAAGGTCTATAACCTTTATTCCCGTCTCAAAAATCTGTGACGACGTGTCCTGATCCTCAAAGGCAGGCGCCGGGCGGTGAATTGCTTCTTTTGATTCGGTGACCACAGGGCCTTTCTCGTCTATAGGCTCGCCCAGAACGTTGAAAAGACGTCCCAGAACCTCTTTGCCCACGGGAACCTGAATCGGTTTTCCCGTGTCGATGGCCTCCATACCTCTTGAGAGACCGTCGGTAGATGAAAGGGCCACGCACCTTGCCTCGTCGTCTCCGATATGCTGGTGAACCTCCGCAACGATTTTACCGTCTCCCGAAGGAATCTCGATAGCGTTGAGAAGTTCCGGCATGCTGTCCGGATCGAATTTTATATCTATAACAGGACCTATAATCTGATGAATTATTCCCTTGTTCAAAACCTTAAACCTCCTGTCGGGATTCCTCTCCCGAACCTATTTCTGCGCCTCGCTGCCCGCCACAATCTCGATAATCTCGTCCGTAATAGCAGACTGCCTTGCGTGGTTGTACTCCGTCTGAAGGGACGAGAGCATATCCCTGGCGCTGTCGTTGGCGTTTTCCATCGCCGAACGCCTTGCCGCATATTCGCAGGTCGCCGACTCCATGCAGACGCTGAACACCGTAAGCTCCAGATACTTCGGAACCAGATAATTGAAAACCTCTTCAGGGCTCGGGCTGTACTCGATAACGTGGTTCAGCTTCTTTTCCTCCGCGAGGCTGTCTATGTTTTCCCTCTTCACGGGGAGAAGCTGCACTGCCGCAGGCTCCTGCCTCAAAGTGTTTATATATCTGGTGTATACTATCTTTATCTCGTCTATCTTCCCGTCGAGGTACATGCGGATAAGGGGCTCGCTTATCTTTCTCGTCTCGGCGTAATCCACCGTGTCGGCAGGGGCGTCGTGAGTCATGAGAAGCTGATAGCCTCTTCTGAGAAAGTAATCTCTGCCTTTCGTGCCTATGGTGACGAGAAGGGCGTTGTCCCTGCCTGCGTTATCGCGGGCAAGCTCTGCCTCCAGGGCCTTTATGACGTTGGAGTTGAAGCTCCCGCAAAGGCCGTTGCTGCTGGTGATGAGCACGTAGCAGCGGTTTTTTATCTCACGGCTTCTCTCCACAAAGACTTCAGGTATGTCTTCGATATCCTCAAAGACTCCACGTATGTCGTCGAGAACTCCGCTCATGTAACCTCTGGAATTCTCATAGGCGGCCTTTGCCTTTCTCAGCTTGGAAGCCGAGACCAGCTTCATGGCGTTGGTGATTCTCTCTGTAGAGCTTATGCTTTTTATGCGGCGTTTAATATCGTGCATATGCTCAGCCATTGATAAAACCTGCCTTCTTGAATTCGTTTATTCCGCGTACCAGAACCTTTTCCGTATCGGCGGAGATGTCGCCCTCCGCTCTGATGGCACGTCCCACCTCTGGGAAATGATCCTCAATGTACGGGTAAAACTGACGCTCAAAAGCGCCTACGCTGTCTATATCGATATCGTCCAGATATCCCTTTGTGGCCGCGTAGATTATCATAACCTGATATGCCATATCGAGAGGCTTGTACTGTCCCTGCTTCAGAATCTCCATGAGGATTCTTCCGTGATCCAGTCTCTTCTTAGTGTCCGCGTCAACGTCGGAACCGAACTGAGAGAAGCTCTGAAGCTCTCTGTACTGGGCCAGCATCAGCTTTATCTGCCCCGAAACCTTCTTCATGGCCTTTGTCTGGGCGTTTCCTCCTACACGGGATACGGAAATTCCGGCGTTGATTGCCGGTCTCTGTCCCGAGAAGAAGAGTTCGGTCTCAAGGAATATCTGACCGTCGGTTATGGATATAACGTTGGTCGGAATGTACGCGGAAACGTCGCCTTCCTGAGTTTCTATTATAGGGAGGGCCGTAATGGAGCCTCCTCCCAGCTCGTCGGAAAGCTTTGCCGCCCTCTCTAAAAGTCTGCTATGAAGGTAGAAAACGTCTCCCGGATAGGCCTCGCGTCCCGGCGGTCTTCTGAGAAGAAGGGACATGGCCCGGTATGCCACCGCATGCTTTGACAGGTCGTCATACACTATGAGAACGTCTCTTCCCTGATACATGAAATACTCCGCTATAGCGCAGCCCGAATAAGGTGCTATGTACTGAAGCGGCGCAACCTCGCTTGCCGTTGCGGAAACCACTATGGTGTACTTCATGGCGTCCCTGTCCTCCAGCACCTGCACCAGCTGGGCTACCGTGGACTTCTTCTGTCCTATTGCGACGTAAATGCAGATTACGTCCTTTCCCTTCTGATTGAGAATGGCGTCCACCGCAATGGCGGTTTTGCCCGTCTGCCTGTCTCCGATAATCAGCTCTCTCTGGCCTTTTCCTATAGGCATCATGGCGTCGATGGCCTTTATTCCCGTCTGAAGAGGCTCGTTTACGGACTTTCTCTGAAGCACTCCCGGAGCCGGGTACTCCACCGGCCTGAAGCCCGTGGTCTCAATGGCGCCTTTGCCGTCTATAGGATGACCCAGAGCGTCCACTACTCTTCCTATCATCGCTTCACCTACGGGAACGTCGGCAACGGTGCCCAGAGGCTTTACGATGTCTCCTTCCTTTATATCTCTGTCGGAACCCAGTATTACTGCGCCCACGTTATCCTCTTCAAGGTTCATGGCCATGCCGTAGGTGCCGCCGGAAAACTCCAGAAGCTCACCGGACATACACTTGCCCAGGCCGTACACTCTGGCTATACCGTCTCCCACCTGCATGACTGTTCCGAAGTCGGATATGTCCAGATGGTTGGTGTAGTTTTCAATCTGTTCTTTGATTATGGAGCTTATTTCGTCTGGTCTCAGATTCACCGGGTATCCCTCCTTTCCGTCAATCAAAATGCTATTCAAGCCGAAGCTTTTCCTTCATATGTCTGAGTCTGCCGCTGACGGATGCGTCAATAAGCTTTCCGTCAACCTTTATCTTTACTCCTCCAATGAGGGTTTTATCTACTTTGTTTTTAAGCTGGATTTTCTCGCCCATGAGCTTTCCGGTCTCTTCCTCAAAGCGTGCAATCTGCTCTTCGGTCAGCGGCACGGCCGAGTAAATCTTGCCGTAGCCCATCTGGTTCTTCCTGTCCATCAGCTTCAGATAGTGTTTCACTATGGAGTGATAGAAACCGAAGCGCCCCTTATCGACCAGGATGAAGAGAAACGAGAGGACCTGATCCATCACCCTGCCCTCGAAGGCCTCCCTGAGAAGGCTTTTCTTCACGGCAGCCGGCAGTGCGGGATTTCCCATTATTTCCGAATACCTTGGCTGTGCCTTGAACACTTCGTCAATGGCCGTTATCTCGTCCTTTATTTCGTCCACCTTGTCAAGGTCAAGGGCAGCGTCAAAGAGAGCCTGACCGTAAACCATAGCTATTGCTAACTCCATGGCTTATCCTCCGCCTCCTCAAGTACCTTGTTTATGATATCCTGCTGGTCCGCATCGGTGATTTCCTTCTCTATAATGCGGCTTGCTGCGAGAACCGCAAGACCGGAAACCTCCTCGCGAAGCTCTTTTCTGGCGTTGTACTTCTCCCGGCGTATCTCCCTCTGGGAGTGCTCCATGAGAGCTCTGGCCTTTTCATCGGCTTCGTCGATGATTTCCTTCGCCTGGCTTTTCGCCTCGTCTCTGGCGTTTTTGATAATCTTCCTGCCTTCGTCCTCTGCGGTCGCAAGCTGCGCGTTATACAAAGCCAGCTTTTCCTCTGCCTGCCTGTCCTTCTCCTCTGCATTTGAGATGGTATCGTTTACATACTTCTCCCTGTCCTCCATGACCTTGTGAACCTTCTCGAAGAAGAAGTGCTTAAGTATGACAAAGAGAACCAGCACGGTAACTATGGTGAAGAGAAGATTCCAGTCCATGGACAAAAGCGACTGATTCATCTTCATTATTCCCAGGTCTCCTTCTTACAGCTTCAGCGCCATGAGTATAGCGATTACGAAGGAAAGTACGCCCATGGTCTCCATGATTGCCATACCTACGATAAGTGTAGTTCTGATGTTTCCGGCAGCTTCAGGCTGCTTGGAGATTCCCTCCATTGCCTTACCTACGCCGAATCCCTGTCCTAAAGCGATTCCCAGAGCTGCAAGTCCTACTGCGATTCCTGCGCCTATTGCTATAATTCCCATTCTTATTTCCTCCTTATAATATGTTTTTCCTTAAGATGTGTTCTTTTTTATATCACGACGCCCGGCTGTCCGGAAGCTTCGTCACTGTCGAATTTGCGACGCCTCCTATAGCCGAAGCGAGGTTGACCATTGTAAGCATTGTGAATATGTAAGTCTGTATTACAGGCTCGAACATATCGAAAAATCCGTTAAGGGGCAGTACCGTAACCGCTCTGAGAAACGGTACGTCGGTTAACAGCCCGCTGAGATATTCCATGAATCCCATCCAGAGATCCACTACTATGACTCCTCCGAATATGTTTCCGAAAAGTCGCAGCGCGAGAGATACGGGAAGTGTCAGTTCCTCCAGAACCTTCATTGGGAATATGAACGGATAAGGCTCCGCCATTTCTTTAAGTCTGCCCTTTACCCCCAGCTTCCTTATGCCGCTTATCTGTATTATCATGAACGTCATTATGGCAAGGGCCGCCGTCACGTTAAGGTCAGCGGTAACAGGTCTGAGTCCGAAGATTCCCAGAGAGCTTCCGAACAGTATGAACGCGAAAATCGTTCCTATGTACGGTGCATATCCTTCGTTGGCTCTTCCCATGTTTTCCCGGGTGAACTTGTAAATCCAGCCCACCATGGCCTCGGCGGCAATCTGCTTCTTACCGGTCGGAATCATCTTAAGGCCGCTTCCCATCCAGATTCCGAGACCTGCGATTATCACCGCCACTATGACTCCGAACACAGTGCTTTCCGTTATGTAAAGATTTCCGTCTCCTATACTTATGGTAAAAATTATGCGGGCGCCCAGTTCGTCAATATTTATCAAGCCGGATTCCCTCCCTTCAAGGCCGCCGTAACTATTCCTGCCGTAAATGTAATGGCGCTGACTCCGAGAGCTATTACTGCGTTAACGCCAAAAGCTGCGCAGGTAACTCCTGCGGCTCCAAAAACTAAAAACCTCCCTAACTGGATAAGGAAGGCAGTGAATTTATTTTTTCCAGCTGTTAAACCGTATACTACTCTCTCTAAAAGCGCCAGGTTTACCGTAAACGCCGCCGCCCCTGTAAAAAGTCCCGCCACAAAGCCCGGATCGAACCCCAGAAACGGCAGTGACAAAATCTCGGCAGCAATGGTAAACACGAAATAAAGCTTAACCACTTTTCTTTTATTTTTCATAATCTTTTTAAGTCATCCCCTCTGAGTCATGACCATATTATAGTCCAATTTTCATAAATGTAAACCTTATTTTTGCCTTTTTCACACGAATTTTACTTATGGTACGTCTCGCCCCTGTTTATTTTGAATGCTCTGTAAATCTGCTCCAGCAGAATAACCCTCATCATCTGGTGAGGGAACGTCATATCCGAAAAAGAAAGCTTGAAATCCGCCCTGTCGCTGACGGCTTTGTCAAGGCCCAGGCTTCCCCCTATTACGAAAGCCACGTTGCTCTTTCCGTCAATGGAAAGCTCCGCCACTTTCTCCGCCAGAGCCTCCGAGCTCAGTTTCTTTCCCCTGACCTCCAGGGTTATGACGTACATTTCCTTTCCGATGTGTTTAAGGATTGCCTCTCCTTCGGCTTTTTTCACTGCCGCCTCTTCGGCTTCCCCCGCACGGTCCGGAAGTCTCGCCTCCTTGAGCTCGACAATATTTAAGGTGCAGTAGCCTCCCAGCCGCTTGGAATACTCGGCGACCGCCTCCGTCCAGTACTTCTCCTTAAGTTTTCCGATGCATATTACGCTTATGTTCATCTTTTTCCTCCGGATTTTCAAATCTCTATGATATGTCCCACCTGATCCCGCTTTGCCACGTCAAGGAACAGGTCTCTTCCCACGAGGAAATCTTCATCAAAGAGCATGTTCTTCACGGTCAGAAACGCCTGCTCCGGCGTATTGTTTTCACGGCTTAGGTGGGCGAGTATCACTCTCGGCGTGTTACCGTTTCTTCTTTCCCTGAGCATGCGGCAAAGGGTGCTGCCTGCGGTTTCGTTGGAGATGTGGCCCTTGTCTCCCACAATCCTCTGCTTAAGGTAGTAGGGATAGGAGCCCATCATCAGGACGTTGACCTCGTGATTGGCCTCTAAGACGAGGAGGTCGCTTTCCCTTATGTAGCTGAACATCTCTTCCGTTATGCAGCCCGTGTCGGTGACGACGGTGCACATTTTGTCCCCGGAAATGACCGAGTATCCCAGAGGGCCGGCTGCGTCGTGAGAAAGGGAGAAGGCCCTGATCTTCATATCTCCTACGGCAAAGGCCGCGCCCGGTTCAACCTCAAAGAACCTTTCCCCCGGCGCCATATCCCGCACTGCATGGAGTGTTTCGGAGCTTCCGTAAATCCTTGCGGACGACGCCTTTTTTCCAATCATCTTCAGGCTTTTCACGTGGTCGGTATGCTCGTGGGTGACGAGAATTCCGTCTACGTCCTCCGGCGAAAGCCCCATTTCGTAAAGGCCTTCGATTATCCTCTTTCCCGTCGTCCCCACGTCTATCAGGACCGCCGTCTCTTCGGTCTTCAGTATGTAACAGTTGCCGCTGCTTCCGCTGGCGGTAGAAAGAAATTTAAATGGCATATTTCAGTCGTTCTCCTATATAAGATTGCAGGGGATAAAGCAGTTTTTCTCATCAATCGGTATTACATCTTCGCACATACAGACTATACCTCCGCTGCCACGTTCTAAGGCCGTCTTATCAAGTACTCCGTATTTTTTTACTTCCCTCCTGTCGGGATTTGCGGATTTCTTAATTCCCAGCGGATGAACCAGCCCGTTTTCCTCCACAATCACATCGATTTCTTTTGCATTGGAATCCCTGTAATATGTCAGATTCGCTTTCTCCGCAGAATATGAAAAGCTCTTCAGAAGCTCAATTACGACGTAGTTTTCAAAGTAATGGCCGCTTGCAGCTCCGCTCATAAGAGTATCTCTGGTAGGCCACATGGACAGACAGGCACACAACCCTGTATCACAGAAATACAGCTTTGGTGTTTTTGTAAGTCGCTTAAGTTCATTATTGGCAAAAGGGGGCAAAAGGTAGATAATTCCTAATCCCTGCAGGATTCGCAGCCATTCCTTGGCTGTGGGCTGGGATATTTCAGCAGCCTCCGCCAGTGTTTTATAATTTACCTGTTCTGCCGTCAGAGCAGCGCAGGCATTGAGGAACTTCCGAAAACGCACAGAGTCTGTAATGCCTCCTTCTTCTGTCACATCACGCATCAGATATGTTTCAATGTATGAATTGAAATATTCCTGTCTCTGCTCTGCATCAGCCCTCAGCGCGTCAGGCATTCCGCCGCGCCATATGTACTCGAACACATCTACAATGTCGTTCTTTTTTGCCGTTTTCTGCCGCTCCATGAGACACGACAGAGAGAAATCCAGCTTGTTTGTAAAGATTTCTCCGTCCACTTCTCCCTTTGAAAGGCTGTATAACTCAAGAATCCCTATCCTTCCGGCCAGCGTTTCACGGATATTTTTCATCATCGCGAACTGCAGTGAACCGGTCAGCCAGAACAGTCCTCTTTCTTCGGTTCCATCACAGATAATCTTAATCTGTTCAAACAGCTCCGGAGCTTTCTGTATTTCATCAATAATGATTGGAGGCTTATAGGTCTGAAAAAAGAGTACCGGATCCGTCTGAGCCAGAGTTCTGACCATAGTATTATCCATGGTTACATAGGTGCGGTTCTGTCCCTCGGCAAGATGCTTCAGCATGGTTGTTTTTCCGACCTGACGCGCACCCGTTACGAGCACCGCTTTAAAAAAGGAACTCATACGCAGGAATTTCCGCTCCAGTGCCCGTTCGATGTATTGCATGATATGTTCTCCTTAAGTTTTAGGATAATGTAAAGTTAACTTTATATTATCCTAAAAAGGCGCCTCTGTCAAATCATATATACTGTGCAACAATCGAGTCAACCATGTCAAATTACTGAACTGTCTACAACACGATTGATAATCCACAGCTTCCGTTTTAATATTTCTCAGTAATTGATGCGCGAATGGGAACGATTGAAATCTTGACTTTATCCGGCCCCAAAACTATACTGAGATTGCAGACGTTACTTATAAATAAGAGCAAACGCTATTCTTGGGAGAACGACTATGACTGTATTAAACATATACTCCGACGGCGGCTGCTCCGGCAACCAGAGCGACAAAAACTTCGGCGGCTGGGGCGCAATTCTTGAGTTCGGAGAAAATAAAAAGGAACTGTACGGAGGAGAAGCCGACACTACCAATAACCGCATGGAGCTTACGGCCGTGATAAGCGCCTTTCGGGCTCTAAAGCGGGACGGCCTCACAGTGCGGGTTTTCACCGACAGCTCCTACGTTGCCGACTGCTTCCGAAAGAAGTGGTACGAGTCCTGGGAGAAAAACGGCTGGATTAACGCCGCGAAAAAGCCGGTGGAGAACAGAGAGCTGTGGTCGCAGCTTTTGTCCCTTACCCGCAGGCACGATGTTACGTTTTACAGAGTAAAGGGCCACGTGGCACCCGAAAAGCTGACGGACGAAAAATCCGCCGCTCTTTACGAAAAGTTCAAAGAGTGGAACGGGAAGGATTTTTCCTATGAAGATTTCCTCTACATCACTTCCATGAACAACCGGGCCGATGAGCTGGCGAATGCCGGGATAAATACGGTAAAAGAGCGGGAATCCGTAAAGTAAAAAAAGAGTAAAACCTCATAAACCCGAAAAAGGAGGTTTCGGGAATTTTGCGAAGGAGATAACCGTTCCGGACGACTGGACCATTAAGGTTTACAGGCTCTCCGCGGCAACGCCGGATCTGATGCAGTTCCGTCTCGGCGGGGACTTCAATACCGTCGGAAAAACATATTCCGTTCTCGGAAGCGACGTATACTTCATAAAATACGACCAGGCGGCATCCGTTGACGCAAAGTGGTCAAGCGAACACTTCACAACGTTCCTCAGCCACGAAGCTTTCCACTACTATATGCAGGACAACTGGCCGGAGGGCAGCCGCCACATATGCGGGAATTCAGGCATCACGCAGAGTCGGCTATGATTTCGGCGTTATGTACTTCTCCAACAGAAAAGACGTACCTTTTTCCGAGATTATCCCTCAGTACCGCGCGGAAAACATCGATAAGAGCTACCTTGCCGACCGCATACCTTATGAGACCGGCGGTCTTCTCTGCCTGCTGATGGACGAGCTCGAGGTTCCGGGCTGGCAGGAAACCCTTAACAACCAGACCCTCGATGCTCCCGTTTCACTGTACTCCATGCTGAAGGATTGGGTTGAAGGCTGAAAAGAGAAGTAAAAGAGCGGATCTGATAAAGAACCGCTCTTTCTATTTTATATACCTCTTTTGAGGGTTTATGTTTACTCAGCATCGGCTGCAAAACCGGCATGTGCTGCCAATATGCCTTCTTGCGTGTTTATTTCCGTGCGTGCTTTCTGTACTGATATGTTTCGGAAATAATGTAATATCCCGCATATAATAATGTCATTATCTCTACTTTATAGCGGTTGTCCGTGAATACATAAATATATATCCACGCAACAAATATGACTATATCCGCCATTTCACCGAAAACACGCTCCCCAACACTCCTTTTCCGGTACGACGAAGCCAGGCCGAACTTCGATGCAGCAAACATCGCTATGACCACTATCACCCCTATACCTGCAACAACGCCTGCCATACCAAAATCATACACGGTTGCTGTTTTCATAAATCCGTAGAACATCACCGCTACTACGGACATTAATATCCATTCCTTCCTTTTCACAGTCTTATATTTTGCGCATGTTTCCATCGGTATCACCTCCAAGATATAGGTACCGCTAAACATAATGAATCGCCACAACAACTGAGCATATTATAAAAAATAGCCCTCCAAGTCGCATCAGAATCAAATATAGTTCTGTAGGTTCACCACTCCAGTTTTTACCCATTATTTTCCATATCTATGATATAGTAATGCGTATCATTCAGTCCTTCCTTATTGTCAACTGACAGCTCTAAAACAAAACGGTCTTTTCCGGCAGGATAAAACATCTTCGGCGCAAACGGCTCAGTCTGTAAGACCCCAATATCAATTTTGCCAACCTCCATATTGTCCGTGTCAAAGTAGTACGGATTAAATCCATCATCTACCATCATACAATATCGTCCCGATGCGCCCGTCAACCTCCACCAGCGTTTTGTCTGGGGAATACTCTCTTCTATTTCATCTTCCAATGACTTACACGTTATATTGGTATTTCCCATTTCACCGCCAAAGCTTCCAACTATACAGTCTCTCGATATACTTACTGAATTACAAGCATCTTTAAATGGATAGGAAACCTTTATCCCCTCCAAATCTCCTGCAACCGCTACACCAGCTTTTTCATTGAAATCATACAGATTTAGAAAATACTCTGTTTTATTTTTTTCAAACAAGCTCGTATTCTCGTGATTCCTCATAACCGCAATCGTCTCGCATTTGAGGTCTATTATTTTTTTAATCAGGACATCCGTTTTATCACCATCAAAATTCTCACATACATATACAGGGGTATCCTCTAACAGTATAATCTCCGCAGACGTTGTTTCACTATATCCGCTATCTATCTTTTTTGCATTTGTGCCATCAACATCGGAGTATATGACATTCCATCTGTACCCCATATCGTGTCCGGCTGCGAAATCGTCTTCATTGAGGAAATCATTTCTTATATAGATAATTCCGTCCTTATACGGGACAGCACTATATATATACATATCACTTTTTATGTCGTATTTCTGACATGGAGTTTTACCATCAAAATACACCATATACATGCCCTTTGTTGCATATTCCGGAGGGCTATCCCCCGGAATGTTAACCATGTATTTGTAGCTGTTGATTATGAGCATTTTTTCTTCGTCCACGTAGCCCAAAACTCGCTCGTTCAAAGCGACTCCGTGTTCATTGTACTCCAGATTGAAAGGCATATTTATTTCTTGAGCCTCTGGTGTAATGGTATCAGCTTTAACTGTTGATAGCCTGGTTTCTACCTCGGGTGTACGGCTGTTGCTGCCTGCCTCACATCCAAAATTAGCCATTACTGCAGCGGGCACTATTATTGCCACAATGATTTTCTTTTTCCAACTCATCTCTTACCTCCCCCTGATAAAGTCAATGTGCTATATAAAGACTGGCATTGCCTTCAATGCACTCATTCATTGTTGCAATCGGAACATTATACGTCCCGTAGTAATATTGATTCTTATACTTTGTCTCATAATGAGGATCGTTATATGTCACCGATATCTGCGTGCTCGAACCGGCCTGTACAATATATCCTTTTATTACCACGTAATGTCCTTTTGGCGCAGTCTTCCCCTTATAGTTGGGGAGTTTATCAGGCTTAACGTGACATATCACAGGGTACCCCGCTCTTATATTATTTAGAACCTTATCTGTAAAATTTGTACTGTACGTGTAATAATATTTATACGGTGTGCCTCCCAAATACTTGTTCAAAACCGGAGGGATATTACCTACAATTGTTCCTACTTCGTTATACTGCGTATGCACCTCTTTTGCAAGCTGACTTTCTGATACGCTTTTCCCGAATTTTGCCAGAAGCATTTTCATGCATGCAGGGCCGCACGTGTACTTCGTTCTCTGATAATCCAAAGGCACATTTAGCTGCCTGTTCTCACCTATCCTCATCGGTTCTGATATATCAGCAAATACTACATTGACACTTCCTAAAACCAACATGGTTGCAATTGCGAGACTTACTATCCTTTTCATTTTCATATCCTCACTTCCTTCCTTAACAGTGGATTCAAAACAATCGTCTAAGTGAAATGTAGAATTCTCTTTATACTTGGCATTCCACATTCCCATCGGTCGCCCCCTCATATATACTGCATGAAATTTCTGTTAATTTCTCTAAATCCAAAATATCACACTTTTTTATATATGTCAATATAATATATGTCATTTTTTTATATTTCTTCAATTTGTATATTTTATTGATTTTTTAGCAGTCTTATGTTAAGTTATCAGTGGAAAGGCTTGGTTTTAATGAAAGAAGAAAGTAAAAGAAATCCTTTAAATAATTTCGAGGCACAGTTTAAGAAGGCAACTTTACAGCTTTTGATACTGTCCATCCTGTCTGACGGGGAAATGTATGCCTATGAAATCGCTCAGACGATACTTGAAAAAAGCAACGGCAAATATAAAGCCCCGCTCCTCTATACGTCGATTTCCAAACTGGAAGAGAGCGGTTTCGTTTCCGAGAGCAGAAAGGAAACCGTTGCAAACAGGATGAGGGTGTATTACAGAATTACCGATTCCGGCAGGGCGTATCTGAATCTGCTTAAAGATCTGTATAAGGACCTCACCGGTGTAGTATTTGATATTGTGTATGCTGAGGAGGATCGCTAAAATGAACCACGAAGTTGTAAATGAATACCTTAAGAAAGTTAAAAAAGAACTATCGGGGCTCTGTTCGGCGGATGAATTTCTGTCTTCTATGCGCGAATACCTCGACGATTACTGCGACGAGCATCCGGACTGCACTTTAGAAGACTTAGAATGTGAATTCGGTACGCCTGAAGAAGTTGCAGGCGAATTACTGGAATCAAAGGGTATATCAAATTCCGGCAAAATCAAGAAGCTGAAAAACAGCAGACGGCTCATTGCCATCATAGCAGTTGTTCTGGTAGTCGTATTGATAGCGGTGATTGCCTTTTACAGGGATGTGCTGAGCCAGTCTACGCAGGTTACTGATAATTTCCTCCGGTTTCCCGGTAAGTGCTGTTGAAATGTACGATTCAGAATCAAATAAAACTAACGAGACTGTAACTTAATCCGCTTTCCATCATGCGGTCATGCTCCTTTATTTTCGTAAATCCTTTGATTTGCGAAAAACTACGATAACCATTTCATCGCAAAAATCCCGAATATCACCGGTTTGACGACAACAGCTCCGCCATTTCAGCGCCATGCAGCGGATAAGCCCATCGTAAGATTCCCCGTTTTTCAGATTTTGTGATGAAACAGCTATCGTTAAAATCATAGAATCCACACTTTTAGAGTCTGTGAAAAAAAGTCTGTAAATACGACATGAGATTATCCTTCTATGGTAAAATCTAACCAACCATAGGAGGATATTTTTATGGCTAATAAGAAAAAAGAAGTTTACCACGTTAAACCGCTCAATGAAAACAAGAAAAATATCATCGCAGCTCTAATCGAAGAATATGATATCGAAACAGCTGACGATATTCAG
>CASEFA010000014.1 GCA_949287095.1 uncultured Bacillota bacterium
ATTTTAAATTGAATATGTAAAACTGAATCTGCCGTTCAGGCAATTTCTCACCTTAATTACCATGGAAGAGATAATTTACAGAAATTATTTCACACACTCCACTTTTACGATAATCCGTAAATCTGCACCTTGTCTTTACAGGCATACTGATAGGGCGAAGCATGAATCTGCGCCTCGCCCTTCACTTTATGTTCATTACTCCCTTTGAATCATAAGCCTTTATCTATGCGCCTTGCCTTAATGTATTCGTAAACATCGAAGGCGCTCATGAGTATTGACAGTATAATTACAGTTATATCCCTGCCCAGCACGATAAGCATGGTCAGAAATGCGACCATGAATTTCCAGAAAAATCCGCTTACATTTTCGCTCTGCACGCCGCATCTCTCATATCTCCTGCTTGCCATCCGCTGGGACAGTATGTAGGATACTATTGCTCCTATGCATAGAGCCGCTCTGGTTTTTCCGCCTATATTAAAGGCTTCTATGCAGATGAGCGCAGTCACTATGGCCACATCCGTTCCCACGCATATCCGCATGGCGCCGCTGTATTTCATGTTATCACCACAACCAATCTTGATTTTTTTACTTCATAAACGTTTTCGATACCTTCTTTCCGTTTGGCCCTGTAATTTCAATTTGATACCCACTCTCAAGGGTAGCAATTCTCCCAGACAGTATGTTAACACTGACACGCCGAGCTGTTCTCATTCTAATTTTATATTTTCCCGCAGCATCTGTTAGAGTAGTATAAAATTTTTCTATGCATTCGTCTGCAATTATACCAGCGATTCCTCCCAATGTAGCTCCTGCTACAATTTTACCCAAACTGGTTGGATTTATACCCACAAAGGAGCCCACCACGCCAGTTATAGTTGAAAACAGCATCTCTCGGTACTTGCTAACAAACTTGGCAGATTCTTTTGTCACTGTTAAAGTTTTGTTGCACCCCAAGAACCATATCTCATTTCAATTCTGTTCTTGTATCTCTCATTTCCATAAAGAACAATACCATTACTGTCTCCACCACCATCAGGAGCAATTACTGGCATAACACTAGTTACGGCATTCATCGATGCGTCTTTGTTTGAATCTTTATCTTGATTGTGCTCCATAGCAAAAGCTACTGGAACAGATGTCATGATCATAGTCGTTACTAAAAGACATGATATTAACTTATGTTTCATATTTTCCTCCCCTTTAGTATTTTAATCTGTGATATTCCGTTGATTAAAAGTGATTTACTCTATTCCCATCAGTCTCACCCCTTTAGCGCTCTGCATAAAATTTCTGTTAATCCCCTTATATCTAAAATATCACATCTTTTTATATATGTCAATAAAATATATAACATTTCTTCTTTATAATTTCTCAATTTATATATGCTGTTGATTTTTCTGAAATCTTGTGGTAAGTTATCAGTGGAAAGGCTTGGTTTTAATGAAAGAAGAAAGTAAAAGAAATCCTTTGAATAATTTTGATGCACAGTTCAAGAAAGCCACTTTACAGCTTTTGATACTGTCCATCCTGTCTGACGAGGAAATGTATGCGTATGAAATCGCTCAGACTATACTTGAACGAAGCGGCGGAAAGTACAAAGCTCCCCTCCTTTATACGTCTATTTCCAAGCTTGAGGCATACGGCTTCGTTACCGAAAGCAGAAAAGAATCCGTTTCAAACAGAATGAGGGTATATTACATGATTACCGATTCGGGGCTGTCATATTTAAGCCAGCTTAAAGGACTGTATAAAGACCTTACGGATGTAGTGTATGATATTGCATATTCAAAGGAGGAACGTGATTCATGAATCATGAAGTTGTCGACAATTATATTAAAATGATTAAAAAAGAAATTTCCTCCATATACTCTGCTGACGAGTTTCTATCATCCATGCGCGAATATCTCGATGATTACTGCGACGAGCATCCGGGCTGCACCACTGAAGACCTTGAAGAAGAGTTTGGTACACCTGAAGAAATTGCTAATGAATTTCTGGAGTCAAAGAATGTATCCAATTCCGGCAGAATCAAAAAACTCAGGAACAGCAGACGGCTCATTGCCATCATAGCAGTTGTTCTGGTAGTCGTATTGATAGCGGTGATTGCCTTTTACAGGGATGTGCTGAGCCAGTCTACGCAGAATCTATCCGGAAGAAGAAGTTGAGAATCCTGTATGGTGATGGAAGGAGATTATTTATGAAAAGAAAAACGGCAATCGCATTAAGTCTTATCATGGTGATGCTGTTCACATCTGCCATCTCAGTCAACGCAGCGGAATCGCCGGGCATGGCACCTGATATAACGAAGGAAACTATTTATTATTCCGACGGTTCATATGCAACCATCGAGACTACCGTATATAGTGATGCAGGTTACATTCAGCCTATGGCAATTGCTAAATTAAAGACTTCCCAGCGAACTTATACATATTATGACAGTAGCGACAAGAAAGCCTGGGATTTCACCGTTAAAGGGACCTTCCAGTACGATGGAACCAGAGTCGTTGCAAAATCCAGTTCCTCCAGCTATAACGTCTACATCAGCGGCTGGAAATGCGTATCCCGTTCTACTACCAAATCCGGCGCGACGGTAAAAGGCACCGCCAGGTTCGAATATAGAGGAGCGGCATCTAAAACCGTTACTATCGGTATGAAGTGCTCCAAGACCGGAACCATCACGGCTATTTAGCGACAACCAAACGAGCAGGTAATCAGTCAGTAATTTCTGGTACCTGCTCTTTTTATTCCATTGAGCGAGACAGCCTTTATACCCACTGTCCTGGTTAATTCATATGCAATACGTTCCGTTTCACGCGCAAAAGCAATCGTAAAAAAATACGATTGCTTAAATTCAATCAAAACCACCACATGAAACCCATAAGTGAAATCTCGCCATATGCGCCTTTTATCAATAGCGCCCGCTGTGAGCGGTTCAAACATTTTTATAATATATCTGATTTCAGTTAAAGATTTTTCTACCTTCTGTCGAGGTTTTCCCGATTTGATAGAAAAAAATATAGAAATTAAAGCTTATCCGGAATGTGGAGAACCTGAAAAGTAAACCATAAGCACGATAACACTGTAAATGATAGAATTTCATTCTACCGAATTGCGGTTTTGCTCAGAAAAGGTTTAACTGCCGGGTTCGTTAGCAAACTTTTACCAACTGCATTTGCAGCGGAAATATAAACGCCGCCTCTACGAAACCGTCACTCTGATTTCCCTGTCCGCGGCCTTTTCCGAAAATGCCTTTCCGGCTTCATTCACGTTTACCCACTTGAATAAAACCGTGCTGCCGGAATCCGCGATAAACGTAAAGCTCTGTAAGGTGTCTGACGGACCATCAACCGGTTCTGTCACGTCCGTTTTAGTCGTTTCAAAGCTTTTGAGAATCACATCCTCTTTCTCTTCCATATTCCACGTGTGCGTAGGAATGACCTGCGGCAGAACCACGGTCACGCTGCCGTCGTCAGCTGCCTTGACCTGCATATTCATCTCGTATCCGGAGTCTTCCCCTTCATCTCCGAAGCCCGTTTCATAAACCTCTCCGTTTATCATTACCGCGTCTTTATCCGGGTAACCGGCTTCGTCTGTCGGGAACCCGCTGTCACCCGAACCGGAGGCGCTGCATCCTGTCATAAGCCCAATGGACAGAGCCAGCGCCAGGCCCATAGTCTTTACGAAAAATCTCCTGTTCGCCTTCATTTCTATTCCCCCTTCTCTCCTTCGCCTTATATGATGGCTACATTGTAGCTGAATGAGCTGTGTGGTGCAAGGCTAATATGCCCTCGTTCGATGTCATGCGCAGATTACAGCTTTCAGACGGAACGTTTTTTCGACCTCAAAGCCTTAAAACGCCGCAGACATCGAACAAATCCGGTGAAAAACTGCATTCAAACGCGCACCGTGTTCGATGTTTCTTCCGAAAAACTGCTTTGACATCGAAAAAGTGTTCGATGCGGCCGGCCGAAAACCTGCTTCACATCGAACACTTCATAAAATCATAAAATCTGCTCTGTATCAATTATATTATATTTATCTGCTTCTTGATGTTGGAGAGGATCTCCGTCTCAGTGGCGGTTTCGATTCTCTGCTTCATCTGCTTCGGAGCTTCTACGTACTTAATCATATTTCCGCTTCCGCCTACGCAGCCGCCGACACAGGCCATTCCCTCGATGAAGTTGTTAGGGAGAACGCCTTTGCTCGCGCGCATGAGGGCAGTCTTGCACTGCTCGATTCCGTCGCATGCGATAGGGTTAAGCTCGAAATCCGTAACTCCCTGTTCCTTGAGGGCCTGCTTTACGGCCTCGGTAAGTCCGCCGGCTCTGGCGAAGATTCTTCCGTAGTAGGAAGCCTGATTCCACTCGGTTTCCTCCAGCTCGCTGAGCACGATGTTCTTGCTGTCAAACAGCGCCTGCAGCTCCTCAAAGGTTATTGCGTAGTCTACGTACTGCGCGATTTCAGGCTTTCTCACCTCCGCCTTTTTAGCGATGCAAGGGCCGATGAATACTATTTTATACTCAGGGTTGCTCTCTTTGACAAAGCGCGCAAGCTCCGCCATCGGAGAAAGGTTATGAGAAATCTTGTCCACCATGGTAGGGAACGCCGTCTCGATGTACTTTACAAAGGCAGGGCAGCACGAAGACGTAAGGAATCCCTTTTCAACCAGCTCCTGAGACTCCTTGTGGGCTACCATGTCGGCTCCCAGTGCAACCTCCAGCACTCTTTTGAATCCCAGATTTCTGATTCCGGTGATAACCTGTCCCAGATTTGCATAGAGGAACTGGCTGGCTATGGACGGAGCAACTATGGCGATTACAGGCTTTGACGGATCTTTTTCGCTTTCCTTTATCAGCTTGATTACGTCCACGATGCTGGACACGTCAACGGTAGCGCCGAACGGGCAGTGATATACGCACGCGCCGCAGCTTATGCACTTCTCTTCGTCTATGGAAGCTTCGCCGCCCGGAGCCATGGAGATGGCTCCCACCTTGCACGCCTTTTCGCAAGGTCTTGCAAAGTTGTGGATGGCGCTGTACTGACATGCGGAGGCGCACCTTCCGCAGTCCACGCACTTGCTCTTATCTATGTGGGCGTGATGATTGTTGTCTATGGTTATGGCTCCCAGCTTGCAGCTTGCGATGCAGTTATGAGCAAGGCAGCCTCTGCAGAGGTCCGTTACTACGTATCCCGCCTCCGGACATTCGTCGCAGGCGATTGGAATTACCTGAACCACGCTCTTCTTCGATTTGCTTCCGCCTATGGCAAGTCTCATTCTCTCCGCAACGATGGCGCGGTCCTTATATATACAGCATCTGTCAGGCGGTTCGTTGTCAAGGATTACCTTGCTTGCAACTTCGTTGAACTCCGCAAACACGTCATTGCCCTTCCACGTCTGAATGGCAACCTCTCTGAGCACCCTGTACTTAATCTCCTGAACTCTGTTTTCAAATAGTTTGTTCATAAATCCTCCTTATCTGCATATTTTGTCGCTATCCAAACTCACTCACCGTGAGAAATTTCTCCGCTTCCCGTTATAGGTATCTCTTCGCCGCCTACGGCAGAGCCCATGTCAAAGAGCATCATCAGGAAATCCTTGTTTCTTGCCGCAACCTCACGAAGCTCCCTGTAGGCCTGGCCGGCATACTTTTCCTGATCCGCAGCCACACCGGCAAGGTCAAGACCCAGCTTTTCTCCTATGTAGAGGGCTCTGTACTCGTGATAAGTCTGGCTCACCACTATGGCCGACTTCACTCCGAAAATATCCCGGGCTCTCTCCATGGATTCATAAGTGGAAAATCCCGCATGGTCGCAGAATATGTCCTCCGCCGGAACTCCCGCCTCAAGGGTATAGCTCAGCATAACGTGAATCTCGTTATGGCCCTGGCTCCCGTTGTCTCCCGACAGGAGAATCTTAGGCGCAAGACCTTCCTCATAAAGCCTTATCCCCGCATCAAGCCTGTCCTTAAGCATGGGCGACGGCGTTTCGCTGTCGGTTATACCTGCGCCGAGGACCAGAATGCAGTCGGCGTTCATATCTCTGAGCCCGGCTAAAACGTCCTCCGGAATTTCAGTCTCCTCCGTGGAGCTTCCCGCGTATCCGCCTGGCTCATGGTCGTTATCCTCATCGATACCGTCGAAAGAATACTGTATACACTCTTTGGCGACCTGAACCACGTGATTATTTACCATCATAGCCGCAAATCCTGCTATGACCGCCGCGGTAACTATCGTAAAAATAAATACTTTGAGCGCTTTCCTGATTTTCATCTATACCCCTTTTACAAACACTCCTAAAGTGTGATACAATTCTATTGGCTTTGTGCGATGATATCGCTACAGTAGTATACCACAAAGACTTACTTTTTTCTCGTGTATTTTGTTAAAAATTTGACCAAAATACTAATATTTTTTAAGCCGGGAGATCTGTTATGAAAAGATTCACGATTTCCGCGTCGTCGACCTACGATGTGATAACGGGATATGACACAATAAAGGATATCGGAAAATACACAGGCGAGGTTCTGGACCCGTGCAGGCTCTGTATTATCACTGACAGTACGGTCAACAGCCTCTATTCCCAGGTCGTTCTCACCTCACTGATAGAAAGCGGCTTTCAGACCTCGAAAATCGTTTTTCCTTCAGGTGAGCATTCAAAGAACCTGAGCACTTATACCAATATCCTCGAAGCCCTTGCTGACGAGGGCATCACCCGTTCGGATGCCGTAGTGGCTCTCGGAGGCGGAGCCGTAGGCGATATTGCAGGCTTTGCCGCAGCCACGTACATGCGGGGCATACGATATATTCAGATCCCCACCACTTACGAAGCAGCCGTCGATGCTGCCTACGGAGGAGAAACCGGTCTCAATCTGATGAGCGGTAAGAATCTTGTCGGCGCTTTCTGGCAGCCGTCTCTTGTTCTCTGCGACTATAAATTCTTCGAGACCCTTTCCGATTTGAAAATTAAAGACGGAGCCGCCGAAGCTGTGAAGTTTGCAGTTATTTCCGAAAGCAGCCTTGCGGACCATATTCTGAAAAACGATTATGAATACGTTGTGGAACGCTGTATTTCGATAAAGAAATCCCTCATCGAAGCGGATGAAAAGTGTTACGGTCTCCGTCAGATTCTCGGGTTCGGACACACCGTAGGTCAGGCTGTCGAAAAGCTGAGTTCATACAGCCTCCCTCACGGCCACGCCGTAGCTATCGGAATGGTGATCGAGTCAAAGGCGGCATTTAAAGCCGGCCTTACAAAGACTGATATAAGCGTTGAGCTGACAGACATATTCAAAAGGCTCGGTTTTGACACGTCATGTCACTACTCCGCCGACGAAATATATAACCTTGCTGTCATGGACAAGAAGATATTCGGTGACAAAATAAGCGTAATCGTACCGGAAAAATTCGGCAAGTGCAGCCTGCATAAGATTTCAATATCGAATTTAAGAGAATACATAAGGGAAGGCCTGAAATAAGCCTTCCCTTTTCATAAACCTTTTACTGCTGTGCTTTTTCGGCAATGGCCGCAATTTCCGTCTCAATCTCCGAAGCCGGTATTTTCTCCATCTCCCGTGTAATGTTGTCAAAATCGCAGATAAACGATATGCTTTCATCATCTATCTCCGCAACACCCTGGTAACCTCCGCCGACAAGGTAGTGGCCTTCATCGGTATGCTCCAGGAACAGAAGATATGTCTCTCCCGTTTCCAGCAGCGGAGCTTCCGGAAATGCCTCAGTAACCACACCGTCTTTGCTTCCTCCCGTCTGAAGAACGGTTATTTCTTCCGGCGGATTGTCCGAATCAGATTTTATGACGGTAACAACCTCCACATTCTGCCTGGTAAAAACCACGTCGTTTCTCAGTTCTTCCGAATGGCCGGTAACTTTGCCTTTCACGATTAAATCCGTATCCGTTACCATACTGTCCATAGTCTCATAGTGAGTCTTCCAGTCGGCTGAAGGTCCGCTCAGATTTTTATCTGCGGCATCCGTCCCGCCTCCGTCATTACCGCAGCCCGCAAGTAAAAGCACAAGCATGAGGCTGACAGCTGAAGCTATTGCTTTTTTCTTCATTGTAAACGCCTCCCTTACCCTTATTGATGCGCAATGTGTATACTATCTTTATTTTATTATACAACTCCTGTAAAAAAAAACAATAGCTCTGATTTACTTCTTTTATGTATATTTTCAGCTTCTGCCTGCAAGTCTTTTGCTTCTTATGTCCGCAGCAGCCGTAAACAGCACGTCCGTAGAGGAGTTGAGAGCCGTTTCGCATGAATCCTGTATAACTCCGATTATGAATCCCACTCCAACCACCTGCATCGCGATGTCGTTAGGAATTCCGAAAAGTGAACATGCAAGAGGTATGAGCAGAAGGCTTCCGCCTGCCACTCCCGACGCTCCGCATGCGCTGATGGCCGAAACTATGCAGAGCAGGAGAGCCGTTCCGAAGTCCACGTCAATTTCGAGAAAATTGGTTGCCGCAAGGGTGAGAACCGAAATGGTCACCGCGGCTCCCTCCATGTTTATGGTGGATCCCAGAGGAATTGATATGGAATAGGTATCCTTATCAAGTCCCAGTTTCTTGCATAATGACATATTTACAGGGATGTTTGCAGCAGAACTTCTGGTGAAGAATGCCGTGATTCCGCTGTCCTTAAGACAAGTGAACACCAGAGGGTAAGGGTTCTGTCTCGTGGTTATGAATACGATTATCGGGTTCATTATCAATGCTACGAAGAGCATGGTTCCCACGAGGAGTATTATCAGCTTTCCGTAAGCTCCCAGAGCTTCTATTCCGCCTTCGTTGATGGCGTTAAACACGAGACCCATTACTCCTAAAGGAGCGAATCTGATGACCCATCTTACCAGCTGGGATACGGCTTCCGAAATATCTCCGATTGCTTTCTTTGTCCCGTCGGATGCGTGTCTTAACGCTATTCCCAGAAGGATTGCCCAAGTAAGTATACCTATGTAGTTGGCGTTCATCAGAGCGTCTACAGGATTTGCCACAATCTGAAACAGCAGATTCTGAAGCACCTCGGTAAGCCCGCCCGGAGGCGTTACGTCTCCCGCACCTTCGGCAAGCTCTATACTCATAGGAAATATGAAGCTTGAAACCACGGCAGATGTTCCCGCCAGGAATGTACCCGTAAGGTAGAGGACTATAACGGATTTCATATTGGTCTTCTGTCCCTTCTGGTGCTGACAGATGGCGCCCATTACTATAAAGAATACCAGCACCGGCGCCACGCCCTTCAGAGCATTTACGAACAGATTTCCCAGTATTACGATTCCGGAAACCTTGTCGCCCAGAGTCAGGGCAAGAATAATACCTATGATAAGTCCTATGATTATCTGCTTAACAAGGCTGAGACTGTTCCAAAATTTAACTGCATTTTTCATTTTCCATCCTCCTTCTGTAATAGATTATATCACCTTTCACCGGCGCACGCACCGCGGAATTCACACGCGGACGGCGCTGTGGCGCAACCTCCGAGAGCGGTTTCTCTCAGTTCTATAGGTATGTGCTTGCCTACGGCATACATCGTATTTAACATTTCGTCAAAGGGTATGAGCTGGGTTATGCCGCTTAAAGCCATTTCCGCCGCAATGAGAGCGTTGGCCGCTCCCGATGCGTTTCTGTTCTGACACGGGTATTCCACCAGACCCGCCACCGGGTCGCAAACCAGACCCAGCATATTCATGAGAACCGTAGAAGCTGCGTCAAGGCACTGCCGCGGTGTTCCCCCCATAAGTTCCACAGCTGCCGATGCCGCCATGGCTGACGCCACTCCTATCTCCGCCTGGCAGCCTCCCACGGCTCCGGAGACGGTTGCGTTTCTCATTGCAAGGTAGCCTATGGCTCCCGCGTTATACAGTCCGTCCACAATCCGACCGTCCGATATCTTATACGTATCCTGAAGAGCGAGCAAAAGTCCCGGTACCACTCCCGCAGAGCCTGCAGTCGGAGCTGCGACTATGAGTCCCATCGAAGCGTTAACCTCAAGAACTGCAACCGCATAGGTTATAGCTCTTTCCAGCACTTCACCGCATATGGACTTTCCCTTTGCGGCGTGATCCGAAAGCTTTCTCGCCTCGCCGCCTATGAGTCCGCCCATGGACTTTGCCGGATTCTTCAGAGGCTGGTGAGCGGCATTTCTCATAACCTCCAGAACCTGATTCATTTTATGGTCTGCCATATCCCCCGGAATCTCTCCCAGATCGCACTCCCTCTGACGCATTACCTCGGAGATGGGGCGCTGCTCCCTTTCACATATTTCAAGAAGCTCTTTTGCGTTTTTAAAGTCCATCTTCTCACCTCCTACGGTTCCACGATCATAACGTCTTTGATATTAAGATTCTCCCTGAGCGGCTCTACGATGCCTTCGGGGAAGTGGCCGTCGGATTCCACTATGGTATAGGCCGTGCACCCTTTGGACTCCCTGAAAAGCCTCATAAAGGCTATGTTGATGTTCGCCTCGCTCAGCACCTTCGTTATGTGAGCCACCACTCCCGGCTTATCCTGCTGAATGACGATTACGGTGCTGTATTCTCCCGTAAAGTCTACCGCTACGCCATTGATTCTTGAAATTCTCACCTTGCCTCCGCCGAGAGACTCTCCCCTCACTGTCATCACGCGGCCCCCCGAATTTTCCATCCGGATGTCCACCGTGTTAGGGTGAACTTCGGTTTCCGTATCGCACGGTGTGAAGGTGTATTTCAGTCCCCGCTCCGTGGCGATTTTAAAGGAATCTCTGATTCTTATGTCGTCGGTCTCAAATCCCATGATTCCCCCGAGAAGCGCCCTGTCCGTCCCGTGGCCGTGATAGGTCTTTGCAAAGGATCCGTAAAGGGTGAAATCCGCTTTTACCAGAGGTGGCGTTATCATCTTCTGCGCGAGATGTGCTATTACTGCGGCTCCCGCCGTATGAGAGCTGGACGGTCCTATCATATTAGGGCCCAGCACATCGAAAACACTTACAAAGGACATAATCAATCCTCCCTGTTTAAAAAATCTGCGGTCTCATCTGTGTCACACATTTTCTCTTGACCTTTAAGTATGTTTAGTATATTCTGTCATTAGACATTCGTCAAATTCATAAAAATAATATTATCGTTTATTTTTTTTAATAATAAAGGGACAAAGGGTGCAATATGGAATTAAGACAGATAACAACGTTTATAAAGGTTGCCCAGCTGGGCAGCTTCTCAAAAGCTGCTGACAGCCTGGGATACTCCCAGTCCGCCGTTACCGTCCAGATAAGGCAGCTGGAGGACGAGCTGGGCACAAGGCTCTTTGACCGTATGGGAAAGCACATCTCCTTAACCGACCCGGGCAGCCAGTTTCTTAACCGGGCATACGATATCATAAACGAGGTAAACAAGGCGCGGCTTTCCGTTGCCGACACCGGCGACCTTCACGGAAGCCTTCACATCGGTACCATTTCGTCCCTCTGCGACGCCAAGCTGCCTGCTCTTTTAAAGAAATACTGGGGAAAGCACCCCAACGTGACCGTCCGCGTCACCACCGCAGAGCCCGAGGAACTTATCTACCTTATGGAGCGGGGCGACGTCGACCTCATCTATATCTTAGACGAGCCTAGATATAACAACAACTGGCGAAAGCTTATGGAACAGCGGGAGGACGTCGTATTCGTGGCATCCTCTGACCTTGCCCGTGAACTTAACCGGCCGGAGGGCCTTAAGATAGGCGACCTCTTTGACATGCCGTTTTACCTGACCGAAAGAAACGCCAACTACAGACGGGTTCTGGACAGATTTCTGGAATCAAAAAACGTATCGCTCACTCCCGCTCTTGAGTGCAGCGACACGTCCTTTATAATCAAAATGCTTGAAATAAACAGAGGCGTTTCCTTTTTGCCCGTCTACGCCGTAAGCCGCAGCATCGAGCAGGGCCGCCTTGCCATACTGAACGTAACCGACTACCGGGCTTCCCTGTACCGCCAGATCTTCTCCCATAAGGAAAAGTGGCACACCCGGGAGATGAACGAGTTCATAGAGATTGCAGAGAAAACGACCAGTACATCGTTGTTAGGCGATGTGTAGATATGGCCTAATAAGACTGTTTTATTTCATACATTCTATACATGGAGTGTCGCACTAATGCGACACTCTACACCTTTAAAGTTTCCTTTTACGATAAAATTTGAAACGCTTTTACTCGTCATACGAAATTATTATTTTTTTGCACTTGAAGCAATTATACGCCTCCACAGCGTCTCCTTTAAATAAACCACTACTACCTGATTTTAGTACCGTAGCCGATTTATCAAAAGGCGGTATCGCTGCGATAGCCCGAAATTTTTCGCTCCAATATACGCCATCGCGGCACTGAATATACCCCTTCACCATTTCATTGCCACAGTAAGGGCACGTTTCCGCCATTGAAATCACCTCTTTTCTGTTAAGATCATTTTACCAGTTCTCTTGTACCCTCTTTGATGTTACGTAATACCTTACCACTGAATTGCGATTTGCATATGTATTTGCCTGCTGCAATATGGTATTCTTTGACGCTTCATTGGCTTGTACACTTCCATTAAAGGTAGTTCCAATGGAGATGTAATCAGAGGAAAAAGCAGTTCCAACAGGACAGAAATATCTTTTTCATTGTTGGCCTCCTTTTCTTTTCACTCAACGACGTTTATTGTAAAAGCTATCCTACTATCCTGCAATCATTGGAATCACCTCGATTCGATCAATAAGTTTGCTTCTTAGGGGCACACTGAATAGTTTCTATCAATTTTCCGGATTTGTAACAGTAGATTGTTGTTCTTAACTGATAGTTTCCCCTGCGATTCAGCTGAAAAGTCTTTTCCACCTCATACCTTTCTGTCATGTCGTTCCATTCTGCCTGATGAGTTTTATTATATGTAATTGTACCGTCTATCTTTGATATAATCATACGTACCATTATTCTATCTGGCATATTATTAGGCATTGGAGAAACCGCAGTTTTCATACTCGCCATACCTTTGGTATCGATTAAAAAGATAGTTTTTATTGCCGTTGCACTTTCGTATTTCGGACTGACTTCTAATGCGTTTACACCTATAGGCTTTATAATAGTGGGCATAACTATCATGGTGAAAACTAAAATTATAGTACACATTTTCTTGAATGATACTTTAGACCATGTTGAATACATAAAAATAAACCTCCGTCATTCCTGCTTTTATTTACATATACGGAACTTAAGAGGTTTTGTCACACATTTTTGAAAAATTTTTAGTTTAGCAATCTATTTTTTGAAGGCTTCATTCTATGCGCTGCAGCTCGTTGGCCATCTTTGCCAATTCGTCCTTTATAATATATCCGTTGGAATATAAATCAATTACTTGTGTTTCAGTCAACCAAACTATATTGCAAACCTTAGCCTCATCATTTACAGCTATATAGCCATCATACGAATTGATTGATATCCCTTCCACTTCGGAATGGCTGAAATCTAAAGAAATAGTGGTACCGTCTCCATCTGAAATGGATATTAAGATATACGCATCAGAATTAGAAGAATCAAATCGTATTATTCTTTCAGTATTTGACTCTTCTGCATCTGTAAATATGAACCCGTCCGGTATATACTCCGGATACCAATAGTCGGACCAATCCTTCATAGGCGAATCATCCGGAATACTTTCCATAGTTATCGAACCACTTTCTTCGCTTACAAATACATTAAAAAGCTTTGCTCTGAACGCATCAGAGGTTGCTGCGCCTATGGTCCCCACAACAAACAGACATGCAATAAACACAGCCGCATAATGGCTAAGTCTATTTAACCTATGACCAGTACGAGGCGCTTTCAAAGCGTTTTCTGATTTTCCTGCTTTTGCGTTGCGGGATGCATCAATGGCTTTCGCCATTTTAAGAGTATCATTATCCGGGCTATCAGTAATACTTTCAGCTTTTGCAGCATAAGCATCTATTTCTGTTCTAAATATCTTCTCAGATTCTTTTATAATAGTTTGAGCCTCTTCTTCCGTCAGATAATCGCCGCTACTAAATCTCTTTACATTGATATCTTTACCCTCTTTAATAGTCATAATCACACATCTCCATTCTCAGCCCTTAATTCATTTATTTTCTTTCTTAGTTTTTCCACTATCCGTTTGTGACGCATTCTAACAGCTCCGGAACCTACGCCTAACATAGCCCCTATTTCCTCGGAGTTTAACATTTTCTCATATTTAAGGTACAAGAGTTGTATTTCTTCATCTGATAGAATTGCTATAGCCCCTCGTAAATACTCTTTATCGTCATTCTCCTCAGTAGGATTAACAGCAGTATATTTCAATATATCCTGGATTTTTTCCTGCAATTCTTTAATGGCTTTTTCTTCTCGATACTGGTCCGCAACAGTATTTCTAACCATCACCCTGAGATAATTTCTAAGCCATAATCTATCCATAGATATACATCTTTCAATATGCTCCGCAACTTTAGTCCAAACGATAGACGAAATATCCTGCACCAGGTATGGGTCGGTGATGTAATCCCGGATAAACAAGATTACAAGTTTATAATTGTCCAGATACATTTCTTCGAACGAAGAATAATATGCCTTGCTTTCCATTCGCCGTCTTCTCCTGTCGTTGCACATATATAATTCACTTGGTCGATATTACGGCATCTTCAATCTATTAAATAAGATGTTTTAGGTCTATGTCCACCGAAATTGTCGGCCCGCACAATGTTGCCGTATCCCCAATGTTTCACTTATCGCAGAGCTTCTCTGTCCATACTTTTTACGATAAATCGCCTTATCACACAAAATCGTATCAGCTTAATTTCTCTACGACAACCACACAATTATCAACGTCGGATAATAAATCAACGGCATAATCTACAAGAAGCATTTAAAAAAGAAAAGAACTCCATGATAAAGTGAATAATATGACTAATGGATTGAATCAATCTGCTAATAACAGTTTGACACATAAGAAATGGATTTGCAAGTGCTATGCAGCACCTGTAGTAAAATTTAGAAAAATAACGTCATTTAAACAAAAGAGTATGTGAAACCCTTTTTTAGATACACATACTCTGCCTATTATCTCTTCTCTTCCCACTCTTCTCTAAGCATGGAATAGCACAGTGAGTCCCGGCACTCCCCGGTGTAGATTTTATAGGCCCGGCGGATTGTGCCCTCGTAGGTGAAACCGGTTTTTTCGATGACCCGCTGGGACCTTTTATTTTCCGGCCCGGTGCATATGGCTATCTGGTCCAGATTTTTCTCGTAAAACCCGTAATCAAGGACGGCGTGAACGGCCTCCGTCATGAGGCCCTTTCCCCAGCAGTCTTTTGCGAGAGAATAGCCTACCTCGCGGCTGTTCGATTCAGGCCGGTATTTATCAGGCTCAAGGCCTATTGTTCCGATGATCCGCCCGGAACCTTTAAGGCGTATAGCCCATGCTCCCACTGGCATGAACATCTCCTCGATTATCATCTTCGATTCCGATATGCTTTCATGGGGCTTCCACCCTGCATGTGGCCCTACATCAGGATCCTTGGCGTATCCGTAAAGTCCCTCTGCATCCTCCGGGGTGTAAGGCGTCAGAATCATTCTTTCCGTTTCTATTCTTTCGGTTTCAAATCTGTCCACTTAAAAAACCTCCTCTCTGCGGAAAGAGCCGCCCGGCAAAAAGCCGCGGCAGCCCTTATTCCTTCGTTTATTCCGTAGTACTTACGATTTCCTTGCTGGATTTGTCTATCTGGCTTACCTTCATGTCAGGAGCGTCAGCAGGGTCGACGTTTTCAAGGAGTCCCAGCAGGTTAGGCCCCAGGTATATGGTGCTCAACGTCTCACCGTTTAATGTGACCTTGCTGTACTCCGTGAAGTTTTCGCCCTTGATGTAGTACTTTCCGCCGATACTTACGACCTTATCTATCTTGATCTTCTTCACTCCCATCTTCATATCCGTCGGCTCGAACGGATTCTCGCCGCCGTAGAGATAGTAGTCTCCATAGAGGATATCATAGGCAATCATCTTCAGATTCGTCAGATAGTCAGGAGACGACCAGTCCGCGCTCTGATGATATTTGACAGTGGTTCCCGTGTGGATTCCAAGTCTGTCAAAGACCTCGGAGGACAGCTGATATGTCGCAAGATCCATATCCTCCTTTTCCATGTCGAAGTTGCTCCAGATTACGTACTGGGTCTGGTAGAGATCCTTCGCGTCGTATGCGTCCTCGGTAACGTCAAGGGCCGGAATATGGTCTCCGTACATAACCAGAACCACCGGCTCGTCAAAGGCTTCAAGGGTCTCCGTAAGATCCTTTATGAATTGATCCATCTCGTGAAGCTGGTTCACGTAGTATTCGTACTTCCACTTCATCTCCTCATTAGGCGCGTCGGTTACGGTAATAGCCGGATTCTTTATAACCTGCTCAGCCGGATACTTGCCGTGACCCTGAACGGAAATGGTATATATGTAGTCCCTTTCTTCCGTGGCGTTTAAAGCATCGGTAATCTGGGACACCAGATTCTCATCCTTTGCCCAGTTCTTAGGCGTCTTGGAAACATCGCTCATATACTCCACAGAAGTAAAGGTGTCATAGCCTATGTTCTTGAATACCTGATTTCTGTTGTAGAAAAGGGCTCTGTGATTATGGATTGCGTGAGTTCCGAATCCCATGCTCTTAAGGTCGTAGGCAATGCTTTCCGCCGTCTTTTCCTTCAGTATGGATTTAAACGGATATTCGCCCGGTCCGAAGAACTTGACACTGATACCCGTCATGACCTCGAACTCCGTATTGGCGGTTCCCGCTCCGCAGGCCGGAACCGTAAGGCTTCCCGACGAACAGCTTTCCATCAGGCTTCTGAAATATGGAATGGCGTCCTCTGAAAGCTCGATATTGTTGAACAGCTCAGGGTCGGTGAAGGATTCAAGCTGAAGAAACAGGATGTTAGGATAATCCTCGTCCACATCGGTCTGAGTCAGCTTCATGGTTCCGTCCTTACCGAACTGTTCCTCGCTGAATATGCTCTTCACTGCCTCTTCGGAGTATCCGTGGGGTCTCTGAATTCCAGTGTTCAACCATGTGTTAATAAAGCAGTACGGCACGCCGTAGTCGGAATATGCGTATGCAAGGTTTCCGAAGAAGGTCGCCAGCACATTTATCTTCACAAGTCCGAAGGTGGATATAAATGTGCAAGCTATGATGAGAACTAAGGTGGCCAGGGTCCTCTTTATGTTTATTGAACCTTTCGGCTTCTTCGGCGCCTTTATCCAGAGTATGATAAGGGCCGCCACGCCTATGACTATTCCTGCGGCGATTCCGATAAGCTGTCCCATGGTGAAGTAGTTGGTCAGCATGGTTGCCGCATCGGTTACCGCGCTCAGATCCTTTACCGTAAACGGCGTCATTCTCTCCATGAGTATTACGCCGTTGGTAATTCCTATGGCAAGCCACAGACAGCTTATTACCACGATGAAGAATATCCTTCTCCTGAAAGGGAGCGCCACGGAAAGGGTGGCGAAGATAACCAGTGAATTGTATAGAAATACCACCGGGCTGGAAATGAGAAATTCAAGTCCGCCGGTTCCCTTTCTCGCCAGTGTTTCTATGATCATGTTAAGGGCAAACGCCCATACGGCACAGAAGCACAGGGAATTGTGAAGATATTTCCTGTAAAAATCCTTTGCTTTATCCATAGATCAATCCTCCGATACCTCTTTGATTCTGTTTGCTATATCCGCAAATTCTCTTATGGTCAGCGTTTCCGCCCTCCTTGAAGGATCGACACCTGCCTTTTCGAGGCACCCCTTCAGTTCATCCTTTGTCAGAGAGCACGCGCCGCCCAGAGAATTTAAAAGAGTCTTTCTCCTCTGCCCAAAGCCTGCTTTTATGCATCTGAAGAAAAGCTTCTCGTCCGAAAGCTCCACTTCCTTTTCCTTTCTCACATCAAAACGCAGCACCGCCGAATCCACCTTAGGCGCGGGAACGAAAACCGTCCTCGGCACGAAGGCCACCTCGGTCACGGTACAGTAATAGTTTACCGCCGCCGTAATGGCTCCGCAGGTTTTGCCGCCCGGAGACGCCTGAATTCTGTCGGCCACCTCCTTTTGCATCATAACCGTAATGCTTTCCGCATGAACTCCTCTTTCCAGAAGCGCCATTATGATGGGGGTGGTTATGTAGTAAGGCAGGTTTCCTATAATCTTGGCGGTCTTAAAGCCTTCCCTTTCGATTATCTCATTAAGATCCGTCTTGAGCACATCCGCGTTTATTATTTCCACGTTGTCAAAATCGGCCAGGGTATCGTTAAGTATGGGTATGAGGTTTCTGTCTATCTCAACGGCCACGACCTTTTTCGCCCTTGCCGCGGCTTCTGCAGTGATTACTCCGATTCCCGGACCTATTTCGATTACCAGATCCTCCGCCGTGATTTCAGTAGCTTCTATAATCCTGTCTATTATGTTTTTATCGGTAAGGAAGTTCTGGCCCAGACTCTTTGAAAGCTGAAAGCCGTAGCGTTCCTTTATGTTTCTTATGGTTTCCGGCGAATAGAGCTTCACTTAGAGTTCACCAGCCTTTTCTTCAAATTCCTCTCTCGTTATTCCGAAGGCGTTAAGCCTCTTCAGGAAGGTCTTTCCGTTCCCGTAGCCTATTCCGAGAGCGTCGCCCAGCCGGGCCCGCCTCTCAGAGGCTCCCGGCCCTCCGGAAAGCCCGAACCTGTCCATATCCTCTGTAGTAAAGGTGTCCGGGGCCTCTGCGTACTTCCGCGACTCCATATTCTTAAGAGCCTTTTCAATCGCTTCGGCTATGTCCTCAGGCTTTGCGTTTTCGACGCCGACATTGCTCTTTTTAAGGGCTTTGTCTCTGGGCAGAAAAGCCTGCCCCGCGTCCGGGTACCTTTCCAGAATCTTTTTCCTGATATTTTCACCCGCTCTGTCAGGGTCTGTAAGTATGATTATTCCCGACGTTCTGTATGCCCTGTCGATTCGCTGCCACATTTCATCTGACATTCCGAATCCGTGGGTCTCTATGGTCATTACGTCCACCGCACGGTTTACCGCACAGGTATCGTCTCTTCCCTCAACTATGAGAACCTGTTTTATCTTAGGTCTATTCATTGCCTTCTCCGCTTTCGGTACCGTCGTCATCAGGTGTGTCTGCCGAATCGCTTTCGGCCGCAGCTTTTGCATTTTCTCCTTCTTCCTCAATGATATACAGAACCTCGCCCGGCATCACCATTCTAAGCTGCCGTCTTGCCTGTTCCTCTATATACTTTGGATCGTCGGCATTATCCAGCTCGTTCTGCAGCTGATTTTTCTCATCCTCAAGCCGTTCGTTCTGTTCCGTCAGTTCTTTATTCTCAATATGCAGAGTCAGGATGTTCTTTACCGACACCGCTGCCAGAAACAGCAGAACAACGACAATTACCGTCAGCACCAGCCTGCCGGGATTTATTCTCTTTTTCCTTTTCGCTGTTCTTCCCATAGTTATCTCCTTTACCCTCAGGTTTACCGGCTGTTTTTTACAGGTAATTCATAGGGTTTACAGATTTTCCGTTCAGTCTGGTCTCAAAGTGGCAGTGAGATCCGGTGCTTCGACCGGTGCTTCCGACCTTGGCTATTTCCTGTCCCTGACCAACTTTCTGGCCTACGGAAACGCCTATACTGCTGCAGTGAGCGTACCTGGTAACAAGTCCCGTTCCATGATCTATATCCACGCAGAGTCCGTATGCGCCATACCATCCCGCCCTTACTACTGTTCCTCCATCGGCTGCTCTGATGGTAGTTCCCGTAGGACATGGAATATCCACGCCTTCATGGAGTCTGCCCCATCTGTATCCGTAGCCATATGTTATGGAATATCCCGAAATCGGCAGAATGAGATTGCCTGAAGCCGTTATTTTTTTCGTACCTACTATGACTATTTCATCGACCGGCTCCTGGATTATCTCCGAACCTATTTCTTCTTTATCTGTTTCTACTCCGTTTTCCCTTGTTATACGGGCGGTAACTATCCGTTTTCCGTTCTCGCCCTCCTGAGTGGTCTTGGTATCGCCTTCATACATGGAGTCGTCTTCCTTCTCCACCGTTTCAAATTCCACGACTTCTGTGTACTTCGTCGTTTCCTTCGTGATAACCGTCAGAAGCGGTGACGGCGAAGTCGTAATGATTTCGTCTCCCGGCATCAGCGACGATTCGTCCAGATTCGGATTCATGGCCCTGAGTTCATCCATTGTTACGCCCAGCTTTTCGCATATGCCGTAATATGTATCTCCGCCCTTTACGGTGTATATCTCTTCCTTAATGCCGCCGTCCATGAGCTTTTCATAAGCCTGGTCTATACCGCTGATGGAAACTATATTCACCTGCTCTTCTTTAATCTCAACGTCCTCCTTGAACCCTATGTAGCTGTACTGAGTTCTGTCAGACTCGGATATGTAATTATTCTGTACATCCTGCAGCACCTGTTTTGCATTTTCTCTGCTGCTCAAAATGGCATATCTGACGTTATCCACATAAATCGCATACCCTGCTGCCTTCACGTCCGACATGTAGGTGAATCTCTTCAGAACATCGTCTTCACTGTCTATGTTTTTCTGAACGCCTGACACTCTCTTAAAGGATATGTTGGAGTCACTGTCAATTCTGATGTCTGAGCCGTATTCCGCCGAAAGTTCTTCGCTGGCCACATCCAGTACGGCAAGAACGCTTTCCTGCTCAGATACGTATCCCATAACCCGTCCGTTATAGCTGTACTCATAGCACATAAAGTGGTTATACACGGCCACCAGCGCTATGGCTACCAGAAGCGCTCCCGCTCCGTGAGACAGAATCTGATTCCTGTATCTTCCCAGAGTTTCTCTCTGCTCGTGAATGAATTTCGCCAGACTGTAACGCGCTATAAGGTTCAGCCGCTGAATATACAGCACAAGAATATCATATTTTTCAACCGCAGCAGCGCCTGCGTCAACGAGCTTTGCAGCTGCTTTTCCGCAGGCTTTGTACGCCTTTGGCCAGAATTCATCGTTCTTGTCAATAAATGCCGCTCCGATATCGATTAATTTCTGATACCATTTTCTTTCTGCCATATTTCAGCCTCTCTGATACGCTTCTGCATGCATTCGCACCGTCCTCCCATTTCATTGATTCCGGTATCGCTGCACTTCGGGCAGGCGTATCTGATCTCTGTGTATTCTATGTCAAAGTTGTTTTCAGCGAGAAGGTATGCTCTGTCCGCTCTGAGGGTTTCCATCCGCTCGCGCAGCGCTCTTCCGTCCTCTCCGGATTCTTTCTGAATAAGAGCTTTTGACAGCCTTATTCCTATGGAGCTCATCTCCCCGTCGATTTCCTTTATTTCCGGTATTTTCGCATATACCTCTTCAAGTCGTTCCGCTGCCTCTTTCTCGGCTTTTTCTCTGAGATAGTCGTAATATCTGTTCAGAACCGACATGCTTACGCTGTGATGCTCGTTGACATCAGTTCCGGCCTCGTCGGATTTTTCCTTCCAGTTCTTTATCACCTTATCTATGTAATTGAAGTTCGGATTTGATATCCCCGTAGTTCTGGCGCATGCCTCGCGGATTTTTTCCATGGTGAGTCCGTACTCATCGAACCACCTGTCCATGATATCTGTCTCGAACTCCGTAGGGTTTCTGGAAAGACCGAGCATATTCATGACGGTGCGGTACCGGCTGTGCCGCTCGTCCGTATCGGCAATATACTCCTTCACGTCTTCTTCTGTGTTCAGGCCCTTTTCCGTCCAGCTGAGAACGATTTTTCCGATGTACTTTATGCTGTCCTTTTTCCTGGAAAGGCTGTATTTCACCGCCGAAGTAATAATTTCTGCCGACGCTCCCCAGTCTCTTAACCATCCTGCAATTTCCCGCAGCTCCGAAGACGACAGACTCCTTCCGAGGGAAGCTTCTATCTCCTCGTACATAGCGCTTATTTTCTCATCCTCCGGTTCTTCCTCAAAGCCTTCGGCCTCTTTTGGCGTATCGTCCGTAAGAGGTTCATGATAAAAGTGCTCTCTGAGATTCACAAGCTCTACAGAAGTTCCGCCGTTTCCGGCTCTCCTGCACTTTACGGCCCCCGCCGATTCCCAGAATCTCCATGCTTCTCCGATTCTGGATACAGGTATATCCAGTTGTGAAGCCATGAGTTCGTCGGAAATCTCCAGTCCATGCTCCGCACACATCTGGGCATAGATGTAGACCTTCAGAAAATCTCCTGAAGCCATAGGCATATATTCACTTATAAACAGGTTATCCAGCCTCGTATCCGACAGATAGATATCCCTGATTTTCTCCCTTGAAAATTTCATTTCTTCCTCTTCTATGCCTTATCACTGAACATGGTATACCTTGCAACCCAGGCCAGTTCGATTCTTCCTACCGCACCGCTTCTGTGCTTTGCGATATTCACCTCGCATATGCCGGGTTTGTCGGTGTTTTCATTGTAGTAATCGTCTCTGTAGAGAAACATTACTATGTCCGCATCCTGCTCTATGGCTCCCGACTCTCTCAGGTCGGAAAGCACCGGACGGTGATCCGTTCTCTGCTCCGGTCCTCTGGAAAGCTGAGAAAGAACTATGACCGGACAATCCATTTCTCTTGCCAGAAGCTTGAGCTGTCTGGAGAATGCACTTATCTCCTGCTGTCTGTTGTCCGTTCTTCCGTCTCCCTGCATCAGCTGCAGGTAGTCGACCACCACAAGGTCAAGGCCCTTTTCGGCCTTAAGTCTGCGGCATTTGTTCTTCATTTCCATTATGCTCACGCCCGGCGTATCGTCTATGTTTATGTTCGTACTTCCCAGCGAATCGTAAGCCAGAGCAAGCCTTTCCCAGTCGTTGTTCTTTATATCTCCGGTCTTCAGCTTCTGCATCTCCACCCTGGACTCCATGGAAAGAAGTCTCTGGCTCAGCTCTGCTTTTGCCATCTCAAGACTGAATATAAGAACCGTTGCATCCGCTTTCTTCGCAGCGTTTAGCGCTATGTTGAGAGCGAACGCCGTCTTACCCATGGCAGGCCTTGCCGCTATTATTATCAGGTTGGATTTCTGAAGTCCCGATGTCTCTGAGTCAAGCTCTTTATATCCGGTTGTAAGACCGGTCACTTTTCCTCCCGCCTGAATAGCCTTGTCTATCATATTCATGTTCTCAACGAGAACTTCCGAGATAGACATGTAGTCTCTGCTCTGTCTTCTCTGCGCTATTTCAAATATCTTCTGCTCCGCATGGTCCAAAAGAACTGTAGGATCGTCGCTTTCGCCAAAGGCCTTTTCCCTTATATCGTCAGATGCCGATATGAGCATTCTCAAAGACGATTTTTCCGCAACTATACGGGCATATCCCGCCGCATTGGCCGCTGACGGCACTTCCGAAGAAAGTGATGCCACGTAAGCTCTTCCTCCGGCAGCTTCCAGAGAATTTCTCTTTTTCAGCTCGTCACATACGGTCACTATATCCACGTTTACACTTTCCCTGAACAGGTCCGACATCACTCTGAAGATTTCCTTATGAGCGGGATCGTAAAAATCATCCGGTCTTACGATTTCGAGCACGTCTGACAGGGCTTCTCTGCTGAGCATAGCAGCGCCGAGCACTGACTGCTCGGCATCTCTGTTATGGGGAAGTATTCTCTCCGATTTTGCCATGATTTTCTCCTGAATCACTCTTCTACAATATCGACGCTGAGAGTTCCTTTAACACCCTGGTAAAGCTTTATTTCAACATCGAAATGTCCCGTCTGTTTAACTGTCCTGTTCAGCTGAATCTTTTTCTTGTCTATGCTGATTCCCAGCTGTTCCTCAGCCGCATCCGCTATATCCTTTGATGTGATGGAGCCGAAGAGTCTTCCTCCTTCTCCGGCCTTTGTTCTTATTACAACTTTCTTTTCCCCAAGTTCGGCTGCAAGCTTTTCGGCTGCAGCTTTTTCATCCGCCTCCTTCTGAGCCTGAACGGCTTTCTGTTTTTCAAGGCTGCGTATATTTCCATCGGTAGCCTCTACGGCATATCCCTTCGGCAGAAGCATATTTCTGGCATAGCCGTCGCTTACCTTTACCACATCTCCTGCTTTTCCTGTTCCCTTTATATCCTTCTTCAGTATAACTATCATCAGCTGTGTCCTCCTGATTTTATATTCTGGTTGTCATTTTCTTTATTTCATTTATAACTTCCTCTGGTGAGCATTCCACCTGAGTTCCGGCTGTAGTCAGATGACCTCCTCCGCCCAGCTTTTCCATTATCAGCTGAACGTTGACGTCTCCCAGAGATCTTGCGCTTACACACGTTACGCCTTTGTCGTTTCTTCCCGCCACAAAGGACGCCTTTATTCCTTTTATGTTCAGGAGCTCATCGGCTACCTGTGAGTTTATAACCTGTGCGTCCTGATTATTCCCCTCGCAGACCGATACGGCAAATCCGTTATCATAGAATTCCGCAGCAGCTATGCACTTGGCACGAACTCTGAAATCCTCCAGATCCGTCTGGAAGAATCTCTTTACCTCCGTAGTGTCCGCGCCTGATCTTCTGAGCCACGCCGCCGCTTCGAAAGTTCTTACGCCTGTCTTCACGGCAAATCTGTTGGTATCTATGTACATTCCGGCAAGAAGGGCTTCCGCCTCGAGTTTAATGAGTGTCTTTTTCCCTCCCGCGTACTGAAGCATTTCCGTTACCAGCTCCGCAGTGGATGACGCATAGCTTTCAATATACGAAAGAGCCGTATTTTCTATACTGTCCTCGGCCTTTCTGTGATGGTCTATTACCACTATTCTCTCGGCGGCTTCAAGGAGCTCCGGTCTTTCCAGATAGCTCGGTCTGTGAGTGTCCAGAACTATCAGGAGCGTTTCCCTGGTTATGAGTTTTTCCGCTCTCTGAGTAGTTATAAAGCTGTAATTGTCCGCCGCCTTTGCCTGGGTGAATATGGCGTGCAGGGAATCGTTGACCTCGTCGATGACTATGTGAGCCTCCGTCCCGGACAAAGCGCACATTCTGTATATTCCGAGGGATGAGCCGAAGGCATCCATGTCGGCGCCCTTATGGCCCATTATCAGCACTCTGTTCGACTGCTCTATGAGCTGCTTCAGAGCATGCCCTACAATTCTCGATTTTCCCTTGTTTCCCTTCTCTACAGTCTGGTTCTTTCCGCCGTAATACTGGATTCTGCCTCCGTCCTTTACGACAGCCTGATCTCCTCCTCTGCCGAGAGCCAGCTCCAGAGCCGTCACCGCAAATTCTTCCGTTTCCAGAATGTTTTTACCGCCTATGCCCAGGCCTATGCTGAGACTGGCCGGGAAGTCTGCTTTCGTCTCTATTTCCCTTACCTCGTCCAGAATGTTGAACTTGCTGTCTACAATCTGTCTTACATACATGTGGTGAAGATATATCATGTATGATGTATTCTGCACCTTCGTGACAGAGCCCTCGAACTTGGCAAACCATTTTCTGACGATGGAGTCTATCCTGGCAGCAATGGTCATGCCCACTTCCGACGGCACATTGGAGATAAGTTCATCATAGTTGTCTATATTGACGTGGCAGACACAGATCTTTTCATCGCTGTATCTCACCTTCAGGTTTTCAAATCCCGTAACATCTATGAAAAAGACCGTATAAACAGTATCCTCATCTACCCCTTCAGACCTGACTATGAGTCTGAAATTCTTTCCGTTCCTGTCCACCAGCACCCGTTTACCGTCTGCAGCTTCCGCGAGCTGGGATATTCTTACTCCCGTAATCGCGAAAAAGTCGCTGTCGGTTATATCGCTGTATATAAAAACCTCGCCTATGTGCTCATTGACCCGGATTATTTTACCTCTGGAGTTTACTTCACAGGTTGGAAGCGGAACGTCAATAGAGGATATTTTCTCTATAATCGCTTCAGTCATATCTATTCCTCTTCAGTTAACATCTCTTCGCCTTTCATCCCGCTGATACCGTGCCTTTCGGGGTATAAACGGGCAAGCTAAATTATACCACGAGGGAACACCCTCAAAGTGTTGATTTTGTGTATTATTTTACCACGTTTGAAGGCAATATAAAAGAGGCTAAAGGAGTCAATGTAATTTTTTTCCAGTAACCTCTTCTTCACATATTGAGTTTCACGTGAAACTATCTCTATTTATCCGCTGTTTTCAACTGTTCTACGATTCTGTTCAAATCGTCCTGTCCATAATACTCTATCTCTATCTTTCCCTTTTTGCCTGCGGAATTTATGGTGACTTTAGTGCCGAAAAGCTCTCTCAGCTCATCCTCCACTCTCGCAGCATCAGGACTTTTCACTTTCTTCCTCGGCTGCTTCTTCGGCTTGTTTATCTTCAGAGCGAGCTTTTCCACATCTCTAACGGAAAGGCCTTCTTTATACGCTCTTTCGGCTATCTCCTCCTGCTGCTCGGGATTAGATACATTGATTATTGCTCTGGCGTGTCCCGCCGATATCTTGCCTTCCGATACCATCTGACGGATTTCCTCCGGAAGTTTCAGAAGCCTTAATGTGTTGGAGATATACGGTCTGCTCTTGCTTATGCTCTTAGATACCTGCTCCTGAGTGAAGCCGTACGTCCTTATCATCTGGTTTATGCCGAGAGCCTCTTCTATGGGGTCCAGATCCTCCCGCTGCATATTCTCTATAATGGCGACCAGCATATTCTCTTCGTCGGTGAATTCCCTGACTATGCACGGAACCTCTGTAAGCTCGGCAGTTCTTGCAGCTCTCCACCTTCTTTCACCGGCCACTATCTCGTAGAAGTTCCCCTTCTTCCTTACAACCAGCGGCTGAATTATTCCGTGTTCGGTTATGGAATCCGCAAGTTCTCTTATCTTTTCCTCGTCAAAATTTTTTCTCGGCTGATCCTTATTTGCTCTGATGTCGTTGATGCTTACGTATATTATGGAGTTTCCGTCGGGTTCGCCTGTGCCAGAGTTTTCCCTCTCCTCTTTCACCACCGGAACCGTATCCGCTATTAGAGCGTCAAGGCCTCTTCCAAGGCCGCCTTTCTTAGATTTACCAGCCATTTACTCAGCCTCCCGTTCAAGAAATTCTTCAGCGAACTCCCTGTAAGCTTCTGCACCTCTCGATTTCGGGTCGTACTCCGTAATTGCCATACCGTAACTCGGCGCTTCCGCAAGCCTGATGTTTCTCGGTATTACAGTGGAATATACCTTGGCTCCAAAGTACTTTTTAACCTCCTGAACCACCTGTACGGAAAGATTAGTTCTTCCGTCAAACATACTCAGTATTACTCCCTCTATTTCAAGACCCGGGTTCAGGCTCTTCTTTATGAGGTCGATGGTGCTCACAAGCTGACTTACTCCTTCAAGAGCATAGAACTCGCACTGAATAGGTACCAGAACGCTTTCAACTGCCGTAAGAGAGTTTATGGTCAGAAGTCCCAGTGACGGCGGACAGTCGATAAAGATGTAATCGTATTTGTCCCTTATCTTGTCCATGGCGGCTCTGAGCCTTTTCTCTCTGCCCTTTACAGGAGCCAGCTCTATCTCAGCGCCTGCAAGATCAACGCTTGCAGGGATTATGTCGAGATTCTCGGTGTTGGTATGTATGATGGCTTTTTCCGTATCAAAATCATCCTGCACCAGAAGATCGTATACGGTGTAGTCCAGATTTCTCTTCGCTATTCCTATTCCGCTGGTCGTATTCCCCTGAGGGTCTATATCCAGCATTAGTATTTTCTTACCTTTCATAGCAAGGCTGGCGCCTAGATTAATATTGGTAGTGGTCTTGCCCACGCCGCCTTTCTGATTAAAAATTGCTATAGATTTTCCCAATTTGCTACCTCCCGTTACGTCATAAATCTGCTTCGTTTATTATATAACACCTCCACATCTTTTGCCACTGTTTTATAAAAAAACAAGGATGTTTCACGTGAAACATCCTCTGAAAATCATACATTATACACGCCTTAAAGCGGTGTTTTTGAAGGGGTTCCGGCTTTGCGCGGGTAAGCTTTCGGCGTAGATGAAGATTTTGTGATGACGATAAGGTTATGGTTATATGTGCCGTCTGATTCATCTACGACTCTGTCTATTTTCCCGCCCAGCTTCTTAAGGGCAACCGATGATATCTTTATCTCCTCCTCAGCTTCCGGACCTTTATAGGCTATGAAAGTTCCGCCCACCTTTACGAAAGGCAGACAGTATTCCAGAAGCACGGGAAGGGACGCCACCGCTCTTGATACGCATACGTCGAAGGTCTCCCGATAGTCCGGGTTTCTTCCCAGATCCTCCGCCCTTCCATGAACGGTGGTGATATTGGTAATGCCCGATTCGATGGCAACCGCGTCGATTACCCTGAGCCTCTTTGCCAGGGAATCAGCAAGAACGAACTTCTTCTCCGGACAAAGAGCTGCAAGGGGAACGCCCGGGAAGCCTCCTCCCGTTCCTACGTCAATAATTGTCTCCGCATTCCTGAATTCCGGCAGCATGGCGGCAGGAAAACTGTCAAAAAAATGCTTTATCACGAATTCGCCGGGATTTTTAATCGCTGTGAGGTTTATTTTTTCGTTCCATTCCAATATACCTTTCATGTAATTTACGAGCTCTGAGGCGATTTTAGAGCTTCCATTAAATTCCATTTCGGCGATTTTGGCGGCTATTTCCTTTTCATATTTATCGAACTCACTCATCAGCTTTCTCCTCCGCCTGACCTTCTCATCTTTTCAAGGTGAATGAGCAGTACGTTTATGTCCGCGGGGGAAACCCCGGAAATTCTGGAAGCCTGCCCCACCGAAACCGGTCTGATTGCATCCAGCTTCTGACGGGCCTCGATGCGAAGCCCTTCCAGATTCAGGTAATCCAGATTCTCAGGCAGCCTTTTCTCCTCCAGCTTTCTGAACTTCTCTATCTGCTTCATCTGCTTGTCTATATATCCGCTGTACTTTATCATTACCTCCAGCTGGCTTACCGTATGATAGGAGAGAACAGGTCTTTCCGGATCCACCTCCGAAAGATTCTCGTATGTAACCTCGGGACGCTTTAAAAGCTCCGCAAGTGATATACCTCCGGCAACAGGCGAGCTTCCCAAGGCTTCCAGGAATCCGTTGACCTGAGCCGGCGTAACCTTTGTAGTCTCAAGCCTTTGTCTTTCGTCCTCAAGCTCCTTCTTCTTCCTGAGAAACCTTTCGTATCTCTCCGGCCTGACCAGGCCAAGCCGGTAACCTTTCTCCGTAAGACGCCAGTCGGCGTTATCCTGTCTCAGCACCAGCCTGTACTCCGCCCTGCTCGTCATTATCCTGTAAGGTTCGTTAGTACCCTTTGTCACAAGGTCGTCGATAAGAACACCGATGTACGCCTCATTTCTTCCCAGGACAAAAGGTTCTTTTCCGTCTATTGAAAGTACCGCGTTTATTCCCGCCATAAGGCCCTGAGCCGCAGCCTCTTCATATCCGGAGCTTCCGTTAAACTGTCCCGCGCAGAAAAGACCCTTTACCGCTCTCGTCTCAAGGTTCAGCTTCAGCTCCAGCGGATCGATACAGTCGTACTCTATGGCATAGGCCGGTCTGGTTATGACTATATTTTCAAGTCCCGCTATGGTGTGGTAGAAATCCCTCTGAACATCTTCGGGAAGGCTTGAGGACATTCCCTGAATATACATCTCCTGAGTATCGAGGCCCTCCGGCTCCACGAAGAGCTGATGCCTTTCCTTATCCGCAAACCTGTGAATTTTGTCCTCGATAGACGGACAGTATCTCGGTCCCGTACCCTCTATCTGACCGCCGAAAAGAGCCGAACGATGGAAGTTCTCCCTGATAACTCTGTGGGTTTCGGCGTTGGTGTATGTGAGCCAGCAGGAAATCTGATCCTTTTCAAGAAGCTCGTTCATAAACGAGAAGGGAACTATTCTCTCGTCTCCCTTCTGCTCCGTCATCTTCGAGTAATCGAAAGTGGAGGCCAGAGCCCTTGCCGGCGTTCCCGTCTTAAACCTGCGAAGGCTTAAACCAAGTCCTTTCAGATTTTCCGCAAGATCCACAGACGGCGCTAGTCCCGAAGGTCCGCTCATGAAAGCGCTGTCGCCGATAAATATTTTGCCCCGTAGAAAAGTTCCCGTCGCAATGATTACGGACCTGACCTCATAACGGGTGTTGGTACGGGTTACAACTCCGGAAGCTTTTCCGTCCTCTACGACGATTTCCGTTATCTCTTCCTGTATAAGGTGAAGATTCTCCTGATTTTCAAGGGTTTTCTTCATCTCTATGTGGTATCTGTTTTTATCCGCCTGCGCGCGGAGCGAATGGACAGCCGGTCCCTTGGCAGTGTTTAGCATTCTGCTCTGAATGAAGGTTTTGTCGATGTTGATTCCCATCTCACCGCCCAGGGCGTCGATTTCCCTGACAAGATGCCCCTTTCCTGTTCCGCCTATGGACGGATTACATGGCATCATGGCGACGGACTCCAGATTCATGGAAAAGAGTATGGTCTTCTTCCCCATTCTGGCGGCGGCAAGGGCGGCCTCACAGCCGGCATGGCCCGCGCCGATTACCGCGACATCGTATGTACCCATTAAAATTTTATCCATTGATTTTTCCCTACAATCTATTTACCCAGACAAAATCTGCTGAATACCTCGTCTATAACGTCGGCCGAGGTAGTTTCTCCGGTTATGGCGCCGAGAGCGTCCCTGCATCCCGAAACGTCTATCTCTATAAGCTCGAGAGGCTGCATCTCCTCTGCACCCTTAAGGGCGTCCTCCGCAAAGGACAAGGCTTCCCTGAGAGCGTTTTCATGTCTCACGTTGGTTATAACGCTGCCGCCTGCGGACTGCTCGGTCTTTTCGCCGACCATATTGTAGATAGCGTCCTCCAGGGCTTCCGCCTGATCGTCCGATATCAAAGACGTCTCGAGGATTTTAATTCCCGGCGCAAAGGCTTCAATATCGGCAGGCTTTGTCACCATCTCAAGGTCCGTCTTATTTAAAAGTATGAGAGAACGCCCCTGAGAGAGGCCCTTCATAATTTCAACATCCTCGTCCATGAGAGCTCTGCTTGCGTCTGCGACAAAGACGACAATATCCGCCTCGACCAAAATCTTCTTTGAACGCTGAATCCCTATCTTTTCAACCCTGTCGTCGGTAGTTCTGATTCCCGCAGTATCCGTAAGCTTAACGGGAATACCCTTTATGCTCATGTATTCCTCTATGGTATCTCTGGTCGTTCCCGGAATCTCTGTAACTATGGCTCTGGATTCACGAAGGAGGCAGTTCAGGAGAGAGGATTTGCCCACGTTAGGCATACCGACGATTCCGATGGCAATTCCTTCTCTTAAGAGCTTACCGCTTCCCGCTCCCGAAAGAAGTTTCCTGATATCGGCTATTACAGATTTAAGGTCTGAAGTAAGCTTTTCGTAAGTAAGCTCCTCTATGTCCTCGTCGGGATAGTCAATGTTGACGGTCATCTCGACGAGAATATCCATTATCTTATTTCCGATTGCTCTCGTCTTTCTGGAAAGACTTCCTTCAAGCTGATCTATGGCCGCATCGAAAAATCTGTCAGTCTTTGCACTTATAACGTCTATGACGGCCTCGGCCTGAGAAAGATCGAGCCGTCCGTTTAAAAAAGCACGCTTTGTAAACTCCCCGGGTTCGGCAAGACGGGCGCCTTCTCTGAGAGCAAGGGACAAAGTCCGCTTCAGAGGAACGAGCCCTCCGTGACAGTTTATCTCCGCCACATCCTCGGCAGTATATGTTTTAGGCCCTTTCATATATACGGCGAGAACCTCGTCGGTGACGGCGCCGCTTTCCGGGTCGACAATATGACCGTAGGTGAGCATTCTGCTCTTTAGGGACTTTTCCGACGCCGGCCTGAATATACGATTTAAAATTTCAAGTGAATCATCGCCGCTGATTCTGATGATTCCGATTCCGCCTTCTCCCAGTGGAGTAGCGATTGCGGCTATAGTATCGCTCTTCATATCCTTAAAATTCAAAGCCCGCTTGAATAAAGCGGGCCGTAAAATTATTTCAGTTCGATGATGACCCTTCTGTACGGGTCCTGACCCTCGCTTCTCGTTGTAACTCTTGGGTTACTCTGAAGGGTGGCATGGATTACCTTTCTCTCATACGGATTCATAGGCTCCAGCCTTACGCTTCTCCTGGTTCTGACTACCTTGTCGGCAAGTCTTTCTGCAAGCTTTTCGAGAGTCTTTTCTCTCTTCATTCTGTAGTTTTCAGCGTCAACCACAACTCTTATGTACTCGTCGCCTTCCTTGTTTACAACAAGGCTGGTCAGGTACTGAATTGCATCGAGAGTCTGGCCTCTCTTGCCTATTACGGTTCCGGAATCCTTTCCGTTCATATCCACATAGATATTCTCACCGTCGGTCTTCGCCGATACGTCTATATCCAGATTCATCTGCTCTGTAAGATCCTTAAGGAACGTGAGAGCAGGATGCTCCTCCAAAGGTTTGAAGCTTTCGTCCTCTCTTATTATGGTGGACTCTGTTTTTCTGTATTCCTTATGCTCATCGGAACTCTTCTTCTGATGAGAGGATTCGCGATGTGAACGCTTTTCCTTTCTCGAAGGTTTCGGTTCATCAAATACAGCAGCTTCAGGTTCGGCTTTCTTCTCTTCCGGAGCAGGCTCGGCTTTCTTTCTCTCCACTCTTACGAGGGCAAGCTTGGAACCGATACCGAAAAATCCTCTGGATGGCTGCTCTAAAACGGTTATCTCAACCTCATCTCTGGTGGCCTTAAGATCCGCCAGGGCAAGATCCACTGCCGTATCTATATCCGTTCCCCATTTTTCAGAAACATCCATTATATATCCTCCGAAGCTTTCTATTTCTTCTTGTTAATCTTCTTACCGGTAGCGTCAACTTTTCCTTCTCTGATTTCCTTTCTCAGAACATTAAACCTGATGTTAAAGAAAATCTGAACGAACTGGCTTATAAACCAGTAAATAGCAAGTCCTGCCGGATAGGATCTTGCGAGCCATACAATCATGATAGGGAATAAGTACTTCATGATTATATTCATGGCGTTTCCTGCCTGCTGCTGCATAGCGCTGTTCTGAGACGACATCCAGAACGAAGCGAAAGTGGCGACACCGGACAGGATAGGCAATATCCAAAGGTCAGGCTGGCTCAGATCCTCCATCCAGAGGAACGAATGGTGAACGGCAAATACCATTTCAGTATCGTTTCCAAGGTATGTGAGCGGATATCTGAGCAGACCGAAAAGTCCGGATATTACGATCATCTGTATGATCATAGGGAGACAACCGGCTGCAGGATTGAAGCCCTCTTCCTTATAGAGCTCCTGCATTTTAATATTCATGGTCTCCCTGTCGTTGGCATACTTTTTCTGAATCTCTCTTATCTTAGGCTGCATAGTTGTCATTCCGGCCATAGAAAGAACCTGCTTTTTATAGAGCGGATACATGGCAACTCTCACTAAAGTGGAAAGAACAACTATAGCGAGGGCGTAACTTCCCAATATGTCATAGAAGAATGATAAGAGAAAGCCAAAAGGTCTGGCTATTAATCCTAACATTAAAAATCCTCCGTCATTCCAAAGGGTCATAACCTCCCGGATTCCACGGGTGACACCTTAGAATTCGTTTTATTCCCAGTCGGCTTCCCTTTATTACTCCGTACTTGTTAAGAGCCTGTATGAAGTACTCTGAGCAAGTGGGATAAAACCTGCACTTTCCCGGGAAAAGCGGTGAAATACACTTCTGATAAAACTTTATGAGTATTATCATCACTTTTTTAAAAAAGCCGTTAATATATTTCATGATTATTTAGTTATCCCTGTTTTCTTTATGGCAGATTCAAGGGATCTCTGCACCTGCTGGCATTTAGCATTTTCTATAGTGCTGCGGGCGATAAAAATAAAATCATAGCCGCAGGGAATGTCGAGTCCGGTAAGTCTGTAACTTTCCTTCATCAGACGTCTGGCTCTGTTTCTTTTAACGCTGTTGCCAACCTTTTTACTGGCAAGAAAGGCTGTGCGGTTATAATCAAGACCGTTCCTCTTGTAGAAAAGGACAACGTATCTGTCTCCCACGGACTTTCCCCTCTTATAGATGGTGGAAAAGTTCTTTTTGCCTCTTAATACCGTTTTTTTTAACATTTTACCGCAAAGTCTGAACTAAGCCGTAAGCTTCTTTCTTCCCTTGGCTCTTCTTCTCTTAAGAACGTTTCTGCCGCTCTTGGTCTTCATTCTCTTTCTGAATCCGTGTTCCTTTTTTCTCTGCCTTTTCTTAGGCTGATAAGTCATTTTCATTTTCTTTACCTCCTGAATAACGTAAATATGGCGCAGTCTAAATTTCAACAGCGCACGCATGTCTAACTATTATACTTTTTAACACAGTCCATGTCAATAATTCAATTCTAATATACAAAAATTTCCAAGGACTGAGATTCCATATTTTTGTGTTGTTAATATAGTTATCCACAATATGTGGATAACTATGTGGAAAACATGCAAATAAACATATTCTGTGTGGATAATTTTATTGATAACCTGTGGATAAATTAACTTATTCACTTGTTTTAATCCTCCCGTTTTATTAAAATAGATGTACAAACAGGAGATAAAAGGTATGACTGACAAAGATAAGATATGGCAGGCTGTTTTAAAGGACGTAAAAAATAACTGCACTCAGCCTACATACGACGGTTTTTTTTCCGGAACCACTTTGAAAAAGCTTGATAACGAAATAAACGTCGCTTATGTCGCCACAGGTTCTACCGTTGCAGCCAACGTTCTGTCAATGCGTTACATAAGCATGATATCGTCCAGTCTTGAAAATGTGACAGGTTCCAGATATAAAGTCGTTGTTAAAACCGAAGGAGACTATAAAACTGAAGATAACGTTCTGAAAGCGGAAAACAGAACATCGAAGGCATATAATCTGAATATAAATTTCATGAAAGAAAAGATATTCAATCCTAAATATACTTTCGATAATTTTGTGGTGGGTGAAAGTAACAAGTATGCAGCAAGCGCAGCTATGGCCGTTGCCAAAGACCCGGCAAACACTTATAATCCTTTCTTCATATACGGAGGATCGGGACTTGGTAAAACTCACCTTTTAAACGCCATAGGAATATATATTCTCGAACATAAGACCGATAAGAATATCATATTTGTATCATCGGAAACATTTACCAATGATGTTGTAACCGGTATAGAGAATAAAAAAATGGACGAGGTCAGAGATAAATACAGGAAAGCCGATGTACTCATAGTAGATGACATTCAGTTCTTTGAAGGTAAGGAAGCCACTCAGGAAGAATTTTTCCACACCTTTAATATACTGTACGATGAGCATAAACAGATAATAATTACAAGCGACAGGCCGCCTGAAAATCTGACCAAACTCGATGACAGACTTAAATCAAGATTCGGCTGGAATATGGTAGTTGACATACAGCCCCCTGACTATGAAACCAGAGTTGCTATTCTTAAAAAGAAAGCTGTCGGAGAAGGAGTGGAAATAGACGATGACATGGAGGAAGTATTCAAGCTTATAGCCAGGAATATAACCGATAATATCAGACTTCTCGAAGGCGCTCTTACCAGACTTCTCAGTTTTTCACAAAGCTTCGACGAACATATAGATATGGCTTTTGCAAAGAGAGTCATAAACGACGTTATATCGGGCAGCAGCTCTACTATAACTCCAGAAAATATAAAAAAAGCAGTATGCAGGCATTTCAAAATAAAAATGTCAGATCTTGAAGGCAAGAGCAGAAAGAACAGTATAGCATTTCCAAGACAGATAGCCATGTACCTTTGCCGTGAAATGACCGACTACTCCAACGTCAGAATAGGAAGCATATTCGGCAACAGAGACCACAGTACAGTGATGCACGCCTGCAAGAAAGTCAAAGGCTATATTTCTTCAGACGATGAAATAAGAAATGTGGTAAAATCTATCGAAGAATCCATAAAGGATTAAAGTTATTAAAAGTAATTAACAGGGTTTTACCGAGTTATCCACATATATCTGTGGATAAAATTCAGCGCAGTTTAAAGGCCTGAACAGTTTATCCACTTTTCCACAGTACTACTACTATTACTACTATAAATTATTATAATAATAAAGAGCAGTTCTCTGTATATTTCAAGGAGGTAAAAAATGAAATTCAGATGTAATCAGCAGGATCTTTCCAGAGCTCTTAATATAGTATCTAAAGCGGTTACTTCGAGAACCACTATTCCTATTCTTAAGGGAATTCTTCTCGAAGCCGACGAAAACGGAAACCTTAAAATGGTAGCTTCCGACCTTGATATAACTATAGAAGAGGTCATAAAAGTAGAAGACGTTGAAAAGGGCAGCGTTGTAGTTCAGGCTAAACTTTTCAGCGACATAATCAGGAAACTGCCGGGAAAAGAACTGGAGGTGGAGGTTGCAGAGGGAAAGGTTGTAATCCGCTGCATGAACTCGGAATTTTCCATAGTGGGAATGCCTGCCGACGAGTTTCCTGAGATGAAAAACGAAGAGGAAGGAAGCGGCTGCATCGAATTTGATTCTGAGCTTTTAAAATCCATGATAAGAAAAACCTCCTTTGCTGCCAGCATAGATGAATCAAAGGGTGTAATCACCGGAATTCTCACCGAGTTAAAGTCTGATGAAATCAGTATGGTGGCGATAGACGGATACAGAATGGCAATATCCAGAGAACCTATGGTAAATACCGAGGAAAAGAGCATAATAATATCCGCTAAGATAATGAATGAAATAAATAAAATAATCAGCGATATAAGCTCTGATTCCATCGAAAAGATAAAGCTTCTTATAAACAACAGAAAAGCAGTATTTGTTATAGAAAATGTCAAGGTAGCTCTCAGACTTTTAGACGGCGAATTCATAAAATACAGAGATATCCTTCCTAAGGAGGATAAGATTCAGGTCAGAATTTCAAGGCGCGATCTTCTCGACAGCATAGAGAGAGCGTCCCTTCTCTCAAAGGAAGGAAAGAACAACCTGATCAAACTTGCAATTTCCGATAATCTCATAACCATAACTTCAAGATCCGAGGAAGGAAACGTGAGAGAAGATGTTCTCGCTCAGAAAACGGGAGACGATCTTGAGATAGGCTTTAATGCAAAATACGTTCTGGACGTTCTCAAAGTCATAGACGACGATGAAATCATAATGAAATTCAACACAGGAATAACCCCTTGCCTCGTTCATCCCGTTGAAGGAAATTCCTACGAATATCTCATTCTTCCTGTAAGAATAACGGGAAATTAAAGCGGAAAGCTGAAATTAAATGTACATAACCAGGTTAGAGCTGAAAAACTTCAGAAATTACGAAAGTCTGGAAGCTGATTTTGACGAAAAGATTAATTTAATACTCGGCAACAACGCGCAGGGAAAGACCAACCTAATAGAGAGCATATATATGACCTCCATAGGCAGGTCTTTTCGTACTGCAAAGGACAGCGAAGTCATAATGTTCGGCAGAGACGAAGCCCTCATAAAGGTAAACGCCGAAAAGAAATTTTCCGACACAGAAGTCGAGATAAGAATAAAGGGCGCGTCGAAGAAATCCGTAAAGAAGGACGGGATTCCACTGAAGAAGTCCTCGGAGCTTCTGGAAAATATAATGATAGTCATATTTTCTCCAGAGGATATGAAGATTGTAAAGGACGAGCCGGAAAAGAGAAGAAAATTCATAGACCGTGAGCTGTGTCAGATATCGCCAAAGTATTACGACAGCCTTTCAAATTACAAGAAAATCCTGGCTCAGCGAAACGCCTATCTGAAGGAAGAAAGTATAGATTCGTCTCTCCTTGATCTCTGGGACAGCCAGCTCGCCGGATACGGAGCTAATATCATTACGGGAAGAAAAAAATTCATAGAAAACATCAGCGGCTTCAGCGCCAGAATTCACAGGGGTATTACTGCCGGAGGCGAAGAGCTTGTTATAGAATACGAGCCCGACGTCAGGATTACTGAAAATCCTGAAGAACAGAAAATGTTTTTCTATGAGGAAATAAAAAAAGCCTTTGATTCCGATATGAGAAACCGCTCCACCACAAGGGGTCCTCACAAGGACGACATATCGTTTTTCGTTAACGGCGTAAATATGAGAAGCTTCGGCTCCCAGGGACAGCAGAGGACGTGCGCTCTTTCACTGAAGCTTGCCGAGCTTGATCTCATAAAAAACGAAACGGGAGAGGATGCCATACTCCTTCTGGACGACGTGATGAGCGAGCTTGACGGTACGCGGCAGGAATATCTCATAAAAACTTTAAAGGATAATCAGCTCTTCATAACTACAACGGATCTGGACGAGAGGATTCTCGGAGAATTTAAAGACGCAAGGATATTTAATATATATCAGGGGAAATTCAGATAATTTAAGTGGGAAAATCGGCGATTTCGCCGATTTTTTTATAACTTTAATGAAATTTATCGAAAAACAGAAAAATAACCGTCAAAATCTTGTTTTTTTGGCCGGAATGTAATATAATATTTTCTGTTTTGTAAAAGGAAAATATTTTGTATGAAAGCAGGTATTAAATGAGCGCTGAAACCAAAGTTAACAATCAGTATGACGCGTCTCAGATTCAGGTATTAGAGGGTCTTGAGGCCGTAAGGAAAAGACCGGGAATGTACATCGGAAGCACGGGACCGAGAGGTCTTCACCATCTCGTTTATGAGATAGTGGATAACAGTGTGGACGAAGCCCTTGCCGGTTATTGCAAGAACATAACGGTAACTATAAATAAGGATAATTCCATAACCGTCGAGGACGACGGAAGAGGTATGCCTGTAGACAAGCATCCCAAGCTGGGAATCCCGGCGGTGGAGGTTATTCACACGGTTCTTCATGCCGGAGGAAAATTCGGCGGCGGAGGATACAAGGTATCCGGAGGTCTTCACGGCGTAGGCGCTTCCGTAGTAAACGCCCTTTCCACCAAAATGGAAGTAGAGGTAAAGAGAAACGGAAATATCTACAGACAGGAATACGCCAAAGGTAAGACCATAACGCCTCTCGAGGTTATAGGAACGGCCAAGAAAACCGGTTCAAAGACCACCTTCTGGCCGGATCCCGAAATATTTGACGAAACCGTATACGACTACGGAACCCTGGAGCACCGTCTCAGAGAGATGGCATTCCTTAATAAGGGAATAAGAATCACCCTTTCCGACAACAGGGATGAGAAGAAAAAAGAAGTTTTCCACTACGAAGGCGGACTCTCTGAATTCGTAAGACACATAAACAAGAACAAGGAAGTTCTTCACAAGGAAGTAATCTACTTCGAGGTTGTAAAGGACAACATGGAGATGGAAGTTGCAATGCAGTATACCGACAGGTATAACGAGCTGCTCCTTTCCTACGCCAACAACATAAACACCGTCGAAGGCGGAACCCACATGGCAGGTTTCAAGTCCGCCCTTACCAGAGTTTTCAACGATTACGGCAGAAAGAACAAGATTTTAAAGGACAACGATGACTCACTGTCAGGCGAGGACGTAAGAGAAGGTCTTACAGGAATAATATCCGTAAAGCTGACTCAGCCTCAGTTCGAAGGACAGACTAAGGCAAAGCTCGGAAACAGCGAGGTAAGGGGTTTTGTCGAAACATCCACCAGCGAAAATCTTACGGCCTTCTTAGAAGAGCATCCTACCGAAGCGAGAATAATTCTGGACAAGTGTCTCAGAGCTTCCCGCGCGAGAGAGGCGGCAAGAAAGGCCAGAGAGCTTACGAGAAGAAAGAGCGTCCTCGACAGCATCTCCCTTCCGGGAAAGCTGGCCGACTGCTCCGAAAAGGATCCTGCAAAATCCGAAATATTCCTCGTAGAGGGAGATTCCGCAGGAGGCTCCGCAAAACAGGGGCGCGACAGAATACGCCAGGCCGTACTTCCTCTCAGAGGTAAGATACTCAACGTTGAAAAGGCGCGCCTCGACAAAATCCTCAATTCCGACGAAATCAAGAACATGATCACGGCCTTCGGCTGCGGAATAGGAAACGACTTTGATATAAACAAGCTGAGATACCATAAGATTATCATCATGACAGATGCGGACGTGGACGGCGCTCACATCAGAACGCTGCTCCTCACCTTCTTCTACAGATACATGACTCCTCTCATAGAGGGAGGATATGTATATGCCGCTAAACCGCCTCTCTTTATGACGAAGAGAAACAAGGAGGTTTACTACACCTACAGCGAACGCGAGCAGGACAGACTCATGGAGACACTTTCCAAGAAGGGCGGAAAACCGCTCATCCAGAGATACAAAGGTCTTGGAGAGATGGACTTCCATCAGCTCTGGGAGACTACCATGGACTACAACAACAGAACTCTCGTTCAGATCACACTGGAAGACGCCACCGCTGCGGATGAAATCTTTACCGTTCTCATGGGCGACAAGGTTCCGCCGAGAAAGAGATTCATCGAAGAAAACGCAAAGTATGCGGAAATAGATATTTAAGGAAGGAGGGGTAAACTATGTCTAATCTCTTAGAAGATACTAAAATTGAACAGCATGAGATACACGACGAGATGAAAAAGTCGTATATCGACTATTCCATGAGTGTAATCGTAGGCCGTGCCCTTCCTGACGTAAGAGACGGTCTTAAGCCGGTACACAGAAGAATTCTCTACGGTATGGGACAGCTGGGAGTTACTCCTGACAAGCCTCATAAGAAATCCGCCCGTATCGTCGGAGAGGTAATGGGTAAATATCACCCTCACGGAGACAGCTCCATATACGATGCCATGGTAAGAATGGCCCAGGACTTCTCTCAGAGATATATGCTGGTGGACGGCCACGGAAACTTCGGCTCCATAGACGGAGACGGCGCCGCCGCGCAGCGTTACACGGAAGCCAGAATGTCCCCTTACGCACTTCAGATGCTCAGGGACATCGAGAAGGAAACCGTAGACTTCAGAGATAACTTTGACGGAGAGGAAAAGGAGCCTGTGGTTCTTCCGAGCCGCTTCCCTAACCTTCTGGTCAACGGCTCCAACGGTATAGCCGTAGGTATGGCAACGTCCATTCCTCCTCACAATCTGGGCGAGGTAATAGACGCCACCGTAAAGCTTATCGACGAACCCGAAACGGACGTCGACGAGCTTATGAAGATAATAAAGGGCCCGGATTTTCCTACCGGCGCTCTCATTCTTGGAAAAAGCGGAATGAGAGAGGCTTACAGGATGGGAATAGGAAAAGTAAAGGTAAGATCGGTCTGCGAAATTGAAGAGACCGACAGAGGCCGCTCTCAGATAGTGGTAAGCGAGATTCCTTATCAGGTGAACAAAGCCCGCCTCATAGAAAAGATGGCGGAGCTTGTAAAGGATAAGAGAGTCGACGGCATTTCCGCCATCAGAGACGAGTCCAACCGGGAAGGCATCAGAATAGTAATCGAGCTTAAGAAAGATGCAAATCCGCAGATTACATTAAACAGGCTGTATAAGCATACCCAGCTTCAGGACAGCTACAGCATGATAATGATAGCTCTTGTCGACGGTCAGCCTAAAGTTCTCACCCTTTACGATATCTTAAACGAGTACATCAAGTTCCAGAAGGAAGTCGTAACCAGAAGAACACGCTTTGATTTAAAGAAGGCTGAAGCGAGAGCCCACATACTGGAAGGTCTGCGCATAGCTCTCGACAATATCGACGAAGTTATACATATAATCAGAAGCGCGTATAACGACGCAAAGGAAAAGCTCATGGAAAGGTTCGGCCTTTCCGAAATTCAGGCTCAGGCAATTCTCGACATGAGGCTCGCAAGACTGCAGGGTCTGGAAAGAGAGAAAATAGATAACGAGTATAATGAGCTGATGGAGAGAATCGCCTACTTCAAATCTCTCCTTGAAAACGAGCATCTTCTCATGGGCGTAATAAAGGACGAGCTTCTGGAGATAAAGAAGAAGTTCGGAGATAAGAGAAGAACCAAGATAGTAAAGGACGAAGGCGAGCTTGATGAAGAGGATCTGGTAGAGGAAGAAAACGTTGCCGTAACCCTGACACATCTGGGATACATAAAGCGCGTGCCTGCGGATACCTACAAGGCTCAGCGCCGCGGCGGCAAGGGAATAATGGGAATCACCACCAGAGATAACGACTTTGTCAAGGATCTCATAATGACAAGCACCCACGATTACCTCATGTTCTTCACCAATACAGGAAAAGCCCATAAGATAAAGGCTTACGAAGTGCCTGAAGCTACGAGAACGGCAAGAGGAACACCGGCAATCAACTTCCTTAATCTCCTCCAGAGAGAGAGAATTACCGCCGTTATCCCTGTTCAGGATTTTGCGGCCGACAGATACCTTATCGCCGTAACGAAGCACGGCACCATTAAAAAGACGGCTCTTTCTCAGTTCGACACCAACAGGAAGACCGGCCTCATCGCCATCAACCTCAAGGAAGGCGACGAGCTTATCGGAATCAAGGAAACTACCGGAAACAACAACGTTATCATCGTTACGAAGAAAGGCAAGTGCATCTGCTTCTCGGAAAAGGACGTTCGCGAGATGGGCAGAATTGCCGGCGGCGTAAGAGCCATAAAGCTTGAGGGCGACGATGAAGTGGTTGCAATGGAGCTTGTAGAGCCGGGCCAGCAGCTCTTTGTGGCAACGGAAAACGGCTACGGAAAGAGAACCCCTGTGGAGGACTATAAGGTTCAGGTTCGCGGAGGCAAGGGACTTCTCACCTACGATAAGGCCAAATTCAAGAAGACCGGAGCGCTGGTGGGCGCAATGGTGGTGGACGAGGACGATGAAATTATGCTCATAAATTCCGACGGCATAATCATCAGAATCAAAGCCAGCGACGTGACCGTTTTAGGCCGCGCGACCCAGGGCGTAAGAATCATGAAGGTCGAGGACGAAACTAAGATAGTCGCAATGGCCAAAGTCATCAAAGAGGACGAGGACGACGAAAAGCCGAAGAAATCCGATAACAGAGATGACAGCGAGCAGCTGACACTTTAAAAACTCATACTTTAAAAAAGTCAGCAAGTGGTTTATAATTACCTGTACAGGAGGAATTCTGTACAGGTAAATTTTTTTACTGGGGGAAATTACTATGGATAATTTAAAAATTTCAATACCGGGTAAGCCCGAATATTTGACGATGGTGAGACTTGCTGCAACGTCGATCGCCTCCATGGCAGGCTTTGATATAGAGGCTGCAGAGGACATCAAGACCGCCGTTTCGGAAGCGTGCAAGAACGTGGCGTGCCACGGAAGCAGCGGTTTCAGCACCAAGTACGAGATAGAATGCAATGTGGATAAGGGGTCTATAGAGATTATCGTAAGAGACGACTGCGACTGTCACACTCTGGAGAAAACATGCAAGCCGTGTCTCAACTGTCCCGAAGAGGGAGATCTCGGGATTATCGTAATCAAGACGCTGATGGATGACGTAGAGTTTGGAAGAGACGACAGCGGACACAAGTTCGTAAAAATGGGGAAAAAATTATGATAGACCAGAAGGAGTTGTTCGAGCAATATAAGGACAACCCGACAATCGATAAACGAAACGAGATAGTCGAAAAATATCTCTATATGGTGGATATTCTCATCAGAAAGTATACGGGCAAGGGCGTGGATTACGACGACCTCTATCAGGTCGGAGCCATGGCTCTGGTTTCTGCTGTGGAAAGATTCGACCCGTCAAAGGGCTTTGAATTCAGTTCTTTTGCCACCCCTACCATTCTGGGAGAGATAAAGAAGTACTTCCGTGATAAGCAGTGGAGCCTGAAGGTTCCCCGCCGACTTAAGGAAATCGCCTCCAAGGTTACCGAGAGCAAGGAAGCCCTCTACGCGAAATACCAGCGAAATCCAACCGCTGAGGAGATTGCTGAATACACCGGCTACACAGTGGAGCAGATAATCGAGGCCCTTGAAAGCTCACAGGCATACGGAACATATTCCCTGGACAAGACCTTTGACGATGCGGGAGAAGACGGAGAAAGTCCTTTCCTTGAAAGATACACGGGCTTTGACGAGGCGGGATACGAGAGAGTGGAGACCTCGGAGATAATCAAGAAGGTAATGGACACCTTCAGCGACCAGTACAAGACCATTTTCCGCGAACGATTCATAAACGACCGCTCCCAGTCCGACATCGCAAGAGAACTGGGCATATCCCAGATGAGCGTTTCCCGGGCCGAGCGGAACATGATAAGCAGATTCAGGGCTGAGCTTAACAGGTAGGGAGCCGGGGCGACCGGATTTCTTAATCTTAGATGTGCTCGGAATCTGTGCAAAATGTGCCGAAAAGTACCGCTGACAACCGTAAATAAAGATGTTTTATGCTCGGAAAATCCAAAACTATGGAGATCCGAGCATTTTCAATATTCCTTACCCCCTGCAGCATACGGGAAATACTATACGTATGAGACAAACTGTCGCTACAGACAAAGCGATAAGTATTGTATAATACAAAATACAATGAGAAGCAACCTTACTCAAGCACTTAAAAGGAATATGGGAAATGACGTACACCGTTTCAGGAATAGCAGTATACTCCGTTATTTCGGAATTTATGGCGGGGACCAAAATCGATGACGTATACAAGATCACAGGTTTTCAACCGTTTTGGGCCATTTTATTCTTTGTAATGCTTTGTTCGCTATTCGCATTTGGCGAGCGGAAAAAGGAAACAGATTTTGTGGGGCTGAGTTTCATGGTGATAATAGCAGTCTCGGTGGCGCTTTTTTATAACGGCACAATCGGTAAGTAATTATGTATGTACACTGATTCAGAAGGATTTAGAAAAAACAGCAAAAAAATAACGATAATTCCGCAGTGTTTTGATATTTACAGATGTCCTGCGGTATTTTATTTTATGGCAAAACTAAATCACATTTTAAAATGGCTAGATTATCACGTCAAAACCTTAAAATCTCTTAAGAATCGGTTTTTCCAATGCAAGATGTGATATAATCCTGTCAACGAAAGTACTTACATATATATCAAAAGGTGGTGTGAATATGAGCAATGAGAGAAAGATTTTCATCGGGCTTATCGCGGTATTTCTGGCGACCACGGCTTCTTGCTGGTTCGGAGATCCGGGAATTACCGGCATGTACGGAATGAACGTTGTTTTAAACAGCTTTCTGATTTTGATCGGTATGGCACTGATGATTTATGGAGTCGTAAGAAAAGAAGGCGCTTTATTTGTTCTGGCAGGTTCACTTGTGGCTATGGCAGGAGAAATTGTGTTTTTCTTCACATGGGGAAGGCCGGCGGTAATTTACAGCTTCAGCGAAAGATTAAATGAAGAGACACACCCTATGTTCTTTGTGAGCCTTGGAGTGCTCGCAGTTACGGCGGCACTTGCGGCAGTATCGATCAGGAGACGAAGGATACTTAATGCGGAGGAAGAAAGAAAGTGAGGACGAGCGCCTCACTTTTTCATTTTAAGATTCTGTCCGTGTACGTCCACCTGCACCCTGCGACCAGCATCGCAGCTGCTCCGGCAAGATAGAAAAGCGCAAAGGAAACGGCAGTCCCCTCCATAAGTGAAATCACCAGAAGGAAAACGGGCGGCAGAATGAGCACGGCAAAATCTATTCCCATTATAATCCGGTACGCCAGAATGCGGCCGGAAGTTTTTTTGTATATGAGCCGGGCGATGACCGTAATAGCTATGACCAGACCTGAATAAGGGGTCAGAATCACTCCGCCCATGTAGAAAATCAGTCCGGTAAGACCGGCGAACCCGGCGCCAAATAAATCTATGAGCACTGCGTAACCTTCGACGTCTCCGACTTCTTCGCCGGTATTCTGGGGGATCATGGATTTTGCCGATTCCAAAATTACGTTGCCGGAAATCAGCATCACGACCCCGAGGACAAAGCATATGCCGGCAGGTATGAGAAATAACAGAAGGTTGTTCTTCGCGGCTTTCATTTTATCTGTTACCCGTAGGAATGAACGGGATCAAAGCCTGCGCAACTCCGGAAATAGGCATTGTCTGGAGCCATATTCTTCCCGGGCCGGTAAGCTTTGTGTTGAAGAGGCCTTCGCCGCCGAAGACTATGTTCTTAACGCCCTTTACCTGCTGAATGTCGATGGATACTGTGCTTTCGAAACCGAGAACGTTTCCGGTGTCAACGATGATTTCCTGACCCGGCTTAAGGTCGTATTCCACAAGGTCGCCGTCAACCTCCACGAAGGCCGTTCCGTTTCCGGAAAGTCTCTGCATTATGAATCCTTCTCCGCCGAAAAAGCCTGCGCCCAGCTTCTTGTTAAAGTGAATGGAAAGTTCAACTCCCGCTTCAGATGCGAGGAATCCGCTCTTCTGAACGATGAACTCCTTTCCCGGAGCGATTTCCATAGGAATAATCTTTCCCGGGAAGCTGGAGCCGAAAGCGATCATGCCGTCGCCGTTGGCCGTATATATGTTCTGGAACATGGACTCGCCGGAAAAAGCCTTGGAGAACATTTTGCCGAGTCCGCCTCCTGTGGTCTCCATTCCCATGTTAGGGCTCATCCATACCATGGAGCCCTTTTCCGTAATCATCTTCTCACCGCTTTCAAGGGTGCAGATAACAATGGGGAAAGTGCCGCCTTTGATTTCGTATTTCATAAAATCCTCCTTTTTACATCGCGCTTGATTATACACATCTTACTTATACTACATCGGTTTGAAAAAGTAAATATCAGAGGACAAAATTCAACTTAATCTCTATGGACCGATCTGTAGTATTTTATGAACGGCACGGCAAAGGATATGAACATGGCGACATACAGGATGAAGAGTATGAGGAACAAAATAAGTATGCTGCGTTCCGTGCTGCCCACACCTGCAGCCTGCATGAAAAGCTGAGGTATTATCACCAGGAAGAAAATTATTAAAAGCGGAATCATGCGGCCTCTGAACACACGGGAAAGCATCTCCAGACGCGAATCATCGTCGCAGAATATCTCCTCCTCGTCCCCTTTCATCTCGGAGACCGGTTTCCGGAAGTAGCTGTATCCCACGTAGTTCTGCAGATACTCCCAGCCGCAGTCTGAGAACATCTGGATATACTCTTCCCGGTTGCGGATGCTGTCGTCGTTGTAATCCAACTGATATATGACGTCCTTCGGTTCGCATCTTCTGAAGTGGTACACGCCGATTAAACCTACTCCTGTGAACTCCCAGCCTTCGCTGTGGCGGCTTCTCAGGTACTCTTCCTCCTTCTTCCACTGCGGAACGGAAAAAAATCTGATTTCAGTCTTAGTATCTTTCATCTTTAGCCTCCATCATGCTTTCGTACAGACGCTTTATACGTTTCATTTCCAGCTCCAGAACCTGCGAGCCGAGTTCAGTGATATGATAGATTTTCCTGTTTTCTTCTTCTCTGACGAAACGAATCAGATCGTCTTTTTCCATCTTAGATAGGCTTCCGTAGAGGGTTCCCGGACTGAGGACTATCTCTCCATTTGTCAGTTCTTCTGTTTTCTTCACTATACCGTACCCGTGGGATTCTTCCCTAAGGCATAAAAGAATGTAAAACCCTGTTTCGGTCATGGGTACGTATACTTTTCTGATATGACTGTCCACTGCATCACCCCTATTCTATTCGCACTGCTATGCATCGCACTTCGATGTAATTAAAGTATAGCACTGCGATATATCGCAGTCAAGAGTAAATTCAAGTCTTTATGTCGGATTTCGGAGTTAATTTATTGGCAGCTCCACGGTAAACACGCTGCCCTCTCCTTTTCTGCTTTCTGCTCTTACGCTGCCGCCGTGGGCTTCGGCTATCCATTTCACCATGGAAAGTCCGAGACCGAAGCTGTCCGTTACGGCGGAGTCAGAAGAACTGTCTGAATCGCGGGTTCTGGATTTGTCGGCTTTGTAGAAGCGGTTAAAGACGTGAGGAAGATCGGCATCTGAAATGCCTATGCCGTTATCCCTTACCTCCATAACCGCAGCGCCGTCACCTGAAGATGGGCCGCTGCCGGCCGTCGAGCCGCCGACGGAATAAAGACGGAGCTTCACCCGGGATTCAGCCTTTGACGGGTCGCTGTACTTTATGCCGTTTGACAGAAGATTTATCAGCATACGCATGATAAGAGTCTCATCGCCGTTAAACGATATGTCAGGCTGAACGTCCGCAGAAAGGCTGACGCCGCGTCCTTCGGCAACGGCCTTAAGCTCGCCGGTGACGCTTTCGCAGAGATCTGACAGGCTGAAATCGTGCTTTTCTATGACCTTGCCCGTGTTGATCGTCCGTGAAACCTGAAGGAGCTGGGTGATAAGGGAGTTCATGCGGCGGCACTGATTCTGTATGGCGGAAAGAGCCTCCTTGTATTCCTCCTCGGTGTCGGCGGCCGCAAGGGCATATTCGCACTCCGCGAGAATCACCGCTACCGGTGTCTTAAGCTCGTGGGAAACGTCGGAGGTGAATTCCGCCTCCGATTTAAATGCGGTTTCCAACCTGTCTATCATGGCGTTGAGAGTTTCCGCAAGGCGGTAAAGCTCGTCCCTGCTCTTTCCTACAGGAAGCCTCAGAGACAGGTCGTGACCGTTGTTGATTTTGGCGGCGGCCTCCGTTATCTTCGCAACCGGCCTCATGGATTTTCTGGCTATGAGGCCGCCCGCGATGACCGCGATTATCATAAGGCCCGGAATGGCCAGCATCACGGTGATGGTTATGGCGCCCAGAGACGCAAAGCCGGAATCAAGAGTGTAGATTCCTCTTATCCATATACCGCTGCCGTTTTCGTAGACCTTAAGGGTATCGTAGATCATCCAGTTCTCTCCGCCGGTTTCTATCTGATGATATTCTCCCGACTTGAGAGGAGTGTAGATGGGGAATCCTGCCGGCTCGCTGCCTTTGATCCTGACGCCGGTCTCGTCGTATACGATGATGGCAACGCCTCTGTAGTTCGTCTGAAAGTCGTCGCCTATCTGGATAATTCCCTCGTCGTACACTATGTGCTCAAAACCGTCGTCGACAGCGGAGGTCAGCGTAGTCCTCGCCGTATCCTTTATCTGATTTACCGCGGAAAAATATACGGCGACGCAGAAGACGGCGGTGAAAGCTATGAGAACGGCCGCATAGTAAAGAGTTATCTTTTTTCCGATAGTCCAGTTTCTCATTTTATCACGTACCCCAGTCCGCGAACCGTCTGGATGAGCTTCGGCTCAAAGTCCGCATCCACTTTCATTCTCAGATTCCTTATATATACGTCTATTACGTTGCTGCTTCCCTCGTAATCGTAGTTCCAGATGTGCTGCTCTATTTTGTCCCGGGAAAGTACCATGCCCTGGTTATGCATCAGGTACTCGAGGATAGAGTACTCCTTGGCGGTGAGCCTGATTTCCCTGCCCTCCCGGTACGCAAGCTTTGTTCCCGTATCCAGAGTCAGAGGGCCTACGGTCAGGGTGTTGTCGGACCTGTCCTCCTTCTGCCTTCTTATGAGTACGCGAATTCTTGCGGCAAGCTCCTCCAGGGAGAAAGGCTTTGTCAGATAGTCGTCGGCGCCCGTGTCCAGGCCGGCGACTTTGTCCTCCACTGCACTCTTTGCGGTAAGGAGAAGGACGTGAGTGTGATTTCCCGCAGCCCGCATTTTCTTAAGGACGGAAATTCCGTCAAGACCCGGAAGCATTATGTCGAGAATCACCGCGTCGTATTCCGTTCCTTCCATATAATCGAGAGCGTCAAGACCGTCGTGACAGGTGTCAACGGTGTAACCCTGTTTTGTTAAATATTTTGCCGTGGTGGCGCACAGGCGCACCTCGTCTTCTACTATCAAAAGCTTCATTTTTCATCATCCTTTCCTGTTTTCTATCATAACCCAAAAAAATTAAAAATTCATTAAAACTTTCATTTTATTTTCATTTTCGTCATATATTATGGCACCATAAGAAGTCGGAAAATCATATATAGAAACTTTACAGGGAGGGAAAAATATGATTACTAAGAGAACAGTTTTAATCACGGCGTCTGCAATAGCAATTGCGGCAATAGCAATCACGGCAATCTTCCTCATGACGAGCGGCATCTCCAAAGCGGATGCGGAAAACACTGCGTCCGGCTACGTTCCTCAGGGAGCCGAGTACATCAAAACCGAAATAGACGATGGCGTTTATGAGGTTACTTACAGGGACAACGGCCTTGGAAGGGAGTATGAGGTACATATCAGCAGAGAGACCGGCGCTATAGTCGGAATATCCATGGACAGCGACAGAGACCATGGCGGCGCCACAGCAAAACTTACGGCAGCTCAGGCCGAAGCGGCAGTGAAGGATGAGATTTCAGGAATCGCAAGCGCAAAGGTCTATCAGGAAAAGGATGACGACGGAATTTTCTACGATGTGGAATTCACGGCAAGCGACTTTTACGGAAGTGCTGAGGTAAACGCCGAGACAGGAGCAGTCGTGGAATATACCATCCGCTACGGTTCGCCGGTAGTAATACCTTCTACTGGCAGCGCATCGGGAAATACTCAGGCCGGGGATGATACTGCGGCAAAGGATGAAACATCTGCAAAAGACGATAACCAGGCATCCACCTCCGCCGGAAAGACCGAAAGCAACACCCAGTCGGGCAGCCAGAGCGGAACCCAGAGCAATTCACAGAGCTCTACAGGAAGCAGCTCAGGTCAGAGCTCTGCAGGAAGCAGCCAGTCACAGAGTGGCTCTCAGCAGCCGGCTCAGAAGCCTTCCGACGGAACCTCGCAGTCAGGCGGCTCTTCTACATCTCAGCTGATTTCCGCAGATAAGGCGAAGAGCATCGTCCTCGCAAAGATTGGGAACAACAGCGCTTTCATCAAGGAGCTGGAGCTTGACAGAGACGACGGAATCTACCAGTACGAAGGCGAAGCATATTATAACGGATACGAATACGACTTCGAGATCAACGCTTCTTCCGGCGTGATCATCAAGTGGGAAGTTGACAGAGAGGACTGGGATTAAGGACGAGAATTGATTGAGATGACGCTGAGGCGGCGGAACTAGAGGCGGTGACAGTGAGAAGCGGTGACAAGTGGGGGCAGGCGCTGAGAGCGGCGACCCTGAGAAGCGGTGACAAATATACGTATTTCGGTCTCTCGTGTCACCCTTGTCACCATAAGCCGACACATACGGGAACATACGACACCGAGTGGTGACATAATTAAGCAGATGCAGCTTATTTGTCACCATTTTGCCTTGTAATCAGCCAAAATCAGAAGCCCCACAAGCGTTATGGTGACAAAAGCGGTGACAAATCGCAAATATGTCACCGCAAACATATAGCAGCCGCATAACGAACCCTCCGCTACTATCTGCAGCCACACGAGGCCACCCGCTCATACCCGCCGGCGAAGCTGCTAAAAATTCTTATGCAGGTACCAGAGCTTTGCGATGAACGTTATCTGTCCGACAAAATATGCGCCGATGATTATGAGGCACGCAGCGGCGTTCAGCTGACCGGCGTATGCGAGGATAACGATTACGGCCGCAAGTACAACGCTTAGGACTTTGAATCCGCTTGCCATTGCGGCGTTGCTTAAGGCGATGTTGCGCTCGTCGTTTATTTCAATTTCAAGTTCCAGATCTTCCTCTGTATGCTTTCTTATGAGAAGGTCGCAGACGCCGCAGGTTATCAGTCCTATCCCGAGAACCGAGGCGATGAGGGCAATAAAACCGGGGTGGGAAAGCTCAATTATTTCTTTAGTGCCTAATCCGTATACGAGAATTCCGCCGAGCATTACGGCAAGTCCCAGAATTACGGTCAGAGTCGAAGCTGCTTTAGATGTCTTTTTCATTTCTCTTCCTCCTCGTCGTAGATGAAAATATCCTCTATAGTCGTGTCAAAATACCTTGCGATTTTAAATGCCAGCAGAATGGAGGGATTGTATCTGCCGTTTTCCAGGGAACCTATGGTCTGTCTGGAAACCTTCAGGTCCCGTGCAAGATCCTCCTGCTTTATACCACGCTGCTTTCTCAATTCTTCCAAACGGTTTTTCATATGAATCAATCTCCTTAATGGAAAGCGAACTTTCCATAGCTTCATTATAGCACTGGAAGAGAAAATGTCAAGTTAACTTTCCATTCGAGATAAAAATTAACTTTAGAATAAAGTAAGCAGTTATACCCCTTGACTACCTCAGTTAAGGGGTATAATATTAGGGGTATAAAAGGAGATGAGCTAATGAATCAGAGGGAAATCATAAACAGGATAGCGGAGCTGAAAACGCAGATTACGAGTCTGCCGTCGGGCTCTGTAACTAAGAAAAGAGTAAACGGCAGGATATATTTCTATCACCGGTTCTCCGTAGACGGAAAGAGGAAGGAAAAGTATATTCCTGCAGATGAAGTTGAGAATCTGAGGCAGCGCATAGATTACAGGAAATCGCTGCAGTCTGAAGTTAAAGAGCTGGAAAATCAGCTGCCTGAGACTTCATACTTTGTCGAAGAGGCGCCTTTTGTTCCGTCATATGTCTCGGACGTTTCGGCGCCTTATACCCCTTCCATGCCCGTAAGCGGGTTTTCACTCAGTGTGCGCATAGGGAGCGAGCTGAGAAAGCTTGCGGCGGCAGTCAGGGGGTATAAAAAACGCGAGTGTTTCGGGCGGCTTCACGATTACGTTTACGGGCAGGGATACGATAAGGTGTTTATACTGTATGGACTGCGCAGAACGGGAAAAACGACTCTGATACGCCAGATCTTTAATGAGATGACGGACGAAGAACTTGGACGGACGGCGTTTATTCAGGTGATGCCGCAGGATACCATGGCTGATTTGAACCGGGATCTCAGGATTCTGGAACGGAACGGATTCAGATATGTCTTTATCGACGAGGCGACGTTAATTGAGGATTTCATAGAGGGGGCTGCGCTGCTTTCCGATATATTTGCGGCAGGCGGGATGAAGATAGTACTTTCCGGAACGGATTCTCTCGGATTCGTATTTGCAGAGGACGAACAGCTTTACGACAGATGCATTCTGGCCCACACCACGTTTATCCCGTACAGGGAATTTGATGCGGTTTTGGGCATCCACGGAATAGACGAATATATACGTTACGGCGGAACCATGAGTCTTGGCGGAACTCACTACAACGAGACGTCAACCTTTTCAACGAAGAAGAAAACGGACGAATATGTTGATACGGCCATAGCGGAAAACATCCAGCATTCTCTGAAGCACTATCAGCACGGAGGACATTTCAGAAGCCTGAGGGAGCTGTACGAGGAGAACGAGCTTACAGGCGCGATAAACAGAGTCGTAGAGGATATGAATCATCGCTTTACCATAGAAGTGCTCACCAGGGATTTCAAGTCGTCCGACCTTTCCGTTTCAGCCGGAAATCTGAGGCGTGACAGAGAAAATCCTACGGATATACTGGACAGAGTAAATGTTTCGGAAGTGACGGAAAACCTGAAAAAGCTTTTGGAGATAAGAGATAAATCGGAGCAGACGGTGAAAATCGAAGAAAGTCACGCGGCGGAAATCAGAGAGTACCTGAATCTTCTGGATATGACCGGAGAAGTAGAGGTGCGTTATCTCCCTGACGTGAGCAGGACGGGAATACGTACGGTGATTTCACAGCCGGGCATAAGATATGCTCAGGCGGGCGCGCTCATCAGAAGTCTGCTTCTCGATGAGACGTTTAAGGCTCTGTCGCTTCCGGAGAGAAATTATGTGCAGCAGCGGATTTTGAGCGAGATAAAGGGCAGAATGATGGAGGATATCGTCCTTCTTGAGACAAAGCTTGCAAACCCGGATAAAGAGGTCTTCGTACTGCAGTTTCCCGTAGGAGAGTTCGATATGGTGGTTGCAGATTCCGAGAATGGAACGTGTGAGATCTTTGAGATAAAGCACAGCGACAGAATTTCTCCGGAGCAGTACAGACATCTGGTCGATGAGGAAAAGTGCGCCCTTACGGAGCATCGCTACGGCCGGATCACTAAAAAAACCGTCCTCTACCGGGGAGAGCCCGCAGCAGAGAACGGAATTGAATTCGAAAATGTTGAAAGTTATTTGCTCGATTTGGCGCGCTTGTCGGGACGAAGGTCAGGCTGATCGTCGTGCTTCTGGAGCTCCTCCAGGGTGGTGCGGACGGTCGCTTCCACCGTTTCGTGAAGCTTTGCCATTTCGGAGCGCTCCATGCCGGCTGTAGGAATGGCCGGATGGATTACGATGTCGATGTGAACGCCTTTGGTGATGATGCCGGTCTCTTCCACCAGATGGTATGAGCCGTTTATGGTAACGGGAACCACGGGAACCTTTGCCTTGGTAGCCAGCTTGAAGCTGCCGGCCTTGAATTCCCGCATTGGCCCACCCTGGCTTCTGGTGCCTTCAGGAAAGATTACCAGCGAAAAACCGTCCTTCAGGTAGTCGACGCCGGTTCTGAAGGATTTAAGGGACTCTCTGGTGTCGCCGCGGGTAATGAAAATTCCGCGGATGTTCCTTATCCACTTGCCGAAGTAAGGAGCCTTTGCCAGACTGTCCTTGGCGATAAAGCCTATCTGCTTACCCTCGCAGGCTTTGAAAAATGTGGGAATGTCGGCGTAGCTCTGGTGGTTGGAAAAGAACACGCACGGACCTTCGGGAATGTTCTCGCGGCCCTTGATATTGATGTGCATATCCAGGAGCTTGATAACGTTGTTTACCCATATTCCCGTGGCTTCCGCGATGATGCGGCGCTCCTCCTCGTAGTCGCCCCTCGCTTTGGCAGCCTCTATATCCTTGATTCTCTTGTTGAACACGTGCACAGACTTCATGAGCTTTGCGCCGTTCGTAACGTTTCCGAAAAATTTCATGTTATGATATTCCTCTCGTATCAAAATCCGCACGGCTGCAGCCTTTGTCCGAAGGACGTCCGCGCCGCGCACATAAATAATATACCATAAAACCGGTGGTTCTTTCCATATAAAAAGGGTATAATTAAGGAAATACGCGTAGTAAAGCTGCAGAGGGAGATTCCCCGAAAGGAGCGCAATATGATATATAACGACATTACGGAAACCATTGGAAGAACGCCTCTTCTCAGGCTGAACGGAATCGAGAGAAAGAGAAATCTGAAGGCAGAGCTTTACGCCAAGCTGGAGGCTTTCAATCCTGCCGGCTCTATCAAAGACAGGGCGGCGTATTATATGATCAAAGACGCCGAGGAAAGAGGGATTCTGAAGCCGGGCGGAACCATAATAGAGCCGACCAGCGGAAATACGGGAATAGGCCTTGCGGCCATAGCGGCGGCGAAGGGATACAGAGCGATTTTCGTGCTTCCGGAGTCCATGAGCGTAGAGAGAAGAAAGCTTTTGAAGGCCTACGGTGCGGAGCTGGTTCTGACCGATGCGGCTCTGGGAATGCAGGGTGCCGTGGATAAGGCGGACGAGCTTGCGAAAGAAATAGACGGAGCCATGGTGATGGGACAGTTTGAAAATCCTGCCAACGCCCGGGCTCATGTAGAGACTACGGGGCCGGAAATCTGGGAGGCTCTTGACGGAAAAGTCGATATGATAGTGGCGGGAGTCGGAACGGGCGGAACGATTACGGGAACAGGAAAGTTCCTGAAAGGAAAGAATCCCGACGTCAAAGTTATCGGCGTGGAGCCTTACGATTCGCCTCTCATTTCGGAGGGAAGAGCCGGAGCCCACAAGCTTCAGGGTATCGGAGCCAACTTCATTCCGGAGCTTTTGGATAAATCGGTTATTGACGATATGTCTCTCATAACCACCGAAGAGGCATACAGCGGCGTGAGAGCCCTGGCGACGGAGGAAGGCTATCTTGCGGGAATAACTTCGGGAGCGGTCCTCGCCGCGGCCCTTAAGGAAGCCGGAAAGCCGGAGAATGAAGGCAGGAGGATAGTCGTTATCCTGCCCGACACCGGCGAGAGGTATCTTTCAACGGATCTTTTCGAATAAAGTGTGTTAGAACCTCCGAAGGCGGGGTATAATGAGTTAACGGCAATTTTCATAACTGAAAGACATAGTGAAATTTACTCGAGGAGGAAATAAAAATGGAAAAGTACGAATGCGGAGCTTGCGGATACGTTTATGACCCTGAAGTGGGCGATCCTGAAAACGGAATCGAGCCGGGAACGGCTTTTGAGGACCTTCCGGACGATTGGGTTTGTCCTCTCTGCGGACTGGGTAAAGACGTTTTCGAAGCAAAGGCTGAATAAAACGAAAAAATGGCGGTGCAACCGGAAGGCTGTACCGCTTTTTAAAGTGCGCCTGGCGGCGCACGTTTCTAACGGGTGAAAGTCCCGAATCCGCCCGGTAGTGGGAAGGATATAGCCGAAGGCAAGGGTGTTGCAGGTGACTG
>CASEFA010000015.1 GCA_949287095.1 uncultured Bacillota bacterium
TAGAGTAAAAATTGTGTGCGTTCGACTCCTGCCAGAGTGGATGGCACAGGGTAAAATATCGGAAAAATAAGGCCCGTAGATCTGCTGATCTACGGGCCTCGGAAGCCTTGAAAATACTGAGGTTTTGTCCTCAATATCTTTTTTAGCCTCCCTTTTTGGTGCGCCATGAGGGACTCGAACCCCCAACCTACTGATTCGTAGTCAGGCACTCTATCCAATTGAGCTAATGGCGCTCGTAATCGTTCTTATAAAAAACGGCTACCGTATAATTATATATGCGGCAGGGTGGTTTGTCAAAGTGTTTTTTCGAGGATGCCTGTCTACTCTCTTAGCTGGCAAGGCATTGTTTCTGACGTGTAGCACTAACCCTTCTCTCTGTTCCATCAGAACTCCTTTCTGCAAAGTATTATATGAAAACGCATGAGGATAAGTTGTCCCATAACGGAGAGTATACTATAATATGAATAAAAAAGACTTGTTCATGCAGAAAGGATTCTTTTTACAAAAGACATCGCTTGCAAAATTAAATTAAGAAAGGATGAATGTTGAAATGAACAAAAAGTATGATGCTAAATTTAAAGAAGTCCCATTTTATAAAATCCATCCGGAGTACATTCCTTTTGTTGGCAACGAATATGATACATATCGGATTTTACTCATCGGAGAAAGTCACTATATTGGGCAGATAAATGGTGAAAACCCGAAATATGATCTTGATTACTTTAGAGAACATTGGTGGAATGGTACGGACAATGAACTGAAAAAAGAATATAGCGATTGGTATAACACGAAAGCTGTAGTCAAAAACTATCTGAACGACACAAAAGGTTCCTTAATTTTTTCTAACCCGCTCAAAGTATTCAGTAAAGATTTCTTGGGTAAACCTATTGAAAAGATTAACAGCGAAAATGTTCAACGGTTCAATTTCTTTGCATTTATGAATTTCTTTCAAATGCCATCATTATATAAAGGCATGAAATTCTGGGATTCTTTAAAAAAATCCGGAGAAACTAACCGGCATTGTCCTATGTGGGACGAATGTGTAACGAAGTCCTCCGAAGTTCTTGATAAAGTCATTGATATATTAGAGCCAAAGCTTGTTGTCTTTCTTTCGGCTTCTGCATATAATGCGTTCAAAAAATCCAACGCACGCCATGCCGGCGATGAGATTATACAGCAGACTGTTCATCCATGTTCTCCATGGTGGTACAAGAAAAACAAAGACGGTAGAAATGGAAAAGAATTATTCTCAGACATTTTGAACTCCTACAAAAATAGTTATAAACTATAGTATATCAGATAATTCTCCCTTACCTATGCCGCCCTCGCCTGTTCAGAAAACGATGCGGCTGGCAACGTTATTTGTAAACTTTCAGATACCGCGCCAGCCGCTCGTTTACGTATTCGGCAACGAGCAATATCATATCATATCATCAGCATTTTCGTCACGATGGCCAACTGCTTCAAGATGATCTTTCAGAGGTTTTACTGCGTTGCCTTCTCTGTATTCATCGGACTTGCTTTTGCTCTGTCATCGAATTTTTGCTTTTCCAAATATCAAACGCTTGTTTTATGCTATGGTTGTCAGAAATATCCCCATTACGACAGGTATGTGCTTCAATAATCACATTGTCTTTTATTTCAATAGCCGCTACATACTTGCCATTATCCATAATGCCGTAAACATTATTTTGAAAAAATTGCCAGTTGACAAGACAATTGTTCAGTTCTCTGCCTGCCTGCAAAAATTCCATGGAGTTCTTCAGCCTTTTGAAAGAATATCCGTTTATGCAGCATTCCAAGCCGGTATGCCTGAAATCCTTAGGCGAATAATCCGGTATTGGAATCCCAAAAAACGCTCCCATGTCATTTTCAATCCCATCAAAAAGATTCTGTTTCTCCAGTCGGCCGTTGTGCCACTTTTTCCGCTCTATTTTCTTATCATACTCGCTAAGCAAATAATACCATGAAACATAGCTGTATAGCCAATATCGATTCGTTGCCCGAAAGAAATGATGATATAACCTTCTAATCCCAATTTCCGCCTTATATTCCGCATAGAAATTGATAAGGTGCGGCATTTTACGTAAAAACGCCAATTCGTAAAAAATGTTTTGAGATGTAATTAAATTTCGAAATAAATTGATATCTTCAATGATTTCCCAAAGCTGTTCCAGTTCTTCTGTATAAAAAAACAATGCAGGATTACAGAAAAGCAGTTTTCGAATACTTTTTGCTTTCGGCAGCGTTGTTTTTTCAAAGATGCTCGGAATCTTCACAGCACGATGCATTTTTCTGGCTAGTTTTAGAAAATGCCTTTCAATCAAATCCTCTTTTTCGGCATATGGAAGCGCATTGTAAAATTCTGAATCATATCCGATAAATATGGTCATTAAAAGGAAATGCTTTACGGTGAGTTCTTTTGTCCGAAAGGGCAAGGGACCATGATATTTTTTTAAAAATTGATTTTTCAGCTCTCTGTTGACCGGCTTATATAAGTTTATCAATTTAAAAATAGGGTCGCCGAAATACTGATTTGGGTTTCTGTTTGTGATATCGCATATCTGTAGTTTTTCTCCGCAACTGTCTTCCAATGAAAGATAGGTACGTCCACTTTTCAAGTTGAATGTGATTGTTTCATACAATTCAAAGTCAGTAGTACATATTTTATCAGCGCCCCATTTGATTTGAAACCATTCTTTTAGTTCTAATTTTCGAGAAATTTTAATTTTCCTTCTATCGACGGCAAAAAAAACATCTACAAATCCTTTACTTGAATAGGATCCCATATTACATCTATGACAAACAAAATAGTTCATTGCTTCTATAGGGCTGTTAAATACAAGTGTTTGCGGAATCATTTCCGCAATGGACGTTTGATGTGCCAGCCAAATATCCATCGGTAAATAAACTTTCCTCTTATGGTTGTGATATGCCGTCGTTTTTTTCCCGCACCACGGACAGACGACCGCATGTTTTGTGATTACTACACGACTATTTTCAAACACGGCAAGTGTGCTTTTCTTTTGGCATGCAGGGGTCAAGGCTTCAAACGCCTCATCCCGGCTAACTGTTTTTTGCTGCTCTTCAATAGTAAATCCGAAACGGGGGATTCTCATTGCCTTTTGTAATACCTTACGCATCGATTTGTTCTCCTTATGTAAAATGATGTTTTCTTTTATCTGACATGTATGCAACTTCTATTTCATCAATCATTTAAAATGATGTTGCTGAGGCGGCCAATTAAATAATCATACCGGAAACTCACCACTTAATGCGCCACCGTGCTTGCTGTGGATGAGGTTTTGTCATCACCTTCTTTGCTTTCATAAAATCAACCTCCTTGATTTGTTGATTTTATTTTAGTAGACCTTATGGGGAAAAAAGGGGATATTAATCATTTTAAAAAAAGGAAAACACATTGAAAACAGAATAGGCCAGACTCACCACCTATACACTGATTCAAGTAACGATTTGACCCGTAGTTATTCTTTATTGGTATAATGCTCATATTTTTTACAAATCCAAGTTGATAACGAATTATGGGCAATTCATCGATTATATTGAAAAGTAACTCCGATAATCGTTCGCCATCAATTAAATTGAGATTATTTTGCTCCGCTTTAATAGAAATCTTCTCTTATTTTGGCACTCTTTTTCATCTCCTTCTTACCTGCTAAAAATATAACCGTTAATATTCTCCAACCAAGCCCACCTTTTAACAATTTCACGAAACCTCACATTTGATAATTCTCATACGCTTCTTTTATATCATTCTTTACCTGTTCTGCTAGCGGTTTCGGCGACAATATTCTGATGTGGAGCGCGTACTGGAGCGCCCACCGTCTCATGGCGGAGTAGTTAACGCGAACACGGACATCCACTTCCTCTTCCGCTTCGTTAAAGAATGTAACGCCTCCGCCGAACCAGTCGATGATGTCGTTGAGCAGATACTTTTTTGCGCGGAAGGTCACCAGCCCGCTTTCACCACTGAACATATAAATATGTTCAGCCATGTGTTTTGGAAGATCGAACCCGCGTTCCAGACCTTTGACTTTATCCATAGGCTTTGCCGGTGTGTTTAAAAGTTTAATATTCGTGATACGGTCCAGTCGGTAATTTGCCACATTGTCGTATTTGTCGTAGTTGCAAATAAGGTAGTAGCGTCCGTTTGCCGCTGCCATCTGGTATGGATTCACGATATATTCACGGACTGTTCCGTCATCATTTCTTCTTGGATGCAACCTCTTATCGGCGCCGTGGTCGCTATAATTGAAAGAAACCTGGCGGTACCTGCTGATAGCTTCATCTAAAACCTCGATAGTATAGAAAAGCTGGGAGCTGAAGAGGGAAGGCTCCGACATGGTTCTGATGTACTTTACCCGAGAATGGAAGTAGCGGTTTGACAGACCTTCCAGTTTTCCAATGAGCTCCTTACACTGACCGCCGGGTATGTGCTTTGAGAAGAGGACACTGTCCACCAAAAGGCGCAGCTCGCTGTCGGTGAAGTCCCGAACAAGATAAAAATCAGAAAGGATATAACTTTCCTCAAGTTTACCCGTGGATTTATTCGGTACCATGCGCACCGATTCGCTGTACTCAATTTCGTAGCCGAAATCAATGAGATTCATAATGTTTCGCTTCACAGATTTTCGGTCGACAGTCATATCGTATTCGTTCCTTAATATATCCACGATTTCCTTCTGACTAAGTCGATGATCCTCGTCTGTGTATTTTCTCAAAATATCAAGGATGTTTATTATCAGCATCTTTTTGGGCTGTGTCGTATACATATCTTCACCACCTTTGTTCTATTTTACACCCATCAACTACACTTTACAACGTATGATGTGACAAAAAGTGCACATCAAATATGGTATTTATATTATAGCACGATAGATTAAAAGTTAACAGAAAGGATGTAAATCATGAAAGCATTTGATAGAATTATAGGTTATTCTTCGATAAAGAAAGAGTTGATGCAGATTAGCGATATTCTTAAGAACAGGGAGGCTTACGAAAAGCTGGGTGTCTTTGCGCCGAGAGGGCTCATGCTCTACGGCAAACCCGGTCTGGGTAAATCTCTAATGGCAGATGCCGTAATAGAGGCAAGCGAGCGCAAAGTATTTTGCTGTCGTAAAGACTCGCCAAATGGCGACTTTGTCAAGAAAATAAAGGCCACCTTTGATGAGGCGGTCAAAACCGCTCCATCCATCGTTTACCTTGACGACATGGATAAGTTCGCCGACGGCGACGAGCGTCATCCCGATAAAGAGGAGTATGTTACCATCCAGTCCTGCATTGACGAAACCAAGGATAAACAGGTGTTCGTTCTGGCAACGGTTAACAATATTCGCTGTCTTCCTCCGTCACTTTACCGGGCAGGCAGATTTGACCGCAAAATCGCGATAAAGCCTCCTTATGGAGAAGACGCCGTAAAAATCATTTCGTATTATCTTGAGTCCAAGCAGTTCGTCGATAAAATCGATCCTGTTGTAATCGCAAGAATAATGGTCGGTCGTTCCTGTGCCGAGCTGGAAACAGTAATCAACGAAGCTGGACTATACGCGGGCTATGAAAGAGCCGAATCTATCACCATGGATCATTTTTTAAAGGCCTGCATGCACACGGTATATAATGCATACGACGATGAGGATGATGATTACGATGACGACTACGAAGATGATTTATACGTGGGTGATAACATTACTAAAGAGGCAGACGGATACTCCCATGGCCTCGCCGACAATGCAAGCTCCAAGTTCGAGATTGCATATCACGAAGCAGGACATGCAGTAATATCCGAAGTGCTCTGTCCGGGAAGCGTTACAATCATATCATTAAACGGCATAAATCAGTCGAAAGGCGGCTTTGTAAGCTTCTACGATGGTGACACTCCTTCGCTGCACCTAATGAAGAGCAGCATAGTCCGTTCTCTTGGAGGTATAGTTGCTGTTGAACGCAAGTATGGCACTACCGACATTGGATGCGAGAACGATCTGGAGAAAGCCTTCGATTCAGCAAGAAGTTTGATTACTGGCATCGGAATCAGCGGAATTCATCTCACTCAGAGTCTCTTCGGCGGTACGCAGCCTTTAAGGCAAGAAATCGAAACCGCCACATCTATCGAAGTAGAAAGATGTCTGCGCAAGGCAAGAGAAATATTAACATTAAACTGGGAATTCGTTGAAAAACTCGCTATAGCTCTCATGGAAAGGAAATTACTGTCCGCAATAGACGTGGATAAAATAAAGAAGGAGTGCAAAATCGTCCCGGTAGCTATATAATTAGATAGAGTCGAGGGGCGGCAAATGCCGTCTCTCTTAGCTCTTTGGATTATTGACTAATTTTTTTGATGAATATAATATACTGGTATATCCGAGAGATTAAGGAAGTGACATTATAACGTATAATATTTCTAAAAATGTGTACTGCTTGCGCTACATCGACCACGAAATTGGTGAACTAAAGCATAAGGAATTCCTGGCATACCCGGGAGAGGATCTGTGCAGAAAACTTGCAGAGCAGCTATGCGCGGATATATCTATGGACGTGTGTACCACGGCGTATAACATGTCTTTTGAAAAAGGCAGAATACGGTGACTTGCGGAAATCTACTAGGATCTGAGTAAATATCTCATGAATATTCACGACAACATTGTCGATTTTATGATTCCGTCTCAGAAAAAATGGTACTATTGTAGGGCTATGCAGGGGTCTTATTATGGAAAATATGTGCTGCCTGCATTATTCCCTGATGATCCGGAGTTAGATTATCATAACTTGGAGGGTGTCCATAACGACGGAGAAGCGTCGGCAGCATTTGCACAAATGGCGACGATGACGGAAGAAGAAGTCGAATTGACACGCAAACAGCTTCTGAAATACTGCGGGCAGGATACTTGCAATAGTTAAAGTATGGGAGAAACTGACGGAAATCTGAAAGGGCAGAAGCATAGAATGAATGAAGGGAACACCATGAAAATCGGCCCGTTTTTCTATATCAATAACACTTTGATTTTTAATGGGTGCTATTTGTCTGAGGGAAGAAAACAGGCGGATAAGATTGACAACTCTTACGGGCACGATAAACTGTACGATGAACACTTTAAATCCGGTGACTATATAGACTATCCGAGGGGACGCATTATATGGGACTGCAGCAATAATCGGGCAATAATTTACATTGATCCGTGTATAAAAACAGCGGATGTTATCGGAAAAATTAAAACTGCATTTAACTTGACGGAGTACGTACCTGAAGAGGACGAGCACTATCGCTGCAAAGAGTGTGTTGGGTCACCCTTGAGGAGAAAATTTCTGTAGCATTGCGAACTCTTAAAGAACTGGCTCAGGGGCAGGGAATTCCGATAATGGTCGCTTCACAATTATCAAGAGAACCAGAACGACGTCTGGACAAACGACCAAGACTCCAGGATTTCATGGCTTCATATGCAATAGACAGATTTGTCGATAGAGTAATTCTTCTTTATCGTTACGGATATTACTTTATCCATGGGGGAAATAATGGTGAACTGATTCTCGCCAAAAATCAAGATGGCGAAAAGGGAACTGCCTATGTGAAATTCAACGAAAAGAAACTGAGGTTTGAGGATTCACATATTATCCGCTCATAAAATCGCCTTGCCGTTAACCTTTTTGAACTCGATATAGAAAAAAGGATAATAAAACTCAACCTATATTGGCCAAAATATAAAAACAGGTATAACTCAACCTTGGAATCTGAACGTTTTGTTATACCTGTTTTTGCAAAACCCTATTAAAAGGATTAAATTCATTATCCTGAAAAGGAATTTTACCCTAAAAAAGGATAACGGCTGCACCGGAGATTTCGCTTGGAAAGCAGCAGGATAACGTCCGGGCTACCTGCCCGTGAGCCCGCAGACTCGTCAGCCGCAGCCCTGACCGCCTGCTAATCCAGTTCCAGGGCTCCCGTGTAGAGCTGATAGTAGGTTCCCTTCAGCTTTATTAGGTCTTCGTGGGTTCCGCGCTCGATGATGCGGCCGTGATCCATTACCATTATGGCGTTGGAGTTCTGGACGGTGGAGAGACGGTGAGCTATTACGAACACCGTTCTTCCTTCCATGAGCGCATCCATGCCCCGCTGAACGATTGCTTCGGTTCTGGTGTCTATGGAGCTTGTGGCCTCGTCAAGAATCATTACCGGAGGATCTGCCACGGCGGCGCGGGCGATGGCAAGGAGCTGCCGCTGTCCCTGGGACAGGTTTGCGCCGTTGCTGGTGAGCATTGTGTTATATCCTTCAGGGAGACGACGGATAAAGTCGTCGGCTCCGGCAAGCTTTGCGGCTTCTATGCAGTCCTCGTCGGTGGCGCCCAGGCTGCCGTAACGGATGTTGTCCATAACCGTGCCGGTGAACAGGTTAGTGTCCTGAAGCACGATGCCAAGGCTTCGGCGAAGGTCGTCCTTCTTTATGTCACAGACGTCTATGCCGTCGTAGGTTATTTTACCTTCGCTTATATCGTAGAAACGGTTTATAAGGTTTGTGATGGTGGTCTTTCCTGCGCCGGTGGAACCGACAAAGGCTATCTTCTGTCCCGGCTTTGCGTAGAGGGAAATGTCGTGAAGGACCGTCTTGCCCTCGGTGTAGCCGAAGTTTACGTCGAAGAATCTCACGTCGCCGCGAAGTCTGGTATACGTCACGGTTCCGTCGTCGGCGATATTCTTCCACGCCCAGATGTGGGTGCGCTCCTCGCACTCCGTAAGGTTTCCGCTGGCGTCTTCTTTAGCGTTGACCAGTGTTGCCTTTCCTTCGTCGCTTTCAGGTTCCTCGTCCAGCAGGGCGAAGATCCTGTGGGCTCCGGCAAGTCCCATGATTACCATGTTAATCTGGTTGGAGACCTGGCCCACGGAGCCTGCGAACTGCTTTGTCATGTTGAGGAACGGCACGACTATGCTTATGGTGAATCCCATGCCGCAAAGGCTGATGTTCGGGATATCGGTGAGCATGAGAGCGCCGCCGACAATGGCTACGACTACGTACATGACGTTTCCTATGTTTCCAAGGAGCGGCATGAGGATATTGGCAAAGCGGTTTCCGTTTCTGGCGTTGAAGAATATCTCTCCGTTTACCTTATCAAAATCTTCTTTTGCCTTTTCCTCGTGGCAGAAAACCTTGATGACCTTCTGACCGGTAATCATCTCCTCCATGAAAGCTTCGGCTCCCGCTATGGTCACCTGCTGACGGAGGAAGTACTTTGACGAGCGGTTGGTGATGGCTCTTGCGGCAAAGGCCATTCCGATAACGCCTGCGACTATGAGAAGGGCAAGTATTACGCTGTAGTATATCATGATGCAGAATACCACGGACAGGGTAATCGCCGAAATGGTAATCTGCGGAAGGCTCTGGCTTATGAGCTGACGCAGGGTATCGACGTCGTTGGTGTAGTAGCTCATTATGTCGCCGTGGCCGTTGGTATCAAAATACTTTATCGGCAGATCCTGCATGTGGTCGAACATCTTCTCACGAAGCTTCTTCAGAGAACCCTGAGTGATTATGGCCATCATCTGGGTGTAGAGGGCTCCGGCTATGAGGCTGACCGCGTACATGATGAGAAGTATGAACACGTAGCCGAGGATTTGGCCGGCAACGGACGACCAGTCTCCGCTCTTATACGAGGCGTCGACCACTGCGATAACCTTTTGAAGGAATACGGCAGGGGCTGCGGAGACTATTGCGTTTATCACGATGCAGAGCATGGTGAGAGGAAGGAGCACCGGATAGAATTCGAACAGAGTGCGAATGAGCCTTCTGAGAACTCCCTTCGGCGCGCGCTGGCCTCTTGCCGTCGTGGTGCGCTTCTTTTCGTTCGTATCCGCCGTCTTATTCTTCGCCATCTTCATCACCTGCCTTTGTCTGGGAAGTATATACTTCTCTGTAGATGTCGCTTGTTTCAAGGAGCTCCTCGTGGGTTCCCACGGCGTTTATGCGGCCGCCCTCCATAACGATGATGCGGTCGGCATCCTGTACCGAGGCCACACGCTGAGCTATGATGATCTTCGTTGTTTCAGGAATGAACTCCCTGAACCCCTGACGTATGAGAGCGTCGGTTCTGGTGTCCACGGCGCTGGTGGAGTCGTCCAGAATGAGTATCTTAGGATTTTTCAGAAGAGCGCGGGCTATGCAGAGCCTCTGCTTCTGACCGCCGGAGACGTTGGCGCCTCCCTGCTCTATCCAGGTATCGTATTTGTCCGGGAAGGTCTGAATGAACTCGTCCGCCTGGGCCAGCCTGCATGCCTGAAGCATCTCTTCGTCGGTGGCGTCCGGGTTTCCCCAGCGGAGATTGTCCTTGATGGTGCCGCTGAAGAGGACGTTTTTCTGTAAAACCATGGCCACGTTGTTTCTGAGGACTTCAAGGTCGTAGTCTCTCACGTCGACGCCGCCCACTTTGACGGAGCCTTCCGTAGTGTCGTAAAGACGCGGTATCAGCTGCACAAGAGTGGATTTCGACGATCCGGTGCCGCCTAAAATTCCGATGACTTCGCCGGATTTGATGTGAAGGTTTACGCCCTCCAGGGCCATCCTTTCAGCCTTTGTCGAGTATTTAAAGCTTACGTTATCAAAATCTATGGAGCCGTCCTTAACGCATGTTTCGGCATTTTCTGGGCTTGAGAGGGTGCTTTCCTCGCCGAGAACCTCGACAATTCTTTCGGCGGACTCCAGGGACATGGTTATCATTACGAAAACCATTGAAAGCATCATAAGGCTCATGAGAATCTGGAAGCTGTAAGTGAGGATTGCAGACATCTGGCCTACGGCAACCTCGACGCCCTGACTGGTTATTACGGCGTAGGAGCCGAAGGAAAGAACGAATACCATGGCCGCATAGACGCAGAACTGCATCATCGGGTTGTTTATAGCCATGATTCTTTCAGCCTTTGTGAAATCACGGCACACATCTTCAGCAGCTCCGGCAAACTTTTTCTTTTCGTATTCCTCTCTTACGTAGCTCTTAACTACCCGCATTGCCTGGACATTTTCCTGAACCGAGTCGTTTAAAGCGTCGTACTTCCTGAACACCCTGCGGAATATGGGAGTGGCTTTTCTGATGACCAGAAAAAGACCGAAGCCCAAGAGGGGGATAGTTACGAGGAATATCATGGCCAGCCTTCCGCCCATTGCAAAGCCCATTATAAAGGAAAATATCAGCATTAGCGGACAGCGGATTGCGATTCGTATAATCATCATGAAGGCCATCTGCACGTTGATGACGTCGGTGGTCATACGGGTCACAAGGCTTGATACCGAGAATTTGTCGATGTTCTCAAAGGAGTAGTCCTGGATTTTGTAGAACATGTCCTTTCTCAGGTTCTTCGCAAAGCCTGTAGAAGCCGTGGCGCAGGTATTTCCGGCGGCCACGCCGAAGACCAGTGAAAGAATCGCCATTATCACCAGCTCGATGCCGTAATTGACTATGGTGGAAAGATCGCATCCGGCCTGCATGTCGTTAACAAGATCGGCGATGATAAAAGGAATGATACATTCGAGAACCACCTCTACCGACACGAGAAGGGGCGTCAGAAGGGCGGGCTTTTTGTACTCGCGAACGCTGCGAACAAGGGTTTTGACCAAAATAACACCTCCAAAGTCAGACGTATTTTACTTTTCCGGGCAAAATTCTGTCCGGACGTTATGTAAGAAAAAAACGCAATCTCGTCAAAGATTGCTTGTTACAGGTAAATTTTAACGCCGTCCGGGAAGAATGTCAATTGACGAAATTTGTGGAATCTGTGAAGACCTAATTTCGGGGTGCAAAGGCGAAAGTTTAGTTGTATAATATACATCGTGGGATTTTTCCCCGAGGAGGAATGGAAAATGGAAATACCTGTTTATCTGTTTACCGGATTTCTGGAAAGCGGAAAGACGACTTTCATACAGGACATAATGGAAGATCCGGAGTTTAACGCCGGGGAGCGCACGCTGCTCCTTTTGTGCGAGGAGGGCGAGGAGGAATACCACCGCTCGAAATTCTTCGGAACCCAGGTTTACATAGAGACGGTGGAGGACGAGGAAGACCTTACGCCGGAGTTCCTGGAGGGACTGCGTGAAAAGCACAAGGCGGAGAGAGTAGTGGTGGAGTATAACGGCATGTGGATGCTGGACTCCTTCTATCAAAACATGCCTCCCCAGTGGCTTGCATATCAGGAGATGTTCTTTGCCGATGCTTCCACCTTCCTGACGTATAATCAGAATATGCGCCAGCTGGTGTACGATAAGCTAAAGAGCGCGGAGATAGTGGTTTTCAACCGCTGCACCCACGGCTTTGATAAAATGCCTTACCACAAGATAGTCCGCGGCGCCAACAGAAAGAGCCAGATTCTCTACGAGTACGGCCCCGACGACGTGGAACCTGACAATATCCCCGACCCGCTGCCTTACGACATAAACGCGGACAGCTTCACCGTAAACGACGTGGATTACGCCGAGTGGTACAGGGATATAAATGAAGAGGGAAAGAAGTACGACGGTAAAATCATAACCATCAAAGGCCGCAGCGTCTTGGGCGGAGGACTCCCCGACGACAAATTCGTCTTCGGCCGTCATGTTATGACATGCTGCGTGGAGGACATACAGTTCGCGGGTCTCGTATGCGTCTGGAAGGACGCGGCTCATAAGCTGACCCACGGCGGCTGGGTTACGATTACGGCTCAGATTAAGTGGCAGTACGACGAGATGTACGGAGAAGCGGGGCCGGTACTTTACTGCAGCAGGGTAGAAGAAGCCGAGGAAGCTGATCCGGAGGTGGCACAGTTCTAATGTTTTATTCGGAAAAATATACGGTAACGTCTCACAACGTGGACGTAAACGACAATCTCAGACCTACCATGGTGGCTCAGTTCATGCAGGAAACGGCCAACCACCACATGCGTGACAGAAAGCCTTCCTACTATGACCTCTTTGCGGTGGGAAAATCCTTCATCGTCACAAGAATGGCCATAGAGATATACGAGCAGATTCACCAGTACGACAACATAGAAGTAAAGACGTGGCGCTGCCCTGAAAAGGCCGCTACATTCATAAGATGCTTCCTTATTGAAAGAGACGGCAAAGTGTGCGCCCGGGCATACACCGAATGGGCCGTGGCAAACCGCAATACCGGTAAACTTTGCCGCGCGGGAGAGGTTGACATCTCCAACTACGAAACAGGGGAACCCCTTGAAATGTCAATACCAGTCCGCTTCCGCTTCCCTAAGGACACGACCTGGGAGCGCGTGGGAACAAAGCGCGTAATGTACAGCGACGTGGACATGAACATGCACATGAACAACACCAGATACCTTGACATGCTCTGGAACTACATACCGGAGATAACGGGCAGAAAGGTGACGTCCATGAGCATCCGCTACATGGCCGAGGCCCCTATAAACGAGGATATCGAAATCTACATGGCGCCGGGCGATGCATCCGGTCAGTGGTACTTCAAAACCGAAGTAGACGGCAGAACCAACATCGAAGCCATATTTACCACGGAAGAGAAATAACAGAAACTGCATGAATTCTGATTGAAAGTAAAGTGATAAAGACAGCCGGACGGAATTAACCGTGTGGCTGTTTTTTAATACAGCATACATGTGTGATTCATCTGTTCACCTGCCTGATGTGGTTTAGCAAAAGAAATTCATTGGGCAGCGGTAGAAAACCACATTCACATGAACCGTGCAGGACGCGCAGACTTTGCGGGAGCGGAGCCGTTTGGTCGAATCCGATATCAGGGGGTAAAAAACCAAAATATCTTGGCTTTTCAGCAGATAAGTGCGATAAAAACCAAAATGAAAAAGGATAATCGGCATAGTTTTGTCGTATTTATCGTCAAAACAGTAAGTATACACCAGAAAATGTAAATATCAGGGAATACAGTTTGGCTTTTGGAGCCTGTGAGAGCGATTTGACCAAGGAAATTTGGCTTTTCGTGTCGCAAATTACGATTCGACCAACACGAATTTGGTCGCCAGGGACGGAAACGGGAATTAAACCAAACAGAATTTGGTTTAGTTCCCGCGACTCACACATTTGACCAAACAGAATTACTCAGCCCTCGCCACCCTGCGCCATAAAATATTCCTCCAATCCATGATTGACATATACCATACAAGGGTATACTATAAATGCGTAAGTACATGCGGGAAGATTACTGCATGTATAAAAACTGAGAATCTCGACGGATTCGATTTTACGCAAACCGTAAAAAGGAGAAGCAAGATGGCAGAGAATAAAGCCCATGTCTGTTCTGACAGAGTGAAGCACAGGACGGAAAAGGAATACAAAGATCTTATGAATCGTCTTTCAAGAATTGAAGGACAGGTTCGGGGAGTTGCGAAGATGGTGGAGGATGAAAGATACTGCATCGACATCCTCAATCAGGTGGGAGCCATCAACTCGGCGCTCAACGCTTTCAGCAGGGAACTTCTCACCGAGCATATAAGGACCTGTGTAGTGAATGACATTAAAGAGGGAGACGGCTCCAAAGTCGACGAGCTTTGCGATACCATAAAGCGGCTGATGAAGTAGCGGCAGGGCCATCGGCAAAGCCGGCTTCGGTTCACGAAGCCTCTGGTCGGCCGGTGCACCTTATTTAGCGATTCAGCGGCGGGATGCGGCTCCCGGAAAAGGGGAAAGTTTTGAAGAAGGAAAAATTTAAAGTTACGGGCATGAGCTGCTCGGCCTGCTCTTCAAGGGTCGAGAAAGTTACAGGAAAGCTCGACGGGGTCAAAACCGTCAGCGTGAACCTTCTCACGGGCACCATGCAGATCGAGTTTGACGAGACCGTAACAGATGAAGAAAAGATTATAAAGGCGGTGGAAGGCGCAGGATACGGGGCCTTTCCCGACGAAGGGCGCGGCGGTTACGGAGAGCAGCCTGGCGGCGGAAATCAGTGCGGAGAGGCGTGCGCGACAGCTAAAGGCGCGGCGGCCAGAGGCGACGGAGCGGGCGGAGCAGGAGGCTCGGCATCAAAAGACGCTCTCGACGAAACGGCGCAGATGAAGAAAAGACTCATCTGGTCGGTGGCTCTGCTTATTCCGCTGATGACGGTGTCCATGGGGCCTATGCTCCTCGGAATGCACCACAACACGGAAAATCCGCTGACAATGATTATGATTCAGGTGCTGTTTCTGATTCCTATCGTGTTCCTGAACAGGAAGTTTTTCGTGAAGGGACTTCCGGCCCTTGTAAGAGGCGGCGCTAACATGGACAGCCTTATTGCGGTGGGCTCGGGGGCGGCCATAGTTTACGGCGTATTTGCTCTGTTCAGAATAGCTCACGGTTACGAAACCGGCGACATGGCTTTGGTTCACAAATACAGCGCCGACATATACTTTGAGTCTGCGGCCATGATTCTCACGCTGATTACTGTGGGGAAATATATGGAAGCCCGCTCCAAGGGCAAAACCAGCCAGGCCATAGAGAAGCTGATGAACCTCGCGCCAAAGACGGCGACCGTGGAAAGAGACGGTCAGGAAATCGAAATTGAAACGTGGCAGCTGGCGACGGGAGATATTCTCGTGATACGCCCCGGTGAGAGCATCGCCGCAGACGGAGAAATTGTCTCGGGAACCACGGCGGTGGACGAATCCGCCATCACGGGAGAGAGCATACCCGTGGAAAAAGGCGCAGGTGACAAAGTCATATCCGCCACCATAAACAAAACCGGTTTCATAAAGGTAAGGTGCGACCGCGTGGGCGAAGACACTACTATAAGCCAGATAGTGCGTCTCGTGGAGGAGGCAAGCGCTTCCAAGGCTCCGATTGCCCGCCTTGCCGACAAGATAGCCGGGGTTTTCGTTCCGGCGGTCATGGGGATTGCTCTCGTCACGGCCATAATTTGGCTGATTGCAGGCTACGGCTTTGAGCATGCTCTTTCCATGGGAATATCGGTGCTTGTAATTTCCTGTCCGTGCGCCCTGGGTCTTGCGACTCCCGTTGCCATAATGGTGGGAACGGGCAAAGGCGCCGAAAACGGCATTCTCATAAAGTCGGGAGAAGCTTTTGAGGCGGCCAGCCACGTCGATACTGTCGTAATGGACAAAACCGGCACCATCACCGAGGGCAAGCCGGTGGTTACGGATATAATCCCTGCCGGCGGCGTGTCCGAGGACGAACTGCTTTCAAAAGCCGCGTCCATCGAGGCGGGAAGCGAGCACCCTTTGGCGGAGGCGGTTATGGCCGAGGCTGGAAAGCGTGGCGTCATCTATGAGGCCGCCGGGAACTTCAGGGCTCTGTTTGGCAAAGGTGCAAAGGCTGAAATCGGAGGAGTTTCATATTTTGCGGGAAATGAAAGCCTCATGAGCGATGAAGGAATAGACACGTCCGGCATCGCGGAAACCCTCAGGAGGCTGGGAGACGAAGGAAAGACTCCGCTGATATTCGGGGCGGAAGGAAATATACTTGGAATAATCGCCGCAGCCGACGTGGAAAAACCGACGAGCCGCGAAGCCATAGGCGAGTTCAAAAAAATGGGCATTGACGTGGTGATGCTGACGGGCGACAATCCGCGAACCGCCGAGGCCATAAGAAAGCGCATGGATATTCCTGAGGTAATCGCGGGAGTTCTGCCGGCTGACAAAGAAAAGCACGTTGCAAGGCTTCAGGCGGAGGGAAGAAAGGTTGCCATGATAGGAGACGGCATCAACGACGCTCCGGCATTGACGAGATCCGACGTGGGAATCGCCATAGGCGCGGGAACGGACGTGGCCATTGAAAGCGCGGATGCCGTGCTCATGCGAAGCGACCTTCTGGATGCGGTGACGGCAGTTAAGCTGTCAAAGGCCGTAATCAGAAACATAAAGGAAAATCTGTTCTGGGCCTTTTTCTACAACGTCATAGGAATTCCGGTGGCGGCGGGGGTTCTGTTCATCCCGCTTGGCATAAAGCTTTCACCGATGATTGGAGCGGCGGCCATGAGTCTTTCAAGCGTATGCGTTGTCACCAACGCCTTAAGGCTCAGGTTTTTTAAGACCGACAGAGCGCGGGCTGAACACTTTGAGACAGAGGAAACAAAAAAGGAGGAAAAGAAAATGAAGTACGAGTTTAAAGTAGAGGGAATGATGTGCATGCACTGCCAGAAGCACGTAAACGACGCTCTTGCAGCCATGGACGGCGTCACAAAAGTCGATGTGGATCTGGAGGGCAAAAAAGCCGCAGTGGAGGCTGACAGAGAAATTTCCATGGACGAATTTAAAAATGTTATCTCCGAAGCGGGATATGAAGTAGTAGAGTAAATTACAGATGACTTTGACGGGCCGGTGTGATACAATGCACTTAAGCGTGCGGTACATACCGGCTCTTTGTTATTCGAAAGGAAGAAAGATTCAACTTGGACAGAAAGACAGTAAAAACACTAATTGGAATTATATTTGCGGGAATACTTTTTTACATCGTCCTGCAGAATTTTGACGAGGTGCTGAAAGTGGTGGGCGCTTTGATGAGCGTGATCATGCCGTTTATCCTTGGCGCGTGTATCGCTTTTATCATCAACGTTCCCATGCGCGGGGTCGAAAGCCTTCTGTTCGGAAAAACAGCCCGCTTCAAAAAGAGCAGGCGGCCGATTTCATTCGTCATAACTCTTGCTCTGGTGGTCGGGGTTCTGGCTGTTGCCATGAACATAATCATACCTCAGCTGGGGGTCACCCTTTACACCATAGGAAAAGAGATTCCGGACGCCATGAACAGCCTTCAGGCGTGGATAAATGACAGGATGAGCGTATGGCAGAGCCTTGCGGACTTTGCGGACAAATTCTCGGTGGACTGGACTGAAATCGGAATGAAGCTTTCCGGATTCATGCAGACGGCGGCGGCAGGTATTCTTGACAGCGGCATCGGCGCCGTGACGAACATAATCGGCATGGTGGTGAACTTCTTCATCGGCCTCATCTTCGCCATATACATTCTCATGTCGAAGGAGAAGCTGGCGACTGAGGCGAAGCAGACGGTGCTGGCGGTTTTCCCGGAAAGGGCTGCGGACAGGATTTTATATATTGCGGCTCTGGCGCAGAGGACCTTCTCAAGGTTTATTTCAGGTCAGTGCCTGGAGGCCTGCATACTGGGAACTCTGTTCTTCATAGCTATGACCGTTGCGGGAATGCCGTATGCTCTTCTCATAGCGGTTACGATTGCATTTACCGCGCTGATTCCGCTGGTGGGAGCCTTCATCGGATGCGTCGTCGGAGCCCTTCTCATTCTCATGGAGAGCCCGCTGCAGGCCGTGATATTCATAGTGATGTTCCTGGTGATTCAGCAGATAGAGGGAAATCTCATATACCCTCACGTCGTTGGAAATTCCGTTGGACTTCCGCCAATCTGGATGCTTATTGCCATTACCATAGGCGGCAACGCCATGGGCATTTTCGGAATGATTCTGTTTATTCCGCTCTGCTCGGTTCTCTATTCGGTGGCCCGGGTTATGATTTACGACACCCTGAGCATTAAGGGGATTCCGCCTGAACGCTGGAAGAATCCTATCACTCTTACGGAAGACGTACTGAAACGAAAGAAAAAATAGAATTATGATCTGAGAAGCCTCGGAAAATCTGCCCGGGGCTTTTTCGATAAATGCATCCATCGTCTCAAAACCAAAAATGATTCCGGATTGAAAATATGTATTGAAACACCCGCCACGAACTGGTAAAATAAGGAAATAAATGGTAAAGTGAAAGGTAGCGGGGATGGACATAAGGGATTATTTGAAGGAAGAACTTGAAAAAGAGCAGGCACTCTTTGGCGCATATGAGAAAATGCTGTCTAATCTGCCGGAAGGCAGGCTGGAGACCGTTACGTCAAAAGGAAAGACGTATTATATAGCATCTGAAAGCGGAAAAAGAAAGTACATCGGGAAAGCGGAAGAAAAAACAGTGAGACAGCTTAAACTAAGACGTTTTCTGGAGGAAAGCATGCGGGACATAGCCGCCAATGTAAAACGCATAACCGGACTTTTGGAGAAGTTCAGACCTGTAAATCCGTAAGCAGTCATTGGCAGGCTCCCGAAATCCTACAGGGCGGATTTCTTCCCCGATATATCGGGGTTCGATTTCGCCAGATCTGATGACTGGGATATCACCGATTATCCGAAAAGCAGAAGTCATCCCGAACAGCTTAAGCATACGACTTTAAAGGGAGACAAGGTGCGCTCAAAATCGGAGCTTAACATTGCAAATATGCTGTACACAAAGGGAATACCGTATCACTATGAGGAGCTCGTTCGACTGCGTGACTGCACTGTTGCAGCAGACTTTAAAATCGCCGTTCGGAGTGAGAATCGGTTCGTGCTCCTGGAACACATAGGAATGCTCGGCAATGAGGATTACGAAAAGGTGTTCGTACTTAAATTCATAGATTATGTAAAGAGCGGCTATGTGCCGTGGCGCGACGTGTTCTTTACTTTTGACGAAGGCGACGGAAATCTGGATACCCGCTTTCTGTCAAAACTGATGGACAAGCATTTTCTTTAACAATGGCGGATGCAGTCTGGGTTTTGGGTTTAAGGTAAAAAATGCAGATTCCCAAAACCGGATACATCTTCCCGCTCCATCCCTACTCGATACTCTTCAGCGACTCGGTCATGCTGATACGCTGAAGCTTGAAGTACATGACGAACATGACGATGACGGCAAACAGGAAGGTCAGCGCCACCGAGTACACGTAGCTCGGCCAGATAAGTCTCGGTTCGAAATATATCATATCCACGCGGATAAGGTTTATGACGAATGTGTGGAGAATTTTGCCAAGGCCCAGTCCCACCACTGCGCTGATTCCCGTCAGGAAGAAAATCTCGCGGAAAACGTAGGACGATGTCTCCCGGGCGTAGAATCCCAGAACCTTGATGGTGGCAATCTCTCTTATGCGCTCGGTGATGTTGATATTGGTCAGGTTGTAGAGCACGATGAAAGCGAGGGCGCCTGCCGATATGACAATCAGAACGATTATGGCGTTAAGGCTTTCCATCATGGTGTTGACCCTGTCGCGGAACTCCGCATTTATGCTGACTGCGGTCACTCCGGAAAGATTTCCCGTTTCCGAAGCGGCAGTGTACACGTTTTCGGAGTCGTGAACTTTGACGAAAGCCGTCTCGTATTCGGCGGTGATGCCCCATGCCTCCTTATACGTTTCCGGTGTCATGTAGATGTAGCCCATTACGTAGTTGTCGCAAATGCCGCTTACCGTGAATTCGGCGCTGTGCATATCCATATCCCGTAAGGTTACGGTATCGCCTGGCTTAATCTTATATTCCTCGGCGTATTTTTTACAGATTATAACCTGGCCGTCCTCAGGGTAGGAAAGCTCTTCCGAGCCACGGTGAAGGTCGATGAAGCCGTCAAGGGAGTCGCCTTCCGTCACAATGACAGTCATATTCTTTGCGGCGCTTCCTATAACCATGTCGGCCGATTCCTGATGAACAAAGGCTGCAGGTTCGGCGTAGGATGATATCTCCTTGTCAAACTCCTCCTGCTCCTCTTTCGAGAGGCCGTCCGAGAAGGTGACGGAATAGTCGTATGTGGAAATTTCATCGTACTGATAGTTAACTATATCCCTTACGGAATCGTTGAGGCCGAATCCCGTAAGGAGAAGGGCCGTACAGCCGCTTACGCCGAGAACCATCATGAAGAAACGCTTTTTGTAGCGGAAGATATTTCTGAAGGAAACCTTGTACAGGAAACTCAAGTGATTCCAGATAAAGTGAATCCTCTCGAGGAATATGCGCTTGCCGCTCTTCGGGGCTTTCGGCCTTATGAGCTCCGCCGGAACGATTCTGAAGTCGCCCAGGCAGGAGAACAGGGTCGCTCCCATGGAGCAGATGAGGGATACGGCAACGCACAGCACGGCCAGGGGACCGTTGAACACGTAGTTTATGGAATCGGAAAAGTCGTACATCATTCCGTAGGCTTTCCAGATTACCGCAGGGAATATGACCGTGCCTCCCGCAAAGCCTGCAACGGAGCCGATGAGAGCGGCGCTGCCTGAATAGAACAGGTACTTTCCGAGAATCCGTCCGCTGCCGTAGCCTAAAGCTTTGAACACGCCGATCTGTGTTCTCTGTTCGTCAACCATTCTCGTCATGGTGGTCATGCACACGAGGGCGGCAACGAGAAAGAAAAATACAGGGAATATAGCGGCGATGCTGTCTACTATCTGAGAGTCGCTGTCAAAGCAAAGATAACCTACGTTGCTCTCGCGGTTAAGGACGTACACTTCAGGATACTCGATGTCCTCTATGTCTCTTTCCGCTTTTTCAAGTTCTTTTGCAGCTTCGTCAAGCTCGGCTTTTGCCTCGGCGAACTCCCTGTCGGCCTCGGCCTTTGAACTGTTATATTCGGCGCGGCCTGCGGCAAGATCTGCCTCTGCAGAATCAAGCTGAGCAAGGCCGGATTCTATCTGCTGAAGTCCTGACTGAACCTGGGCTTTGGAAGAATCAAGCTGCTGGCGGGCCGCGTCTATCTGGGCCTGAGCTGCGGCGGCTTCCTCCGGAGTCATGTAGTCCTTTGAAGCGTCAAGCTGGGCCTGCTGCTCGTCTATGCCCGCATATCCGGCGTTTATCTCTTCAAGGGATGACTGAAGCTCAGTCCTCTGATTCTTAAGGGAAGCCCTGTTATTTTCTATCTCCTGCTCACCGGATACAATGTCTGCAAGAGCGGACTGAAGCCGGGCTTCGGCGTCAGCTTTTTCTGCGTTGTACTGGGCAAGGCCGTCCTCGTATTCAGCCCGGCCCTCTTCGAGATCCTTTTTCGCTTCATTGACGATACTGTCTCTTCTGAGTTCCGCCGCCTCCTCTGCCGCATTTGTTACGTCGTTCTCGAGGGCGTCGATCCCGTCGTTATATTCGTCAGAATAGATAAGGCCCGGGATGTCGGCGTCGATATAGATTCCCGTAAAGTAGTCTGTGTCGAAGCCTTCAGGGAGAATATAAAAGAACGCGGAAACTGAACCGTCCCCTATGGAAGCGGTTCCGCGCTCGTAGTTCATATATAAAGGAGAGGCGGCAACGCCGACCACCTTGTATTCGTCGTACTTGAAGGCGTTCGCCGTATCCTCACTGTTTTCTTTCGATATGGTGACAACGGAGCCTATGGCGCCGTCAACTGAACCGTCCCCCATATCAACGGCCTGCTTGTCTATGAGACACTCGTCTGCCGACTGAGGCATACGGCCCGCAAGGAGCTCAGGCCTGTTTATGTTTTCCGATATGGAAAGAGCCTTGTAGACGAGATCCGAGTCTCCTGAGGTTACGAGAACGTCGTAGGAGTCGTAGCCTTCGACTGTGGCATCAGGCAGAGCCTCCGCTACGTAGTCCACGGAATCCTCGTCGTAGCCCAGGGTTGACATGAGCTGGTAGTCGAAGAAGCGGCTCTCGTTCAGGTAGTCGTCGGCGGTGCTTATCATCTCGTCTCTGCACACTTTGAGGCCGGCAAAAAAGCCGACGCCCAGCGCTATGATGGCGAGAATGGCGATATATCTCCCGAGGGAGTTTTTAATTTCCCGAAGAGCTGATCTGAATAACATACCGATACACCTACCACTCGATATCCTCTACAGGAATAATGTTCGTATTTTTTTCAACGGAATACACAACCCCGCTCTTTACCTTTATTATGCGGTCCGCCATGGCAGTGAGAGCCTGGTTGTGGGTTATGATTATTACGGTCATGCCGGTCTGTCTGCTGGTGTCCTGTAAAAGCTTCAGGACAGCCTTTCCGGTGTTGTAGTCCAAGGCGCCCGTAGGCTCGTCGCAGAGGAGAAGCTTCGGATTCTTGGCAAGGGCTCTTGCTATGGCGACTCTCTGCTGCTCTCCGCCGGAAAGCTGGGCGGGGAAATTGTTCTTTCTGTCAGAAAGCCCCACCATATCGAGAACCTCCGAAGGCTTCAGAGGGTTTTTACAGATCTGGGTTGCCAGAGAAACGTTCTCCAGGGCCGTGAGATTCTGAATGAGATTGTAGAACTGGAACACGAAGCCGACGTCGTACCTTCTGTAGGACGTAAGCTCTTTGCTGCTGAGGCCCGATATTTCCCGGCCGTCCAGAAGCACTCTGCCTTCGGTGAGGGTGTCCATTCCCCCCAGGATATTTAAAAGGGTGGTCTTGCCTGCGCCGGACGCGCCGACGATTACGCATATCTCGCCTTTTTCTATCTCAAAATCCGCATCCCGGAGGGCCTCAATGGAAACCTCCCCAACGTGATAAACTTTCTTTACATGCTCAAATTTAACGTAGCTCATATGATTCCTCCGGCAGGCCCAGACGGTCTGTCTTTTCTGTTAATGTTATTATACTATCCTGCATTGCCATAATCAAAGGGATATTTTGTGAAGAAAGGGTCCGCTCCGTCCGGCAAAAGATGTATAGTTGTCCGGCGCTGCGGTCACCACAATATATTGTGGTGAATATTGTATCTCTTGTTGAACAAAGAATGAAGGTGGTTGCATTGCCAAAAAAATGGCCTTTAAAATACATTATTTACCCATATTTACGTTGAAAAGTGGTGAAAAGTGGTGTAAAATTTCTTTACGAAACTCGGAGTACTGGCTGTTATTTTGGAGGACACAGCGATGTTTATGGGAACTTATAACAACTCAATAGATTCCAAAAACAGGCTTATCGTGCCGTCCAAACACAGAGATCAGCTCGGAGGACGCTGCGTTATAACCAAAGGAATCGATAAGTGTCTCTACATTTATCCTATGAGTGAGTGGGAGAGACAGATGGAGAAGCTTTCGGCGCTTCCTGAATCAGATCCCAAGGTACGGGCCTTTATCCGCCACATGTGCGGAGACGCTGCTGAATGTGAATTCGATAAACAGGGTCGAATCATAGTTCCCGGCGAACTTAAGGAGTATGCAGCACTGGACAGGAATCTCGTCACCATAGGCGCCATGCGCCGTATAGAAGTCTGGGGCAGGGAAACCTGGGAATCCCCTGAAAACGACGAGAATAAGATGGACAGAAAAGAAATCGCTGAAACCCTGGCCGAATACGGATTTTAAAAGGGGGTGGCTGCTATGGAGTTCAATCACGTCCCCGTACTCCTTGATGAGTGCATAGAGGGACTTTCCATCAGGCCCGACGGAATTTACGCCGACGGTACCCTTGGAGGCGGCGGCCACGCATCGGCGGTGTGCGAGAGACTTTCCGAAGAAGGGACTCTAATAGGAATAGATCGGGACAGTGACGCTCTCGAAGCGGCGCAGAAGCGCCTTGCGAAGTATCCGTGCAGAAAGATTTTCGTAAAGAGCAATTACTCGGATATAAAGGGAATACTTGAGGATAACGGTATCAATGCCATAGACGGTGCGCTCCTGGATCTGGGAGTGTCATCCTTTCAGCTGGACAATCCCGAAAGAGGCTTTTCGTATATGAACGATGCGCCTCTGGACATGAGAATGAACAGGGATGATGCTCTTACTGCAAAGGATGTAGTAAACGGATATTCAAAAGCGGATCTGACTCGTATAATCTCCACCTACGGAGAGGAGAGATGGGCTTCAAGAATCGCTTCTTTTATAGAAGAGGCGAGGAAGGAAAAGCCTGTAGAGACTACCGGAGAGCTTACAGCCATAATCAAAGCGGCGGTTCCAGCATCGGCCAGAAGAACCGGACCTCACCCGGCAAAGCGTACGTTTCAGGCAATAAGAATAGAAGTAAATGAAGAACTGGAACGGCTTGAAAAGGCACTTGAGGACTTCTGTGATGTTCTTGCGACCGGCGGCAGACTTTGTGTAATATCCTTTCATTCTCTGGAAGACAGGATAGTCAAAGACGTTATGGCCAGACGTGCAGATCCGTGCACATGCCCTCCGGACATTCCGGTATGCGTGTGCGGCAAGGTTGCAGACATAAGAAAGATAACCAGAAAGCCGGTAATCCCTTCTGATGAGGAACAGGAAGGGAATCCCCGGGCCAGAAGCGCGAAACTCAGAATTTGTGAGAAGATATAAGGAGTACGAGATGCAGACAATGCAGGCAAAAAAGAAAATGCTGATTACTATTGTGGCCATAGGGCTTATCTGTATCACCATCGTTGTGCTGACCGCATATGCGGCAGAACTGAAATGTACTAATAATGAGCTGTTGACTCAGGGAGAGACGCTGCAGGGAGAGATAGATACTCTGAGCGTAAAGCTTAAATCCACCAACAGCGTAGGGTATATAGAAACCATGGCTACAGAAAAGCTCGGCATGGTATATCCGGATGAAACGCAGTGCGTATACCTTTCTGAGGATGAGGTTCCTAAAGGGGATCTTGCCATGATAATAAAGGAAAACGCATATAATTGACAATATTTAAATGGGCATACAAACCGGGCAACTGAATAAAAACAGCATGTCCGGTTTTTGCAGTAAGGGGAGCCAATGGCCAAAGTGAATTTGAAAAATAAAAACAGAATGCTTTTCGCCTTTGGAGCTATGGCTGTACTTCTTGCGCTGCTTGTAATAAGAGTGGCGTGGATCCAGGTGGTAAAGGGTGAAGAATACACCGATATAGCTATCGATCAGCAGACCAGCGATATACCCATAGAAGCAAAGCGGGGTTCAATATATGACCGCAACGGTGAAGAACTTGCGAGCAGTGCTACATGTTACAGCCTCTGGGTACGTCCGGCACAGTTTGCGGGACAGTATAAGGGTGAGAAAGCCACTGAGGCGGCGTCGGAGCTTGCGGTTATTCTGGGCATGGAAGTCTCGGAAATAGAGGAGAAAATCACCGATACGGAAAATGTACTTGTAAAGCTGGCCGACGGACTTGAAAAGGCTGAAGCAGACAAGATAAAAGAACTGGAGATTACAGGAACAGAACTTTCGGAAGGAAGCGTAAGGTTTTATCCTAACGGCAACTTTGCATCGGTTCTGCTGGGAAGCGTTAATGCGGAAGGAGCAGGCAGAAGCGGGGTTGAACAGCAGTACGATGAATACCTGAGCGGTGTGGCGGGAAGATGGGTGAAGGATACCGACATCAACGGCAACACTCTCTCATATGGTGAGAAGCTTTACTATCAGGCGGAGGACGGACTTAACGTGGTGCTGACGATAGATGAGGTTATTCAGCACTATATGGAGGACACTCTGAGCGCCAGTATGAAAAAGACCGGAGCAAAAGGGGCATGGGGAATAGCCATGGATCCTGAGAGCGGAGAGGTTCTTGCCATGTCGGTTCTGCCGGGATTCGACCCGAACGATGCGACAGATCCGCTCCTCAAAGGAGAGGAGCTGGAAGAGTTTAAAAAACTTTCCGGCGAAGAACAGAGCGCCTACCTTTCTAAAATGTGGAGAAATCCACTGATAAGCGATGTTTACGAACCGGGTTCCACACTTAAGCTTATGACAGCGTCAGCCATGCTGGAGGAGGGGCTTGCCACTCCAAATACAACGTTTACGTGCGAAGGCTCGTACGTGGTGAGCGGAGAAAGGCTGAACTGCTGGGGCGCAGCTCACGGCACTCAGACGCTGACAGAGGCTGTGGGTAACTCCTGCAACCCGGCTCACATCCAGATGGCGCTTCAGATGGGAAAAGATACTTACTACGAATATCTTGATCTGTTTGGGCTTACGAATGTCACCGGAATAGATCTTCCGGCGGAAACCACGTCTATAGTGCAGGATAAGGATTCAATCGGTCCTGTGGAACTTGCAACCATGGGATTCGGCCACGGAGTCGCAATTTCCCCGATACAGCTTATTACGGCAATAAGCGCTATCGGAAATGACGGAATTCTGGTGAAGCCTCACGTAGTGAAGGAGCTTACAGATTCCAAAGGAAATGTTGTAAAGTCGTTTGAAACCGAGGAAGTTAAGCAGGTCATATCGGAAACGACGGCTTCGGAAATGAGAAAGATAATGGAGCTGGAAGTTTCCACATACGGAGGTTCTGCAGCGAAAATTGAAGGCTTCAGAATAGGCGGAAAGACGGGAACGGCGTACAAGGCTACCGGAGGGCAGTACAGCAGCGAAACATATTCGTCATTTGTGTGCATGGCGCCTATGGACGATCCTCAGATTGCGGTGCTCATCATACTGGATACGCCGACAAAGGCACAGTTCGGAAGCGTTACAGCTGCACCGGCTGCCAAGGATTTTCTCGAAAAAGTTCTTCCTTACATCGGCGTAACACCGCAGTACAGCGACAGTGAGGCCGCATCATCAGGCGGCGGATATTCTTACGTTCCCGATGTTACAGGTCTGACATTTGAAAAAGCGGAGGCGGTACTTTCGGAATCAGGACTTCCATATGAAATAGTTCCGCACGTGGATAAAGACAGTAAAGAGAAAATATCCGATCAGAAGGTCGCCGATCAGTATCCTAAAGGCGGAAAAAAGATAAACAAAGACAACAAGGTTTACCTTTACAGAGAGTAGGGGGCATAGGATAAAATGAAGAAACTCACATCATCGGAAATAGCCGGAGCCGTAGGCGGAAGGATTGTATCCGGAACCGGGAGGAAAACTGCCGTGAGAGCGGTGATAGATTCGAGAGAGGCAGCAGAAGGAACGGTTTTCTTTGCCATAAAGGGACCGAATCACGATGCTCACGGGTTCATTCCCGATGCAGTCAGAGCGGGATGTGAAATAGTGGTGATATCAGATGAGACAAAGGCGCCGGCGGACTGCGATGCGGTGCTGGTGGACGATACGCTTAAGGCTCTCCAGGATCTTGCGGCATGGTATATAAGAGGCCTTGACATAAAGAAGGTTGCAGTTACAGGGAGCGTCGGAAAAACAAGTACCAGAGATCTTCTTGCAGCGGGGCTTTCATCAGCTTACAGAACTGCAAAGAGCGAAAAAAACTACAATAATCAGTACGGCGTTCCGCTGACTGTCCTGTCCTTTGACGGAACTGAAGAGGCAGCTGTAATCGAGATGGGAATGGAGCACAGAGGCGAAATTCACAGGCTTGCAGATATTGTCCGCCCGGATATAGCCGTAATCACCAATATAGGCATTTCGCATATGGAAAATCTGGGAAGCCGGCAGGGCATTATGGACGCCAAGCTGGAAATAACAGATTTTTTCACCGGAGATAACGCTCTTGTCATCAACGGTGACGATGACATGCTGTCCGGACTTTCGGAAAAAGCTTACAGGATTGTCAGAGCAGGAAGCGGTCCGGAGAATCTTTTCAGAGTCACCGGTGTAAGAGACAAAGGCGCCAGAGGAGTGGATGTTTCACTGGAGGCGGAAGGAAAATCCCTGGACGTGAATCTTAAAATTCCGGGAGCTCACAATGCGGGGAATCTGGCGCTGGCGCTGGCAGCGTGCAGCTTAATGGGAGCCGATACAGAAGAAGCGGCAAAGGCCATGGAAAATGCGGCACTTACTGGAAACCGTCTGAAGATATCCGAGGCAGGGGGAGTGACAATCATTGACGATTCATATAATGCGGCTCCCGCATCGGTTGTTTCTGCAGTAAAGACGCTGATGGCCACTGAAGGAAAAAGACACGTGGCAGTTCTCGGAGGAATGGCCGAGCTGGGACCGAAGTCGAGAGAACTTCACACAGAGACGGGAGAGAAAATAGGAGAGCTGGGTGTGGAGTTTCTGGTGACCATAGGTGAAAACGCCGCCGATATTGCCCGGGGAGCGGAGAATGCAGGCGTGAACAATGCAGTCTCCTTTAACAGCAAAGAGGACCTGTATGATGAAATAAGGAATCTGTTCCATGAAGGGGATGTGATTCTGATAAAAGCGTCCAGAACCATGGAGCTTGAGAAACTTGCGGAAAAAATCCGTAAGGCTATGAAATAAAAAATAAGGCAGAAAGATAAAGGTTTGGAAAGATGAATATGTTTATAGTTTTTATATTTGCGCTTGCCGGGTTCATCGCTTCGGCGCTTTTCACCGGTATAGAAATCCCGATGCTGAAAAAGCACCAGTTCAAACAGTTCATAAGGAAAGAAGGCCCTCAGTCGCACCTTAAGAAAGAGGGAACTCCTACCATGGGAGGAATAGCCATAGTGCTCGCGCTTATCGTGGTGACGGCAGCTGCTGCAGTTATGACAAAGACGTGGGCGGAATACATGGTAATGCTGGCGGTTACCGTACTGTTTGCAGCGATCGGATTTCTGGACGATTATATCAAGGTGGCAAAGAAGCACAATCTCGGGCTGAGAGCCTGGCAGAAACTTGTACTTCAGATTCTGTTCGCAGCGGGTCTTGCTCTGTATATGGCAAACTTCTCGGGAGAGGGAACCGGCGTGTGGATCCCGTTCCTGGATAAAGTCATCGACTTCGGTTGGCTGTATGTTCCGTTTATTGCATTCGTGGTGGTGGCAATGGCAAACAGCGTCAATCTGACCGACGGACTGGACGGACTTTCTTCCGGAGTTACGTTTATAGTAGCGATGTTCTTCGCCATAGCAGGACAACAGTCGAGCCAGGGAGAGGCTGCAATATTCAGCGCAATACTGGCGGGAGCCTGCCTGGGATTTCTCATGTACAACCGCTTTCCGGCAAAGCTCTTCATGGGTGATACAGGTTCAATGGCCCTGGGCGGAGCTCTTGCGTCGGCGGCAATAATGATGAAGCTGGAATTTCTCCTTGTGATAGCAGGGTTCATATATGTGGCAGAGGCTCTTTCAGTCATAATTCAGGTGGTATCCTTTAAACTGACCGGGAAAAGGGTGTTCAGAATGGCGCCCCTTCACCATCACTTTGAAATGGGCGGAATGAAAGAAACTCAGGTCGTAACGATGTTCTGGGCAGCGGCACTGGTGCTCTGCCTGCTGGCGTATGCCGTTTTCAGGATTTAAGAGGTGACTGAAATGAATGCTAATCTTGACAACATTAAGAATAAAAACATTCTGATTGTAGGTCTGGGTCGTTCAGGAATAGCTGCGGCACAGGCGATGCTGAAGCTGGGCGCCAGAGTAAGCATTCAGGATTCAAAGAAAGAAGAAACAGTAGACCGGTCTCTGGTGTCGTTTTTCAGAGAAAAAGGAGCAACGTGCTATTTTGACGACATACCGAAAGACATGGCAGAATTCGATATGGTAATACTGAGCCCGGGAGTAAATCCGGAGCTTCCTTTTATCGCGGAGGCCAGAGATAAGGGCGTGGAGATTACCGGCGAACTTGAGATAGCGTACCGGATAGGAAGAGGAAATTTCGTGGCTATAACCGGAACCAACGGAAAGACAACCACAACCACCCTGACGGGCGAAATCTTTGCCGCATCAGGCAGGAAGACGCACGTTGCCGGAAATATAGGAACGGCGGTAATAGCCGAATCCATTGAAGCGGAAGAGGAAGACTGGCTTGTAACAGAAACCAGCAGTTTCCAGCTTGAAACCACCAGATACTTTAAACCGAGAATCTCCGCCATACTGAATATCACACCTGACCACCTCGATCGCCATCATACCATGAAGGCATACGGAGAGGCAAAGGCAAAAATATTCGCAAATCAGAGCGCGGACGGATATCTTATAGTAAACGGTGATGACAGATTCTGCATGGAACTGGCAGAAAGATCAAAGGCAAGAGTGGTTCCTTTCAGTTCCACGAGAATTCTTGATTTTGGAGCTTTCGTAAGGGACGGAATGATGACCGTGCGGGATGAAACCGGTGATCACGACATATGCCGAACAGACGAACTTAAGATTATCGGAGTGCATAATGTGGAGAACGTGCTTGCCGCTTCGGCAATATCGTATTTTGCGGGTATTGATATAGAAGTCATTGCCGATACCGTGAAAAACTTTGCCGGAGTTGCTCACAGGCTGGAGTTCTGTGCCGAAGTGGACGGCGTAAGGTATTATAACGACTCCAAGGGCACGAACACGGATGCTACGCTTATAGCTCTGAATGCGATAGGAAAAGATATAATTCTCATAGCCGGCGGAGATGCAAAGGGACAGAACTTTGACGGTCTTGCCGGGGAATTTAAGGGAAGAGTTAAAGCTCTGGTACTTCTGGGCAGAGATGCTTTTATGATAAAAGATGCGGCAGAAAAGGCCGGATTTACCCGGATATACCAGTGCAGAAACATGGATGAATGTGTATTCAAAGCGAGAGATATTGCAGCGCCGGGAGATACGGTTCTGCTTTCTCCTGCATGTGCCAGCTGGGACATGTACGACAACTTCGAACAGCGTGGAGATCATTTTAAAGACTGCGTAAGAAGATTGGAAGAATAATGGTAAAGGGAACAGGAAGACTTTCAAAAAAAGAAGCAAAGGCAGGACACTGTGATTTTCCATTGACGGTGATGGTTACCATCCTGGTAATCTTCGGCATAGTCATGATATTCAGCGCAAGCTACTACTATTCCATAAACACCTACGGAACTCCTTTTCAGTATCTGAAGGATCAGATGTTCAACGCGTGTCTGGGATTTTTCCTGATGTGGATTGTCTCCAGGATTGATTACCGGGTATTCCGCAGGTTTGCATTTCTGATAATGATTCTTTCGCTGGTGCTCCTCTTCCTGATATTCACTCCCCTTGGCGAGACAAGAAACGGGGCGACCAGATGGCTGAATTTCGGAATAAGCGTTATGCCGGGAGAACTGGCCAAACCGGCCATAATAGTTTTCGCATCGGCGTATTTTGCAACCAGAATGGAGAGGGCTGCGACTATCAGGGGAATGCTGCCTGTTGCAGGAGTTGCGGCCGTAATGTTTGCCCTTATATATCTTCAGCCAAACCTGTCCACGGCGCTTACAGTGGTGATAATAGCCGCAGGTATAGCTTTTCTGGCAGGTATGCCGTGGAAGGTGGTAATCGGGGCCGGAATACTTGGAGTAGCGGGTGTGATTGGAATGGTATTCGCAGGCGGAAGCTATCAGCTCCAGAGAATGACCAGCTTTCTTGACCCGTTCAAAGAGGCTCAGGGAGACGGATTTCAGGTAGTTCAGTCGCTCCTTGCACTTGGAACGGGAGGCTTTACAGGTATGGGACTGGGAAAGAGCGTTCGAAAGAATTTATACCTTCCCGAAGCCCAGACCGACTTTATACTCTCTATTATCGGAGAGGAGCTGGGATTCCTGGGAGTGCTGTTTCTCATAGTGATGTTTACACTTCTTGTGTGGAGAACCGTATATATCGGAATCAACGCCCGGGACAGATTCGGAATGCTTGTATGCGGAGGCGTGGCAATCATGACGGGGATTCAGGTGATATTCAATGTCGCCGTAGTAACATCGTCAATGCCGCCTACGGGTGTTGCGCTGCCTTTCATAAGTTACGGAGGAAACGCCTTGTGGATATTCATGGGGCTTTACGGCATAGTCCTTAATATATCAAGGTCTGCAGACCTTTCGCCTGCAGAAGAAAGGCTGTCGGCGAAAGGAAGACGAAGCAGGCCGGAGACCGGAGGTCATCTGTAAAATGAGAGTGATACTTACAGGCGGAGGAACGGGAGGACATATATATCCCGCCCTTGCCATAGGGGACAAAATAAAAGAACGGGAGCCGGATTCGGAGATACTGTACATAGGAAACGAAATGGGCATAGAAAAGGAAATTGTTCCTGCAGCAGGTTACGAATTCAGGATGGTGCCTGCCAGATGGCTTGAGCGCAGAAAAAACAAGCTGGATTATTTCTGCCAGCTGGGTCTGACGGGAGCCGTAACGTGCGGAGGAACTGCGAAGGCTCTTTCCATAATGAGAAAGTTCAGACCAGATGCGGTCATTGGGACGGGAGGCTTCGTGTGCGTGCCTGTAGTGCTGGCCGGAAAAATGTACGGGGCCAGAACGTTTATTCACGAGCAGAACGCTTTTCCCGGCGCCGCCAACAGACTCCTGTCAAAATATGCGGACAGGATTTTTCTCGGATTCAGTGAAGGGAGAGAATACTTCAGCTGTCCTGAAAAGCTGGTTTATACGGGTAATCCGGTGAGAAAAGATTTTCTCGGGATTACGAGGGAAGAGGCCAGAAAGCTGCTGAACATTCCGGAGGACAGTTTTACTGTTTTCTCATTCGGGGGAAGCATGGGCTCCGAAACTATAAACAGCATAGCCGTGAGAATCATAAAAGAAGTAAACGGAAAAGAAGGATGGAACGTTATAACCGGCACAGGGTCCGCCCATTACGATGAGATAGTGGAAGAACTTAAATCGTCGGGTATAGAGACGGCGGACAATATAGATATAAGGCCGTATATCAGAGATATGCACGTATGCATGAACGGAGCAGATGTGGTTATCGGCAGAGCGGGTGCACTTTCTGTTGCCGAGACTACCATATGCGGCAGAGCTGCGGTTTTTGTTCCTTATCCGGAGGCCACGGGAAACCATCAGTACTTCAACGCTAAAGCCATTGCAGAGGCGGGAGGAGCTATACTGGCCGAAGAAAAGGACCTGGATGTCGACGAGGTGGCTGAAAAAATCAAAGCACTGAAGGACAACAGAGAGGAACTTGAAGCTATGAGCAGAGCCAGTCTTTCGTGCAGTCCAAAGGGTGCAACTGATAAAATTTACGAAGAAATCAAAAAAACACTGCAGAAATAAGGGACGTCAGGTATATGGAAAGAGGTTACGAAGGAATAGAATTCAAGGAGGTAGACAGAGTAAGGAAAAAGCGGAAGAAAAAGCATTATCTTCTGAGATTCCTTGTTTTTCTTGCTGTCTGTGCCGGGATTTATCTCTTTATCACCTCATCTTACTTTGACGTTAAAAATGTCACGGTGTCGGGCTGCAGATACTATACGGAGGAAGAAGTGACAGCGCTTTCAGGGTGGAAAAAGGGCGGAAATATCTTCTTCAGTCCGGGAATCAGTGAAATGGAGGAAAACCTGGCAAAGGACCCGTACTTCAGTGAAATAGATATAGGACGCAGACTTCCCGATACACTTGAAATCACCGTGAAAGAGAGAAATCAGACAGCAGCTTTTGTCTATGGGGACAGATATGTGATAATCGATGACGAAGGAATCGTCCTGAGAAAAAGCGAAGTTTCGCCGGAACTCACCCTGCTTACCGGACTGACCATCAGTAAAATGGATCTGGGGCAGAAGGTGGAGGCCGAAGAGGCTGAAAATCTGAAGACGACGCTGGAAATGCTGAACTCTATGGAAAACGGAGATATTTACTTCAAGCAGATTGACGTTTCCAGGGTGACGATAAAGGCTCACATATACGATTACCTCACAGTCAGCGGAACACCCAGAGAAATTATGAAGGCCATAGACAGCGGGGAACTTCAGAAGGTGGTTTCGAGGCTGTTTGACGAGGGTATAACCAGAGGCACTATAAGCGCAAGCGGAGAAGGATATATGTCCTTTTCGCCGGAAATCGAATGATGAAATTTAAGAGGACCCGGACAGAGGTCCTCTTTTTACGTGGTAAAAAATAAAATTCCTGTGAAGAATGATTATAGTTCGTGACTTTTCTGAAAACAAGTGGTATACTATGACTAACTAATAGACGCTGGCGTTCAGCCCGGCAGACGGAGAGAATGCTCTCGAACGGCGTCGGGGTCCGGCGCAGCGGGTAAGGAGGCTATCATATGAAGGTTACTATCATTGGAAAAAACTTCAGGACTTATTCTAAGCTGGAAGAAACAATCGAGAAGAAATTTGAAAAGCTCGGAAAGTACTTTTCCGATGACATTACTGCCAATATAATCCTGTCCCACGAGAAGGGGAAGGATAAGCTGGAGGCAACAATAAATGCCAAGGGAACCGTATTCAGAACGGAGCAGAGAGCAGAAGACATCTACGAAGCTGTAGATAAGTCGGTAGACAAGCTTGCAAGTCAGATGTCCAGATTCAAGGGAAAACTTCAGAAGCGTTATAACGATAATAAATCGGTAAGATTTGAAGCGATTCCGCAGTTTGACCGTGAGGACACCGTCCAGGCGGAAGGAGAGGTTGTAAAGACGAAGAAGTTCGACCTCAGACCGATGGATACGGAAGAGGCTATACTCGAGATGGAAATGCTGCAGCACGACTTCTTCGTATTTCTGAACATGGAATCTGACAGCATTAACGTTGTTTACAGAAGAGACGACGGAGATTACGGACTTCTGGAGCCAAATTATTGATTCTTAAGGAAACAGAATAATATACATGAGAAAAGCCCGGGCGTGAGGACGTCCGGGCTGTTCTCGTCTGCGGTGAAGCGCTGCATTCGGCTTCGCCGTCAGTTAAGTTCAAGTCTCATGGAGATAAGTTCCTGCCAGCCGCTTAGCCGGGACAGGAAACCTCTCGGATTGCGGCCGAACTCGGTGAAACCCATACTTTTGTAGAGTTCAATTGCTCCGGTGTTTTCGCTTACGACCTCCAGCTCCACCTGGGAATATCCGGCGGATTTTGCGCAGTCTATGCAGGCGGCAACAAGGGCCCTGCCTATTCCGATGCCGCAGAAATCTTTATCGACGGCAACTCCCAGTTCGCACCGGTGGCCGACTTTGCTCCGGCCGACAGCGTCTATGCTCGCCGTTCCGACTATACGGCCGTCTATCAGAGAACACAGATAAACCTCTTTGTCAGAGGCTTCTCTGGCAGAGAGAAAACGCCTCTCAAAGTCCACATCAAAGAAGCCTTCGTCTCCGTATGACGCCAGAAAGTCCGTCTGATCGTGAGTCAGAAGAAAAACATCCATAACGGCCTGAGCATCGCCGGATTCGGCGCTTCTGATGAGGCAGCTCCTGTTATCGTTAAGGGTTACAGTATTTGTATATTTCATTGCATCTTCCCTCCGTATATTCATCATAAGCATATACTTAAATTTATATCATCGGTGCTGAAATTTCAAGGGTCAGTCGCTGCGGCCGGAAAAACATATGGAAAACATACTGGAAATTGGGCAGAGCCTGCACAAAACAGACTATCTTCACCTAAAACACATCTGCCTTACCATTGAAAAATCAGCGTAAATTTGTTACAATTAAATCGACGATTTATCGGAAGGAAGTGGCGGCATGAGTGACTTTTTTGACAACATAGTCTCCAGTATAGGCATATTTGATATTCTGGATATTGCAGTAGTCGCTTTTATCATATATAAGATACTGGGATTTATTCAGGAAACCAGGGCTCAGCAGCTCGTCAAGGGATTGCTGGTGCTTTTGGTTGTCTTTTTTTTATCGGACGTCCTGCACCTCTATACTTTGAACTGGCTGCTGAAAACGTTCATGAACATAGGAATTATCGCGCTTGTCGTTATTTTTCAGCCGGAGCTCAGAAGAGGGCTTGAGTATGTGGGAAGAAACAAAATCGTCAAAGCCCCGTTCGGGCAGGTTGACAAGGCCAAGGCCAAGCAGATAACCGATGAATTCGTAAAGGCTTTGACGAGCTTTTCCGAGACCCGCACCGGCGCCCTTATCGTAATAGAGAAGGAAGTATCTCTTACGGATATCGCCGAGACGGGAACGGAAATAAACGGTGACATATCGGCTCAGCTTCTCGGAAACATTTTCTATGAAGGCGCACCTCTTCACGACGGCGCTGTAATCATAAGAGGAGACAAGGTGTATGCCGCAGGATGCGTCCTGCCGCTCACCGAGAACAAAGAACTCAATAAAGACCTGGGCACCAGACACAGGGCGGGTATAGGAATTACGGAAAACTCCGACGCTATAACCCTTATAGTCAGCGAAGAGACGGGAGTCATCTCATACGCTGTATCGGGAAAGCTGACCAGGTTCCTGGATGCAAAGATGGTGGAAAAACTTCTGCTTAATTTGTACATCCCCGCAGTATCGGAGGAAACTTCGGGCATAGGCCGGATAGTAGGCAAGCTGGGGAGGGGCAGAGATGTTTGAGAATAAGAAGATAAATATGGCCATATCCATAGTGGTGGCGGCTCTGATATGGGCTTATGTAATAGGCTCTATAAATCCACCGGCGGAGGGCAGATTCAAGGGAATACCGATTACTATGACCAATACCGAGGTGCTTGAGAGTAAAGGCCTTGCGGTCAAAGACTGCAGCGCAGAATATATCGATCTGGTTCTTTCCGGTACGAGATCTGATATGAGTAAACTGAGGACAGATGAGATAAAAGCGGTTGTTGACCTTTCCAACGCACTGGAGGGAGAAAATGAATTTACCATCGATATACACGTTCCTGACAATATAGACATCGAACAGAAGTCAGTGCGTAAGCTGGTGGTAGAGGTTGAGAAGCTGAAGACAGCTTCGGTTGACGTTGAAATAGTTTACTCCGGAGAAACCAATGACGGCAGTGAAGTGCGCACGGAATCCGTAAGCCAGGAGCAGGTGACCGTTAAAGGTGCCGAGTCCCTTGTGAACGAGGTAAAGGCGGCGAGAGGAACTGTGGATACCACCAGTGTTGGAGAAAGTGCCTCTGAGATATCATGCACGCTGGTACCGGTCAATAACTCCGGAGCTCAGGTTGACAATGTAAGAGTAAATCCGGGTTCCGTGACTGTAACATCGGTGCTGTTTTACGATAAGACTGTACCGCTGAAGCTGCAGATAACCGACGACGAGTCTGAAAACCTTGAGAAAACATGGACTGCGCCTGAGGAAGTCACCATATGCGGAGAGAAAGGCCTCATAGAAGGAATTGACGCTGTGGAGGCTGAAGTCGTTGATATATCTGCTGTTACAGAAGATACGGAGATCGAGATAGTTCCGATGCTTCCGGAAGGCGTATACCTTTCAGAGAAAAACGAAAGCCTGATTTTAAGCGTAAAGGTTGAAGGAGAATCGGAAGAGACGTTTACGCTGACCGGTTCCGACATAAATCTTACCGGAAGTGAAGATCAGGTGATATACCGTTTCGGAGAGGACAGCTTTAACGTGACGGTTCTGGGAACCAGAGATGAGCTCGAAGCTCTTACGAAGGATGACGTACTTCTCGTTGCCGACGTTTCGGGAATCAGAAAAGGCGAATCGGCAGAAGTCACGTTAGCCGTGAGCATAAGAGGAACGGAGCTTTCGGCGGCGGTAAGCCCGGAGACCGTAACGGTTACGGCGGAATAAAAAGGCTTTACGTAGTCGCGGCGGTACGGCATGCGAAGGAATAAGAGAGAAAGAATAAGTTTGAGGATACATAGATGGGAAAGCATTTTGGTACGGACGGAGTAAGAGGAGTAGCCGGTACGGAACTGACTCCGCAGCTTGCATTCAGGCTGGGGCAGGCAGGAGCTGAGGTTTTGGGAAGGGAGCATAAGAGACCCGTTTTCGTAGTGGGCCGCGATACCAGAATTTCCGGCGACATGCTGGAAGCAGCGCTGACTGCGGGAATCCTCTCTGCGGGAGGAGACGTCATAAGCGCAGGAATAATTCCAACCCCTGCGGTTGCGTATCTTGCCCGCCATTACGAGGCTTCAGCCGGAGCGGTAATCTCCGCGTCTCACAACCCTTTTGAGTATAACGGAATAAAGTTCTTCAGCGGCGACGGGTTCAAGCTTGACGATTCAGTCGAAGCGGAGATAGAGGAAATCCTTGAGAAAGGCTGCCCGGGGGAACCGGCGTCGGGAGACGAAGTAGGAGTAAGAATAGACGCATCCCGTGAAGCCGCGGACCTTTACATAGATTTTCTGGTGGAGTCCGCAGGAATAAACCTTACGGGAAAGAAGATAGTTCTGGACTGCGCCAACGGAGCGGCCTACAGGGTGGCTCCTGCGGTGTATACGGCTCTCGGGGCTGAGATTACCGTAATAGGAGAAGAGCCGGACGGAATAAATATAAACGATGATATAGGCTCCACTCACCCGGAGAGGCTCTGCGAAACGGTTAAAGCGACCGGAGCGGACATAGGCCTCGCTTTTGACGGAGATGCGGACAGACTCATAGCCGCCGACGAAAACGGAAACGTGGTGGACGGAGACAGAACCATATGCATCTGCGCGAAGATGATGAAGGAAGAGGGCCGTCTTGCGGGAAATCGCGTAACCGCAACGGTTATGAGCAATATCGGTTTTCATAAGTTCGTGAAGGAGACTCTCGGGGCTGACGTTGACGTGACCGGCGTGGGAGACAGATACGTGCTGGAGTCCATGAGAAAGACGGGCTGCGCCATAGGCGGAGAGCAGTCCGGTCACATCATATTCCTGGACAGAACCACCACCGGAGACGGAGTACTTTCGTCTCTGGAGCTGGTGAAGGCGCTGTACTCTTCGGGAAAGAAGATGTCCGAGCTTGCGGATGAGATAGAGATATTTCCTCAGGTTCTCGTAAACGCAAAGGTTACGAACGAGGGAAAGAAGGCGTATTCGGGCGATGCCGAAATACAGGCGGCAATTGCAGAAACAGAAAAGAAACTCGAAGGAAACGGGCGCGTTCTCATAAGACCTTCGGGAACGGAGCCTCTGGTCCGGGTTATGCTGGAAGGCGAGGACGAGGCCGTAATAAAGCCGATGGCGGAAAGCCTTGCGGCAATGATAAGCGAAAAGTACAGATAAAGGAGAAAACCTATGTGCGGAATAGTTGGATATACCGGATATGAAAATGCGGAAGGAATCATCGTAGACGGACTTAAGCGTCTGGAATACAGAGGATACGACTCCGCAGGAATTGCGGTTCTCACGGACAAAGGACTGCAGGTGAGAAAGAAAAAGGGAAAGATCGAGAATCTGGAGAAGCTCCTTATGGAAGAGAGCCTTACGGGAACTACCGGTATAGGCCACACCAGATGGGCAACCCACGGATCACCGTCCGATGTAAACGCCCACCCTCACCTGAGCATGGACGGTAAAATTGCCGTAGTTCACAACGGAATAGTGGAAAACTACGTGGAGCTTAGAGAGGATCTTGCAAAGAATCACGGAATTAAATTCATAACCGAGACCGACACGGAGGTAATCGCCCAGCTCATAAGCGTAAAATACGGTGAAAACGGCGGAAATCTGGAAAACGCCGTAAGAGACACAGTAAAGATGCTGAAAGGGGCTTACGCCATCTGCGTAATCGCGGCGGATACTCCCGACAAGATAGTCGCATACAGAAAGGATGCGCCTCTCATCGTTGGCCTCGGCAAAAAGCGCAACTTCATCGCCTCTGATATTCCCGCTGTGCTGAAGTACGTGAAGGAGATACTACTGGTGGAAAATCAGGAGCTGGTCATCTGCACTCCGGAGCAGGTGAAAATCTATAACAGCGAAGGCAGGGAAGTGAGCCGCGAGCCGATGTTCATCAAGTGGAGCATAGAGGATGCAGAAAAGGGCGGCTACGAGCACTTCACCATTAAGGAAATATACGAGCAGCCGAAGGCGATAAAGGAAACCCTCATGCGCAGAATCGACGACGAGGGACATGTAAAGCTGGACGGAATCTACATTTCCGCAGAGGAGCTTAACAGCTACGATAAAATTTACATCGTCGCCTGCGGAACGGCTTATCACGCGGGGCTTGTGGGTAAATACGCCATAGAGAAGATGGCGAGAATACCCGTCGAGGTCGACATAGCTTCGGAGTTCAGATACAGAGACCCGCTGGTAGACGAGCACACTTTGTTCATAGCTATAAGCCAGAGCGGAGAGACCCTGGATACCCTGGAAGCCCTGAGAGAAGCTAAATCAAAGGGTGCAAGGGTGCTTTCGGTGGTAAACGTGGTGGGAAGCTCCGTTGCGAGAGAATCGGACGACGTGTTCTACACGTGGGCAGGTCCGGAAATCGCCGTCGCCTCCACGAAGGCCTACACCACACAGCTTATCTGCATGTACCTGATAGCCCTCTACTTCGGAAGACTCAGAGGGACGATTACGGACGAATACTACAGCTTCGTCCTGAAGGAGCTTGAGGCTATACCGGAAAAGATTGAGAAAGTGCTGGAAAAAGCACCGGAGATAGAGAACCTGGCAAGACACCTGTATAACAGGACTCAGGTGTTCTTCATAGGAAGGGGACTTGATTCCGCGGTATCCTACGAAGGTTCACTGAAGCTGAAGGAGATTTCATACATCAACTCCTTTGCCATTGCGGCGGGAGAACTGAAGCACGGAACCATTGCCCTCATGGAGCCCGAGACCATAGTTATAGCCCTGGCCACCCAGGATGCGCTCTTTGACAAGATGTACTCCAACATCGTAGAGATAAAGGCGCGCTTTGCCCATGTTGTAGCCATCGCCAAGGAAGGAAACACGAAGATTGAGGCCGAAAGCAGCGAGGTCATCTACATACCTCAGTGCGCGGACGAGGTTACGCCGCTTCTTTCCGTAGTGCCGCTGCAGCTCTTTGCGTACTACGTGGCAAGGGAGAAGGGCGAGGACATCGACAAGCCGAGAAATCTGGCAAAGAGCGTAACCGTCGAATAGATTGGAGTATGAAGGAGAAAGGAAGTAATGCCGATGAAACAGTACGAAGTTAGAGACATGAGCCTGGCGCCGTCAGGTCATCAGAAGATAGAGTGGGTCAGAAACAACATGCCTCTTTTGAGGGGACTGGAGGAGGAATACTCTAAGACAAAGCCTTTTGAGGGGCTTAAAATTTCTCTTTCCGTTCACCTTGAGGCAAAGACCGCATACCTTTCCAAGGTTCTCGCCGCTGCGGGAGCCGACATGGCGGTTACCGGAAGCAACACGCTCTCCACTCAGGACGACATAGCGGCGGCTCTTGCCGACGACGGACTTAGGGTATACGCATATCACGGCGCGACTGACGAGGAATACGAAAGACATATCGAGATGTGTCTGGAACATAAACCGAACATCATAATCGACGACGGAGCTGACCTTGTAAGCTTCATTCACGCAAAGAGGCCTGACCTTGCTGAAGAGGTAATGGGCGGATGCGAGGAGACCACCACCGGCGTTATAAGGCTCAAGGCCATGGCGGACGAGGGAATCCTGAAGTTCCCTATGGTCGCCGTAAACGACGCCGACTGCAAGCACCTTTTCGATAACCGCTACGGCACGGGCCAGTCCACCATGGACAGCATCATGAGAAACACCAATCTCATCATCGCCGCAAAGACGGTGGTAGTAGTGGGATACGGCTGGTGCGGACGCGGTATCGCCATGAGAGCTGCGGCCCTCGGCGCCCGTGTTATCGTTACCGAGGTCGATCCGATCAAGGCTATCGAAGCGAAGATGGACGGCTACGACGTTATGAAGATGGAAAAGGCCGCGCCGCTGGGCGATATTTTCGTAAGCGCTACGGGCTGCTGCAAAACCATCACCGTGGAGCACATGGAGACAATGAAGAAGGGAGCAATCCTTTCCAACGCCGGTCACTTCAACTGCGAAATAGACATGGCAGGTCTTGAGGCCGCATGTACTGCAAAGCGTGAAGCGAGAAAGAATATCACCGAATACACTCTGCCGAACGGAAACACGGTGAACGTAATCGGCGAAGGCAAGCTGGTGAACATCGCCGCAGCCGACGGACACCCTGCGGAGATAATGGACCTGAGCTTCGCAGTACAGTTTTTATCGGCTCTTTACATAAGAAACAACTACAAAAATCTCGAAAAGACGGTTATTGACGTAAGCGGAGACATTGATTCCCTCATCGCAAGGAGAAAGCTTGCGACCTGGGGAATCGAAATAGATACTTTGACCGAAGAACAGGAGAAGTACCTGCACAGCTGGGAGGTGTAGAAAATGACGTACGATGAAATCAGAGAACAGGCGAAAGCCGCGGTTACGGAACTCATAGAGCATACCCATCTTAAAGAGGGAGATATTTTTATCGTGGGCTGCTCGTCCAGCGAGATCAAAGGCGCCAACATCGGAAAGGGCTCTGATATCGACGCAGCAAAGGCTGTATACGACGGCATTTATCCGGTGCTTAAGGAACGGGGAATTTACCTGGCGGCTCAGTGCTGCGAGCACCTTAACAGGGCGGTGATAGTGGAGCGCGCGGCGCTGCTTCCGGGGCAGGAAATCGTAAACGTTGTTCCGCAGCTTCATGCGGGAGGCTCTTTTGCCATGACGGTTTATCAGAACGCCGACGACCCGGTGGCGCTGGAGGAGATAAAGGCTGACGCCGGAATGGACATAGGCGACACTCTCATCGGTATGCACCTGAGAAAGGTTGCCGTTCCCGTAAGAATTTCGGTTAAGAAGATAGGTGAGGCTCACGTGGTATGCGCCAGAACCAGACCTAAGTTTATAGGCGGAAGCCGCGCAGTATATGACGATGTGCTTTCAGGCGGAGATATTCCGAGGTAGGAGGTAACACATATGTATTATGATACAGAATTAGGGGTAGGACTCGGAATAATGTTCGGGCTGATGATAGTGGTGATGATCGTCGCCATTGCCGTTCCCGTTATAGTGGGCGTGCTCGTTTACAGAGATGCTAAAAAGCGTGTGGACTGCAGCCCGGTTCTGTTCGCCCTTCTGGCGGCACTGGCGCCTCTGTTTATCGGTGTGATAGTCTATATGATCATAAGGAAGGATTATCCTCTGAAGCCTGAGTACGGCGGACCGGTAAATCCGGGATACGGACGGAACTATGACTGCGGCGCAGGCTACTCCGGAGCCGGATACAGTGAAGGAGCGGCCGGTGAAGCGAGTTATTCCGGAGCAGGCGGGCAGAATTACGGTTATACTTCAGGCGACGGAAACGAAAGCAGTGATGAAACGGCCGGAGCCGCAGATGGGGAGTCGCAAAGCCAGACTCAGAGCTCTTATACCTATTACGCACAGCCTTCGGCTCCTAAAAAGACAGGCATTCCGACCTGGGCAAAGATACTCATTGTAATTGCAATAGTTCTGGTTGTCATCGGAATTATCGCCTTTTTCGTATCCCTGTACAACGCCATCTTCGGATATGCAAGCTACTACGGCAGCTACAGCGGCGATGGTCTGTACTTTCACGGGATAGATTTTTAGGGGTATGTGGTATTGCGGCCGTATGACAGGATTGATCTGCTTCTCATGGAGGCCTGGTTGCGCACGTTTGACCTGAGAGGCGGAAAATCGCTTTCAGGTCAAGGCGGAATTTGACAAAACTAAATACGCGATATTAAAAGGTCAAGGAATTTATAGGGTGTAGCGCCGATTTCCTTGACCTATTTCTTTTTTCGACCACTTTTTGTAAAGATTTGCCTTGACCGAGTACACATAAATTGCATATAAGGTCAAATTAACGGTGGATTACTCCAAAAATAAAATGTAAATAAATATTGAAAAAGGTAATAAATAGAAGTATAATCATATAAAACCATTTGCAGGAGGAGTATGGAGGGTGAACTTGAAGGAGTTAATAGAAAAAGCGCGAAGCATACTGCTGAGATACAGACAGACACGGGAAAAATACGTTAACGCCTTGGCGAGGCTGCCGGAGGGGAAGCTTAAGGCAGACGACAGAAACGGCGTGAAATATTACTATTATTCGGTTGGAGGCAGGCAGGTGTATCTGGGGCGAAAGCATCCGGAACTTGTTAAGGCACTGAAAGAGCGGCGCTTTGCAGAAGAATCGATAGCGGTAATAGATAAAAATGAACGCTGTCTTGAAAATCTGATTGAAAATCTTGAGTCCGCTGCACCGGAGAATATTTTGAAAAAGATGCCAAAATCGTATATGCCGGAAGACGGTGAAAGCAGTCTGTGCGAGACCGAGCTGTTCGGTGAGGAATGGGGGAAAAGAGCGTATCAGAGGAAGGCAAGCCTGGACAGGTACAAAAATCCTTCCCAGCTGACTCTCAAGGGTGAGCACGTCCGTTCAAAATCGGAGCAGAACATTGCCAATATGCTTTACATGAAGGGAATACCGTATCACTATGAGGAAGAGCATAAGTTCGGAGAAGATACTCTTGCACCGGACTTTACCGTCTATGTAAAAAGCGACGGGTCGTTTAAGCTGCTCGAACACTGCGGCGTGATGAACAGTACTAAATATCGCAGTGATCTGGCCTGGAAAATGTACGTATACATAAAGAACGGATATATGCCGTACAGAGATGTGTTTTTCACCTTTGACGATGCGGACGGAAACCTGGACACCCGGTTTATTGAGCACATAATCGACACGTATATGACATAGCCCGGCTTAAGCGTAATATACGGTGTGATGTGGGAATACCTCGTCTTTGACAAAGACGGCAAAAACTGCATGCGGGGTCAAGGCGTTTTTTCGCAAAACATGCAAGTAACATACAAAAGGTCAAGGAAATCGGCGCTGTGTCCGGGAAATTCCTTGACCTTTTAATATCGCGTATTGAATTTTGTCAAATATCGCCTTGACCTGAAAGCACTTTTTCGCCTCTCAGGTCAAACGGGGGTGCAGTCAGGCCGTCATTAACAGCCCACCAAAGCGATCACCTATCACCCCTATATATCAAATATCTCCAGGCACCGCCTGAGTATCCCGTTCATATGGGCGATGAGGGTGCCGTAATTGGTGAACGGAACTCCCGCTATTAGGGCCCGCTCCATGCGGTACATGACTTCACGCTCGTTTAGCATGCAGCCGCCGCAGTGGACTACCAGACTGTATCCTGAAAGGTCTTCGGGGAATTCGCCGCCGGAGGTGAATGAAAACTCGGGCTCCGCGTCCGTAAACTCTCTAATCCAGCCAGGCAGCTTTACGGTGCCGATATCCTCACACTGGCGGTGATGGGTGCAGCCTTCGGAGATGAGAATCCGGTCGCCGTCCTTAATTTCTGAAAGGGCGAATGCGCCTTCTGCCGCAGTGTCCAGTATTCCCTTGAATCTGGCAAAGAGAATCGAAAAGGAAGTCAGAGGAATATCCTCAGGAACCATGCGGCTCACTTTGCCGAAGACCTGGCTGTCGGTGATGACGGCGGCAGGCTTTTCGCGAAGAGCGGCAAGGGCTCCGGGCAGTTCGTCAGGCTGACAGACCACGGTTATTGCATGACCGTCCAGAAGGTCGCGGATGGTCTGAACCTGAGGCAGGATGATTCTGCCCTTAGGCGCGGACTCGTCTATAGGTGTAACCAGAACGACGACGCTGCCGGAAGGTATCAGATCGCGGATAAGCTTACGCTCTTCGGAGCGGGGTTTTGCGATTTCGGCGATCATTTCCTTTAAGTCGTTTATGCCCTGGCCGGTTAAAGCGCTGACGAGGACGAAAGGAATGTCCGGGTTTTTGTAGCGGAGATCGTCAGCTCCGCTGGCTCCCGCGCCGCTTCCGCCTGCCGAGAGGGATTCCATTGCAAGGTCAACCTTGTTGAGGGCGACGATGAAAGGAATGTTTCGCTCCCGGAATTTGTCTATGAGCATACGGTCGTCGTCTGAAAGACCGATGAAGTTGTCGACTACAAGTACGGCCACGTCAGTCCTTGTAAGTATGCGGTTCGCCCGCTTTACCCGTTCTGCTCCGACGCTTCCCGAGTCGTCGATGCCCGGCGTATCGATTATGAGTACGGGGCCCAGCGGCAGAAATTCCATGGCCTTGGTCACCGGGTCGGTGGTAGTGCCCTTTACGTCAGACACGATGGAGATGCTTTGTCCGGTAACGGCGTTTACTACGCTGGACTTGCCGGCATTGCGCCTTCCGAAGAAGCCTATGTGGACTCTGTTTGCGGAAGGGGTAAGGTTCAGGTCGGCGGCTCCGCCGGTGCTTTCCTTCGCCTTATTAAAATCTGAAGTCTCTCTTGCCATGTTCTATCTCCTGAATGTATTCTTCTGCAATTTTGCGGACTTTGTCGTGAGGAATTCTCGGAAGCTCTTTTTCTATGAGAGCCTCGCCTACAGCCTTTGTCTCGGGACGGGCGTAGTCCGTCAGGTACTCCTTCAAAGTCATGAGAGCGTTCGGATGACAGCAGTTGAGAATCTGGTTGTTTTTGCAGAGGGTCATGAAGCGGTCGCCGGTTCTGCCTTCCCTGTAACATGCGGTGCAGAAGCTCGGAATGTATCCCAGATCCATGAGCCACTTTACGACCTCGTCAAGGGTGCGGTTATCGCTTACGTCGAACTGGGCGGAATTTTCCTCCTCAGGCTCCGGTTCGTCGTATCCGCCTACGGATGTTCTGGAACCGCCGGAAATCTGGGAAATTCCCAGGTGCAGAGCTCTTTCTCTCATGGCCTTGTTTTCGCGGGTCGACATTATCATGCCGGTGTAAGGAACCGCGATTCTGATGATTGCTATGATGCGGGCAAAGAGATCGTCGGTGATTCCGCCATCGACTCCTCCGTCAAAGTCGGCAGGGTCTATATCGTCGGCGTGACGCACTCTCGGAACGCTGATGGTGTGCGGGCCTACGCCGTGAACGGCTTCGAGATGCTCGGCGTGCATGAGAAGTCCGCAGAGCTCGTATCTGTAAAGCTCCAGCCCGAAGAGAACACCGAGACCCACGTCGTCGATGCCGCCTTCCATGGCTCTGTCCATGGCCTCCGTGTGCCATGCGTAGTTATGCTTAGGGCCTGTCGGATGGAGCTTTTCGTAGCTCTCCTTATTATATGTCTCCTGGAAAAGAATGTAGGTTCCGATGCCGGCTTCCTTAAGCATTCTATACTCGTCAACCGTGGTTGCGGCGATGTTTACATTTACCCTGCGAATGTCTCCGTTCTTGTGATGTATGGAGTAGACGGTTTTGATGGATTCCAGGATGTACTCGATAGGATTGTTCACAGGGTCCTCGCCAGCTTCAAGGGCGAGACGCTTATGTCCCATGTCCTGAAGTGCGATAACCTCGCGCCTGATGTCGTCCTGAGTAAGCTTCTTTCTGGCGATGTGCTTGTTCTGGTGATGGTACGGGCAGTAGGTGCAGCCGTTTACGCAGTAGTTTGAAAGATAAAGAGGCGCAAACATAACTATTCTGTTTCCGTAGTAGTCAAGCTTTATCTTCTCTGCCAGCTTGAACATCTCGTCCACGATTTCAGGGTCGTCAACCTCCAGAAGGAGGGAAGCCTCTCTGTGGTCGAGGCCCTTGCCCAAAGCGGCCTTGTCCATTACTTTTCTGATAAGCTCTTTGTTATCTTTGTTTTCCTCGGCAAATTTCAGAGAATCCATTATCTCGTCGTGGGATATGAATTCTTCGGCCTTTAAAGATTTTGGATCGTACATGTGCTCTTCCTTTCTGTATATTGATAGTGATGATTTAACCGTTTATATAAGCCGGAGAATCTCCCCGGTCAGTGACTATCTCATAGCCGATCTCCGCCATGGAAGCTTTCAGCTGAGCCAGGTTTTCCGCTGCCTCGCAGCCGGTGTTAAGCTTGTTGTCGTAAAGGGAGTAGTTTTTCCTGGCGTTTTCCGGCGACAGGTTCGGCATGATGACGTTGGCGCCTGCGAGAATTCCCCGTGTCCGGCCGTCTTCAGCCGCCGTTCCCAGGGCCGTGGTGGCGGGAAGAAGGAGATCCGGCCTCATGAGTCTTATGACGGACAAAAGCCGCAGCGTAAGCTCTGCGGAGCCCTTTGGCTCGTGCTCAAAGGGCGTACCCTTAGCCGGTATAAAAGGCCCGATTCCCACCATGGCAGGCTTAAACTCCCATATGAACCGAAGATCCTCTATGAGATTTTCCATGGTCTGATAAGGAGAACCCACCATGAAGCCGCAGCCCGTCTGGTAGCCGAGCTCCCTGAGGCTTCTGAGGCACTCCATGCGGTTTTCAAAACTCATTTCGCCGGGGTGAAGCTTTCCGTAGTGATTGCAGTCTGCCGTTTCATGGCGCAGAAGGAACCTGTCGGCCCCCGCTTCTTTAAGGACCCGATAGCTTTCCCGGCTTCTTTCGCCTACGGAAAGGGTGATGGCGCAGTCCGGAAACCTCCCTCTTATCGCGGATACTGTATGCACGAGGCGGGAATCGTTAAACCACGGATCCTCGCCCCCCTGAAGGACGAAGGTTCTGAACCCCAGGTCGTAGCCCTCTTTGCAGCATTCCAGGATTTCCTTTTCGGTAAGCCTGTATCTGGTTATGCTCTGGGACCGTCTGATTCCGCAGTACAGACAGTCGTTTCTGCAGAAGTTGGTGAACTCGATAAGGCCGCGGATGTAGACTTTGTTCCCGAAAACGGACTTTGCTGTCCGCCTCGCCGCGCCGAAGAGAAACTCCTCTTCTTCCGCAGGGATATCGCCCAGAATATATTCAAGCTCCGAAACCCGGGGAAACACACCCCTATTAAGTTTTTCAACGATTCTCTCAGTCTCTGTCATATGCAAATCCTCTACTATCCATTATACACATTTTCACCGTCGTTATACACATTAGAATATTATTTTTTTGAGGGGAAATTTTTTACAGGCAAAGGGATTTATGATATACTTATATGGATTTGAGCAAAGGTAATCGAGGAGCAGGATATGTACACATTTGACGCGGAAAAAGTGAAGGACGAGATAGTCCTCTGGATAAGGGATTTCTTTGAGAAAAACGGCAAAGGCTGCAACGCGGTGGTGGCGGTAAGCGGCGGAAAGGACAGCTCCGTGGCGGCGGCTCTCTGCGTGGAGGCGCTGGGGCGCGACCGTGTGTTCGGCGTCCTTCTGCCAAACGGCGAGCAGGCCGACATCGACGCTTCAAAAGCCCTGGTAGCGCACCTTGGAATAAAACATGCGATTATAAATATAAAGGACGGCTTCGACGGGATAATGCAGGCTTTGTCGGAAGGGCTTGACGCTGAAATCTCGAAGCAGACGAGAACCAATCTTCCCGCAAGGCTGAGAATGGCGACAACCTACGCCGTAGCCCAGTCCATGGACGGAAGAGTGGTGAACACCTGCAATCTTTCCGAGGACTGGGTAGGGTATTCCACCAGGTACGGAGATGCGGCCGGAGATTTCAGCCCGCTTTCACACCTTACGGTTCAGGAAGTGAAGGCTGTGGGAACGGCTTTAGGCCTTCCCGATTTTCTCGTCCACAAAACCCCTATAGACGGACTTTCGGGCCTCACCGACGAGGAAAACCTGGGCTTTACCTACGAGGTTCTCGACAGGTACATAAGGACGGGAGTGTGCGAGGATCCGGAGGTTAAAGAGAAGATAGACAATAAGAGAAGGCAGAATAAATTCAAGCTTGAGCTTATGCCGGCTTTTGAATACGACGGACCGGTGCTGGCCCGCGACGAGGAGGAATAGGAAAATGGGACTTTCGATAGATTCCAGAAAAGTAAAAGAGGGAGATGCGTTTTTCTGCATAATCGGAAATGAAACCGACGGCCATCTCTTCATAGACAGCGCCATCGACAACGGGGCAAAGGCAATAATACACAGCAGGGAGATTCCCGAAGAAAAAAAGCGTCCCGGTGTAACGTATTACAAGGTGGACGATACGGTGGCGGCTCTTAATGAGGCGTGCAAGGTCTACTTTGACCACGTTTCCGAGAAGCTTACCGTGTTCGGTGTAACGGGAACCAACGGAAAATCCACCATCACCAAGATAATAAAGCAGATTTACGACCGCGTAGCGCCATGCGGCTATATAGGCACCATAGCGACGGAGTTTAAGGATTTTCAGCTGGAGGGCGGGCTTACGACTCCCGACGCCATAAGCCTGCACGAATCACTGAAGAAGATGTACGACATGGGCGCAAAGGCTGTGGCTCTCGAGGTCAGCTCTCAGGGCCTTTCCATGGGAAGAGCCGACGCGGTGGATTTTGACTGCGCCATCTTCACCAACCTGACCCACGACCATCTGGACTACCACAAGACCATGGAGGAGTACTTCGAGGCGAAGAAGAAGCTGTTCAGAGGACTGAGGAAAGACGCCATTGCCGTCCTCAACGCCGACAGCGACACCCTGGAGCCTCTTAAGGCCTGCACGAAGGCACGTTGCATCACATACGGAATAGAAAACGATGCAGACTACAGAGCCGTAAACGTGAAGTGTCATGCCCACGGAAGCGAGTTCGATCTCATTCACGGGGGCGAAACCCGTCACTTCACCACTAATCTGGTCGCCGAGTACAACGTATATAACCTTCTGGCCGTGATTGCAGCTCTGAACACTTACGGCGTGTCCATGGACATTCTCATGGAGGAATCAAAGAAGATAAATCAGGTTCCGGGCCGCGCGGAAATAATCGACGAGGGTCAGCCGTTTACCGTAATAGTGGATTACGCCCACACTCCCGACGGATACGAGAAGATACTGGGCTACGTTCACGGATTTCTTGCGGGAGAAGGAAGGCTCATCTCCATGTTCGGGGCTTCGGGAAAGCGGGACGAGAGCAAACGCCGCGACCTGGGCGCCATCGCCGACAAATACAGCGACATTATTATTCTAACCGAAGAGAACAACAGAGATTCAGACCCTAAGACCATTACCGATCAGATAAGGCCGGGGATTTCCCCTGACACACCGGTGCGCTTTCTGCCAAAACGCGCCGACGCCATAGAGGAAGCCCTTCGGGAAGCAAAGCCCGGCGACTGTGTGGCTCTCCTGGGCAAAGGAGACGAGCCCTATCTCTACATCGGAGCCGGTAAGGTCAAGTGGCCAGGCGACAACAATGTGGCGAGAGAGGTTCTTCACAGGATGGGATACGTAAAATAGCGATAATCATTATAAACAGACTGAGCGGAGGAGAAATCTTCCGCTCTTTTATATTGCGGTTAGTAGGAAGTGACATGTCGGAAGTTGCCTTGTGGGCCGCCAGCGCTGAAACCAGCCGTTGCGGCCGACGAAATCTGTGCCACTCGGAAGGGTTACGGTCAACATGGCCGAGAAATCGGCTTTGAAAAACTGATGGAGAAACGAAAATCTCGGCCACTCGCCGGGATTTTAGCGGTTTTGCAGTAAAATCCATGGGCCGCGAACCAGAAAACAGGGGATCTCGGCCCATACCCTCGTTTTTGACGCTGCGGTGCATCAGAATCACAGAGAGGCTTACCGCATTTTTTGAAGTTAGGAAGCAAGGCGTTTGACCTGACCGCCGCTAAAGGGGGATGAGGTCAAGGCGAAATTTGACATTGCAAAGGTTTTGAAGATTAAAGGTCAAGGAAACCGGCACCGCAGAGTGTAAAAGCCTTGACCTTTTTGCACACTTTGCAGGAGCACCGGCCTGCGCGCCATTTCTAAACAAATTAAACGCAATTATGTAAATATCCTTGACTTATTGTATACGTAGAGGTATACTTGTATACACGCACGAAAGGCGGAGAAAAACTCTCGCCGAAATATCCCATACGATATGAAAAGGAGGTCAAGGAATGCTGGAACTGTCGAGAAAGAGCAACCTGTTAGAGGAATCGGATTTCAAGTATCCACTTCAGGACGTTGAAAAGCCGAACCTTTACAGACAGATATATAACTACGAGGAAGTGCCGAAGGTGGGCTTCAACCACAGGCGCGTACCTATGAATATGCCGGAGGACATCTGGATAACCGACACGTCTTTCAGAGACGGCCAGCAGTCCATGGAGCCTTACACGGTAAAGCAGATAGTGGATCTGTATAAGCTGATGGCAAAGCTGGGCGGGCCCTACGGAATCATCAGGCAGTCGGAGTTTTTCATTTACACCGACAGGGACAGAGAGGCTGTCGAGAAGTGCATGGAACTGGGATACAAGTTCCCGGAGATAACCACGTGGATAAGGGCAAATAAGAAGGACTTCAGGATGGTGAAGGAACTGGGGATAAAGGAGACGGGAATTCTGGTATCCTGCAGCGACTATCACATATTCAGGAAGATGAAGATGACCAGGCGGCAGGTGGTGGACTACTATATGGAGACCATAAGAGATGCCTTTGAGGCGGGAGTGGTTCCAAGGTGCCACCTGGAGGATATAACGAGAGCGGACTTTTACGGATTCGTCGTACCGTTCGTAAACGAGATAATGAACCTGTCAAAGGAAGCGGGAATTCCGGTAAAGATAAGAGCCTGCGACACCATGGGCTACGGAGTGCCTTACACCGAGGCGGCTCTTCCGAGGAGCGTGGCGGGAATCATGTACGGACTTCAGCACTATTCAGGCGTTCCAAGCGAGATGCTGGAGTGGCACGGACATAACGACTTCTACAAAGCCGTAGCAAATGCGTCTACCGCATGGCTTTACGGAGCGTCGGCGGTAAACTGCTCCCTTCTCGGAATAGGAGAGAGAACGGGAAACGTGCCTCTTGAGGCCATGGTTTTCGAATATGCATCTCTGAGGGGCTCTCTTGACGGAATGGACCCGACGGCCATAACGGAGATTGCAAGGTATTTCAGAGATGAAATGGGATACGACATTCCTCCTATGACGCCTTTTGTGGGAGACAGCTTCAATGTGACAAAAGCCGGAATCCACGCGGACGGCCTTATGAAGGACGAAGAAATCTACAACATCTTCAACACCAGAAAAATACTGGGAAGAGCGCCGGGAGTGGCAATTTCCAACACCAGCGGCCTTGCGGGAATAGCGTACTGGATAAACGATCACTACGGCCTTACGGGAAGCGACATGGTGGATAAGGACAGCGAAATCGTAGTAAAGCTCAAGGAATGGGTGGACGAGATGTACTCCGGCGGCAGAACCACATGCCTTTCGAACAGAGAGCTGGAGGATAAAATTAAGGAGCTGAGAAAATGATAGAGTATAAGAACGTGTCCCTGGCGAATCAGGTTTACGATGAACTGGAGCTTAAGATTTTGAGCGGCGCTCTGCCAAAAGGTGAAGTGCTGACAGAAAAGAAGCTTTCAGCGGAAATGGGAGTGAGCAGAACTCCTATAAGAGAGGCCCTGAGCAGACTGGTCTTCGAAAGGCTCATAAAGGAAACGCCTACGGGAAATGTGGTGCTGGGAATCTCCGATAAAGACGTGGATGACGCTTTTGAGGTGAAGAGGAGAATAGAAGTCCTGGCTACCAGAAGAGCCTGCGAGAATATCACGGAAAAGGGCCTTGAGGAGCTTAAGGACATCGTGGAGAGGCAGGAGTTTTACGCCCGGAAGGAAGACGCATACAAAGTGCGCGACCTGGACACGGAGTTTCACGATGTAATATACAAAGAGTGTGGAAGCTCGGTAATGGAGGGAATCCTTTCACCCCTTCACCATAAGCTGATGAAATTCAGACGGGCGTCTCTGGAGCTTGAACACAGGATAATGGATTCGGTGGCAGAGCACAAGGCCATATACGAGGCTATAAAGGAGGGGGACGGAGACAAGGTGGACACCCTTATCCTCATCCATCTGGAGCACGCATATAACAGCATAGTGGAAGTAACACGCAGAGAAGAAAGCACGGAGGTTAAATAAATGGGACTTACCATAGCCGAAAAGATAATAAAGGCTCACCTCGTATCCGGAGAGATGAAAACCGGGGAGGAAATAGCCCTCAAAATAGATCAGACCCTTACACAGGACGCCACGGGAACCATGGCATATCTGGAGTTTGAGACCATGGGAATTCCGAGAGTGAAGACGGAGCTTTCTGTGGCGTACATCGACCATAACACGCTCCAGTCGGGATTTATGAATGCGGACGACCACAGGTTCATACGCTCCATGGCTGCCCGCTACGGACTTTACTTCTCAAGGCCGGGAAACGGCATATGCCATCAGGTTCACCTAGAAAGGTTCGGAAGGCCGGGAAAGACCCTCATCGGCTCCGACAGCCATACCCCTACGGGAGGAGGAATAGGAATGCTGGCCATGGGAGCGGGGGGCCAGGACGTTGCCGTCGCCATGGGAGGCGGAGCCTATCACATCACCATGCCTAAGATGTACAGGGTGGAGCTTACGGGCAGACTGAGACCTTTCGCTACCGCAAAGGATGTTAGCCTTGAACTTTTGAGACGGATTTCCGTCAAAGGCGGCGTAGGGGCAATCATCGAGTGGGGCGGCGAAGGCGTGAAGACTTTGTCGGTGCCGGAGAGAGCCACCATCACCAACATGGGTACGGAGACCGGAGCGACCACGTCCATCTTCCCGTCGGACGAGGTGACGAGGGAGTTCCTTAAGGCTGAAGGAAGAGAAGAGGCGTGGACGGAGCTTAAGAGCGACGATGACGCCGTTTACGATAAGATAATAGAGATAGACCTTTCGGAGCTGGAGCCGATGATAGCGTGTCCACACAGCCCAGACAACGTGAAAAAAGTTTCGGAGCTTAAGGACGTGAAGGTGGATCAGGTATGCATAGGTTCCTGCACCAATTCCTCCCTCTACGACATGCTTAAAGTGGCGGAAATCCTGAAGGGGAAGGTGGTAAATCCAGATGTGAGCCTTTCCGTTTCACCGGGGTCAAAGCAGGTTCTTACCATGCTTGCGGACTGCGGAGCTCTTTCCGATATCCTGGCTGCCGGAGCAAGAGTCCTCGAGTGCGCATGCGGGCCGTGCATAGGTATGGGCTTTTCCCCTAATTCAGGAGGCGTATCTTTACGAACCTTTAACAGGAATTTTGAAGGAAGGTCGGGAACGGCGGACGGACAGGTGTATCTGGTATCCCCTGAAACCGCGGCGGCTTCCGCCCTGACGGGATATATAACGAATCCGATGACCTTAGGCGACGAGATAAAGGTGCAGATGCCGGAAACCTTCAAAATAGACGATTCCGCCATAGAACCGCCGCTGCCGCCGGAGAAGGCGGCCGAAGTGGAGATTCAGAGAGGCCCGAATATAAAGCCTTTCCCTGACGGCGATCCTCTGCCTGACGAGTTTAAAGCCGAGCTGGTGTTGAAGGTGGGAGACAACATCACGACGGATCACATAATGCCGGCCGGCTCTAAAATCCTTCCGTACAGGTCGAATATACCTCACCTGTCTCAGTACTGCTTCGGTGTGTGCGATGAGACATTCCCGGATCGCGCAAAGGCGGCAGGCCGCAGCATAGTCCTGGGCGGCTCCAACTACGGACAGGGCTCGTCAAGAGAACACGCGGCGCTGGTTCCACTCTATCTGGGAGTGAGGGTGGTAATAGCAAAGAGCTTTGCGAGAATACATGCCGCCAACCTTATAAACGCAGGTATTCTGCCTTTGACGCTGGCGGAGGCCGGAGATTACGACTTAATCGAACAGGGAGATACCCTTAAAATCACAGGAATATATGAAAGCCTTGATTCGGGCGCATTCAGACTGAACGATATAACTAAAGGAAAGACCTTTGACCTTAAGGGAGAGTTTACCGAAAGACAGAAGGCCATACTCAAAGCTGGAGGACTTCTGAAATACGTGGCTTCGGAGGAATAGGATGGACGAAAGAAAGTATATAGACGAGGCGGTAAGCGCCTTCAGAGCTCTTTTGGAAGAGCAGATAAAAAGACAGGACAAAATGGCTGCAGCCGCCGGGAGCCGCGAAGAAAACGGCGCAGACGGCGCAGTAAAGAAAGAGCAGGTAACCATAGGAATCGCATCAGGAGACGGAATAGGCCCTGTTATCATGGCAGAGGCCGTGAAGGTTTTAAAGACGCTGCTTAAAGATGAGCTGGCATCGGGGAAAGCAGAGCTTAAGGAAATCGAAGGACTCACCATAGAAAACCGTATGGCGAAGGGTGAAGCGGTTCCTGCGGAAGTTCTGAGCGAGATTAAAAAATGCGACGTCCTTCTTAAGGGTCCCACCACCACACCTAAGGGCGGAACTCTTGAGAGCGCAAATGTGACCCTGAGGAGAGAGCTTGATCTTTACGCCAATGTGAGGCCGGTTCAGGTTCCCGGGGAAGGAATAGACTGGATGTTTTTCCGGGAAAATACCGAAGGGGAGTACGTGCTGGGAAGCCGGGGAATCGAAATTCCGGGCAGACTTTCCATGGACTTCAAGGTGACTACGGACGCCGGAACCCGCAGAATTGCAAGAGCAGCTTTTGATTATGCAAAGGCCGCAGGAAAGACTAAAGTGGCCATAGTCACCAAGGCCAACATAATGAAGAAAACCGACGGCAGCTTCTCCCGGATCTGCCATGAGGTGGCGGCCGATTACCCGGGCATTGAGGCGGACGACTGGTATATAGACATTATGACCGCAAACCTTGTGAACCCGGCGGTAAGACGTGATTTTCAGGTTTTCCTCATGCCTAACCTCTACGGGGACATATTGACCGATGAGGCCGCTGAGATTCAGGGCGGCGTGGGAACGGCGGGAAGCGCCAACATCGGAGACAGGTACGCCATGTTCGAAGCTATCCACGGCTCCGCACCGAGAATGGTGGAGGAAGGACTTGCCGAATACGCGAATCCGGCCAGTATACTTAAGGCCTGCGAGATGATGTTAAGGCACGTAGGATTTTCTGATAAGGCGGACAGGCTGGCTGAAGCTCTTGCCATATGCCTTGAAGAGGAAAAGAAAGTGGTCGTTACGGGAACTTCCGACGGCGCAAAGGCTGCGGAGTTTGGCGATTACGTGGCGTCGAAGCTGAAATAGAAATGTGAAAAAACCATCAAAGTGTGCAAAAGTCGTCCATAAAGTGGTATAATATAGGCAGAATATTTTTACCGGGAGAGAGAGGATGACAATGGTAAAGGAATTTACAGGAAAGCCTATAGCGGCTGCAATCAGGACGGAAAGAGACTTCAGCACGGCGCTGAAATCAGACGTTGACATCGTATTTCTGCTTCATTCCAGCATTATGACGGTGAATCAGTCGGTTAAGGAGATTCACAGCTTCGGAAAGAAAGCTTTTATTCACGTGGATTTCGCAGAAGGTATAGGAAAGGACAGAGCGGGGCTCGAGTTCCTCGCAAAGCAGGGGGTAGATGGGGTTCTGACCACCAGAACGGGAATCGTGAAGATGGCCAAGGAGCTTAACATGATTGCCGTTCAGAGATTCTTTCTGGTGGATTCCCATTCCCTCGGAACATCTTTGGAATCGATAAATATCGCAAAACCGGACATAATAGAGATTATGCCCGGTATTGTCACGAAGAAAATCAGGGAGTTCGGTGAAAAGACCAATCTGCCTATAATCGCAGGTGGTCTCATTGAAACCGAAGAAGAGGTGAGAGCGGCTCTTGCCGCCGGAGCGGACATCGTGTCCACCGGTGAAGCCGGACTCTGGAACATAAAGCTTTAGACCTTAAGGAAGGAGACAGCTATGAAAATCGAGTTTTGTGGAGCTTCCACGGGAGTTACGGGATCGTGCCATCTTCTGACCAGCGGAGATCATAAGATACTTTTGGACTGCGGTCAGTTTCAGGGGGGAAAGGCTCAGGAGGCCATGAATTACGAGCCGTTTCCTTTTGAACCATCGGAAATTGAATGCGTGGTCTTAAGCCACGCCCATATCGACCACTGCGGAAGGCTTCCTCTTCTCATGAAGAGAGGTTTTCGCGGAAAGATATACTGCACCGACGCTACGGCGGATCTCCTTGACGTAATGCTGAAAGACAGCGGCTACATTCACGAAAAGGACGCTGAGTGGCAGAACAGAAAGGCAGAAAGATCGGGAAGAAAGAAGGTGGAGCCTCTCTACACCTATGAGGATTCCGTAAAGACTCTGGAACTCGTTCAGCCTGTTCTCTACGACCAGCTCATAAATCTTAACGACGACATGAGAATCGTCTTTAACGACGCAGGACATATTCTGGGATCCGCCATCATAGAGCTCTGGGTAAAGGAAGGGGACGGAGAATCCAAGATAGTCTTTTCCGGAGACCTTGGCATGACGGACAGACCTATACTGAGAGATCCGACGTATATAAAGAAAGCTGATTACGTCATAATGGAAACCACATACGGAGACAGGGTTCATCCGGCTAACTCCACCAGCATAGAGCAGCTTCTGGACATAGTCCTTAAGACCATAAAGCGGGGAGGAACCGTCGTGATTCCGTCCTTTGCCGTAGGAAGAACGCAGGAGCTCATATTCGAGTTCAACAAGTTCTATGACGAGCATTCGGAGTACAGGAAAGACCTTGACAAGGTAATGGTGTACGTGGACAGCCCTATGGCGACTACCGCTACGGAAGTGTTCAGGAAGAACGCCCAGGTCTTTGATGAGGAGACGAAGGAGTACATCCTTAAAGGGGATAATCCTCTGGACTTTAAAAATCTCAGGTTCACCAGAAGCACCGCAGAGTCTCAGGCTCTAAATATGAACAAGGAGCCTAAGGTTATAATTTCAGCCAGCGGCATGTGCGAAGCCGGCAGAATAAGACATCATCTGAAGCACAATCTCTGGGACAGCAGAAACAGCGTCATATTCGTAGGATATCAGGCAGAAGGAACCCTCGGAAGAGCCCTCATAAACGGAGCAAAGGAGATTACTCTCTTTGGCGAGGAGATTCAGGTTAACGCCGAGATATATAACCTGGAGGGATTTTCGGGTCACGCGGACAGAAACGCGCTCTTTGCCTGGGCAGCAGCTTTCAGGCAGAAGCCGAAGCAGATTTTCCTCGTTCACGGCGAGCACGACGCAAAGGTTTCCTTTGCTAAGCTTCTGGAGGAAAAGCTGGGATACAATCCTGTAGTCGTAACCGGAAACTCCGAGTTTGAATTAGACCTTAACACGGCTGAGATTCTCAATATGGAAAGCGCTGAAAAGCGGGAGGCCGAGTACGAGGAGATACAGGAAGTGAGAAACAAGATTTCGGATATTCACGAAGAGATAGAGCACATCCTTTACAATGCGGATCTGGCCATGGGAAGCAACATCTCAGAGGACAAGATGATAAAGATAAACAACATCGTTCAGGAGCTTGCCAAGGCTACCGTAAACCTTGGATCTGCAGTTACGGAGGAGGACAGATAGAATGGATTATCCTATTGTAATCGGAATTGCAGGGGGTACGGGTTCGGGAAAGAGCACCATAATAAAGAAGATAAAAGAGCAGTTCAACGACGCCGTGACCATTTTGAGCCACGATTACTACTACAAGGCCCACGATGATCTGACGTACGAGGAGAGGACGAAACTTAACTACGACCATCCCGACGCCTTTGACACGGACCTTATGGTAGAGCACATCAAAGCCCTTAAGAGGGGAGAGTTCGTTGAGAGACCGTCCTACGATTTCTCCGTCCACAACAGGAGAAAGGAGACGGTCACGGTAGTTCCTTCAAAGGTGATAATCGTGGAGGGAATACTTATCTTCGAGAACGTTGAGCTTCTGGACATGTTCGACATAAAGGTTTTCGTGGATACCGACGCCGACGTGAGAATCATAAGGAGAATACTCAGGGACGTCAAGGAAAGGGGAAGAACCCTTGAATCGGTGATAAACCAGTATCTCACCACGGTAAAGCTCATGCACGAGCAGTTCGTGGAGCCGAGCAAGAAAAATGCGGACATAATTATTCCGGAGGGAGGATACAACACCGTCGCCATCGAGATGCTGAATCAGAGAATCAGAGCGCTTTTAGGAGATTGACAGACGAACGGAAATACAAGGAGGGTTAATAAAATGCAGGATTTCGGATTAGACTTCAGACTTGCCCTTTTGGGATTCGGCAACGCCGGACAGGCCTTTGCCGCGCTTCTGGAGGAGAAGAGGGATGAAATAAGATCCACATATGGAAGAAACGTAATTATTACGGCCATAGTGACAGGGTCCAGGGGAAGCATAGTAAACCCTGACGGAATAGATACGGCCGAAGCGAGGAGAATGCTTAGGGAGGACGGAGTCTTCAGTCCGGACTTTCCGGGGTACTGCGACAAGACGGCCTTTGACGTGATTTCGTCGCCGTGCTGCGACGCGGTCCTGGAGCTGACTCCTCTTAATATAATGAGCGGACAGCCTGCCATAAACCACATTCTCGAAGCCTTTGCCGCAGGAAAGCACGTGGTTTCGGCCAACAAGGGTCCGGTAGCGTGGGCTCATAAGAAGCTTAAGGACATTGCGGACAAAAAAGGCCTCAAGTTCTACTATGAGACTACGGTAATGGACGGCACGCCGATTTTCAACCTTGCCGAAAAGACTCTGAATCTGTGCAGGATCACTGAAATATCGGGAATACTCAACAGCACCACCAACTACATTCTGGACGAGATGGCAGACGGGGTGCCTTACGACACCATAATTGAAAACGGAAGAAAGCGGGGCTTTATCGAAGCCGATTCCGCCATGGATATAGAGGGCTACGACGCCGCCGCAAAGCTGACGGCTCTGCTTAACGTTCTGGCCGATGCGGACATTACCCCTGACGACGTGGACAGGACGGGAATAGAAAACATCACCGCAGAGGACGTGAAGAACGCTGAAAGCAGGGGCATGGTGATAAGACTGGTTTGCCGGGGCAAAGTGGGCCCGGACGGCGAGGTCACGGCTGAAGTGGCTCCGGAGGAGGTTCCGGCGGGAAGCATGCTGGCCTGCGTAAGGGGAACCACCTCGCTGGTGTCCCTTACGACGGATCTGATGGGAACCATCTCCATCGTGGAGCACAATCCTGAGATAGAGCAGACAGCCTACGGTATATTCTCCGATGTGCTGAGACTTCTGCAGGAAGTGTAAGGCCGGTGTTATGTCGCAGATAACCAAAAGAGCCATAGCTGAAGCCTTTGTCAGAATCATGGAGAGCAAGCCTATGGGAAAGATAACCATAGGCGACATCGCGGAGGAGTGCGGAATAAGCCGCATGACCTTCTACTACCACTTTCAGGATATATACGACCTGATAGAATGGATATGCCGGGAGGACGTTAAGAAGGTATACGGAGACAAGTCAAAATACGAATCGTGGCAGGCCGGATTTCTCAGCCTTTGCCGGATTATATACGAAAACAGGAAGTTTGTCCGCAACGTCTACGACTCCTTTCACAGAGACTATCTGGAAAAGTATATATTCGAGATAGTCTACGAGCTGGTTCTTGACAGAGTGAATCAACTTTCCGAAGGCATCGACATTTCGGCGGAGAACAGGCACTACGTGGCCAGATTCTACATGTACGCCATAGTGGGAGTGACCGCGGACTGGATGAAGGACGGATTCAGGGAGAGTCCGGAGGAAATGAGCGGAAGGCTTGGAGCCATGATAGAGGGCCAGGTGCTGGCATCTATAAGAAAACTGAAAAAGTAGGAATAATGAGATTATTTTATCAAAATCTCCGTTGTGATAAGAACTTTATCACGGCGGGGGTTTTGTTTATTGTAGGAGCACGGAGGCAGGTGATACGGTATTAAGTAAGGGAGGTGTATATTATGGATATTTCGATGCAGATGAAAAAGGCTGCCCTCCGGACGGCGATGGGATACATAGAAAAGAATCCTGAAAATAACATGCTTAAGCTGATGGACTGGGTGGATGCTCTGGCGGGAGACGGCCCTGACAGCTTTCCTTCTCAGCGAGCCATGGTGAGAAAGGTTCTGGAGGACAAAGACAGCAGCATGCACAGGCTCATAATGAACGTCTTCCGCGACGTGGATAACGACGTTATAAAGAAGGTGTTCGAAAACTTCTTCCTGAACGCAAGTCTTGTGGGCTGGCAGAGACAGGATGAGTACAGGAAGAAATACGGCTGCAACATTCCGTGGGCCATACTTTTGGACCCGACCTCGGCGTGCAATCTTAAATGCACGGGCTGCTGGGCGGCGGAATACGGCAACAGGCTGAACCTGACCTACGACGAGCTCAGCGATATTATAAGCCAGGCAAAGGAAATGGGTACGTATATGTTCCTGTTCTCAGGGGGAGAACCGCTTGTCAGAAAGAACGACATCATCAGACTCTGCAGGGAGCACAACGACTGTCAGTTCCTTGCATTCACCAACGCGACTCTCATAGACGACAGGTTCGCTGAGGACATGCTGGAGGTGAAGAATTTCATTCCGGCAATCAGCGTTGAAGGCTTTGAGGAGGCCACGGATTTCAGAAGGGGACAGGGTACATATCAGGCCGTAATGAGGGCCATGAAGATTCTCAAGGAACACCGACTTCCTTTCGGCGTTTCCTGCTGCTACACGTCGAAGAATCTTGACTCAATAAGTTCTGAGGAATTCATAGATCATCTGGTGGAGTGCGGGGCAAAGTTCGCGTGGTTCTTCCACTACATGCCTGTGGGAAATGACGCGGCGGTGGAGCTTCTTCCAAATCCTGAGCAGAGGAGGAAGATGTACGAAAAGGTAAGGGAGTACAGGAAGACAAAGCCTATATTCACCATAGATTTTCAGAACGACGGCGAGTTCGTTCACGGCTGCATAGCGGGCGGAAGGAATTACCTTCATATCAACGCCAACGGCGATATTGAGCCTTGCGCCTTCATTCACTACTCCGATTCCAACATCAGAGATAAGAGTCTGCTGGAGGCCTTCCAGTCGCCTCTGTTTATGGCATATCACGACAATCAGCCGTTTAACTGCAACCATCTGAGACCTTGTCCTATGCTGGAAAACCCTGAGATGCTGCAGATGATGGTCGAAAAGTCCGGCGCTCATTCAACCGACATGCAGTCTCCTGAAAGCGCGGAGCATCTGTGCGGAAAGTGCGAGGAGTACGCCGCGAACTGGGCTCCGGAGGCCGACAGGCTCTGGGAGAAGAGGCAGGAGGAAAAGAAAGCTAAGACATTCTAACTCATACATCATTACCGGGCATTCCCGAAACGACATTTTGAAGTTTCGGGGATGTCTTTTTTTGCGTGTTGTCAGAGGGGAACGGGACGGCTGGCGCTTTCGGATAAATTTTGGTATTTGAAGCAAAAGTCGCAGATTTTGCCGAAAATCGGTAGGCAAAAACCCGCTAAAATCCAAAAAATACCAAAACTTCAGTAAAATGTATTGACTCCTCGCCGGGTCTGTAGTAAATATGAGTAACAATCTCAGGAGGGAGGAGAATGAACGATGAGAGAATGGCAGCAGACAAGATTTAAAAAATACGTACTGCCCGATGCAGTGTACTACCAGAGCCTCTGGGCGGTAAGAGACCTTGAGAGAATGGAAGCGAGGATAAAGGAACTGTCCGATACCAGAGACGCTATGGAAAGAAGCGGAAGCCTGGTGAAAGAGACAGGTATTTCCTACGGCATAGTAAGAACACCGACGGAAAACACCGCCATGGAAAAAGCCATGCTGGAGGAACGGGTGAGAGGAATCCATACGGCAATATCTCACATACCGGACGGTTACAGATCTTATGTCCTGAGCAATATCATAATGAAAAATCCCGGAAAAACGTTCCCTAACAAGGTGTGGAGAATCTGGAAGCAGAGATTTCTCTACGACGTTGCGGTAAACCTTTCGATACTGTAAGGAGAGGCCATGAATCAGAAAATGAAAAAAAGAATAATTGCGGGAGCAGGCGTCGGGCTTGCATCCGCAGTGTGTATCGGTGCGGTTGTAAGTTTTACGGGTCTTAAGGATGCGTCGCTCAACCAGGATCGTCCGGAAGAGGAAGAGGAAAGCTACATGGAAGAGGAGATTTTAGGGTATTCGGAAAGGGCCCCTGGACCGAGGGACGAAGTCCTCGAAGTATGTACTGATTTTGCGGAGCAGGTGTGCGAAAGGAGCTATCTGGTAAGCGATGGAAGAGAGGGATATGAACTTCTGACCGCAGAATACAGGGCCACGCTGGAGAAGACGGGAGATCCGGAGAAAACAGCAGCTCACTACAGGGAGAACGAACTGGTACAGAACCTGATAGAGGTGGAAAATGCGGAAACCATATCGGTTTCGGAAACTGAAGCGCAGGCGGCTGTTTCGTGCAGATGCAGATACGGTGAGACGGCAGCGGGATTTGTCGACCTGAACGGAGTGGGAGAAGGCGAGGAATTTACCCTTCTGATGTTCATGGGGCTGGAAAAGGTGGACGGACAGTGGAAGATCTCCGGCTGCAATGTGATACAGTGCTAAGTCTGAAGAGAGGGGGTGAAGGCATGAGAACGTGCAGAGGAACGATTGCGGTGTTCCTTCTGGCAGCTATAATAATGGTCGTTCTGATGACAGGTGATTCGGGAAGAGCGTATGCCATAAGTCATCTTGTGGATTTCGACCATGGAAGCGTGAGCGATATCATAACGGACGGGGCGGAACAGATGAAAAAGCTTGGTGACGGAATCATGCCCGGCGATAAAAGTCAGGAAACGTACAGGTATGACGAGATTGGCGGCATTTATGATAAAGAGAGGCAGGAAGTCGTATTTACCGGTGGCAGCAAGTCTGACGGAGAAAAGGGAAGTCCTGCCGAAGAAGGAAAACCCGCAGGGGATGAGATAAATCTCAGCATAAGGGGACGTATAGAGCATACTCCGGACTGGAACAGAAACAGGGAGAGGTATAACGCCTACGCCTCGGAGCGGGGACTCGCTGCCCGGGGAGAAAATGTTTTCTGGCCGAGAGAGGTGCTGGTTCTGACCGCGGAAGTGGAAGGAGCGGATAATGCGACGGTTGTCGCAGAATTTATGGAAACCGGATACAGGAAAAAGCTTTTGGGAAATGGAAGAGTTAAAAAGGCGGAAGTTTTCATGAAGGATATTCCGGGAGCCATGGATATGGACAGCCTGACCGTAAGATTTACCGCGAAAGCGGGAGGCGTTACTGCGGAGGCATCGAACAGCATAGTTTTAGATGACAGGGTGGGCTACTGGTTCCTTCACAGAAAGGAGGCACCTTAGACCTTGGCGAGGAGAAGAAAAATAATAGGAATCACGGTGATTCTGCTTGCGGCTGCTCTCATAGTAAGCTGGGAGAGATGGGGAAAAGATGCCCTTATGTACGAAGAGGCGCCGGTTCTGAAAGAGGACGCCCGGGCCGGAACCCTTGTAGATGAATCGATGATTACCTACGAAAGATTTGAAAGAGGCGGTCTTGATTTTCTCAGCAGGGACGATGTTAAGAAGCTTATAGGAATGGAGACTGCACAATTTGTTCATGGAGGGACGCCGTTATTCAGGGAATACTTCAGAGACCCGGTTCTGAGCGGAAATCTGGAAAAGGGGAGATTCCGCATGAACCTTGCCGCAGGCTGGATAGAAAGCGTACCTGCGGACCTTGAAAGAGGGAACAGGGTCTGCATTTATTCACAGGACGTGCTGGTGACTTCCGTATATGCGGCCTCCGGCTACGAGGAAGGCAGAGGCGCAGATGTAATCGCGGAGAGCAGGCAGGTTGAGGCCATAGGCGAGGCGGTCAAAGGCGGCGGAAAGTTGATTCTGGTGAAGGGATGAGAGAGGTAATTGGATTTTTCGGAAGCGCCGGGCAGGTGGGGGTGACGATGACGGCAAGGTCCGTCGCCGACGCGTATGCGGAAAGGGGAGAGGAGACTCTGCTGATTTCGGCGTCGGGAAAGTACGGGAACGATTACGTCGGGAAATTTGACACGGTAAGGTCACTGGACGATCTTAAAGCCGATATAATAAGCGATACCCTGAAGCCGGAGGAGATGAGAAACGTAATCGTGAAGGAGGGGAATCTTTCGTACATAGGTTCCGTGAGAAACCCTTTTGCGGTGAGAACGTTTCCGGCAGATTCCACAGAGAGGATACTGGCGGCTCTGGGTGAGAGGTATGACCGCATTGTAATAGACGCCGGAGATGATTTTAACTCCGGACTTGCGGTTTCTGCTCTCAACGCCTGTGACAGGAGGATATTCGTTCTGACTCAGCAGCAGAAAACCATAGACAGATTCATTTATCTAAATGCTCACGTCGTATCTGCCCTCGGCGTCAAAGGTGAAATCCTCGTAAACAGATACGTGAAGAACCCCGGACTGTATACGGTCGAAGAAATAGAGAGGCTTACGGGAGCAAGAGCCGTAGGAAAAATATCTGAATGTGAGTGGGGCAGGTATGCTGAGGTTCAGGGCGCAACGCTTATGGATGTGAAAAGCTACAGAAAGGAAATAGAGAGGCTGGTGCAGGCTATTGGAGAACATAAGCAGCCGGAGAGAAGAGCGAAACTTCTCCTTAGAAGAGTATTTAAGCAGGATAGAATCTGAGAAAGCCTGCAATCAAGAAAGAGAACCGGGAGACGAAAAGAACCCGGCTTCGGGCGAAAAGGAGAAGCAGTTTGAGTATGTGTGCAGGCTTGTGAAGGAAGTATTTGACGGAGAGTGGGACGATACCGACGACGAAGTTAAAAGGAAGAGGCTGGAAAGAGAGAAAAGAGCCATAATGGGAGCAGAGGAGGAGACGGCGTTTTATAAGGAAAAAATCCGCGCCGTACTTCTCGAAAGAAAAGTGGCGGACTCCTGGTATCCGCCATGGTTTCCCAGTCTTCCCGAAGCAGTATTCGCGGAGCTTTACGGGCTTTCCGGCCTTGCCGGTTGGGCTTACGATATGAACGAGGAACTGGCGGCATCGTCTTCGGCTAAGCTGATAGGCGACAGACTATACTATTTCATAGACGGAAAGTGCCGTCTTCAGCCGCAGCGTATAGATGCCAGAAGGCGGGACCAGCTGAAAAGAGCTCTGCTCCTTTCGACTCCTGCGGAACGTCTGGAGTACGGGTTCCACGAGCTGTACCTCCATAACGGGATAAGGATCACCATTTATTCGGGACACAGGACGAAGGAGAATCAGGAAATCATGGTCTTCAGAAAGTACGTGCTGGAAAACTACACATTCGGGGAGCTAGCGGAAAAAGGCACCATTCCGGAAGCTGCAATTCCGCTCTTTCTTGCAATGATAGAAGCGGGCTTTAACATTATGTGCAGCGGACAGGTAAGATCCGGAAAGACCACCTTTCTCAGGGTGTGGCAGAGTCACGAAGATCCGGAGCTTGAAGGCCTTGTCATAGCCACGGATCCGGAGACGCCGTGGCACGAGATAATGCCTGATGCGCCCATAATGCAGCTCATTGCGGACGGTGACGAGCTGAAGGAAATGAGCAAAGCGCTTCTCAGAGGCGATAACGACTATGTGATTCTGGAGGAGATGAGAGACGCCGCCGCATTCAGCCTGGCTCTCGACATAACGTCGACGGGAACCATGAGGAGTAAGGTGACAGTTCACGACAGCAGCGGTATAAACGTACCGTATAAGATGGCTTCAAAGATTGTCGATGCCTACGGCGGAAGCCTGAGAGAACATATCGCCCAGGTATATAGAAATTTCGACTACATATTCGAGTTCTGCCAGAATCCCGAAAACAGGGCGAAAAAAATCCTAAAAGGGATTCTGGAACTGGCGTACGATCCCGTGTCCGATGAAGTAAGGGCCACGTACATCTGCAGGTATGATTTCGACGGCGGGAAGTGGACATGGAACTGTCATATGGACAGGGTCAAAAGGGAAAAGACCGCCGAGATATCCACTTCCGCAGACAAAATCCTTGAAATCCTTTCGGCCCTTTCTAGGGGCAGGACTATAGATGAGTGGACCATGAAGCCCGCATATTACCAAAGAGGGAGTGACAGAATATGAAGACAGAGCTTTTTCTTTACGGGGCCCTCATGTCAGGGGCTTTTGCCTTCGGATACGACAGCATCGAAGGGATAATAAGAACTGCAAGATGCAAATTTGTCATAAGGAGGAACCTGAGGAAGGACGGGAAAACTGAATCCGAGGAATATGACGGCGCGCTCTATCATATAGACAGACTTCTAAAGGCTTCGGGGTGGAGCAGATTCTTTCAGGATCCGAAGACGTTCATAGCAGTATGCATTCTCATCTTCCTGGGCGTATTCTCCGCTGCGGCAATGGCCTCGGATTTTTCAACGGCGATGACCTTCGGCGTCTTTTCGGCCGTATTTCCTTACATATTGTGCTATGCGGTTCTTCAACAGAAGAGAAGTCTGCGGTCCAAGGAAGGGGACGTGCTGATTCACGAGCTGTATAACAATTACAAAATATGCAGCTACAACATGGGAGAAGCTATAGCCGTTACGGCTGTGACGCTGGAGAACGCCCCGCTTTCACGCTCCCTTATAACTGATCTTGCCAAGCAGCTTCAGCTTTCGGCGGCCGAGGAGGATTTTTCCCGGTGCCTTGACGCCTTCAGGTACGCCGTCGGAACCACGTGGGGAAACGTCCTGTCGGCAAATATATATTTTGCCATGTACAGAGGAATAAAGGTTGATGAAGGGCTGGGTGATCTGTCGAGAGCCATGACAAAAAGCCGGGAAGTCGATGAATATAAGAAGCGGGAAAACGGAGAAGCCGCCATGATGCTGAAATATCTGGTGCCGGTATGTTACGTTTTCACCGTAATAGGAGCATGCAGGTTCTTTGATTTCACGCTGGATGAATTCTTCAGATCGCAGTTTTTCACACCGGCAGGGTTCAGACTTTTTGCGGTCATAGCGATGATCTATTCGGCGGGACTTCTGGCGGAGAAGTTTTTCAAGGGAGAGAAGATGGACATATGAGAAGGATTCTGCCTGACTTTGCAGGCGACGGAGACTTTATAAAAAACAGCAGACTTTACAAGGCTGTAAAAAGGCAGGCGGCAGGTATAAGAGGCAGGATATATTCAAAAGGCTACGAAAAGGACATACTTTCCGGCTGTATCATGCTTAAAAATCTTTCGGTAGTGTACAGGTCAAGACCTATGTCGGCGGATTTCATTATCGAAGAGCTTATGAAGAGCAGTACCTTTATGAGAGACGTTTACGGCAGGATTTTGTCGGGCTACAGAACCGGAAGCTGTGAGGAAGCCGTTAAGGTGCTTCAGGAAAGAGTACCTACGAGGACGGCGAGGAACTTTTCAATGATTCTCTCCAAGCTGGATCAGATAAATCCGGCGGAACTGGCCGGTTACATGGAAGCCTTTGAAAAATCCATGGAAGAGGAGCGGACGACGGAGGCCATGCGCAGGGCGGAGACAAAGAATATAATAATCACTGCCATAGCCACGGCGTCGGTCTTTGCCGTTTTGTTTAACTTCGTAAGAGTAGTCATATTTATAAACGCGATGGAAATGCTGCAGAGCGTTTTTTAGCGGCAGACTCAGGCGGGAGGATGCGAGATGAAGAATTTGATAATAATAATCGGAACGATACTGCTGGGAGTTATCATAGTAAATACGATGGTGCTCGGAGAGGGAGACGCGACACTTCAGGGAGCTGCAAAGAGCATAGTTGAGCAGGGCGTCAGCAGTATAGATTCAATGCGTATAGGCGGATAGGGGCGGAAGGCGTGAGATGAAGGAAATTGTTATCATCATAGGAACGGTTATCCTTGGAGTCATCATCTTCGGAATGATAGCAGGTGACGGTGAAAGTCTTAAAACGGCCGGTGCAGACTCCATGGAAAAGGCTATAGAAATATACGGAAGCTGAAGCGGAGACGGGTTTAGAGGTGACGGAAAATGAAGAACCTGATTACAGCCGTAGGATGTACGCTGCTTCTCATGGCCGTTCTGCTCCAGTTCGTGCAGAGCCAGAACACCGCTCTGCGGCTTGCGGCGGTGGATAATGCCGTTAACAGCTTCAGGGAGACCGTCAGACAGGAAGGCTGCGTAAGCGAGGAAAACGAAGACGACCTGAAGGAAGAGCTGTCGGGAATTCTGGATTGTGAACCGGCCGATATTCTCGTGGACGGAGACAGAATCCCAAAGGAACGCGGTTCCTTCGTTATGTACGAGATAAGCGTTACCGTTTCCGACCTGGTGGCGGACATCGGTTTCTGGGGAATGGATGAAGAGGATTCCGAGTTCGAATACAGGGTGAAGAGGTATGCGGCAAGCGAGTATACGGACAGGTAGGATAAGCTAATTCTGACAGGCGGTAGGGAATGAAAAACGTAATAGTTGTGACGGCAATTCTTATCTTTGCCATGACGGTAATGAGTCTTTATGCCGAGCTTAACGCGGAAATTCGTGAAAAAAGGCTTCTGACGGATCTGGCGGAGGAAGCGGCGGCAACGGCGGCGCTCTTCTACGATGAAAACGCCTACGGATACGGCAGGTATCGATTCGACAGAACAAAAGCGGAAGCCATGGCCAAAGAAAGCCTCAGACTGAACGGTTTTAACAAAATCTCAGATGCAGAAATAGAATTCTACGACGGAGGCGACGACCCTTACGTTAAGGTTACCCTCGAATATGAAGGAAGAAAGTTTTCCGCGGTGTATGAGCAGAAGGGATTTTAGAACGGTACGGTTCAACAGCTATGAGTATTGAAGCATATGAAAAACTCGCCGGCAGACTGGAACTGTACAGTCTGATTCAGGAGGGTATGGATGATATCTGCGAGGGAAGAACACAACCGGTTTCTGATGCGATGTCTGAGATAAAGAAAAAGCGGAACCATGAATTTTAGAGTCGATATTACCGAAACTGCGCTTTCTTCATATGAGACGTGACTGGACGGAGATTCTGAAAGCAGATATGCCGGTGTAAGGCGGCACATTAGGCATACCATCTGAACCCGTTTATCAAATGATTTCTGAGGCTTCGACAAAGACGTCTGTTTCCGGCGGTTTTGCCGAAGCTTTTTCGTCTTTTAAGGCGGCCTTTACAGAGTTTGCCGAAGTTTAAACGGTGAAAACCCATGTGACTCGCCGGGTTTTTCGGCAGATTTCATTTTCTCTATAATAAAGTCGAAAAGTCTTCGGCAACTTAACGGAAAATCCGCTTCATTGTCGAAGACTTCTTAAAAATCTTTGAAAATCTTATAATCCCTCACGAGAAGAGCGCCGCCGCAGGAGCCTTCTGAGCACGGCCATATAGACCTATAATCAATTACTGCCGTCCGCAGCCGCCATGGCCGTCGCTGCCTGCGCAGCCGTGTTTGTTCTCGCCGCAGCCGTGACCTTCGCCGTGACCTTCGCCGTGACCGTGGTGTCCGCAGCTGTGACCCTCGCCATGGCCTTCGCCGTGGTGACTGCACATAACGTTGGCGTTATACTGAAGGCTGCCGTTAATCAGCGCGTCTACGGCTTCATCGGCAGAACCGGTAACGCCGCCGTAAAATTTTATTCCCATATCTGTAAGAGCGTTCTGCGCGCCTGCTCCTATGCCTCCGCAGATGAGAGTGTCTACGCCCAGATCCTTGAGGAATCCGGCAAGAGCTCCGTGGCCGCTTCCGGCTGCGTTCTCAACGTTGGCATCGGTAATTTTTCCGTCTTCAACGGTATAAATCTTGAAATTCTCACAGTGGCCGAAATGCTGGAACACCTGGCCGTTTTCGTAGGTTACAGCTACCTTCATCTTCTTATCCTCCGTTTCATACTGAATATGCGCCGTTGCAAGACTGCTCTCGTGTATTTCATAGTTGCCCCCGGAGATTACGAGGGGCTTTTCGTTTACGATTGAATCTGCGATTTTCATCCTGGCGGAAGCGTATATGCCCGAAATAGTGGGGCGGGATACGTGCATCATCTCGGCGCACTGGTCGTGGCTCATGCCCAGGTAGTCGATGAGCCGGATAGCCTCGTATTCCTCCATGTTCAGGTTTACCGCATCTTCAAGGCCCGTATCGGCTGCTCCTAAAGGGACAAAGCCTTCACTTGCGGGCATGGACAAAATAGTCCGTTTCTTAGCAGGTCTTGCCATAGCATTCACCTCTTTAAAGGGTTATTTTACGTACGTCAATAATATATCATGATTTCTGACGTATGTCAATAACTGCCGGTAATAAAAAGACAAAGAAAAAGCCGGCAACCCCGATATGGAGGTTGCCGGCCATAGTTCATATTTTGTTCCTACCATATTCCCAAAAGGTGCTGCATGAGAAGGCTCACGCCCGTAATTCCCGCCCAGCAGGCAAGTCCCATGACAAGGGGCTTTCCACCGGTCTTTACGAGTTTTATCAGGTCGGTGTTGAGGCCGATTGCAGCCATGGCCATGACGATAAAAAACTTTGAAAGCTCTTTGATCGGGTTGAAAATGGAAACGTCCGCGCCAATGCTCACTGCGAGGGTGGTTATAACCGAGGCCAGTATGAAGTAGATGATAAAGAAAGGGAATATGCTCCTGATGCTTACGCTGCCGCCGTCTTCCTTATCTTCCTTTCTCGTGCGCCAAAGGGCGAGGATTAAAGTTATAGGTATGATTGCAAGGGTTCTTGTGAGCTTTACGGTAACGGCTTTGTCGAGGGTGGCGCTTCCGAGGCCGAACATGCTGTCCCACGTTGAAGCGCAGGCCGTTACGGAGGAAGTGTCGTTTACCGCGGTTCCCGCAAAGATTCCAAAGGCTTCTCCCGACGCAGTATCAAAGCCTATGGCATTACCGAAGGCCGGGAACACTATGGCCGCCACCACGTTAAAGAAAAATATAATTGAAATGGCTTGTGCCACCTCGTCGTCGTGAGCTTTTATGACCGGCGCCGTTGCGGCGACGGCCGAGCCTCCGCATATGGATGAACCGACGCCCACGAGGACGGAAATGTTCCCCGGAATCTTCATGGCCCTGTGAAGAACGTAGGCCACTATGAGAGAAGTGGCGATGGTTGAGACGATAATGGGAAGGGACTGCTTTCCCGTTTCCAGCACCACACCCAGATCCATACCGAAGCCCAGGAGGACTACCGCCCACTGAAGAATTTTTTTGGATGTGAATTTAATTCCGTCTGTAAAGCCCGCCTTGTCCTTCCAGAACAGAGTGACCACCATACCCGCAAGTATGGCGATTACGGCGCCTCCGATGACGGGAAATGCCTTCCCTAAAAACCAGGAAGGCACTGCAATTAAAAGACAGAGTAATATTCCCTTTAAGTTCTTTGAAACAAATGTCATCTTCTTTCCTTTCCCCTTTTGATTTTCTATACGTTGAAGAGGAAGTTCATAACGTCGCCGTCTTTTACGACGTAATCCTTTCCCTCTGAGCGGATGAAGCCTTTTTCTTTGGCCACCGAAAGCTTTCCGCCGCACTCCATGAGCTTATCGTAGGCGATGGTCTCGGCTCTGATAAAACCGCGCTCAAAATCCGTGTGAATCTTTCCGGCTGCCTGAGGCGCTTTAGTGCCGTCTTTGATGGTCCAGGCGCGAACCTCATCTTCTCCGGCGGTAAGGAAGGAGATGAGATCGAGAAGGCTGTACGATGCCTTGATGAGCTTGTCGAGACCCGATTCGGAAATGCCCAGCTCCTCCAGGAACATGGCCTTTTCTTCGTCTTCAAGCTCGGAAATTTCCTGTTCTATTTCGGCGCAGATTACGACAACCTCGGCGCCTTCCGCCTGCGCAAATTCACGGACGGATTTAATGTAAGGGTTTTCCGAGCCGTCGGCCGCCTCGTCCTCTGATACGTTTGCCGCGTAGATTACGGGCTTAAACGAGAGAAGGTCCAGTGTCTTCACAAAGGCTGCCTCTTCTTCGGTCAGGTCCATGGCTCTTGCCGACTTGCCGGTGCCGAGGAAATCATTTACCCGCTTTAAAATGTCCAGCTCCGCCTGAAGGCTCTTGTCGCCCTTGAGGTTTTTCGTGGTCTTTGCGATTCTCTTTTCAAGGATCTCCATATCTGAGAGTATGAGCTCCGTGTTTATGGTTTCGATGTCGGAAAGAGGGTCTATCTTCCCGTTGACGTGAACGATGTTGTCGTTTTCAAAGCATCTCACCACGTGAACGATGGCCGCGACCTCGCGGATATGACCCAGGAATTTGTTACCCAGGCCTTCACCCTTTGACGCGCCCTTGACGAGACCGGCTATGTCGCAGAACTCGATAGTAGTATAGATAGTCCGTTTGGAATTGTATACCTCGTGAAGCTTTTTCACTCTTTCGTCCGGCACGGTTACAACGCCTACGTTGGGCTCTATGGTACAGAACGGGTAGTTGGCCGCCTCGGCCCCCGCCTTTGTTATAGCGTTGAACAGCGTGCTCTTGCCTACGTTAGGCAGACCTACGATTCCTAATTTCATTTTATAAATCGCTCCTTTATATTTAAACGTTTTCGGATAGTATCAAATCGCGCTACGCCCTTTTTACACCCTTTTTCCGGGCGCATCAAAGTCAGCATTTTCAATTATATCACAGCATTTCCGAAGGCTCAAGGGTAAGAAGCTTCGTTAGGCCAGCTTTCCGCAGGATATTCCCGGGTGAGTGTTGCGCCTGCGCAACGGGTGTTGCGGTATACGCAACAGGCTGTGGCAATTTTTTATCAAAGTCTTTGGTAATCAGGGGATTCCGCCCTTGGCATACGTCTTGCTATAAAGTGAGGCGTAACGGAGTTATTCGGATTTATTAATTCATCTATTCTTTAAGGAGGAGACATAATGAGTAAAGCTAAATCAAAAGTTGCTCTGGTCAAAGGCGACGATATACAGGCCAATGTAACCAGAGTCTTTGATCTGATGGGCGGCGTTCAGAACGTCATCAGAAAAGGCAGTACAGTCGTTTTAAAGCCTAACGCAGGACATGCAGAACCGCCTGAGACTTCCGTATGTACCAACCCTGAGGTTGTTCGTGCGGTAATCCGTGAGGTTAAGAAGGCAGAGCCTAAGCAGATTATCGTTGCAGAGGCCGCAGCTATCGGATGCGACACTTTAGAGTGCCTCAAGGTCAGCGGAATTCAGGCGGTTGCTGACGAAGAGGGCGTTGAAACAAGAGACATCAAGAGAGACAAGGATCTCATCAAGGTTGCTGTAAGAGGATTCAGATCCAACATCGATTCCGTAAAGCTTCCGAGGTTCCTTCTGGAGGCGGACCACCTTATCAACCTTCCTATTCTTAAAGCTCACGCTTCCATGGTATTCTCCGGCGCTCTCAAGAACATAAAGGGCGTTGTACAGGATAAGGTTCATATGGATATGCATAAGCAGAACCTTACCATGGCTATGATGGACGTGTGGTCAGTATGCCGTGCGGACATAAACATCATGGATGCGCACAGAGCCGCTTCCGGCTACAGCCCGCACATGCCTGTACCTATCGAGACCCACATGATTTTAGGCTCCAAGGACCCTGTTGCCATCGACAGAGTCGCATGTGAGGTTACCGGCATCGACACCAGCGCCGTAGATTACTTCAAGGTTGCGGAAGAGACCGGCCTTGGAAATTACGACATGGATCAGATTGAAGTTGTGGGAGATTCTATCAAAGACTGCTTCTACAAGATGTGGATCCCTTACATCGGAGACATGAGCACCAGATGGCCTGAGTACAACGTAATGTGCAAAGGCGGCTGCTCCAGCTGTCAGGCCCTTCTCGCAATAAACATGGAAGAGCTGAAGGCTGTAGGCGCATACGACGAAAACGCAGGTATGACCGTAGTTATCGGCGGACTTAACGAGATTCCTGACGACATTCCTGACGAGAAGATCGTTCTTCACGGAAACTGCACCAAGAAGTATCTGAAGCAGCATCCGGGCGCATACCACATTCTGGGATGCCCTCCGAATGAGCCTGCTCTTTACCTGACCATTCAGAGACACGAGACCATCGACGGAACGGGAGACCAGGAAGACGAGATTATCCGTCCATGCATGGCAAGAGACGCGGAAGTATGGCGTGAATACGTATTCCGCAAGTTTGAAGAGTATCAGAAAGAAAACAGGGAGTAGTACTATGGACGGATACATCAGAGTCAAAGCGGGAGATGACTTCTGGAATCTGATGGACATGATTTTTACCGATCAGTTCATGAAGAAACATACCAATTTCGACAGCTTTGAGTATTTCAGATATTCCAGCGCGGTTATGGTCAACTGGGGCGGGGAATATATGATCTATCCTGAGAAAGTATTTAACAACTTCATAGTGGAAAGCACCGAGTTTTCAAATTGGGATCAGATGGTTATGGCTGCTGCCGATGAGAGATTCGGTGCAGCTTAGGGATTGAGCTAAAACTGTTTAAATGATTTGATAGGAGAAAAAGATGGCAGAAAAGAAGAAATTACAGTCCGAAAATGTCAAATCCAATTTTGGAAAAGGCTGGATTATAATCCTCTATTGTCTGATCATGTTCTGGTTCCTCATCGGTTTTTCCATCGACGGACAGAACATCATTATAGAGGTTTTCGCAGGAAACAACTGGGAGAAGCTGGGCTTTGAGAGCCAGACAGCCCTTCACGCAAAGCTCCTTGAGCTGGCGATGTGGGCAGGCTTCATCGGCGTAGTTGCATACTTTGTAATAGGAAGAATATGCATGAAGATCGGAGGAAGAAGGACCAGCGCCTTATTCCTCACCCTTGCAGGTCTTTCATATATCTACTACGGCCGTGCTGACAGCATCATGAGCTACTTCATCGGTCTCACCCTCGTTACCATATTCATCAACGGCGCCGCATACATCGGAGGAGGCAACCTTGTAACCCAGTGGTTCCCTAAGAAAAAGGGACTTGTAAACGGTTACACCACCATGGGTCACAACCTGGGCTCCGCCCTTTACGTACCTCTGATCTCATTCCTGGTTGCAAGCCTGGGAATGGCAAACGGTATGATGGTAACAGGTATTGCCGCAGTTGTTATTGGCGTTATCTCTTACTTCGTAATCAGAGACATGCCTCAGGAAATGGGCCTCTATCCTGATAACGTAACGAAGGAAGTATACGAGGCAGAATACGCAAGCGGAGAAGAGGTTTCCGAGAAGAGCCGCTGGACTGTTGCAAAACTTCTCAAGACTAAGGAAATGTGGCTTGTTGCCTTCATCGTAGGTATAAATCAGCTTGTAACCACAGGCGTAATGAGCCAGATGGTTCCGAGAAACATGGAATTCGGTTTCACCCAGGCTGAGGCCGTATCGCTGATGACTGTGTGCGCCCTTATAGGACTTGCAGGTTCCGTAGGATTCGGATTCCTGGATCAGAAGATGGGAGTAAAGACTGCAATCATCTGCTACCTGGTATGGTACTCCGCAGCGCTTATCATCAACGTCGTGTTCAATAACGCAATCGGCGGATACATCTGCGTGGCTATGGTAGGTATCGCTATAGGAGCGGCTGCAAACTTTATGACTTCCCTTCCTGCATCCGTATTCGGAAGACACAACTTCGACCTGGTATACTCCATATACTTCCCGATAATGGAGATTGTGCTGATGCTTAACTATATCATCAACTCCAAGGCACTTTCCTGGACCGGAAGCTTAAGAGGCGCTTATGTAGTTTTCATTGCTTTACTTATAATAAACATTGTACTTATCTCCGTTCTGAACACCAGAAAATACAACCTGGATTATCAGAAGGAGGACGAAGTTCTGAAGAAGAACGCTTAGTACGGAATGCGGGGCTGCTTCTTTTTAGAGGCAGCCTCACTTCATATTACAGTCAGAAGGAGGAAAAGAAATGGCAGATGTAGTAATCGTTGCAGCCTGCAGAACACCTATCGGAACCATAGGCGGTCAGTTCAAAACCCTGACGTCTCTGGATCTTTCCATTCCCGTTATGCAGAACCTGGTTAAGAGAGCTAGAATCAGTCCCGAGATAATCGAGGACGTAATCTGGGGATGCAACTATCAGAGAACATATAAGGAAAACAACCTTGCGAGAGTCGCTGCGGTAAAGGCGGGTCTTCCGGTAACCGTTCCGGGAATCACCGTGCACAGAAACTGCACCTCTTCCATGTCATCGGTTCAGATGGGCTACTATCAGATAAAGGCAGGAGAAGCGGACTGCATCATGGCAGGCGGAGCCGACAGCATGAGCACTGCTCCTCACATGGTGTTTGACGCAAGATACGGAAAGAAATACGGTCACATGGAGCTGAGAGATTCCATGTGGGACTCCCTGACAAATCTGGGAATAGGCCCTGCCATGGGAATTACCGCTGAAAACGTGGCCGAAAGATATAACGTAACAAGAGAGGACATGGACGCATACGCTCTTCGTTCCCAGCAGAGAGCGGTGGCGGCCGTAGACGGCGGAAAGTTCAAGGACGAAATCATTCCCGTAACCGTTCACGGAAGGAAGGAGGACGTAATCTACGATACCGACGAGTATCCGAGAAGAGACGCAAGCCTTGAAAAGCTGTCAAAGCTTAAGGCCACCTTCAAGGAAGGGGGAACGGTTACGGCCGGAAACGCTTCGGGAATGAACGACGCCGCATCGGGAGTGATCCTCATGAGCGAGGACAAGGCAAAGGAGCTCGGCATTACGCCGATGGCAAAGGTTGTATCCGTTGCTACTACGGGCGTGGATCCTGACGTAATGGGTATAGGACCTATCAGCTCGTCTCAGAAGGCTTTGGCAAAGGCAGGGCTTACCGTTGACGATATTGACCTCTTCGAGATAAACGAAGCCTTTGCGTCCCAGTGCATCGCATGCCAGCGAGAGCTTGGAATACCTGATGACAAGCTTAACGTAAACGGCGGAGGAATTTCCCTCGGTCATCCGGTTGGAGCTACGGGTTCAAGACTTATCGTCACCCTCATGTACGAGCTGAAAAAGCGCGGTGAAAAGTACGGACTTGCCACACTTTGCGCAGGCGGCGGCATGGGAACCGCAGTGGTTATAGAGATGATGTAAAATAAAATACCTGCAGGACGTATCGCCGGAACGGGCAGAACATCCGCAGGTTTTTTTTATTTCGATTTAGGGTAGTCGATGTTATAGTGCTTTATTTTCCGGGAAATTGTAGAGGCGTTTACCCCCAGCTTCGCTCCGGCCTCACGCAGGCTCTTCGATTCCTTCAGCACCGATTCTATGAGAGCTTTCTCGTAATTCTCTTTGGAGTGGTGGAGGTTTTCAGAACCTGGAGGAAGGTCCTTGCTCTGGGAAATGTCGATGATGCCCCGGAGCAGTTCGTCGACGCCGGTGTCTGCGCTCGATGCGCATATGACAAGGTACTCGATTACGTTTTCCAGCTCGCGGATGTTTCCCGGCCAGCTGTACCTCTTTATCATGGCAAGGTGCCTGTCGGTAAGGACGAGGGAGCGTCCGTGCTTTTCGTTATAGTAATCGACAAAGTGTCTGCACAGATCGTCGAGATCCTCAAACCGTTCCCGGAGAGGCGGAATATTCACGGGTATCACGTTAAGCCTGTAATAGAGATCCTGCCTGAACGTGCCTTCCGCTATCTTCGCCTTCAGGTCGGAGTTGGTGGCGGCGATAAAGCGTATGTCCAGCTTTATGGCTCTGGTGCCTCCGACTTTGGTAATCTCCCTGTTCTGAATGGCCCTCAGAAGCTTTACCTGAAGGTCCATAGGCATATCGCCTATTTCGTCAAGAAGAATTGTGCCGCCGTTGGCGAGCTCGAAGAGACCCTGCTTGCCGGAAGGATTCGCTCCGGAGAATGCTCCCTTTTCGTATCCGAAAAGCTCCGACTCCAGCAGGGTAGGCGGAATGGAGGCGCAGTTCACCTTTATGAACGGTTTGTCGTATCTGCCGCTCATGCGGTAGATTTCGTCTGCGACCACTTCCTTTCCCACACCGGATTCTCCGGTTATCAGGACGGTTGCATCGGTAGGAGCTGCCATTCTTATGGTGTTGTAGAGCTTCTGCATGCTGACGGATGAACCGATGAGACGGCAGGATTCGTCTGTGTTAGTCTGTATCCTCACGTTTCTGCGGCTTTCATCCACAGAGTTTACTTCGCTCAGGAACTTCTCGAAATCCTCATGGAGAAGCCTGAGGGAAAGAATCGGCCGGCTGCTTACGACCACCTGACTCAGGCTGCCGTCTTTGTCGAATATGGGAACTCCAACCGCATAACCTGTGCGCGGCGGGTTCGTTTTATTTACCGTGGACAGACGGAAAGCCCTCTTTCCAGTCTTAAGAACCTCCAATGTGGCCCCTCCGGTAAAGAGACTTCCTTCTTCGACTATGTCGGACACCTTTCTGCCCAGGACCTCCTCCGGAAGAATTCCCGTGTTGCGGTGATGGGCCGGATTCACGTAGAGACAGACGCCGTCCTTGTCGGTTATGAATATGCTGTCGTCAAGAGAATCGGTAACCACCTTGAAGTCGATGCCTTTATTGAGGAAAACCTGAAGGTCGTCGTCTATTTCGGTGAGGAAATTCTTAACGTCCGGGGATTGGTCGCTGCCGGACTCACTGAGGAATTTCTGTATTTTTTCTTTTACTTTCTGTATTGCTAAAACCTGATCCATATATTTTCTCCTGTCCGCTTAATGATAACGTATCTCTTCGGGGAAGTAAATAATTTCGGTCGAATTTGTTGCCTGTGTGCAACAAAAAATCCCTTATGCAACAGCCCAAAGGGACACATCCGTTGAATTTGCGGGGAAAAGCCTTGGCACGATGCTTGCTCCTTTAATGTGCAGAGCAGAAAAGAGGTGAAACGGTGAAAAAACTTTATATCAACTGCGTTTCGGGAGTCAGCGGAGATATGATGCTGGGAGCTTTTCTTGACCTTTGTGTTCCTCTGACATACCTGAAAGAGAGACTTTCTCTTCTGCATCTGGACGAATTTACACTGACGGCCGAGAGAATTTCGGTTTCTGGCCGCGAGGCCGTAAGCGCCGATGTGGTTTTAAGAAACCCTGCTGATATTGGCAGGGATCCATACGGAGGGCGATACAGAAATTACAGGGACATCAAAGCTCTCATAGGCGGCAGCGGTCTCAATGACAGGGAGAAGGACCTGAGCCTGAAAATCTTCGGGATAAAGGCTGAAGCGGAAGCAAGGGTCCATGGAGTCGATATAGATGAAGTTCAGTTTCACGAGGCCGGGGCCGTCGATTCGGTGGTCGACATCGTAGGAGCCGCCGTTTGCTTCGGTTATGTAAACGCCGACAAAGTTATTTCCCGTCACGTACCTACGGGATACGGGACCGTAAAGTGCGCCTGCGGAATCCTTCCTGTTCCGGCTCCCGCAGTGAAACAGATTCTGGACGATACGGGAATTCCCAGCTATACGTCTGAGGTGAAAAAGGAGCTTCTTACTCCCACCGGGGCATCCATTATAGCCGCCGTCGCCGATGAATTCGCATGCCGCGATACCTGGGACGGCATAATAGAGAGAGGCCGGGGAGCGGGAAAGCGGGATACGGGCTTACCGCCCCTTGAACTTATTTTATATGAGGAGGAATAGTGAAATGCTTGAAACGAGGAGACTTAACGACAAAAACAAGGTTATAGTAACCGCGGCTCTGACGGGAGCCGTTACCACGAAGAAAAACAATCCGAATCTGCCTACCCAGCCAAAGGAAATTGCAGAGTCGGCTCTGGCCTGCTATGAGGCCGGTGCTGCGGCAGTGCACATTCACGTAAGAGACGATGAAGACAACGCCAGCATGCGCTACGATAAATTTGAAGAGACTGTGGGACTCATCCGCGTCGCAGGATGCCCGGTAGTTCTGAACCTGACTTCTTCCGGCGGACAGGGCTTTTCCTGGGAAGAGAGAATGAAGCCTTTCATCGAACTGAAGCCGGAGCTTGCATCCTTTGATGCGGGAACCATGAACTGGCTCAACAGCGTCGTTTTCATGAACGAGCCGGAGTTTCTGGAGCTGTGCGCAGCAGAGATGATAAAGGCGGGAGTAAAACCGGAAATCGAAGTGTTCGACATGGGAATGCTCAACACCGCCAAGTACTACATAAAGAAGGGCCTCATTAAAGAGCCGGCTCATTTCCAGCTCTGCCTGGGCGCTCCGGGAGGAATGGAAGCTACTACTGAGAACCTTCTCTTCCTCGTAAACCATCTGCCTGAGGAGTGTACATGGAGCGCTTTCGGTATAGGAAAGGGAGCTAACGAGATAATGATGGCGTCTCTTGCTCTCGGCGGAAACGTAAGAGTGGGTCTTGAGGACAACGTGTACTACAATGCCGGACAGCTGGCAGAGTCCAACGCTCAGTTCGTAGAGAGAGTAAAGCGAATCGCAGGCGAGCTTGGAAGAACCCTTGCTACACCTGACGAGGCAAGAGAGATCCTGGGCGTAAAATAAACTCCCGGCACCGGGAATGCCCGTTGCCGACGTGCAACGGATTTTCCTGAAAAGACAACGTAAATTTTAAATCCTTATGATTACCTTGAACTGCAAAATGCGGATATTCCAACGGAAAACCGCATTTTGCGGAGAGAGGAAACGATTGGCACACCATTTGCTAATCATATTGACAAAAAAGATTTCATTGTGTCGGGGCGAAAGGCTCCGCCGCAAAATATATTACGACAGAAAAGGAGATAGTATTATGTCAGAAATTGCTGTAAGACACACTCGCGAAGAGTGCTTTGCACACACTAACGACTGGAAAAAGCCTTATGACGGAAGTATCTTTGATATGTTCAAGGGAGGCTCCTTCGAGCTGATCGACCTTTCCAACCCGTTCGGAAGAGGAAATCCGCTCTGGCCGTCCAACGGAGACTTCCACATCGACAGAGTACAGCACATGCCGATGCATTATCGTCTGCTTCAGACATTTAACGATTTCCACATGCATAACTCGACTCATGCGGATTCCCCCGCTCACGTAATTCCTGAGAGCCCGTTCACTCACGAACTTCCTATTCAGAATTACTTCGGAGAAGCAGTATGCCTTGATATTCCTAAGGGAAAGTGGGAGCTCATCACGGTTGAGGATATCGAAGAAGCCGCAAAGAAGGTTCCGGGCGGAATCAAGGAAGGCGACTGGGTTCTTCTCAACACCGGAACTCACAGACGTTGGGGTGAAAACGACGATTACTTTGCATACAGCCCTGGTCTTTCCATCGAAGGCGCAAAGTGGTTCGTAGAGCATCACGTAAGAGGAGTAGGCTTTGACATGCAGGCTATCGACCACATCCTCTACACCTATGCTGCAGACCACGGCCCTGGTCCATACGTACCTCGTATCGTAGAGGAGTATGAAGAGCAGTTCGGTCATCCTGCACTGGAGGACTTCCCTGAGTGGGAGCCTTGCCACGACATTCTCATGGCAAACAACGTAATGGGTATCGAAAACCTTGGCGGCGACCTGGACAAGGTAACCAACCAGAGATTCCTGTTCTGCGCATTCCCGCTTCGCTGGTACATGGGAGACGGCACCATCGTAAGAGCCGTTGCATTCGTACCTTCCGACAGAATCGACAGAAGCGTTCCTGACAAAGAATATCCATACGGAGTATATTAAAATCATCAACGGGAAATTCCCCTGCGGGAATTTCCTGTTTTATCAATGAAACAGTTAAAGAAAGCGAGCATAAGGACTTATGGGAGATAAGAAAAAAATAGCCGTATTAGGCGCAGGCACCATGGGCACCGGTATAGGCCAGACCTTTGCCATGAAGGGTCACGAGGTAATGCTCATATACGTGTACGACGACAAGCTTCGTGCAAAGCCTGTAGAGACCATGACGACGAATCTTCAGATTCTCGCGGATAACGGCGTGGTAGATGAGAAGGAAATACCGGAAATCGTAGGCAGAGTGAGATTCACAGAATCTCTCGAAGAGGCTGCAGATTTTGCCGATATCATATTTGAATGCATCGTTGAGAACCTTTCGGTAAAGCAGGACTATTTCGCAAAGCTGGACGCCCTTTGTCCGGAAAAGACCATTCTGGCAACCAACACTTCCGCCATTAGCGTTACGGAAATCGCCGAGAAATCCGTACATAAGGAAAGAATCATAGGCACCCACTACTGGAATCCTGCATATCTAATCCCGCTGGTGGAAGTGATAAAGACGAAATACGTATCGGAGGACGTAGTTGCCGAAACGTGCGAAATCCTGGAGGACGCGGGAAAGAAGCCGGTTATAGTGCAGAAGGACGTTCCGGGCTTCCTTGCAAACAGGATGCAGCACGCTCTCTTCAGGGAGGCGATTTCCATAGTTGAAAACGGCATCGCCACCGCGGAGGACGTGGATAAGGCCATAAAGTACGGCTTCGGAATGAGGCTGGGAATCCGTCCGCCTATGGAGGTAATCGACGCAGGTGGTACCGATCTTACCTACAGCATTCACAAATATCTGTTCCCTCACATCGAAAACTCAACGGAACCTTCACCGCTCCTCAAACAGAAGCTGGACGAAGGCAAGCTGGGATTCAAGAGCGGAGAGGGCTTCATGAAGTGGAGCAAAGACGATATTGAAAAGTCCAACAAGGACATGGTAGAAGGGCTGATCAAAGTGGCGAAAGCCCTTGACAGAATTTAACCCTGCCGTATGAAGTGGAGGAATTTATGGCATTGATGACAGCCGCAGAATACATTGAAAGTCTGCGCAAACTTAAAACCAGAGTATACATGTTCGGCGAAAAGATAGACAACTGGGTAGACCATCCGATTATCCGCCCGTCCATAAACTGCGTTGCGATGACGTACGCTCTCGCACAGAATCCGGAATACGCCGACCTTATGACGGCAAAATCCAACCTTACGGGAAAGACCGTAAACAGGTTCACCCACCTGCACCAGAGCGCCGAGGACCTCGTTAAAAAGGTAAAGATGCAGAGGCTTTTAGGACAGAAGACTGCAAGCTGCTTCCAGCGCTGCGTCGGTATGGACGCCTTCAACGCCGTATACTCGACTACATTTGAAATTGACGAAAAGTGCGGAACCGATTACCATAACCGTTTCATAGAGTTCCTGAAGATGGTTCAGGATAAGGATCTTACCGTTGACGGAGCCATGACTGACCCTAAGGGCGACAGAAGCAAGGCTCCTCACGCGCAGGCTGACCCGGATCTCTTCCTGCACATAGTTGAAAGACGTCCTGACGGAATAGTTGTAAGAGGCGCAAAGGCCCACCAGACCGGTTCTATTAACTCTCACTGGCACATTATCATGCCGACTCAGAGCATGAAGGAGGAGGACGCCGACTACGCGGTATCATTCGCATGTCCGAGCGACGCGGACGGTCTCTACATGATTTACGGAAGGCAGTCCTGCGATACGAGAAAGCTTGAAGAGGGCGCCGACATGGATCTGGGTAACAGAAAATTCGGCGGCCAGGAGGCTCTCGTAGTATTCGACGACGTTTTCATTCCTAACGAGTACGTCTTCATGGCGGGAGAGTACGAATTTGCCGGAATGATGGTAGAGCGTTTTGCGGGATACCACAGACAGAGCTACGGCGGATGCAAAGTCGGCGTAGGCGACGTGGTTATCGGAGCTGCGGCCCTTGCTGCGGAATATAACGGCTGTGAGAAGGCTTCCGCTGTGAAGGACAAGCTCATAGAAATGACGCACCTTAACGAAACTCTTTACTCCTGCGGTATCGCATGCTCCTGCGAGGGATGTCAGACAAAGGCTGGAAACTATCAGATAGATCTGCTCCTTGCAAACGTGTGCAAGCAGAACATAACCAGATACCCTTACGAAATAGTTCGTCTCGCCGAGGATATCGCAGGCGGTCTCATGGTTACCATGCCGAGCCAGGCGGATTTTAAGTCCGATGAGGTAGTCGGAAGAAACGGCGAGACCATCGGCGACATCTGCAACAAGTACTTTGCCGCAAGAGAAGGCGTAAGCACCGAGGACAGAATGAGAGTTCTGAGATTCCTTGAAAACATATGTCTGGGAAGCGCAGCCGTAGGCTACAGAACCGAATCCCTTCACGGCGCAGGTTCCCCTCAGGCTCAGCGCATAATGATAGGAAGACAGGGCAACATCGAGGAAAAGAAAGAGTTCGCAAGAATAATTGCGGGAATCAAAAAAGAAAACTAACCGAATCTGCTATTTTGTCGCAAAAAAGAACCGACGCACCGGCATTGGAATACAACCGGTGCGTCGGTTCTTTTTGCAAGTGCGCCTGGCGGCGCACGTTTCTAACGGGTGAAAGTCCCGAATCCGCCCGGTAGTGGGAAGGATATAGCCGAAGGCAAGGGTGTTGCAGGTGACT
>CASEFA010000016.1 GCA_949287095.1 uncultured Bacillota bacterium
AGGGCTGTGGCTGGACGGGAGTATCATTATCCTCTATGGTGGTCATCGCGCAGGACAGGAGCTGCCTGTCGTTTATTGCCGAATATTTATCGCTTACAAGTTCTTGTAATAGGCGTATCCGCAAATGGCGCTTATACTCATCGTATTACCATAGATAATGTATCTGATGGACTGAGTATTCTGTTATGAAGGTTCATCGGAGGTTTATATTTAGTCTGCTTCTTATAAGTTTTTATCGTTCCTCCTACATGGTAGGCACACGTAAACCCAAAAATATACGCCTATATTTATTTCTATATTTTCTCTGCACTCTCTAACGGAGAATTAAATCTTGATAAGATCTCCATTTATGAATACAATATTGATATACCGGTTAAATTTAGTGCAGAGAGGTACTCAACATGCCTGAAAATCAAAATATAGAATGGAAATCAAAATGGAGAGATGACTATCTGGAGTGGATCTGCGGTTTTGCCAATGCACAAGGCGGAACGATCTATATTGGAATCGATGATAACGGTCATGTTACAGGTCTTACCAACACCAAAAAACTTCTCGAAGACATCCCAAACAAGGTTCGGAATGCAATGGGTATTGTTGTGGATGTTGATCTGTTATCAGAAGATGGAAATGAATATATCAAGATTACAATTCCCCCTTACCCGGTGGCTGTTTCCTGTAAAGGAGTTTATTACTATCGCAGCGGCAGCACCCTACAGACCCTGTCCGGCCCCGAGCTCGAACGCTTTATTCTCCAAAAGCGAGGTGCAACATGGGATAATATGCCGCTTACTGCTTTTACCATTGACGACATTGACAGCAAACTTGTTGAACGATTTAAAGAACTCGCGATCAAAAAAGGGCGGATTGATAAAAGTGTTCTTGATGAGCCTACCGATGTTTTAATGAAAAAACTCCACCTTACCAATGGTGGATACTATACAAACGCCGCCATGCTGCTGTTCTGTAGCAATCCGGACAAGTGGCAGTTAGGTGCTTATACAAAAATCGGTTTTTTTGAAACCGACGCTGATCTGCTTTATCAGGATGAAATACATGGTTCTCTGATTGAACAGATCGATCAGATCATGGAAGTTCTCCGTCTCAAATACATGAAGGCTAAAATCACTTATGACGGTATGCAGAGGATTGAACGCTATTTTGTTCCTGATGAGGCATTAAGAGAAGCTTTACTGAATGCTCTATGTCATAAACAATATGAAAGCGGTATTCCGATTCAGATTAGTGTGTATGAAGACAAGCTCTATATTGCCAACTGCGGCAGACTGCCTGAAAACTGGACAATCGAAAATTTGATGACCAAACATGCTTCAAAGCCATATAATCCCGGAATTGCCAATGTATATTATCTCGCCGGCTTTATTGAAAACTGGGGTCGCGGTGTTGAAAAAATATGCAGTGCCTGCAAATCTTATGGCGCACCGCTTCCGGAATATACGGTAAATCCCGGCGATATTATGATCAAATTCACTGCTTCTGAAGACATGCTGATATCTACCTATCTAAAGAGGGTGACTGAGAAGGTGACTGAGAAGGTGACTGAGAAGGTGACTGAGAAGGTGACTGAGAAGGTGACTGAGAAGGTGACTGAGAAGGTGACTGAGAAAGAGCAGGAAATTTTATCACTTCTTATCGAAGATCCCGCCTACACCTACTCTGTCTTATCAGATAAGCTTGGTATCAGTCGAAAAACAGTATCGCTACGAATTCAATCTTTAAAAAGCAAAGGCATCATTAAACGAATTGGCTCCGATACAAAGGGGTACTGGGATATCAACAACGACTTACTAAAATAGTCTTCAAGGGGCGGCAATCTGTCGCCCCTCTTTTGCTACTGTTTATTTCAGCTTCTTTTTTATCACTCTAATACGCCTCGAAACACTTGGCTGAGTGAGATTCATCTTTTCTGCAATCTCTGTCTGTGATTTTTCTTCAAAAACATACATCGTCAGTATTTCTATTTCTGAGATGTTAAGGTCTTTTATTTTCTTTACCAGATCCGTATTTTCAATTTCCTCGATCCATCCATATCTGCTGTCCTGAAAATATCGTTCTACATATGAAAACTTCTCTATAAACTTTAGCATCAAAGAATTTTGCTCCTGGCTTTTCCCTTCATTACATGGATAGCTGATTTCCAGATACTGATTATGTCTGCAGAAAACCCGTTCTTTCTTAAAAAGCTCCCAATCAAAGCGTTTCATTTCTTCAATCGAGCTCTTATCCATTCCAGCTATTTCATATTCTTTCTCCAACACTTCCCATTTTCTAATATATTTTTCCTTCTCAGTATTATAATTAAATTTCATTTCCTGACCTCCGAATTCCAAACTGTTACAACTTGTTTGAAATCGGAGATCACGGATATTTCGCCATGTCAGGCTGCCATTTCCTGTTCACTGCCGCTCCTTTCCGAGCTGCAAACATAAGCAACCTGTCTCAATTTCAGACAACAAAAAAGCCTCGCAAAACATGTCCTAAACAGGATTTCTTATGTTTTGCAAGGCTCTTGATGATTCTCAAGTCAAATTCAGACCTTTGACAAACTCTTGGACTGTGATGTCCACTCTAAGGGTTTTTCCCAGTTTGCAGATTCTTCGCCGTCCTCAATATTCAATTTTATTTTTCTCTCGCGCTATACTTGAAGTCTGATTCTCTGACGCTCAGCGTACAGTCCACATGCTGCACCGTAAGACGGCTGCCGCATTTGGGACATTGTACATCTATTACGCAGCCGCTTTGCGACTGGCTTCTGAACAGAAGCTTTCCGCATACCGGACATGAGATAAAATATTGCCCTTTTGACATTTTGTCACCTCCCAAAGATAATCAACATATCTTACAGGGGAAGCCTCATCATCCCATCTTCATTTCCGTCGCCGTCATAGACCATTACCCCTAAATGGTCGTCTTCGCACGCCAGCTCCATACACGTTCCTTTTTTTACATTTAGGTGGACGCGAAATTCAGCGCGGTTTCCAACAAGTTCGTATATGAAATAGCTTTCCCCACTGTCACTTGCCTTCAGGCCATATTGCCTGCCATTGCATGTTACCACGGAATCGAAAATCGTTTCCGTTTTCTCTTTATGACTTCCGCTGTTCATTTCAATCACCTCTCAATGTTCTGCTTGGCCTACTTAAGGTCCTTAATTACTTTTACCGCCACGCCCTGAATTGCGCAGTGATCGACATAAATATCGTCCATCTCTTGATTTTCCGGGTGAAGGACAATTCTCCGATGAGCATCATCTCGGTAATATCGTTTCAGCGTTGCTTCATCGCCAACAAGGGCAACGACAATGTCGCCCTGATTGGCTACAGGCGTTTTGCGAATCACCACCAGATCTCCGGGAGTTATTCCAGCGTCGCTCATGGACTCGCCTCTGGCTCGCAGAATATAGAATTCGCCTTGTCCAAACATACTCTCAGGGAGGGAAACATACTCTTCGATATTTTCTTCCGCAAAGTTGGGAAGCCCGCACGCAATATCTCCGAGTACAGCGGCCCTAATTATACCAGGACGAGAACGCTCTATAACGCTTGTGCGAATGTTCTTGCCATCGTAGGAAATCATTCCTCTGCAATCCATTTCCACCAGATAACTGTAAGCGGTTGTTCTGCCGATTTGCAGCGCCGTGGAAATCTTTGATGTGGTAGGAGACTGTCCGTGATCCAGATAGTACCTTTCTGCATATTCTTTAATTTTTTCCATCAGTTCGATACTTTTTGTCCTCATGGTTGCCTCCGTTTCTATCGTGAACATTTTGTTCTCGATAGCTTTATTATATACCTGCGTCGGTGAAACGCAAGAGTGTTTTTGCGACAAAGAAAAAGATGGGGAAATTGCTCCCCATCTGTCAGGGTTTCTTTTTTCTGTAATACTTCTTTTTTAGTTTCTAGGCAATTGTCACCTATATTGGTACATTCTGATTCTCGTGTATATTAGAAAATATCCTCATTCTGCTCCTTCATAGCTATCAGTAATTCATTTATAAAATCTTTCTCCTGCTCTTTCAAAAACATCAGCTTGTCACAAATCCTTTTTTTACTCGCTTCATTTAGGCTAACAGCAAGCTTATATTTTATAAATAGATTTCTTATAACTTCTGCTTCTTTATATAATTTCTCACCTTTTTCATATAAACCGCCCTCCCGTTTTATGTATCCATTTTCTTCAAGAAACCGAATTCTTTTGCACATTAGAGATTCAAATTCAAGAATCAGATGTAGCGCCTTAACTTCCAAACCGCCTTTTAGCAGATCTTCACACATCGCATCATAAACGCGATTCCCATATACATAGTCGAACCCTCCTTCAACGTGATCGAATTCGAGATCTTCCATATCATTCGAGTCAAAGTTGAAATAATGGGATGCGTTTATATCTACACCATTAACATAGTCATTCAATTTGATATATAATTCCTTTAAATTAAATATGAATTTGTAATTACTTTTTTTCCTAAATGCTCTACTCCATAAGTCATAATAAAACCCCTCTTTATTTTCTGGATATGGATATGACATCCTAAATTCTTCAATAGTGCATGTACCAGTGCTAAAACTTTTTCCATCGAAAAAATCCGCAAGATATATTATACCATCTTCTTCATCGTACCCGTATACCATTGCATTGTGCCACCAATCTTTCTCTTGATTATAAAGCGGTATATATCGTGTATTCAAATAAAGGTAAATATAAAACCCCATGTCAATTAACTTTTTAACCATCTCAAAGCAATTATCAAAAAGCTGGTTGACAAATTCTTGAATAAATCGATTCTCTGTAATATAATAGCAGTTGTACCACATATCATTTCGGAAAAAGTCATCATAGTGAGTATGTGTATTATACCTCATGTTCACAAAGTTGTTCATGATCCATGCATATTCATCTGGTTCATTCCCTATAATCGAAAGTAAATACGCATTAGCCGGATTATGTTGTATAACAGGCTTATGCAAGGTCCATTGTAAGAAGTTAGCGGTATTTTCATCATTGATGCTTGTAAATTTATATTTTGGATAGATTGCCAATGAAAAATGTACTCATTCATAGTATCTTCCATACTACTACAATATAGTAAACCCACCGGTACTCCGCCTTGTTCACAAGCCTTTGATAGTGCAAGTATACTATCTTTTCCACCACTAAACATGCAAAGAAAATTTTCACCTTTTGGTACTTTTTTAGCAATTAACTTTTCAAATCCCCATTTACTCTCCATCATACATATCTCCGTCATATTTATAGATTTGATATATATTAGGCATATCTACGTGCCTAAATGTCATAGATTTACATCCAGTATAAATCCGCCTGTGCGTAATACATATTGCTATATTCCTCACATCGCTTCAGAAGCTCCTGATGAGTTCCGCTGTCAATGATGCTGCCTTTGCTCATTACAATAATCCTGTCCGCAATCTGGGCGCTTCCGATTCGATGCGTTACCAGAACAGCAGTATTATCTTTGACTATATCCTTAAACTGCTCGTAGATTGCACTCTCTTCCAACGGATCAATCGCCGCTGTAGGTTCATCGAGTACCATCAAATTACCTAATTTCGTATTGATGTCAGCAACCACACCGGTTTTTTCACAAATTCGTCTTATACGTTCTTCATCGACGCTTTTCATTACATCGCTTATGGCAATATTCTCCTTCAGCGGCATTTCGTACTTTTTAAAATCCTGAAAAACAGCTGATGTCTGCATCTCTCCGGGCATATGTATTTTACCTTCTGACGGTTCATACAAACCCAGCAGTATTTTTATCAGCGTTGTTTTTCCGGAGCCGTTCTCTCCCACCAGGGCAATTTTCTCTCCGTGCATGATTTCCAGGTTGATTCCTTTTAAGGCATATTCTTTAGAGTGCGGATATTTAAAGCTTACGTTTTCCAGACGTATTATACCGCGCTCATGCTTATCAGATTCTGATTCTTCTCTATCGTCCGCACCTGATGATTCGGGTAACTCCATAAAATCCATCAAATTCTTAATAGCTCCAACAGAACCTATGTTTTCTCCGATGTCATCTCCAACCAGCTCTTTCATCTCGTCAAACAATAATCCGATTCCGTTTAGCGCAGCGGCAAACGCTCCGACTGTAATGGCACCGATAACCACATTATCAATTAACAAATACAGCACTACTCCATAGCCCAAAACCGTAATCAGTTTTGCAGCGAGATCAATTCTCAAGGTTTTCGTCTGAAATTTAATCTCAAGATGGTTGACTACATACATTGATTCCTCAAAGAGATTTTTGAAGAATGGAATTGCGCCCAAAAGTCTTGTTTCCTTAAAATATTCCCTGTTTGTAATGCACCGGTAATAATAATCCATCTCACGCTTTGGCTCTGCAACTCTGTCCACCAGATTGGATTTTGCTCTGATTTTATATATGTAGCTGATGCAAATGGGAAGAAATATAATCAGTACCGCCCATACCAGCTGCGGGTTAAGCATGTGCAGATAATTACCCAAAATGATATATAGAGGCAGGTGACACGTCAGAGGCGTGAAGCAGATAAACAGAAGAAATATCGACTCGTCCCGGCCCCGCATAGCCATCTGCAATTGATTCAGCATCGTTTCGCTTTCATAGGATATCACCTTTAATCTGTCCACTTTTTTGTGCAAATCGTAGGTTAAATCGCGTTTTATAATATCAAACATCACATTCATAGTATAGACGCTTAACCCGTTAAGTATCTGATTTACAATTGTCAGACACCCAAAACCCACTGCAATGCTGATAACATCTCCTTTATCTATCACTCCGTTAATCGCCTGAAGCACACCGTCATACAGACCCTGAGAACAATATATCAGCAGTCCCATACACACGCTGTTTGCTATGCCGAGCAATCCACTTAGAACAAACAGCCACGGACAGGATTTAACCATGCGTGGAAAAATAAGTCTAATAACATTCAGAATATCTTTTCGTTCCCTCATCGTACCATACCTTCTGGCTTTCATACATTTCAAAGAAATCACCGCGCCGTTCCATCAGTTCTTCAAAGGTGCCCGATTCACCGATAGCGCCGTCACATACGACATAAATCATGTCACTGTGCCGCGTAACCGCCAAACGATGCGAGATTACGACGGTTGTTTTCAGATTTGATATAAACTGTAACGATTGATAAAAATTCCTTTCTGCAATCGGATCCAGTGCGGCAGTCGGCTCATCGAAGAATACTATCTCAGAACCTCCCGCCAGATTTCTTGCAATAGCCAGCCTCTGCCACTGGCCACCGGAAAAGTCCTGGCCGTCTTTAAAATGACTTCCTAAAACAGTATCCATTCCCTGTTTCAGTTTTTTTACTTCACTCTGAAGTCCGACTTCACTGACGATGCCCGAGAGCTCTGCATCATCGATTTTTCTGTCGTATTTCAATCCTCCCAGAAGAATATTATCCCGTACCGATAGAGAGTACCTGGAAAAGTCCTGTAATACTGCCGAACAGATTTTTCCGATTTCAGCTCGTCTATATTCCTTTATATCTCTTCCGTTCAGTAAAATTTTCCCCTGATAATCATCATACAGCCCCAATATCAGCTTGACTATAGTCGTTTTTCCGGAGCCGTTAGTGCCGACAATGCAGTACCTCTTATTTACCTCAATGGTAAAACTGATATCATTGAGTACATATCGTTCGCTATTGGGATAATGAAAGCTTACGTTCTGAAACTCCAGGCTTTTAAACTCCTCGCGAAATATATCTTTCCCTGCTTCTTCTTTATCTTCCTCTAAGTCCAAAAACGAATTATAGTCTTTCATATACTCCTTGGTTCTGGTCAGCCAGTCAATATCCTCCATAAAATCCCATGCCATTATCTTAATGAACTCGTATATTGCTCCAACCAGGGAAATATATAAGCCGACTGTCATCTCTCCGTTTAACACCGGATTTATCAGGACTATCGTTGAAAGTATCCCTATGATTGCCGTAAAAACGCTTGCCATCTTACTCTTTACATACCATTTTATGCCGGTTCTCAGCTTTGTTTTACGTGCAACATCATATTTTTCTTTCCATTCTGCATTGATGAAGTCCCCATATTTGAACAGCTTCCTTTCATATGCGAACTCTTTTCCTGCAGCAACATCTGAATAATATTCCGCCTGTCTTTGCAGCTGCGTTACTTCTTTTGCAGTTTCATATGTAGCTCTTCCGCTCTTTATTGCTAATATAAAAAGCGGTGCCGCGCACAAAAACACAACCAGCGCCGTCCAAACCGTTACATTGGCAAGTATTACTAATATACCGGCCACCTTTATGATAAATCCGGCGATGTCAAGATAACAGCAAAAGCATTCTGCCAGCTTATCTTCTGCCTGCGGCATAACCCTTTCAATGAGATTCTGGGTTTCGTCATCTTCTGTGTAACGATACTTTATTTTAGAGTACTTATCTAATAAAACATCGTTGCAATACCTTCGCATCTGGATCTGACATTTCACCCTGAACCATTCAAACAGATTAGGTTCTGCCCATACAAACAGCTGCAGGCCGACATAAGCGCAGATCAGGACAAGAATCGAATTTATACTCCCATCAGGTTTTGCGGCACTAAAATAAGCCAGCACGCTATCCAAAAAGTCTGCCAGTACTACTATCATAACGTTTTGTGCAATGCCGGCCAAAACCGTTAAGATTATCAGGCCGCCTGCACATAACCACGCGTGGTTTAACACTATAGTCAGGAGAGTTGTCAAAGTTAGTCTTTTCAAAATCTATTCCACCTTTAATTTTAGCAAACCGGCAATTTCCCTATAATTTTGCCGATTAACTGATTCCAATGTACCTCAAATACATGTATCCGTCAACGAGCACTTTCCTCCCGAATGCATAAAACCCCTGAAACCGGCGCTATCGCCTTCTTCCAGGGGTTTTCGTTTCTTTACATATTATGTCTGTATAGTCTCTGTGGTCTCAGCTCTAAGCTACAAAAGCCGGCTGCTCTGCTATTTCTTAGCCGCAGCTGCCTGCTGTGCCGCTACCTCGGCTGCAAAGTCCTCTTCCTTCTTCTCGATTCCTTCGCCTACCTCGTATCTTACCATTTCAACTACCTGCATGGACTTGCCGAGCTTCTTGGCCTCTTCGTCCACGTACTGAGCAACGGTAAGGTCTCCGTTCTTTACGAACTTCTGGTCAACCAGGCATACCTCTTTCAGGATAGCCTTGATCTTTCCAGGGATAATCTTGTCGAGGAGCTCAGGCTTCTTTCCTTCGTTGAGAAGCTGCTGCTTTGCAATTTCGGTCTCGGAAGCGAGCCAGTCCTGATCCACCTGGGAATCGTCCACAAACTTAGGGCTCATGGAAGCAACCTGCATAGCCACGTCCTTACCTACCGCCTCGATTTCGGAAGCGGAGGCGTCTGTCTTGATACCTACGATAACGCCGATCTTGCCGCCGCCGTGAATGTATCCGGTGTAAACAACGCCTTCGGTTGCCTTTCTCTCGAATCTTCTGATGTTCATGTTCTCACCGATCTTGGAGATCTTGGCGGTGAGAGCATCCTGCACGGTTCCCTCTTCTCCGTAAGGGAGAGCCATGAATGCGTCCATGGAAGGATCCTTCTCCTCCAGAGCCTTTGCTGCAAGGTTCTCAACGAACTCTACGAATTCAGGGTTCTTTGCGACAAAGTCTGTCTCGGAGTTTACTTCGATTACAGCAGCAGTCTTATGGTCGTCTGCAAATGCAAGTCTTACAAGACCTTCTGCAGCAACTCTTCCTGCCTTCTTTGCAGCCTTGGAAAGTCCCTTCTCTCTGAGAACCTCCACGGCCTTATCTATGTCTCCGTCGGTTTCAACCAGCGCCTTCTTGCAGTCCATCATGCCTGCGCCGGTCATTTCTCTAAGTTCTTTTACTAATGATGCTGTTACAGCCATTTTACTTCCTCCTTGAAAATTATTCAGCGTCTGCCGCTTCTGTTTCTGCTGCTTCAGGAGCCTCAGCCTCTACTGCCTCGGCTTCTCCCTTGTCAAAGCTTTCACCCTGGTTAGCTTCGATTACAGCGTCAGCCATCTTTCCTGCGATGAGCTTAACCGCTCTGATAGCGTCGTCGTTGGCAGGAATGATGTAATCAACGTCGTCAGGATCGCAGTTGGTGTCCACGATACCTACGATAGGAATTCCAAGGATTCTTGCTTCCTTAACGGCGATTCTCTCCTTCTTAGGGTCTACGATGAAGAGAGCTCCCGGCATTCCCTTCATTTCCTTGATTCCGCCGAGGTATTTCTCAAGCTTGTCTCTCTCAGCCTTAAGTCCGAGAACTTCCTTCTTGGAAAGCTTGTTAAAGGTGCCGTCCTCTTCCATGGTGTTTATATCGTTAAGTCTTCTGATTCTTCCGCTGATGGTCTTATAGTTGGTCAGCATTCCGCCAAGCCATCTCTCGCTTACGTAGTACTGTCCGCATCTTACAGCCTCGTCCTTGATAGCGTTCTGAGCCTGCTTCTTGGTTCCTACGAAAAGGATAGGCTTTCCGGAAGCCGCAACTTCCTTCATGAAGTCATAAGCCTCATCGATCTTCTTAACCGTCTTCTGAAGGTCGATGATATAGATTCCGTTTCTCTCGGTGAAGATGTAAGGAGCCATCTTAGGGTTCCATCTTCTGGTCTGGTGTCCGAAGTGAACACCTGCTTCTAAGAGCTGTTTCATTGAAATTACTGCCATTTTAAAATTCCTCCTGGTTTCTTCATCCATCCGGCTATCCTCGGCTCCAAACCCTTTCGCCTTCTGACAAAGAGGGCAACCTTCGCCGAACACCGGATGTGCATAATTTACTGGTTCGCAAAGCGAACCAACGATAATTATAAGGCAAAACCCCTGCTATTGCAAGGGTTTTTTCACTCCATCGATATATTGTTTTCAAAAACGATTTTCCGATTATCCTCTGCTCTTAGGTCTCGCGTTCAGCGCGAATATAACGCCTACAATCGAGCCTGCGAAAAGAAGAAATCCCATTAACGGTAATATCATTCCGTACATACTATTCACCCCTTAATAATCCATCTCTAAAACATATCCTATGCCCTAAAGATATCCCATATACCGGGGTTTGTCAACGTATTTACCGTAAAATTAAGAATTCTTAAGAAATTACCTTTCTTTTCTCACCGCATCTTACTGCAGCAGCCCGAAATCTATGTGTCTTTCGCCAGGATCGGCGGACAGAACCACGATTTCCACTTTGTCGCCAAGGGAATACGTCCGTCCGGTGTGTTCCCCCACAAGCCTGTATTTTTCCGGCTGGAAAACGTAATAATCGTCTCTCAGTCTCTCTATCCGCACCAGGCCCTCCACCGTATCGGCAAGCTCCACATATATTCCGAAGGACGTGACGCCGCTTATTACACCGTAAAAGGTTTCCCCGACCTTTCCCTCCATGTATTCGGCCTTCTTCATCTTCTCCACGTCCCTTTCAAGCTCCTGAGCCTTCCGTTCCGTTTCCGACGAATGAACGGCAGCGGCTTCGGCCTTTGCGGCGTACTTTTTCTTCAGAGCGTCTTTTGTCGCGCCCTTAAGGTTTTCCTTTATTATTCGGTGTATCATCAGATCCGGATATCGTCTTATGGGCGACGTAAAGTGACAGTAGTACCGGAAAGCCAGACCGAAGTGGCCGTCGCAGGACGTGCTGTATACCGCCTTCTTCATGGATCTGAGCGTAACGGAACCGACGATGTTCTCGTAATTTTTCGCCTTTGCCTTTTCAAGAACCTTTCCGATGTCCGCGGGGGTCACGCTGTCCGGGTCTGCGTTAAGCGTTATCCCGAGACCCTCAAGAAACGTCCTGAGCTCCGAAAGCTTTTCTCCGTCCGGCCTTTCGTGGACTCTGTATACGAAGGGACAGCCAGCCTTCAGGAAGTGCTCGGCAACGGTTTCGTTTGCAAGGAGCATGAACTCCTCGATGAGTCTGTTGGCAGTCCGCCTTTCCGCCGCAAAGACGTCGACGGGCACTTCGTTTTCGTCTAAGACTATCTCAGACTCGTCAAGGTCAAAATCTATACTTCCCTTTTCGTGGCGCTTTCGGCTCAAAAGAGCTGCAAGTTCGCCCATAAGCCTCAGCTCGTCCAAAATAGCGGAGTACTTATCTTCAAGCTCCGGGTCGTCGTTTTCCAGAATGTCCGACACGTCGTCGTAGACCATGCGGGCCTTTGAGTTTATCACGCTCTCAAATATCCTGTGATTTACAACGTCGCCGGCTCTGTTCACTTCCATCTCGCAGCTTAAGGTCAGCCTGTCCTCTCCCGGATTCAGGCTGCATATGCCGTTTGACAGGTTCTTCGGAAGCATGGGAACGACGCGGCTGAGAAGGTAGACGCTGTTTCCACGTTTAAACGCCTCTTTGTCCAGCGGCCCGTCGTTTTCCACGTAGTGACTCACGTCCGCAATGTGAACGCCCAAAAGGTAATTTCCGTTTTCAAGCATTCTCACTTCCACGGCGTCGTCAAGGTCCTTTGACTCCGCTCCGTCTATGGTGATGATGCTCCTGTCTCTGAGGTCCTCTCTGTCACGAAGGTCTCCGGCTGAAATTCCCGCCTTTGCCATGGCCTTTGCTTCTGCGTTCGCCCGGCTCGGGAAGGTCTCGCGGAGGCCTCTTGACCTTATCATGGCCATAATGTCGGCTCCCGGCTCGTCACGCCTTGCGATGATTTCGCTGATTCTTCCCTCCGCCCCTACGTTTCGGTCCGGGTATTTCAAAATGGTCGCCACAACTCTGTCGCCTGTATGCGCTCCGGAGAAGTTTGACTTCCTGATGTATACGTCGTCGGTGTTTCTCGGCTCTTCGGGCACGACAAAGCCGTACTTCTTACTCTTCTCAAAGGTTCCCACCACCTCGGCGGAGGCCCTATCGATTATTTTATCGACTATGCCCTCCCTGTTTTTATCCCACAAGTATTCGGGAAGCATATCCACAGACACCGTATCGCCGTGCATGGCTCCGTTCATATTGCTTCGGCTTATGAATATGTCTCCGTCCTCCCTGCGGACAAAACCGAAGCCGGCTTTGTTCTTTTCAAGGATTCCCGTCACCGGTTCAAAGCCTGAAGCCTTTGCGGCTTTCGCAGCCTTTGTCCTCTTAGAAGCCCTTGCCCTCTTTTCGCCCTTTGTCCCCGCGGGACCAGTGCGCCTTCCGGCAAGATGCTTTCTCGATTTTCTGTTTTTCTTTATCTTATCTTTCTTTCTGCTCATGGTTCATAAACCTGATAAACGGCAGCATGCCTATAACCGCTCCGACTATGGCAGGGATTACCCAGCCCACGCCCAGGTCGAAGAACGGAATGTATTCCGACATGAAATCAAAGGCCGCGCCTTCCGTAATTCCGGCGTTTTTGAGTCCGTCAAAAATTCCCACTATGAACGCCATGACCATGGCAAGCACGTACGCTTCCTTCTTTCCGTTTATGAATTTCTTAAGGAATGTCATAAGCACCAGCACCACCACCGGCGGATATATCATGACGAGAGCCGGAAGGGTTATGGAGATCATCGTTGTCAGTCCGATGTTGGACACGGCGAAGCTGAAGAGACACACGGCGGCCAGTACCTTTTTATACGACCAGGCCGGTCTCAGCTCGCTTATGTAGTCGGCAAAGGAAGTTGCAAGTCCGATTGCCGTAGTAAGGCACGCCATGAGAACGGCAAGGCCTAAGACTATGTTGCCCGCTTTTCCCATCTGCATGTCCACAACGGCAGCCAGCAGCTCCCCGCCGTTGGAGAATGAAAATCCTTCTCCGGAAGTCTGAGCCCCAACGTATGCCAGCATCAGATAGACTACCGCAAGTCCCAGTCCTGCGAACACTCCGGAAAGGAGGGTGTATCTGGCAACTCCCGTATCGGACTTCACGCCCATGTTCCTTATGGACGTTATCACGACGATTCCGAACGCCAGAGCCGCAAGGCCGTCGAGAGCCAGGTAGCCTTCGACGAATCCCTTGAAGAAAGGAATCGTGGCGTAATCCCCTTCGGGCGCGGATATTTCTCCTACGGGGTTTACAAGACTTACGACGAATATGACGGCTATGGAAACAAGCAGAATCGGCGTAAGAATCTTTCCCACAATGTCCACGATTTTGCTCGGATTGGCGCACAGCAGGTATGTTGCGCCGAAGAACACCGCTGTAAATACGACAGATGCGGCCATGGAACCGCCGCCGTTCATAAACGGCAGAACAGCCATTTCATAGGATACCGTTCCCGTTCTCGGCAGCGCGAAGAGCGGTCCTATGAGAAAATACACCAGAAGTCCCAGGAACACCGAAAACTTCGGTCCTATCTGACGTCCTATGTCGTCCAGCCTGCTTCCCGCAAAGACTATTGCGGCAATTCCTATTACGGAAAGTCCCGCGTCGGTCACCACGAATCCCATGGTTCCCGAAACGAAGGAATCTCCGCCAAGGTGGCCTATCATCGGCGGAAAAATCATGTTTCCGGCGCCGAAGAACATTGCAAACAGCGCCAGAGAAACGGAAACAATCTGTCCCACGCTTAACTTTTCTTTCATATCGAATATCTCCCTGATTTAATATTTAACATCGCTCCGGAATCCACCCGCTTCGGTTTTTCCCCTGCGACAAAAATACGCAGAAAGGAAAACTCCCTGCGTATTTTAATTATCTCGGATTAAATTTTTCCTGAACTATTCTTCGACAGCTTCGGCGGTTTCCTCTGCTGCAGGTTCTTCAGCAGCTTCAGGAGCAGCCTCTTCTGCTGCCGGCTCTTCGTCCGCAGGAGCGTCCATAGCTTCCTTAATGCTTAAGGATATGCGCTTTCTCTCTGTATCAATCTCCAGAATCTTAGCATTCACTTCCTGGCCTACGGTAAGTTCGTCGGCAATGTTGGTAACTCTCTTATGAGCAACCTCGGAAATGTGAACGAGTCCGTCAAGACCCGGCTCAAGTTCTACGAATGCACCGTATTCTTTAATCTGAACAACCTTACCGGTAACAATCTGACCTACCTGATAGTTGTCATTTATAACAGACCAAGGTTCAGGTGTAGTCTGCTTAAGTCCGAGAGAAATTTTTCCTTTCTCTTCATTCATGGAGAGAATCTTAACGTTAATCTTCTGTCCAATCTTAAGCACTTCCTGAGGATGTCTCAGCTTACCCCATGAAATCTCTGAAATGTGAAGAAGTCCGTCGATTCCCCCGATATCAACGAATGCACCGTAATCGGTAAATCTCATTACAGTACCTTCAACGATATCGCCAACGTTCAGATGTGCCCAGATTTCTGCAATCTGCTTCTGCTTGATCTCGTTGATAACTGCCTTGTGTGAGAATACCGCTCTGTTTCTTCTCTGATCAACTCTGGTTACCTTAACGTCCAGAGTCTGTCCGATAAACTCGTCCGCATTTTCAACGTATCTGTCGGAAAGCTGCGAAAGCGGCATGAATCCGGATACTTCCTTATACGCTGCAATCACGCCTCCGTTAACAGGTCTGATAACCTTAACGCTGATAGTAGATTTATTCTCCAGAGCATCGCTAATCTCATTCCAATGCTCGTTTATCTCAAGTTTCTTCTTGGAGAGCAGTATTCCGCCGTCTCCGTCATCTGTCTTGACAACCTTCGCCTGGATTTCGTCGCCTTCTTTAAATAAATCAGTCAGCTTCTGTCCTTCCTCTAATGTCACTTCTGAAGCAGGAAGAATTCCGTCTTTCTTGCAACCCAGGTTGATAATTACTTCTTTATCGTTAACCTGATGCACTTTTCCGTCTACAATCTCACCGGTACGAGGTAATCTCAAAGACGCATCGATTTCATCCATGAAATCTTCCATTGATAATTTTTCGTTAGTGATAGCTTCACTCATGTCAGCAATAACCTCCTTAATTACGCATTCGGGCGTCGAGGCACCCGCTGCAACTCCTATTTTATTATATTTTTGAATTTCTTTCAATGGTAAATCTCCGATGTTTTCAACAAAAAACGTATTTTTACAGTGTTTTTTCGAAATATCGTAAAGTTTACATGTATTGGAGCTTTTTCTGTCGCCGATTATTATCATTGCGTCGGCAGTTTTTGCCAGTTCTTCACAGCTTTTCTGCCTTTCGGAGGTGGCGCTGCATATAGTGTTTTTTATTTCCGGTTCTGAACCGCGTTCTATCATAATCTCTGTTACGTCATCGAGCAGACTTCGTTTTATGGTCGTCTGACATACTATGAAATATTTCCCGGGCTCCAGCTCTGCGGCCTCTTCTCTGCTGCCGACAATCCTGGCCTTATTTTCACACCACCCGTTGATTCCTATAACCTCAGGATGATTCCTGTCACCGATTATAACTATATTCTTTCCCTGCTCTGCGGCCTCTGCAACAAGTCTGTGAATTTTCCCCACAAACGGACACGTGGCGTCCACCGTTTCAACTCCCGCCTCCTTAAGGGCGTCAAAAAACGCTCTCGTCTCACCGTGAGACCTTATTATAGCAATATCTCCCGGCTTCATATCCTCAGGTTTTTCAGCTATGTCCACACCGCGTCTTTTCAGTCCGTCCGTTACAAGCCTGTTATGAATCAGCGGGCCGCACGTGTATATCTTCCTGCCCGAACCTTTACTGACCTTTATCTGTTCTTCTGTCTTTTCTATCGCTCTTCTCACTCCGAAACAGAATCCCGAATTTTCAGCTCTGATGATTTCCATAAACTTACCGCTCCTTTTTCTTCTGCAGCTATTCCGGCAGCTTCCCGCCGATACGGGATTCAGACATACCGCCGAATTAAAGTATATCAGAATCACCGCAGATTTTAAAGAGCATACATCTTTCGTCTGAATACGGCAAGTTTTCGCACCGTATTTTTCATATTTGCCTTTAACTTCAGCATATTTCGCACTTCTTCCATGTATTCGCGGTATTCGAGCAGAACGTCCTTAAACAGGTACTCCGCAATTACGTCAAGAGGATTTCTCTCCCGGTTTTCAGTGCCTGAAGGCTCGTACACCATCTTAAGTCTCGTCCTTTCCCCCTTTTTTCTGACAAACACTGTATTCTCGTCTATTACATACCCGCCGGCTCTGATGTAATAGTTTTCAGCTTTCATGATTTCTTCCGCTATGCGATACAGAAGTTCTGCGGCATAAAACGGACTTTCAATCTTCAAATCCCTTACCGGCTGAAAGCCGTCCGTAAAAAAGTATATCAGAATATCCCGATTCTCATCAGTCGTCTCTCCTCCGTCCCGTCTCACCACAGATGTTGGAAAAAACAGCGGACAGCTGTTCATTGCAAGTATATCCTTCACGAATTTTTCAGTTTCACTTCCAAGCCTTGCTTCATAAGCTTCCTCCACAGGCACCTCCTATCCTCCGCACTTCATACACGGCGTATATCCTTTTCCCTCGGCTTCGTCCTTATCAATCTCTATGAAATATTTTTCCACAGTGCTGCAATTCCCCGTGTGATATACTTCTCCTGCTCTCCTGAACAGAAACACAGTGGTTCCGATGGATTTGTCGCCTGAACTGCATATATCACATGCTCTGTATCTTTTCCTTACCTGCTGTGAAAGCGAAGTCATCTCGAATGCGGGGTTCAGCACAGAGCAGTCTCTTTTATGATACCTTTCTCCCCAGTCAGGAAAAACATACACAGGTTCTGAATCCTCATCACGTTCCATTTCATCCCTGCTCATAGCTTCACTCTGTCTCACGCTGCCAGTAAACGGCCTGCACTTGAGCCTGCCGCTGAAAACAATATCATCACCCATCGACAACGGATCGTTATATGTCAGCATGGCAGTAAAATCCACAGTGATAACATCATCCACCGTAACGGTCGTTCTCCCTGCCCTTATTCTGTCCCTGTAGCAGTATTTCAGGCTGTCCACTCGAAAACTGTCGCTTTCACCGAGAGCTCTCTCTGCCCCTTCACGTATGTGGCTCTGACATCTGATATAACTCTTAAAGAAATGGGCATATATGTTTTCTTTCGCCATCTCATCGCACACGGTGAAAACCAGCCTTTCGCATCTGGCCATTCTCGGAACCGCCGATATCATGATCAGTACCGCAACAATAAATATCGGCAGTATAATCGCAGCTTCTGTTATGTAACTGCCCTTCTTTGATAATCGTAATTTCATTCTGCACTGTTTCATCAGTATTCTCCGGTGAATTCAAGCCTTTTTCCGTTTATTTCAACATTGCACCTGAGACCTGCGTTATATGTCTTAAGAAGAAAATCGTCGTAATAGAGGAATCTCATGTTTATCTGTATCAGATCCATCATTCGAAGAAGTCTCACTTCTTCATCCATGGCAAATATCATCACATTAAGATAATCCTCATATGTATCGCCTCTGGTACTGCCCGGATCTATCATACCTTCTTCCGTATTATTCAATATGGATTCAAGATCCGTTGCCCACGAAGCATCGTCTTTCATCAGCGGAACCTTCCTGTCCGCCATCAGAAGTCTGTAGTCATTAATACTTTCTGCAAAAGCCCACGCAGCGAATATGCCCTGCTTCACCAGTATGGCTGCAGGGCCGGGCGCTATAGCGGCGGCGGCAGCCGTAACCGCGGCATTTTTCTCAGGATCAGAATTGAGATAAATCATATTGAGTACTTCCCGTATTCCGATAATCCTGTTGCGTACTCCGTTCAGATTGCCGGAATCACTCAGATTCGCACATATGATATACTCCATTTCATTTTCAAAAAACGTAGATCCAAGTCCCTTGGAATCATTTCCGTTCTTAAAATATGCGTTTATATATCTGTTCTGAAGATATCCTTCCGCTCCGGCCTTAACAAAATCCGAAGCTGATGTCTTACCTCTCAGGAGAGACGCTATGGCGGATGCCGTTACGGCTCTGTCGTTTCCCGAAGAAGGAAGATAGTCCGCCACCTTCCTGTTTCTTAAAACGGCATCATGATCTTCACTCGTATCGTTCCCGTCTCCGGTTTCATTTCCGGCGTAAGGACCTATGAAGCTTTCAGCCATAGCTTTTGCTCCCGCTTTATTCACCTGCTTTCTGAACACGCTCGTATCTGTCAGCGCATAATCGCTGAGATCCGCTGTAAATCCATCGGTGCTGATATACATCTTCTCCCCGAATGAGTATTCAGCATAGTGATTAAGTCTTGCCTCAACATCATTCTGCATTCCGTAAAATCCGAAAATCCCATACCGTTCAAACAGATTAATGTCGTACTCCGCAAGAACGGCATCCGTCCAGAGGCTGCCCAGCGCTTTTCCGCCGCTGACCGCAGCCCTGTCCCTGGATGCCTGGATGAAGGCCAGCAGAAGAATCAGCAGGCTGACAAAGAATACGGATGCAAAGACAGTTACTGATCCTTTTCTGTCAGCCTTCAATCAACTCACCCATCCTTATTATTTCCGATTCTCTTATACTCGCTATGCTCTCCTCATACTCCGACCTGAGAAAAATTTCCGTTATTCCACCCATGTCTGACGAGGTTTCTCTTTTTTCTATCAGAGTGTCATAAAAGAAATATCCTTCCCGGTTTTGCGCACTTTCAATCAGATAATCGTGCACGCTGCATTGGGTCTCAAGTCGTGCGTAAAAGTAAATCATCAGCAGTATAAGACTTAGAATCGTCAATATCATTACAGGCAGCACTATAGCCGCCTCTACTGTTTCGTCTCCCCTCTTGTTCATTTTTCTAACTGTTCAGATCTGCGAACGTATTATTGACGAACTCCGTAATCTGGGTTCTGAAAATCAGCCCCAGGGCGACCGCAAGCGCTATAAGAATAGCCACCTGAACCATCTCCATTCCTCGCTTGTTTTTAAGCATTTCACCCTCTCTTTCCTGCGGGCTGCCGGCCTTATATACTACATCTGCATCATGGCCGGAGCCGCCGTTACCCCTATAAGGGCCAGAAGGAGCATCGCCAGCGGTCCGGACAGCCTGGTTTCCGCAAGCTTCCCTTTTTCTTCCGCCGCCTTCTTTCTTCTGTTCCATAATATTTCTCCTTCGTCTGCCAGTTTTTCAGACAGATCGTTACCCTTATACCGGGCTGTGACTATAATTTCCTTGACTCTTGTAAACTCCCTGACTCCTATCTCAGACGAGCGTATATCCATTATCCTAACAACCGAAACGTTGGATTCAACGGCTTTTTTTCGGATTTCTACTATCACATCTTCGAAGTAATTTCTCTTCTTCCTGGCTTCATATCCATCCGCAACTCTCCCAAACGCTTCTTCAAATATCAGTCCGCTTCCCAAAAGAAGCAGAATCTGCGAATTGAAAGACGGAAGAGTTTTAAGAACACTGTCCTTTTTTTCTCTTGCGATTCTCGCGTGTTTTTCTTTTTCACCGTTATAGAAGAACAGCACCATGGCAGGAAACAGCATTAATATAGTGTACTTTCCGGTACTGTCCGGCTTTTCCCAAAGCAGCATGGTACCGTCCTCAAGTACTCTCGGAAGTTCCGCTCTGGCGCCTTCACTGTTCTCCACCGTCCTTATCGCTTCATCTAAAGATTTTCTTATAGAGTCTCCGGTATCCGGTTCGTCCGAACCTATATCAGTGTTTTTACTCTCCTCACCTCCCATCGTTATAACTGCATTTCGACTTACGGATACCCCGTCCCGGAACCCGGTCACTTTAAGGGCTGCGGACCGCTGCCCTCCGGCTTCCAGATTCAGAGCAGAAAGGTTTCCTCTTTCATCTTCGAAATATATTTTATCTCCGCCTGTTTCCGTTATACATATCAGTGCAAACAGAATACATGTGGCGGCGAAGCATAAGACTACGGTTTTTCTGTTTTCCCTGAGATATTCTGTTATCTTCAGATTCCTAAACTTCAATTGAAGTAATCCTTTCTATCATTCTGTATGCCGCTGTCATCACTGCAAGCACAGCCGTCATAATAATCCTTCCGGCAGCAGTTTCATACAGTGGCATGATATATTCGGGAGATACGGCTCCCAGAAATACTATGAGTGTCACAGGCATAGCCGTAATAAGTTTCCCCTCCAGCTTTTTCTGAGCCGCCATGGTTCTTATCTCATTTTCGATGTTTATTTTATCCGTTATAACTGAGGCAGCTCTGTCCGCCGCCTTAATCAGATCCCCTCCCGTATCCCTGCATGCCCGGAAAACCTGAGTAAACTCTTCAATTTCTGAAACGCCGCTCTGAAAGGCAAACTCCTCCCATACACAAATATCCGAATCTCCCGTGTCTCTTATGCGACGCAGCATATACTCAAGCTTTTCCGAAAGCATACAACCCCCTGAATAAATGCTTTTCAGCGACTCCACCGCTTCTTCCATGGCTTCGGTCATATGCCTGCCGGATGAAAACGATGCCGAAAAGCTGTACAGCATGTCGCGGAACTGATTCCTCAACTCCTTCTTCTTTCTCTCGTCCATCCATTGGTCATATTTCCTTAATGTTGCCATATACACAGGCACAGCTGCCGCAGCGCCCAGCATACTTCTGTAAAATATCATTCCTGCCGCAGTAGAGAAAAATGCGGTAATCGCCAGATATCGACAGTTTATTTTTCTTAATTTGTCAATTATCCTCACTGATCTGTTCCTCCGAGCTTAAGCTTCATATCCTTTACTATCCCGTTGCCTGTTCTTATCAGCTCAAGATTCTCTCCCGGTATAAACAGAGGATTCAGCCTGTATTCATCTCCGTCAAAACCGACTATTTCCTGGACTTCAATTACACGTCTCCTTCCGTCGGATGTTCTTACCAGATGAACCATAATATCTAAAGCTTCCACTATCTGCGCCCTCACAGCATCCATTGGAAGCTGTCCCGCCATTAAGTGCATTGCCTCAAGCCTTCTCAACATTCCACGCACCGAGTTCCCATGGCCTGTAGACATTCCGCAATGGCCCGTATTGAGAGCCTGCAGCATATCTGCAACTTCTCTTCCTCTTACCTCTCCTATTATCAGAATATCCGGCCGCATTCTGAGGCTTGTCTTTATCAGCATATCCATGGATATCAGTCCTTTTCCCATGGAATTAGCGTTATGGCACTCCATCTGAACCAGATTGTCAACATTAGTCAGCTGAAGCTCCGCTGAATCCTCTATAACGATAACTCTTTTATCCTCGGGAATGAAATCGGAAAGAGCGTTCAGAAATGTAGTTTTCCCGGAAGACGTCCCGCCGCTTATGAAAATGTTATATCCGCTTCTTACCAGCAGTTTCAGAAACTCCGAGCATTCTTCTGTCACTGCTCCCATGGAAATCAGCCTGTTCATGGTCATCTTGTTTCTGCTGAATTTCCGTATGGTTAGCACCGGCCCTTCGATTGCGATATTCTTATGTACTGCATTTACTCTGGAGCCGTCTTCCAGGCGGGCGTCGAGTATGGGGTTCAGTTCGTTTATCTCTCTTCTGACTCCTGCCGCTATATTCCGGATCACGTCTTCAAGCTCGGCCGCAGATGAAAACATGGTTTCAATCTTCTCTATTCTGCCGTCTTTTTCTATGAACACGTTATCCGGTCCGTTAATCATTATTTCGTTTATATCTCTGTTCTCTGCAAGAAAGTGAAGGGCTCCCAGCCTGCTTCGCAGTCTGCCGTATATATGGTCAAAAGCTGCACTATACTCCTCCGCCGTCATATCCGGAAATCTTCTGAAGACAGCTTCTTCGATTATGTCCCGTATCTTATCTTCCGAAAGTCCGTCTTCTTCAAGAATTGTCTTTCTTATATCTCTTTCCGCCTCTATCAGACCGTCCATTGCTCTACCTTCCCTCTGCAATCAGTTTCACTGCCGCTCCGGCTTCGGTTCCGAAACCCGTATCCAGGCTGTTCTCGTCCAATGCGGCATACTGTGAAATATATATTATCCCCTTCTGCTCTTCGCTCCACTCTCCGTGCCATCTGTTTCTGACTCTGATATATCTTCCGCTGCATTCCCCATCGATGCTGCATATTTTGTCAAGGATAAATTCGCCTTCGCCTGAGGCCACTTCCATAATTACATTGGAGGCTTTAATCAGGTCCATACCGTTTCTGTCTGCTCTGGCGCCTATATCCACGACGAGATATGACGCGCCCCACTCCGAAGCAGCTTTTTTCCCGATGATTTCGAGAACTTCCGGCGTAATGGACGTATATACGGGATTAAAGTATCCGGTTTTAAGAATCCCCCACCCGTTTTTTTCACTTATGTAGCTGTCTATGGAGAAATCCCTGTTTTTCCCGATATAGTAAAGCATTCTGCTTATACTGCCTCTTCCGTTGTCACATGAATTCTTCTCATCGTAATTTAAGGGTTCCCTTCCGAAAGGTCCGTAACGAATATACAGCGCCTTTTCTCCGTACATTATCGGAATAAGTCCGGCTGCCGCTGCCGCAATCGATGTGGTCCCTGCACCTCCCGAAGCCGAAAATACAGTTATAATTTCAGGTATCTCATCTTCTTCCCTGAAAACAATTTTCTCCCCTCGCATGCAGGTCACCAGTTCAGCGATCACGGAAGCCGTCTCCCTCGCACCCTTATATGCGAAAATTACGTGTTCCTGCAACATTTCATCGTTTCCGCCTTCGGGATCCGGACTGTATGTCAGTCTGATAACGGCGGTTTCGGTTTTCAGGTCAAATGGACAGTCCCGTGCGGTTTTATCGTCGCAAATAAAAATTGAAGGGGTCATTGAGTTGGATTTATAAAGGTTATCTCCGAAATCCGTGGCATTTCTTATGTCCAGATCCCGACTGACGGAGGCGAGTCTTTCCATGAAAACATCCTGAAAAACCGAATCCGACAGACTAACATATATTATTGTTTTATACATTTTTTACCACTTCCTTCGTGTGTCCATCTTACACCAATGATTGCCTCCAGTCAATACATTTTTTGTTAAAAATATATATTATTTACAATAAATTCCTTTTACCTCTAAATAATTTGACAAAGGTACGGGGTGGTTATAGAATATATCTGTTGTAATTTCAGTACGCTCAAGGCTTTTACATACTTTGGAGGTTTATATTATGAAAAGAGTATTTTCCGGCGTCCAGCCCACCGGTAACATCCATCTCGGCAACTACCTGGGTGCCCTTAAGCAGTTTGTCGAGCTTCAGAACGATCACGAGTGTATTTACTGCATCGTGGATTTACACGCTATAACGGTTCCGCAGGATCCAAAGGTTCTGAGAGAACACATTCTCGACGTCGCTTCTCTCTACCTTGCCGTAGGAATCAATCCTTCGAAATCTATCGTATTCGTTCAGTCTGACGTTCCGGGACACGTGGAGCTTTCATGGGTTCTCACCTGCTGTTCATACACCGGCGAGCTCTACAGAATGACTCAGTTCAAGGCTAAAAGCCATAATAAGGAATCCGCCCCTGCCGGACTCCTTACATATCCTGTACTTATGGCAGCCGATATCCTTCTCTACGATACGGATATAGTTCCTGTGGGCAACGACCAGAAACAGCATATCGAACTGACCAGAGACCTGGCTATACGCGTAAACAATACGAGGAAAAAGACCTTTGTTGTTCCTGAAGGAAGATATATGAAGGAAGGCGCACGTATTATGGCCCTTGACGATCCGAGACAGAAGATGAGCAAATCGGCCGAAAACGTGCATAGCAGGATTTCTCTCCTGGACGAGCCTTCTAAGATAAAAAAGTCCATCATGAAGGCTACTACGGATTCTGACGGCATAATCAGGTTCGATCCGGAGAACAAGCCCGGAATCAGCAATCTTTTAAATATCTACAGCGTGCTTTCCGGACAGTCGATCGATGATATCACAGCCGACTATGACGGAAAGGGCTACGGAGATTTTAAAAAGGACCTGGTGGAAATAACCGTAGATGCACTCGCTCCTATCAAAGCGCGCTATGAGGAAATCAGATATTCCGACGAACTCAGGACGATTCTGAAAGACGGCGCAGAACGTGCGGGAGCCATTGCCGAAAAAACAATGAAGAGAGTTAAAGAAAACTTCGGGCTGGGCCTTTAATGTTTCGGCTCGTTAAGAAAAGTAAAACGCCCCGGCATATAAGCCTGGGGCGTTTTTTATTTTGTAAGAACGCATCCCGGAATTCGCATTCTCCAAAATCATATTATTTCTTTTTGCCCAGATAAGCTTCCTGAATGGTGTCGTCGGCAAGAAGCTCAGCTGCGCTGCCGCTGGCGGTGATTACGCCCTGCTCCAGAACGTACGCTCTGTCAGCGACGGATAATGCCTTAAAGGCGTTCTGTTCAACCAGAAGTATAGTCTTGCCCATATCCTTTATTTCCTTGATTATATCGAATATGGTGTTTATGAGCATAGGTGCAAGCCCGAGAGACGGCTCATCAAGCATAATCAAGTCAGGAGACGACATGAGACCGCGACCCATTACAAGCATCTGCTGCTCACCTCCGGATAACGTACCGGCAATCTGGTTTTCTCTTTCCTTAAGTCTCGGGAACAGATTATATACTCTGTCGAAGTCCTCTTTTATTCCCTTTGCATCGTTTCTGAGGTACGCGCCCATCTTCAGGTTTTCATGAACGGTCAGGTTGGCGAACACTATACGTCCTTCCGGTACCTGTACTATACCGTCTTTCACCACCTTATGAGGCTGCTTAGGGAGAGTGTGTCCCTTAAGCTCTATATTTCCCGAATACTTTACCATTCCGCTTATGGAATTCAGAAGGGATGATTTTCCTGCACCGTTTGATCCTATGATAGTAACGATTTCTCCCTCGTTTACTTCAAGATCAACGCCTCTGAGAGCGTGGATACCGCCATAAAATACATTCAGTTCTTTTACACTAAGCATCCTTTACACCTCCCAGCTCTTTCATCTCCTCCGGACTTCCGAGATAAGCCTCTACTACCGCAGGGTCGTTCTGAACCTCTTCAGGCCGTCCTTCTGCCAGGAATTTTCCGAAGTTCAGAACGTACAGCCTGTCGCAGAGACCCATGATCAGGTCCATATGATGCTCGATAACCAGCACCGAGATCTGAAATTTATCTCTTATTTCTCTTATCAGATCCATCAGTGCTATGGTTTCCTCAGGATTCATACCGGCTGCCGGCTCGTCCAGAAGCAGAAGCTTAGGATCCAGAGCCAGAGCTCTCGCAATCTCCAGTTTTCGCTGCATACCGTAAGGAAGGTTCGCAGAAACCATGTCTCTCACTTCCCATAAGCCCATCAGCTTGAGGAGAGTTTCTGTTTTTTCCTTCAGCATTCTCTCCTCTCTCCTGTACTTAGGAAGGAACGGCAGGAATGATGCGAAGATACCATAGGTGGCGCTTCTGTGGCATGCCGTATATACATTCTGGAACGCTGTCATTTTCTTAAACAGTCTTATGTTCTGGAATGTTCTGGTTATTCCCCTTTCTGCAATCTGGTTCGGCTTTAACGCTTTGAAGAAGAATCTTCTCTTGAGACCGTCCATAAAGCTGTCGCCGTAAGGGTCTTTAACCGCCAGAGTGTCTCCGTAGAAGCTGATTTCGCCCTCTGTCAAAGTGTACACACCGGTAATAAGATTGAATATAGTTGTCTTTCCTGCTCCGTTAGGCCCGATGAGTCCGAAAATTTCTCCCTCTTTAATAGTAAAGGATACATCTCCTACTGCAGTCAGTCCGCCGAATCTTTTAGTCACATGATCCAATTTCAATACATCCGTCATGACTGCTCACCTTCTTCCTTTAAGAGTGCCGGAGTTTCATATTTCTTTCCTGTAATCTTTCTTTTAATCCATCTGAAGAAGTCGGTGAATTCGTATCCTCCCATGAGTCCCTGAGGTCTGGTTGCCATAATCAGAACTACTACGGCGCCGTATATTACAAGTCTCCATGTTGAGAATGCTCTGAACAGTTCAGGTATGAACGTAAGTACGAATGCACCTACAACGCTTCCTCCGATGCTTCCCAGTCCTCCGAATATTACCATGATGGTAAGCTCTGTGGACTTGGTAAGCTGGAACATGAGCGGCTGAAGATATCCGAGATAATGAGCGTAGAGCACGCCGCCTATTGCAGCGAATGCAGCCGAAATGACAAAGGATATCATCTTATACTTGAACACGTTGATTCCTATTGCCTGTGAGGCAAGCTCTTCTTCCCTGATGGCTATCATATTTCTTCCGTGTCTGGATTTAATGAGGCACGTCATGAGCACGATAGCTATTACGCAAACGATAATCACGACAGGGAAAGTCGTTTTCATAGGGATTCCCGGAAGTCCTCTGGAGCCTCCGAAGTAATCCAGATTATCGAATATCAGTCGCATGGACTCTCCAAATCCCAGGGTTGCTATACAGAAGTAGTCGCCTTTAAGATTCAGAGTAAATGTTCCTATAAATGCCGCTACCGCCATCGCAGCCAGCGCTCCCATTATCATTGCGAGAACAAACGGCATGTTGAAGTTCATAGAACATATCGCCGATACATATGCGCCTATAAGCATGAAGCCTGCATGCCCGAAGGAGAACAGACCCGTGAATCCTGTAAGCAGCGACAGTCCTAAAACTACCATGAGGTTAACGCCTACCAGAATGAGTATGCCTTCAATATAATACCAGTCAAAATACATATACTCACCTCCTAAGCCTTATCCTCGGTAACCTTGCCCATCAGTCCGCTAGGCTTGATTACAAGAACCAGAATGAGAAGAACAAACGCCACCAGATCTCTGTACGAAGACTCACCGTATGCAACGGCGAACGTCTCTATAACTCCGAGAAGCAGAGATCCGACTACTGCTCCAGGAAGACTTCCAAGCCCTCCGAATACTGCTGCAATAAACGACTTATTGGTTATTACACCTATCTGCGGATATACCGTATATCTCATACCGAACATCATACCTGCAACACCGGCCAGCAGTCCGCCGAGCAGGAATATAACGAATATTATCCTGTTTACATTTACGCCCATGAGGCTGCTGCCTCTGGAGCTGTAGGAGCATGCCTTAATAGCAAGTCCGACCTTGGTTTTTTCGATAATAAGAACCAGTAAAATCAAGCTTACCGCCGCTACTGCGAACATCATCAGGTCCAGTCTGCTCACGTGGAGACTTCCGATACTGATAGGAGTCTTATCGATAAGTTCCGGATAGGTCTTAAATGTAGGACCTATAGTTACTATTACTATATTTTCCAAGAATATGGATGCACCCATTGCCGATATTATGAAGTAAAGAGACGGTGCGTTTCTCTTCCTTAAAGGTGTATATGCAACCTTTTCCAGGGTTACTGCCACAAGGCCCGCACAAAGCGCTGCGATTATGATGGCTCCCAGGAACGGTGCTCCGATTAAATTTACCGCATAAAGTCCAAAGTATGCGCCCAGCATGATAACTCCGCCGTGAGCAAAGTTCGAAAAGTTTAAGATACTGTAAACCAGAGAGTATCCTACTGCCATAAGCGCGTATATACTTCCTATAGACAGGCCGTTAATAAGCTGCTGCAAGAATACGTTCAAAACCTGCTCCTCCTTTCCTGTCTGCTTATGAAAGGAGCAGCGCAGAGCTGCCCCTCTCTATCAATACCGTTTTATGCTTCCGGGGAATACTTCATTATAAACTTATAGGAATATCCCTGTTCAGCATTTTCATCCTTGACAATCTGCTGCATAGCTGCTTCTTTACCTATAGGGTCATGATTGTCTTCTCCGAGCTTGATGTGACCGGTTACACCGTCAATTTCAACCTTGGTAAGAGCATCGGTTATAGCCTGCGGGTCAGCGCTGCCTGCTTCTTCGATAGCTGCGATGAGAAGCTGGAATGCGTCATGAACCATGTATGCGTTGATTTCAGGCTGCTTACCGTATTTTTCTACATATCTTTTAGTGATATCTTCTGCTGCAGGGTCGTTGTAGTCAAAGTGGTTAACTACGTAAGTACCTTCAAGGGCAGGGCCTGCCATTTCGAAGATGTTATCGGAAGGAAGAGTGTCTCCTCCAAAGAATGTAGCGTCGATTCCCATCTCTCTTGCCTGGTTTGCTGCAAGAGCGATATCCTTGTAGTTAGCAAGCGGGAGAAGTATAACTTCAGGATCTGCTTCCTTTATCTTAGTAAGCTGAGCTCTGAAGTCGGTGTCGCCTGTCTTACCTGCTTCTTCTGCTACAATCTTTCCGCCTTTTTCTTCAAAGGTCTCTCTGAAGTACTGTGCAAATCCCTGTGAATAGTCACTGGATACATCGTAGAGTATCGCTGCTCTCGTAGCACCGAGTTCGTCAGCTGCGAAACCGCCTGTAACTGCACCCTGGTAAGGGTCAGTGAAGCATATTCTGAAGTTGTAAGGATTTACAGAGCCATCCTCACCAACAGTGATTGCAACGTTAGTTGCAACGGTAGCTATATCAGGAACCTTACCCTGATCGAGAGCTCCCTTGATTGCAATAGCCGGAGCTGAGGAGTTAGGTCCTAAAATTGCACTGACTTTATCGTTGGATATAAGTCTCTTTACTGCGTTAACCGCTTCATTAGTATCACTCTTGATATCGTATGTAACGAGCTCGAGTTTCTTTCCTCCGAGAACTCCGCCTGCCTCGTTCTGCTCATCTACATACATCTGAAGGGCCTGGGATTCGCAGGTTCCCCAAAGAGCCGAATCTCCTGTCAGAGGTCCGATCCAGCCGATTTTTACAACATCGCTGTCTTCAGATCCGCCGCTGCCGCCATCTCCGCCGCAGCCGGTGAGCGCAAGTGATAAAACCATCGCTGCACTGAGTAAAAGTGCTAATTTCTTTCTCTTCATGATTTCCTCCTTACCTGTCTAGTCAAATCATGTCGACTCAATTTTTTGATTAAACCGATTATACTCACTTGCTTCACAATGCTTCAAAAAAAATCAGAAAAATTCACAAATCATTAGAATTTTTCTGATTTTTGATTCTTTCCGGTTTATTCTCTGTATATCTATCTGTTTTCGTTATATATGAGCAGCCCTTCCATGAAGTGGTATATATTCACCTTTCCCTCTTCATCGCCGGTCTCTCTGAGGAAATCCATCTCCTTACGCAGATTTTCAAAGTCGAATACCAGCTGTGCATAGTTCTGATAGACCTCACTGTATGAATCCTCTATTCCCATATGAGCCATATTTCTCAGCCCCTTTTTCGCGGCTCTTCGTATACGCTGCTTTACTATCTTCTCCGACTCATCGCGCTCGCCGCAGTAAGCAGCAATACATTCATCCAGATTGTCATTTTCTTTTCGGACAGAAAGTCTGCATATCTCCAGTATGTCCTGAGTACCTCTTTCTCCCAGCATTCCAAGGACGCCCAGAAGATAATGTATGGCCTTAAGCTCATCGTCTGAGGCTTCCTTTTTCCTTGCGGCAGAACTGTCACCGCCTTCCTCTGCAGCACCGACGCCCAGAATATTTCTCAGCCCCCCCAGGGTGTTTTCCATCTCAATCTTCTTTGTAACGCGCTTTACAACATTCTCAACTTCGATTATGTTTATAGGCTTGCTTATGAAGAACTCGACCCCTGCATTATACGCATCTGAAACCATTTCCTTGTTGGAAACCTGTGAAATCATTATAAAGCTTATATCCGGGCATATCTGCTTCACCTCTCTGACTATGCTGACTCCATCCTTTACAGGCATGAGAAGATCCACCAGAACCACATCCGGCTTCATGGCGATAATCTCTGCGGTCGCCGTAACGGCATCCACTGAAAACCCTATCACCTCACCGAGTTTTTTATCCTCAATGATATTCTCCAAAACCTTTATAATGCTTCGTACGTCATCAACGATATAGAATTTCATGCTGCCACCTTCTCAACGCTTTCTTCCGGTATATATATTTTAAATTTCGTCCCCGCGCCTTCCGTGGATTCCACTTCTATCTCACCGTGAAATCTGTCTCTGACAAGATCTCTCACCATGGTAAGCCCGACGCCTCTGTATATGTTCCCTGTTTCAGTGTCGAACTTTGTGGAATATCCGGCATCATATATCACGTCCATGTCGTCTTTGTTTATACCGATGCCGTTGTCCTTGACCATTATCACGTACCTTTCACCCGCTGCATCGTGAGATACTGTGAGCTGTACGAATCCCTGACGGTCCGCAGCGCCTACTGCGTCAAGACTGTTTACCACCAGATTCCGCAGAACGGACATAAGGCTGAAATGTTCGGCCACGATAAAATTAGTCCTGACCGATGTAACGAACTGGGCGTCTATCTTCTTTACGAGAATTCTCTCTTTGATATCCGCATCAAGTATGCTGACGATATCCCTTATGCTCATCTTGTCCACATCCAGGTCAGCGAGGAAATTTTCCTGAAGTCCTTTAATTACTTTGATATAGTCTTTCTTTATTTCGTGAACATCCTTTGCGATATCCAGCGACATCTCCCGCACAGACTCCGGGTAATCACCTTCGTCAAGAGTCTTGTACATTTTAAATGCTTTTTTCATTATGTCTTCTATTTCGGCCATGTTCTTATTCATGAAATAAATTTCACTTCTGAACACCGAAACCATTATCATCAGCTTTTTATACCTTTCCTCGTGCTCTTCTTTATTCAGAAGGGACCTGTAGGCCTCGATCATCAACAGAACAAAGCATATGATTATGGATCTGACCAGAGAAACAGCGGCAAGACTTGCGACAGCTCTGCTTTCAGCAATATGTCCGTCCCCTCTTATGAACATCTCCGCCATGTTTGCGAAGAAGTCGCAGCACAGCATGCAGAAAAAGTAGTTCTTCAGGTTCCGTTCTCTCCTCAGCAGCTTATAGAACAGCCAGAACACAAAGCCGTAGGTTATATAGAAACCTATCTCCGGATATGTCCATGAAATTGCAAGTCTGATGGCAGACTCTACAGGATGAATATTGCTTCCGGCTACAATTGTAACCGCTCTGAACGTCGGGGACACCACTCCGACCAGGAGCCCGGTGGCAAAGGGGCTGAGAAGATTATAGCTGTACATCAGCAGCCCCAGTATTATTACCGCCATGGCGATGATAAAGCCTTCCGTTATCACCGATATGGATATCCTGGAACCGAGAGCCACGCACACGGCTGTTATTATACCTCTTTTAATTTTAATACTCATGGTATTCCTCCGTAACCCGTGTTACGCCTCTATGTCGGACAGATGTCTCTATATTCCCTCGAAGAACCTCGCTATGTGGATTCCGTCCACCAGAGCGTGGTTGCAGAGAATGGTAACCGGTATGACGTACTTTCCGTTCTCCTCCCTGTACTTTCCCCACACTATCCTCGGCGTGCTGTCAGCCGGGTGAGGCAGAGGCTGGAACACGTCGTTATATGAAATCCACGGAACCGAAGATATGAAAAACATCTCGTCCCTGTAGTCTCCGTCCTCGATGCTCGGGTTTTCCACGGCCTTCCTCTGCTCCTCCTGCGCGTAAGGAAGAAACTCGTCAAACGGCTTGTCGCAGCCCAGTATGCAGTAGCAGTACGTGGAATCGGGAAGAGCCACAGTGTATCCGGCGTCGCAGTATTCGTACTCGACTATCTTATCTCTCTTCTCCCCTGTAATTCTCTGTCTCAGCTCGGGAACGTCGTTGGCGGCCCTTATGACGCAGTAGAAAAACGACAGAAAGAAAGGCAGTTCCTTCTCTCTGAGAGTCTTCATAAAATCTGTAATGTCCACGTCCGCCGTGACCCCTCCGTAGGGAATCGCAAATCCTGAGAAATACCTGAAGTGGTCGATTCTCGGATATTTTTCCATATCTATGTTTCTGTAATTTCTCATTAAATATCTCCCGTCAATACATTATTATGAATTTCGTAAATTTATCCGCAAATATTATACAATACCGCCGCCTCTTTCAGCAACTCCTCTTTATCGTTTCGGATTCTGCCGTCCAGCACCTCTTCAAGGAGCCCGTCCAGGATTCTTCCCATTTCCCTTCCCTGAGGAATTCCCGCTTTCATAAGATCCCTTCCGCTTACGGCAAGCTGCTTTCTGCTGACACAGTCATCTCTGTCAATGATGTCCCTTGCCCTCTTTTCGACTTTAAGCCAGTGTCGTCCCTCGTCCTCCGACGGCTTTCCCGTGGCTATGCCGTCTGCGCGCTTCAGCTCAAGGAGCGTGAAGAACTGCTCCTCTCCCAGCTTTCCTAATGCCCTTCTTACGGCTTTATCCGTGTCCTCCACCTGGCGGTGGTGATTCTTCACGAGAAGCCTCACTCTTCTTCTCGTTTCTCCGTCCGATTTCAGGCGGGCAAGGATTTCTCCCGCCTTTTCCTCTCCGATCTCGGCGTGGCCGTAGAAATGGCCTTCTCCGTCGTCTCCCAGGGTAAAGCAGTCGGGCTTTCCTATATCGTGAAAGAGCGCAGCCATTCTGATAACCGGCTCAGGCCTTACGTTTTCCATGGCTCTCACCATATGCTCGTATACGTCGTACAGGTGAAAGCTGCTTCTCTGGTCAAAGCCCGAGCAGATTTCAAGCTCCGGTATTATCTCAAAGAACACCTCCCTGTACTTTCTTAAAATCTCACCTGCACCTTTGCCGCATATGAGCCTCGTAAACTCCGAATAAATCCTCTCCCTGCTGATGTTCTCAAGGAGCTTTCGGCACGACAGAACGGCCTCCGAAGTTTTCTCGTCCAGCTTAAACCCGTAAGTCGCTGCAAATCTCAGGGCTCTCATGATTCTGAGCCCGTCTTCCCTGAACCGCTTTTCCCCATCACCCACGGCCCTGATTATCCCCTTTTCAAGGTCGTCTGTTCCGCCGAAATAATCCTTTACTCCGTCCTCGCCGAGAGCCATGGCGTTTATCGTAAAGTCCCGCCTTGAAAGGTCGTCCTTAAGGCTCGACGTAAACCTTACCTTCTCCGGGTGTCTGTTATCCTTATACTCTCCGTCAACTCTGTAGGTGGTGAACTCCACCGGGCCGGCTCCCGAAAGAGCCGTTACCGTACCGTGCTTAAGTCCCGTTCCGAAGGTCTTTACGCCTTTTGATTCGAGAATTCTCACGGTGTCTTCAGGCAGAGCCGACGTCGTCACATCAAAGTCCGAAGGCTCCCTGCCAAGAATCATGTCCCTGACGCATCCGCCCACCACATAGGCCTCATAGCCTTCACCTTTTAAAATGTCTATAAAGTTCCTTACGTCCTCGGGAACAAGGCGCCAAAGGGAACTTGCTACGTGTTTTCTCATGGTCTTCCTCTCCGTTTCATACACGCAAAAACCGCGCTGTACTTATATTATACAGTGCGGTTTTATTTTTGGAAATCGTTTTTACATCATTACGTTTTCGGTCCTCGGATCGTAGCCCGCCTTCTTCAGGCTGTTTATGATCTTCGTCTTGTGCTCCGTTCCGAAAGCTTCTATGGTAATGGTCAGCTCCACAGCCGCGGATCTGTTTATGCTTACGAACTGGTTGTGGTCAAGGCGCACCACGTTGCCCTGCTCTTCCGCTATGAGGGACGCAACTCTGACAAGCTCACCCGGTTTATCCGGAAGGAGAACGGAAATGGTGAATATCCTGTCTCTTGCGATGAGTCCGTGCTGTATCACGGAAGACATGGTGATTATGTCCATGTTGCCGCCGCTTAAGATGGAGACCACCTTCTTGCCTTTCGCCTTAAGGTGCTTTAAGGCGGCAACGGTGAGAAGTCCCGAATTCTCCACCACCATCTTGTGGTTTTCAACCATATCCAGATACGCTACGATAAGCTCCTCGTCCTCCACGGTTATGATGTCGTCGATATTCTTCTGAAGGTAAGGGAAAATAACGCTTCCCGGAGTTTTTACCGCCGTGCCGTCAGCAATGGTGTTCACGTTCGGCAGAGTAACGGGCTTTCCCGCCTCAAAGGACGCCTTCAGGCAGGCGGCTCCCGCAGGCTCCACACCTATAACCTTTATCTTCGGGTTCAGCATTTTGGCGAGAGTGGAAACGCCGGTAGCAAGTCCGCCTCCGCCTACCGGAACCAGAATGTAGTCCACCAGAGGCAGCTCCTTGACTATCTCCATGGCTATGGTTCCCTGGCCCGTCGCAACGTCCGGGTCGTCAAAAGGCGGAATGAAGGTGTACCCCTTTTCCTCCGCCAGCTTCATGGCGTAGGCCGCCGATTCGTCATAGACATCTCCCTTCAGGATTACCTCTGCGCCGTAGCTCTTCGTGCGGTTGACCTTCATGAGAGGAGTCGTTGCAGGCATGACTATCACGGCCTTGCAGCCGTAAGCTTTTGCCGCATAGGCGACGCCTTGGGCGTGGTTTCCGGCAGACGCCGCAATCAGTCCCTTTGACCTCTCCTCGTCGGTGAGAGTGCTTATCTTATAGTAGGCTCCTCTTATCTTGTACGCGCCCGTCTTCTGCATATTTTCAGGCTTAAGGTATACCTTGTTGCCCGTAGTGTCGCTGAAGTAGTCGCTGTATGTAAGGGGTGTCTCTATGGCCACCTTCTTCACAACCTCGGTGGCCTTTTCAAAGTCGTTTAATGTCAGCATGTCCTATTCCTCCATTACCGCGCCCTTGCATGACGGAGCGACCATCTTGGAATATCTGTAGAGCCAGCCGCTCTTCACGTTAGGCTCCCTCGGAACGTAGGTTTTTCTTCTCTCAGCGAATTCCTCGTCGGTCACTCTGGCGTTGACTTTGGAATTCGGAATATCTATGTCGATAATGTCACCTTCCCGGAGAAGTCCTATTTCTCCGCCGCTTGCGGCTTCCGGACATACGTGGCCTATGGAGGCTCCGCGGCTTGCACCGCTGAATCTGCCGTCTGTTATGAGGGCGACCGTCTTGTCCAGCTTCATTCCGGCAAGAGCACTGGTAGGATTGAGCATTTCTCTCATTCCCGGACCTCCCTTAGGTCCCTCGTACCTTATTACAACCACGTCTCCGTCGACGATTCTGCCGTTGTAAATTGCGTCTATGGCGTCCTCTTCACAGTCGAATACCCTTGCAGGACCGCTGTGAGTGAGCATTTCCTCGGCAACGGCGCTCTTCTTTACCACGCAGCCTTCCCTTGCGATATTTCCCCAGAGAATTGCAAGGCCGCCCGTAGAGCTGTACGGATTTTCGGCAGGTCTCATGGCTTCGGAATTCAGGCTTCCCTTGCCCTTAATGTTTTCTCCTACCGTCCTGCCGTTTGCCGTCATCAGGGATGTGTCTATTAGGCCCAGCTTGTTAAGCTCTGCCAGAACTCCCTGAACGCCTCCCGCGTTGTTAAGGTCGTGCATGTGGGTGCCTCCCGCAGGAGCCAGGTGGCACAGGTTAGGAGTCTTTCCGCTCATCTCGTTAAAAAGCTCCAGATCCAGCTCCACGCCGGCCTCGTGAGCTATGGCAAGAAGATGCAGAACGCTGTTTGAAGAGCATCCCAGGGCCATATCGCAGGCGAGAGCGTTTCTTATGGACTTCTCGTTTACTATGTCTCTGGACTTTATATCCTTTTCAACCAGGTCCATAATCGCCATTCCCGCATGCTTTGCTATCATTATTCTTCCGCTGTGTACGGCGGGAACCGTTCCGTTGCCCGGAAGGGCGATTCCCAGCGCCTCGCAGAGACAGTTCATGCTGTTTGCCGTGTACATACCGGAACACGAACCGCATCCCGGGCAGGTGTTCTGCTCGTATTCCAGGAGCCCTTCGTCGTCAATTATATCCGCCTTCCTGGCTCCTACGGCCTCAAACATCTTGGAAAGGGACGTCTCAACGCCGTCAACCAGTCCGCTCATCATCGGGCCTCCCGAGCATACCACCGTAGGTATGTTAAGTCTTAAAGCTCCCATGAGCATTCCCGGAACTATCTTGTCGCAGTTGGGAACCAGAACAAGGCCGTCCAGCTGGTGGGCGTTGGCCATGGTCTCCACGCTGTCGGCTATGAGCTCGCGGCTTGCAAGGGAATACTTCATTCCGATATGTCCCATTGCGATTCCGTCGCACACTCCAATGGCAGGAATCATTATAGGGGTTCCCCCCGCCATTCTGACTCCGGCCTTCACCGCATCCGCAACCTTGTCCAGGTGTATGTGTCCGGGAACTATTTCGCTGTGAGCCGAAACCACTCCGATAAGCGGTCTCTCCAGCTCTTCTTTAGTGTAACCCATAGCGTAAAAAAGGCTTCTCATGGGAGCCTTTTCTACGCCTTTGGTTACGTTATCGCTTCGTCTTGCCATAATCATAACCTCACTGTCTTTTATTTCTTAAGCCAGCTCATCATCTCTCTGAGCTCTTTTCCCGTCTCGCAGAGAGGATGGCTTGCTTCCTTTGCTCTCGTTGCAAGGAATCTTGCCTTTCCGCCTGCGTTGAATTCCTGAATGAATTCGCTTGCGAACGTTCCGTCCTGAATCTCGGAGAGAACCTGCTTCATTTCCCTTCTGGTATCCTCGGTGATGATTCTCTTTCCCGTTCTGTAGTCTCCGTATTCTGCAGTGTTGGAGATGGAGTATCTCATCTTGTCGAAGCCGCCTTCGTTGATAAGGTCTACTATGAGCTTCATCTCGTGGATGCACTCAAAGTATGCCATCTCAGGCTCGTATCCTGCTTCTACCAGCGTATCGAATCCTGCCTTCATCAGCTCGCATACTCCGCCGCAGAGAACCGCCTGCTCGCCGAAGAGGTCTGTCTCGGTCTCTTCCTTGAATGTGGTCTCGAGAATTCCGGCTCTGCCTGCGCCGATTCCGGAAGCGTATGCAAGAGCGTAGTCCTTTGCTTTTCCGGAAGCATCCTGATATACGGCGATAAGGGAAGGAACTCCCTTTCCTTCTACGTACTGGCTTCTTACGGTGTGTCCCGGTCCCTTAGGAGCGACCATGATTACGTCGATATCCTTCTGAGGGATAATCTGCTTAAAGTGAATGTTGAAGCCGTGAGCGAACATAAGGACGTTGCCTTCCTTCATGTGCTTCTCAATCTGCTCTTTATATATCTTTGCCTGAAGTTCGTCAGGAGTCAGGATCATTACGACATCGCCGGCCTCTGCAGCCTCTTCAATTCCCATAACAGGAATGCCTGCGGCCTCTGCCTTCTTTGCATGGGCGGAACCCGGTCTCAGACCTACGACAACGTCCATTCCGCTGTCCTTAAGGTTCATTGCGTGGGCATGGCCCTGGCTTCCGAAACCGATGATGGCAATCTTCTTTCCGTCCAGTAATCCTAAATTGCAGTCCTGATCGTAATACTTCTTAATCATTTTTCTCGTCTCCTTCTTTTTAAATAGATTTTATGTTGATTTAAATCATTCGCTCTGTCTGGTGTTCGTCTCGAGACCAGTAATTCCCGTTCTGCACACCTCTGCTATATCGTAGTCCGCCATAACGTCCATGAAGCCGTTGAGCTTTTCCGGAGTTCCCGTAAGCTCGATGATAAGACTTTCCTTGGAAAGATCCACTATCTTGGCTCTGTAGATATCGGTAATCTCCTTGATTTCGCTGCGCTGCTCCTTGTCTGCGTTCACCTTCAGCAGGAGGAGTTCCCTGTACAGGCTGTTCTCCCTGTTCATTATCATGATGCTCTTTACAACCTCAAGCTTTTCGGTCTGGGTTATAATCTGCTGCATGGAACGCTCCGTGGCGCTGAACACTATGGTTATTCTCGAAAGGGTCGGATCGTTGGTCGCCGACACCGTAAGAGAGTCGATGTTGAAGCCTCTCCGTCCGAACATGCTTACAACTCTGTTAAGAACGTTCGCCTGGTTCAGTACGAGGATGCTCACTATTTCTTTTTTAAGCGGTATATACATATTGCCATCCTCCTTATACTGTAATCATGTCGTCTACGCTCTTGCCGCTCGGAATCATCGGAAGAACTCTTTCCTCTCTGGAGATGATACACTCTATCCAGACAGGTCCGTCCTCCTTAAGGGCTTTCTCAAAGGCTGCCTTAAACTCCTCAGGGGTCTCCGCCCTGAAGCCTTTGGCGCCTATGCCCTCCGCCAGCTTCACATAGTCCGTCTTTCTTTCCGGGGTGGTGCTGGAATATCTCTTTTCATAGAACAAAGTCTGCCACTGGTAAACCATTCCCAGAACCTGATTGTTCATGATGACCGTTATGATAGGAAGCTTCTCGCTTACTGCCGTGCAGCCTTCGTTGAAGTTCATGTGAAAAGATCCGTCGCCGGTTATGTGAATAACCCTGTCCTCCGGACATCCTATCTTGGCCCCTATGGCCGCCCCGTAACCGTATCCCATGGTTCCGAGGCCTCCGCTGGTGAGGAACTTCTTAGCCTTGTGATGCTTTATGAACTGGGCCGCCCACATCTGATGCTGGCCTACGTCGGTAACGTAGATGGTGTTTTCGTCGGTCATATCGCATATGGTATGGATAACCTCCGCAGGATGGAGTTTGCAGTGAGCGTCCTTGTAAATACGGTCCTTGTTCTTCCAGCCGCCTACTCTCTCGTTCCACTCCGTGCGCTTCTTCTCCTCAACGTACGGAAGGATTCTGGTGAGAAAGTCCTTTATGTCGCCGACGCAGCATTTGTCTATGTCTACATTCTTATTGATTTCGCTCTTATCGATGTCCACCTGGATAATCTTCGCACGGCGGGCGAATTTCTCCGGATTAAGTGCCACCCTGTCGCTGAATCTGGCGCCCAGTGCGATGACCAGATCTGCCTGATCTATTGCTCTGTTCGCCGCAACCGAGCCGTGCATTCCAACCATTCCCAGGTCGTGAGGATTATCGCATCCTATGACTCCTGCGGCCATCAGCGTGTGAACCACCGGTATATCCGCCTTTTCAATGAGCTCCTCAAGCTCGCTGCATGCATCCGATGCGGTAACGCCGCCGCCTATGTAGCACACGGGCTTTTCGGCCGCGTTTATATATCTTACCATAGCCGCCATGTCGTCTCTTTCCATCTTGGGAAGAGGTTTCAGCGGAAAAGGTTCCTTCCTTTCGTATTCTGTCATATCAGAAGTTGCATCCTTCGTAATATCCACAAGAACCGGACCCTTTCTTCCGCTTTCGGCTATCTTAAAAGCCTCTCTCAGAGTGTCCGCAAGATCTTCCACATGGTTTACAAAGAAGTTATGCTTGGTTATGGACATGGTTATGCCGGTAATGCAGACCTCCTGGAATGCGTCCCTTCCTATGAGATGGTCCGGTACATTGGACGTTATCGCAACCATGGGAATACTGTCCATGTAGGCTGTCGCTATACCCGTAACCAGGTTGGTTGCTCCCGGGCCGCTGGTGGCGAAAACCACTCCCGTCTTTCCCGTCGCTCTCGTGTATCCGTCTGCCGCATGGGCTGCGCCCTGCTCGTGGGCGGTGAGAACGTGCCTGATTCTATCCTTATTCTTATAAAGCTCGTCATAGACGTTAAGAGCCGCTCCGCCCGGATAGCCGAAGACCGTGTCTACTCCGTGCTCGGCGAGAACCTCTATGACGATCTGTGAACCTGTCAGTTTCATAAGTCTCTTCCTTCTAACTAAAACATTTCAAGTGTCATTGACAAAAGCTGTAACTTACCCATGGTGTGTCTGTTTTCCACCATATGTTTCTATTATAGACTTGCAATGATAAATGTCAACACTTTTTGTGTTTCAAAACAAAAAAATCTTATTTTGTTTTGTAAAAAGCACAATAAATTTTATTGACAAAAGGTGCGCCTTACGTTATATTATTATGGTAATTAAAGATGCGTTGAAGGGAATAAATCCGGGACGTCCCGTCTCAGAGAGAAGCCGCGCAGGTGAAAGGCTTTACGGGAACCCTGATGTCTCACCCCCGAGCAGATTTTAAAATGAGTGGGCGCATCAGCGCCAAGAAGAGTGGTACCGCGGACATAATTCGCCTCTTCAGCATTTGCTGGAGAGGTTTTTTTAACGGTTTCTACATATTATGTATATGTCCCCTGCCGCCGTAATCATATTTTCAATCGGAGGTCAACCTTAAAATGAAAAATTACGAGAAGTACAAAATCGGCTATTACAATCCTCCTGCTCCGTGCGGAAAGTGGATGAAGAAAGACCACATCGAAAAAGCTCCCATCTGGTGCAGCGTAGACTTAAGAGACGGCAATCAGGCCCTAATCGTTCCAATGAGTCTTGAGGAAAAGCTAAACTTCTTCGATTTTCTTGTTAAGATAGGATTTAAAGAAATAGAAGTGGGATTTCCTGCCGCTTCCGAAACCGAATACGAATTCGTAAGAAAGCTCATAGAGGAAAACAGAATTCCGGATGACGTGACCATTCAGGTTCTCACCCAGTCCAGAAAGCACATAATAGATAAGACGTTCGAAGCCTTAAAGGGTGTAAAGCACGCTATCGTCCACCTCTACAACTCCACATCCTTTGCCCAGAGGCAGCAGGTGTTCAGAGCTTCCGAGGAGGAAATCATCCAGATAGCAAAGGACGGAGCCGTTCTCATAAAAGAGTACGCTGCAAAGCATCCCGAGTCCGACTTCAGATTCGAGTATTCTCCGGAAAGCTTCACCGGAACCGAGATGGAGTTTGCAGCCCGCATATGCAACGAAGTCATAGACATATGGAAGCCGACTCCGGATAAGAAGGTAATAATCAACCTTCCTGCCACCGTGGAGATGTCGCTGCCTCACGTGTTTGCAAACCAGATAGAGTACATGTGCAATCATCTTCACTGCAGAGAGAACGTCATCGTTTCCCTTCATCCTCATAATGACAGAGGAACCGGCGTGGCCGATGCCGAGCTCGGAATCCTTGCAGGAGGCGACCGCATAGAGGGCACCCTCTTCGGAAACGGTGAGCGTACGGGAAACGTGGATATAGTCACCCTCGCCATGAATATGTTCACTCACGGAGTCGACCCGCAGCTGGATTTTTCCGACATGCCTTCCGTAGTGGACGCCTACGAGACGTACACCGGAATGAAGGTAAGTCCTCGCCAGCCGTACGGCGGAAGTCTGGTGTTCGCGGCCTTCTCCGGCTCACATCAGGACGCCATCGCAAAGGGCATGAAGTGGCGTGAAGAGATGGATCCTTCAAAGTGGACCGTTCCTTACCTGCCTCTCGACCCTCACGACGTTGGAAGAGAATACGACGGCGACGTTATCAGGATAAACAGCCAGTCCGGCAAAGGCGGCGTAGCGTATATCCTGGAGCACAACTTCGGATTTGACATTCCTAAGGCCATGCGCTCCGAGGTTGGCTACATGATGAAGGAGATATCCGACCACAACCATGAAGAGCTGGAGCCTCAGGAGATATATGACGCCTTTGCGAAGGAGTATATAAACGACTTTGACCCTCTCGACATTACGGACGCTACCTTCGGTCACCTTTCCTCCACTAAGGAAGAGGACGACAGCAGCGTAAGCGTAAAGATGAGAGTGGTAATAAACGACGAGGTCTTCCATCTGGACGCCGAAGGAAACGGCCGTCTTGATGCAGTCAGCAACGCTCTGAAAAAGACCAACTACCACTTCGACTATAAGTTCATAACATATTCGGAGCACGCCATCAGCGCGGATTCCAACTCCAAAGCCGCTTCCTACGTCTGCATAGCCGACGCAAACGGAAACACCTACTGGGGAGTGGGAACGCACACGGACATAATACTGGCATCCGTTAACGCCCTGGTCAGCGCGCTTAACAGAATGAACAAGAAGATTCACTTCATTAAAAAGTAAGTATATACATTAAGGAGGAAATTATCATGGGAATGACGATGACCCAGAAGATTCTGGCCGCCCACGCGGGGCTGGAATCCGTTAAAGCCGGACAGCTTATCATGGCTGATCTGGATATGGTTTTAGCCAACGATATAACAGGGCCCGTATCCATTGCGGAATTTGACGGCGCAGGTTTTGACAGCGTATTCGATAAATCAAAGGTATCCCTTGTCATGGACCACTTTGTTCCAAACAAGGATATCAAGAGCGCCGAGCAGTGCAAGGCGTGCAGGACCTTTGCAAAGAGATTCGACATCGACAACTTCTACGACGTGGGGGAAATGGGCATAGAGCACGCCCTTCTTCCCGAAAAAGGCCTTGTTATTCCGGGAGACGCGGTAATCGGCGCAGATTCCCACACGTGTACGTACGGAGCCTTAGGCGCATTTTCGACGGGAGTCGGCTCCACAGACCTTGCCGCAGGCATGGCAACGGGTCAGGCATGGTTCAAGGTTCCTTCTGCGATTAAGTTCAATCTTACGGGAAAGCTTGGTAAATGCGTAAGCGGCAAAGACGTGATACTTCACATCATAGGCATGATAGGCGTTGACGGGGCCCTCTATAAATCTATGGAATTCACAGGTCCCGGCGTTGCGTCCCTTTCCATGGACGACCGCCTTTGCATAGCCAACATGGCCATAGAGGCCGGCGGCAAAAACGGCATTTTCCCTGTGGACGACGTTACGAGAGAATACGTGAAATCCCGCACGGACAGAGAGTTCACCGTATATGAGGCCGATGAAGACGCTGAGTACGACGAGGTTTACGAAATCGATTTATCCGAAATAAAGCCGACCGTATCCTTCCCTCACCTTCCTGAAAACACGAAGACCATAGACGAGGTGGGCGACGTTGCCATCGATCAGGTCGTAATAGGCTCGTGCACTAACGGACGTCTTTCCGACATGGCCGCAGCCGCTGAAATCCTTAAAGGCCGCCACATCGCAAAAGGCGTTCGCGGAATAGTTATCCCGGCCACCCAGCACATCTATAAGGAGTGCATACGCCTCGGATACATCGACACGTTCATCGACGCCGGCTGCATCGTTTCAACCCCTACATGCGGACCGTGTCTCGGCGGATACATGGGAATCCTTGCCGACGGCGAACGGTGCGTTTCCACCACTAACAGAAATTTCGTAGGAAGAATGGGTCACACCGGCTCCGAAGTCTACCTGGCAAGCCCGGCGGTAGCCGCAGCTTCGGCCGTAGCCGGTAAAATTGCAGACCCGAGAAGTTTATAAGGAGGAAACCATGGACGCTAAAGGAAGAGTACATAAATATCAGGACAACGTTGATACGGACGTAATCATTCCCGCAAGATACCTGAACACCAAGGATCACGCTGAGCTCGCCTCCCACTGCATGGAGGACATAGATCCGGACTTTGTAAAGAACGTCAAGCCGGGAGACATAATCGTGGCGGGGGAAAACTTCGGCTGCGGTTCCTCCCGTGAGCACGCGCCTATAGCAATCAAAGCAAGCGGCGTAAGCTGCGTAATAGCAACCACCTTTGCGAGAATCTTCTACCGCAACGCCATAAACATCGGACTTCCTATTCTGGAGTGTCCGGAAGCGAGCAAAGGAATTGAAGACGGCGACCAGGTTGAGGTGGATTTCTCAAAGGGTGAAATCAGAAACGTTACGAAAAATGAAACGTACACTGCAGCCCCTTTCCCTGAGTTCATCAGAGGAATCATAAACGCAGGCGGGCTCATGGCAAGCATTAAGGAGAGAAAATAATGGAATACAACATAGCAGTAATAAAGGGAGACGGCATCGGCCCGGAGGTGGTTGATGCCGCCACCTCGGTTTTAGATAAAGTCGGCGAGAAATACGGACACAGCTTCAGGTACGAATACGTGCTCGCAGGCGGCGCTGCCATAGACCAGGTCGGCGAGTGCCTCCCTTCCGAAACGGTAAGGACATGCAAAGAGAGCGACGGTGTCCTCTTAGGCGCCGTGGGCGGTCCCAAGTGGGACGACGTACCCGGTGACCAGCGTCCCGAGAGAGCTCTTCTGGGACTCAGAAAAGAACTGGGACTTTACGCCAACCTGCGCCCCGCAATGGTCTTTGACGAGCTTTCGGCAGCTTCCCCTCTCAAGGCGGAAATCATAGCGGGCGGTCTCGACATTCTGGTGGTCAGAGAGCTTACCGGCGGAATATACTTCGGCGAGCGCGCAACGAAAGAAACACCGGAAGGTCTCGTGGCCTACGACGTGGAGAAATACTCCGAGGGAGAAATCCGCCGCATCGCAAAGACTGCCTTTGACATGGCGATGAAGAGAAACAGACATGTAACCAGCGTGGATAAGGCCAACGTTTTAGACAGCTCCAGACTCTGGAGAAAAATCGTGGCAGAGGTTGCAGAGGAATACCCTGAAGTCACCCTCGACAACATGTACGTGGATAACGCCGCAATGCAGCTTGTCAGAAACCCGAAGCAGTTCGACGTAATACTCACCAGCAATATCTTCGGAGACATTCTCTCCGACGAAGCCAGCCAGATAACCGGCTCCATCGGAATGCTCCCTTCCGCCAGCCTTGCGGACGGAAACTTCGGCATGTATGAACCCGTACACGGTTCCGCTCCCGATATTGCAGGGAAGAATATAGCCAATCCTCTTGCAACGATTCTTTCCGTCGCCATGATGCTGAGGTACACTCTGGGCCTTTCCGATGAAGCGGACGCCATAGAAAAGGCCGTAGATGAATTCCTTAAAAAGGGATACAGGACCTTCGACATAGCAGGCGACGGCGACACTCCGCTGGGGACCAGAGAGACTGGAGAAAAGGTTGCAGAACTGGTGGGGTAATTCTTAAGAAAATTTAAGGGTTTAAGCCCTTGATTTTTAGGCATTTTCCTATATAATCTTATAGGTGACGTTGAAAATCGTTTCATCTATATATATATTTTTTTAAAAGGGGATTATGTCTTAAATGAGAAATACAAACACTAAAAAAATCAATACACCCAGGCTTATAGGAACTATTATCGTTTTAATAGTTCTTATTTGCGTTACGGGAGTTTTTCTGTTCAACCTGTTCAGAACCAATAAGAAGGCTGACTTTGCCGTATCTGTAGTTAAAGAAAACGTGGCTGCTGTATCTGAGTTCAATTACTCTACCGTAGCAGACGTGGAGAAGAAAATTGAAGAATACGAGGCTTCCCGTTCCGGCGGCGGCGCTCAGCAGACCGGTCCCGACTACAGAAAGATTTTCAGAGGCAGCGTCGTTCTCGGGGACTCTATCACCGACGGCCTTTCCGTGTACGGTTACCTGGGCTCGGATCAGGTATTCTGCGCTATCGGAGGTTCCGTGATGAACAGCTCCGATATGTTCGCCCAGGCTGCTGCAATGTACCCTAAGAATGCATTTTTCAGCTACGGTATGAACGACCTGGGAATGTATAACGGTAACGAGGATCTCTTCATCGAGCAGTATCAGGCTCTGCTCGAAAGCTTTATGGAATCCACACCTGACACTAAGATCTTTATCAACTCCATATCCAAGCCGTCCGATGCCAAAATCGAAAGCGGCGGATACTTCTACAAGTGGGAGGATTTCAATAAGGCAATTAAGAAAATGTGTAAAGAACTTGATGTTGAATACATAGACAACACCTCTATCCTGAAGGAACACCCTGAGTTCTATGCGGGAGACGGCGTTCATGTGAGCACCGAATACTACCCTATCTGGCTGGAGGATATGATGGAAAAGGCGGGGTTGGAGTAAATGGAAGGTATAATCAAGAAAGTAATATTCGGGCTGATTCTCCTGGCGTTTCTTTTCTACGTTTACTCCGATCAGAATGCCAAAGACGTCTCCATGGATAAGATAAAAGAGGCCATTGTTAAGGACGAAGCCGTTGCGGCCATGGAGGAAGGTACGGCAAGAGATGTAATGCACTACTTCGGCGTAGATGTAAACAGCTACGAAGGGGTTATCTACTTCAAGGGGACCGAAGCCTTAAGCGTCAACGAGCTTCTCATAGTCAAGGGATCGAGCCGCGATGCGGTATCCCCTGTTCGCGACGCCATTGATTCGAGAGTCGACGCGCAGATTAAGACCTTTGAAGGATACGGGCCCGAGCAGGTGGCCCTCTTAAACGACCATATAGTATTTCAGAAGGGAAACTACATCTTCTACTGCACCGACGGGCAGAGCGGAAGGATAGCGGAGGAATTCAGGGATGTTATTTAGCAGTATATTTTTCATATTTTATTTTCTGCCTGTGGTGCTGTTCCTCTACTATGCAGTACCTAAGAAGGCAAAGAACACTGTGCTCCTTATTGCCAGCATTATCTTCTACAGCTGGGGGGAGCCTGTTTACGTGTTCCTGATGATCTTCTCCGCCATCTTCAACTACTTTATGGCAATCGATATCACCAGAGAGAAGAAAAAGGGAAAGAAGGCCACGCTGATTTTTACCGTGGTGATGAATCTTCTCATTCTGGGATTCTTTAAATACTACGGCTTCCTCCTGGATACCGTAGGCGCACTCTTTGGCATAAACATCAACTACACGCCGCTGCCTCTTCCTATAGGTATATCCTTCTATACCTTCCAGGCAATGAGCTATATCTTCGACGTTTACAGAAACAACGTGAAGGTTCAGATAAACCCTTTGAAATTCACCCTGTACCTGAGCCTTTTCCCTCAGCTCATAGCAGGCCCTATAGTAAAGTACAAGGACGTTGCCGAGCAGCTGGATAACAGGGTGATAAACCTCGATCTCATCGGTCAGGGCGTGCTGAGGTTCATAATAGGTCTCGGCAAAAAGGTAATACTTGCAAACAGTCTGGGCGCGCTCTTTGAGACAGTAAGAGCCCTGGATTCCGATATGTCCGTTCTGGCCGCATGGCTGGGAATCGCAGCCTACACCCTGCAGATATACTTCGACTTCAGCGGATATTCAGATATGGCCATAGGTCTTGGAAAGATGATGGGCTTCCATTTCATGGAGAACTTCAACTACCCTTACGTTTCCAAATCCATAACCGAGTTCTGGAGAAGATGGCATATCTCCCTCAGTACCTGGTTCAGAGAATACGTTTACATCCCTCTGGGAGGGAACCGGGTAAAGGTTCACCGCCACATAATAAACCTCCTCATAGTATGGGGGCTTACCGGCCTCTGGCACGGCGCAAGCTGGAACTTTGTGGCGTGGGGTCTGTACTACGGAGTCCTGCTCATTTTAGAGAAATACGTCTTCGGTAAATATATGGAAAAAGCGCCCGTATGGGTACGCCACATATATACCATGGTTATCGTCATGATCGGATGGGTGTTCTTCAGCATAGAGTCCATCTCCGAAGCCGGCGGGTACCTTGCCGATATGTTCTTCCTGGGTGGCGAGCCTGTCATCAACAGTGAGTTCATATACCTTTTGAGGACAAACCTGCTTATGGTGCTCATCGCGTCCATATGCGCAGGGCCGAGACCGTACAGAAAGTTCATGGAGCTTTTGAACCGGATACCCGTTCTGGGCATGGTTCTTCTCTTCGGACTTTTCATCATAACCATAGCGTTTCTCATATTCTCCAGCTATAATCCGTTCCTGTACTTCAGGTTCTAAGGACATCGCATAAGGGATATTGTTATTACGAAGGGACAAAACATGAAAAAAACAACTTCCGCTCTCATGGGAACCATCTTTCTGGTAATACTCATGGCGGTATTCATTGCAAATATAATAATTCCGGATAAGAAAAACTCCGATGAAGAAAACCGTGTGCTTCAGCAGCTTCCTTCCTTTTCCGTTTCGGCCTACAAAGAAGGCCGTTTCGAGTCGAAGATCGAAAACTACGCCAGCGACCAGTTCATCCTGCGTAACGGATTCATCAGGCTTAAAACAGCCGCAGACACCGCTCTCGGCGGCCTTGAATCCAACGGAGTATACAAGTGCCGGGACAACTACCTCATGGAGGACATCACCGTTCCTACAAAGGACGTAAAGGAGAGCAACACTTCCGCCCTCACTGCATTCAAGGAGGCCAACCCTGACCTTAAGATGTATTTTCTTCTCGCGCCTAACGCTGCGAATATTTTGTCGGACAAGCTTCCTGTAGCTGTCAGCACGGCGAGCCAGAACAAATACATGGACGACTTCTTTGAGACCGTGGAATCCTTAGGCATCACGCCTATAGACGTTCGCGACACCTTTAAAGAAGCAAAGAAAGATACTCAGCTCTACTACCGCACCGACCACCACTGGACCACCGACGGCGCATACCTGGCCTTCGGACAGGTCGACTCGGTTATGGAGCTTAAAAACAAAGTCACCTACACCGATTACGCCGTTAAGAACGACTTCAGAGGCACCCTCGCCTCAAAGAGCGGCTTCGTAAACGGAATGGACGACGCCATAAAGATATATCTTCCAGCTGAGGATTCCGAAGGCTACGAAAACAGCGTAATCTACTACAGCGACACCAAGGAGAAGACTACCCAGTTCTACCAGGTGGACAGTCTTGACACAAAGGACGCCTACACCGTATTCGGCGGCAGCAACCACCCTATGTATACGGTAAGGACACCCCTTGATACGGACAGGCACCTCCTTCTCATAAAAGACTCATACGCCAACAGCATGGTGCCGTTCCTGTCCCAGTGCTTCAGCGAAATAGTCGTAGTGGATCCGAGATACTTCTACGACAACATCCAGGACATCATATCGTCCGAATCAATCACCGATGTGCTGTTCCTCTACAACGCCAACACCTTCTTCGCCGACATGAGTCTTGAGATGATGGTGGAATAAAAGATAATAATTCAGCGGCAGTCGCGTTCCATGCACATACTGTCGCTTTTTTATTTTCTGATTCGAATCAACAATCCTGCTTGAAATGTAATGCGTTTAGCGTTATAATAGCGTTACAAGGAGGTGTGTATAATGTCTAAGACCGCAACATTAAATCTCAGAGTCGACCCGGATGTAAAAGAACGCGCAGAGAACGTTCTATCCAGATTAGGCGTTCCCATGTCCACCGCGATAAACATATATCTTACTCAGATCTCACTTACAGGCGGCATACCGTTCAGGATTGCCCTGCCGGAAGCCCCTGACGAGCTGAATGCCGATCTCATGTCACCTGAGCAGCTTTATTCAGAATTGATGATAGGCGTGGAGGATGCAGAAAAAGGCCGTCTAAAGGTCGCCGAAGACGTTTTTAACCAGTTTTATAAAGACAGTGACGAATAATATGTACAAAGTATGGATTTCATCAAAAGCCGAATCAGATCTGAAAAATATATATGAATACATCGCCTGTAAGCTCATGTCGCCTGATAGCGCACGGCGACAGTGCGCGAATATTTCTGCCCGAATCAGTCGTTTGAACTTCTTTCCGGAGAGATATCGGCTCCTTGATGCGAGGCTGACAGTTCCTTTCAGACGTGCATTAGCAGGCAATTATTCAATAATATATTACATTTCAGGAGATGACGTCATTATATCCAGAATACTGTACAGCAAATCGGATATAAAAGAGAAATTAGAGAAACTAAATCCATAAATTATTTTTATGATGAAAAGATATGCCGGCTTCTTCTTTACGTGGGAAGCCGGCGCAGTTTTACAGCATTCCGATTCCTATTTCTCCTACCCCAGCTTCTCTTCCCACTCCTTCTCTCTGAATCCGGTGAGAACGAAGTCGTCTCCTACGACCAGGGGCCTTTTAACCAGCATTCCGTCTGTTGCAATGAGCGCGTACTGTTCGTCCTCAGACATGGTCGGAAGCTTTTTTGAGAGTTCCATTTCCCTGTATATCATTCCGCTGGTGTTGAAAAACTTCTTAAGGGGAAGGCCGCTAAGCCGATGGTACGATTTAAGTTCCTCCTCGCCAGGATGCTGCTCCTTTATATCGAGAAGCTCGTACTTTATTCCACGCTCATCAAGCCACGCCAGGGCTTTCTTACATGTGGAGCATCTTGAATAGCAGTAAATCTTCATTTGACCTGTCCTCCTGTATCGGGTGGAGAAAATCCTTTCCGGACGTTTCGCCCCTCCTGAACTGCTGCTCTGCCGCAGCAACCAGATGCCTCATGAGTATTGCTGTCGTCACGCTGCCCACTCCTCCCGGAACGGGTGTCGCAGCGCGGCATATTCTTTCCGCAGCCTCAAAATCGGCGTCTCCACGCATCTTTCCGTCAGAATCGAAGTTAATTCCGACGTCTACTATAACCTGCTTTTCCGTCATCATGTCCTCCGTAACCGCGTCAATCTTTCCCGCCGCAGTTACGATTATATCGGCTTCCCTGCACGCCTGCCTTAAGGTATCCGCAGGCGTCTTTGAATGACAGACGGTGACGGTGGCGTTTTCTCTCATAAGCATGAGGGCCGCAGGCCTTCCTATGACCATGCTTCTCCCTATGACTACGGCTTTCCTGCCCGAAATCTCCACGCCGTAGTGCTTTAAAATCTCCATGGCGCTTTCTGCTGTGCACGGGCAAAAACCCTCACCTCTCACAAAGAACCGGGCCAGGGAAGCGTCCGAGGTGCAGTCCACGTCCTTTTCCGGAGATATGGCGTTCCTGATTCTGTCTCCGTCGAATTTTGCCGGCAAAGGCTGCAGAAGCAGAATCCCGTGAATCCCCGCATTTTCGTTCAGGGACTGAATTACGGAAATCACATCGTCCTCTTCCATATCCTCGGGACAGGTAAACTTCTCCGCCTGAACGCCTACGGATTTCGCTTTTTTTATCGCTCCGTTCTCGTAGGCAATATCCCCCGGGTTATTTCCCACTCTCACTATGGCGAGAGTAGGCACTATATTCTGCTCGTAGAGGGAAATAAGTCTCTCTCTTATCTCTCCCTCCACAGCTTCGGATACCGGTTTCCCTTTCAAAATTTCCATATATGCGACTCCTAAATATTTCTCAAGTTTTTATACACCATGCCGTAGACCTCATCGGCCCGCACGGTGTATTCGTTCAAAAGTCCTTCAGCCTCTTCTTCAAGCTTAACTGCAGATTCCCTGTCCTTCATCATCTTCGTATTTATAAAGACGTTTAAAGACGCCGCCTGCAGCGCCGATTTGGCCAGAATTGCGCCGCATCCCGCATCGCTTACGGCAAGGCGGCTTCCCTTTACCGCAAACTCACCACACACGTCTATGACGCGGCAGCAGCAGCGCATCATCTCCATGGGCGCCTCACATGCTTTTCTCAGGGCTTTTTCCATGATTCGGGCTTTCTCTTCTTTATCGGCTTCCGTCTCAGCGGGCAGGCCGTAAGCCTCGGACAAAGGCTGAAACCCTTCCGCGTCCTCGTCTATCAGGAAAAGAAGCCTGTCCTTTAGGGCAAGAGCTTCTTTCATCAAAGCCTGAATATCCTCTTCCACGTCCGCGTACTTTTTCTTGCCCGCAGTGAGAGAACCGACCATGGCGCCTAAAGAGGCTCCGGCGGCGCCTGCAAGAGCCGCCGCGCCGCCTCCGCCCGGAACCGGAGCCTCAGACCCCAGCTCCGTCATAAATTCAGTTATCCGTTTTTCCCTTATCAGGTCTGCAGACCTTCCCTTCTCTGCAGGCTTTGCCACGTTATCAGTCATCTTAGAACAGTCCCGTAATCCTTCCGTCGTTATCAACATCGATGTTCTCCGCCGCAGGAACCTTAGGCAGTCCCGGCATCGTCATAATATCTCCGGTCTTGACCACTATGAATCCTGCGCCCGCATCGATTTTGAGATCCTTTACGGTAATCTTAAAGCCCTTCGGCGCGCCCCTAAGCTCAGGTCTGTCGGAGAAGCTGTACTGAGTCTTCGCCATGCAGACGGGAACGTCGTTAAAGCCCAGCGCTTCCAGCTCCTTAAGCTGCTTTTCGGCCTTCGATTCGAACACTACGCCGTCTGCGTGATAAATCTTCGTAGCAACGGCCTCTATCTTTTCTTTTATGGATATATCAAGCGGATATACGAAGTGGAAGTCGTTCTTCTCCTCGCAGAGCCTTACTACCTCACGGGCAAGATCCGTTCCCCCTGCTCCGCCTTCTGCCCATACACGGCTCAATACCACGTTTACACCGAGAGCCCTGCACTTTTCCTCTACCATCTTAACCTCGGCTTCAGTATCGGTCGGGAACTCGTTTATTGCAACAACGGCAGGAAGACCGAAGTGCTTCGTCACGTTTTCCACATGCTGAAGCAGGTTAGGAAGTCCAGCCTCGAGAGCCGTCAGGCTTTCCTCATTTAAATCTTCCTTCTTAACTCCGCCGTGATACTTAAGGGCTCTTACCGTGGCCACTATTACGCATGCCGACGGGGTGAGACCGGCCTTGCGGCACTTTATATCCACGAACTTCTCCGCGCCCAGGTCTGCGGCAAATCCTGCCTCTGTTACGACGTAGTCGGCAAGCTTAAGGGCAGCCTTTGTCGCTACGATGGAGTTGCAGCCGTGAGCAATGTTGGCGAAAGGTCCGCCGTGAACGAACACCGGAGTGTTTTCAAGGGTCTGAACCAGGTTAGGCTTTATGGCGTCCTTGAGGAGCGCCGCAGCCGCGCCTTCGGCCTTTATCTGGGAAACTGTCACCGGTTCTCCCGAATAGGTGTATCCTAAGACGATTTTGCCCAGCTTATCCTTAAGGTCCGATATGTCTTTTGAGAGGCAGAGAATAGCCATGATTTCGCTGGCAACGGTAATCTCGAATCCGTCCTCTCTCGGAACTCCGTTAGCCTTTCCGCCGAGGCCCGATACGATAAAGCGGAGCTGTCTGTCGTTCATATCCACTGCGCGCTTCCACGTTATCCTTCTCGGATCTATGCCCAGCTTATTTCCCTGCTGAATGTGATTGTCGAGCATGGCGGCAATCAGGTTGTTGGCGGCGCCTATGGCGTGGAAATCTCCGGTAAAATGCAGGTTTATGTCCTCCATCGGAACTACCTGCGCGTGACCGCCTCCCGCAGCGCCGCCTTTGATTCCGAAAACAGGGCCGAGAGACGGTTCCCTCAAAGCCGCAATTACGTTTTTGCCGATTTTAGAAAGAGCGTCGGTAAGTCCAACGGAAGTGGTGGTCTTTCCCTCTCCCGCCGGAGTCGGTGAAATGGCCGTAACCAGTATCAGTTTGCCGTCAGGTCTGTCCTTCAAATCCTCGATTATACGGTTATCCACCTTCGCCTTGTACTTTCCGTACTGCTCCAGATACTTCTCGTCAACGCCGGCCTTCTCTGCGATTTCTCTGATGTCGGCCATTTTTGCGCTCTGCGCAATTTCGATGTCGCTCTTAAATTCCATTTTACCGCTCCTTTAAATCAAGCTTCGTAAGAAAGCTTCTCCTGTGTATAGGTGTAATCCCAAGCCTCTCAATTCCTTCGTAGTGAGCCTTCGTTCCGTAGCCCTTGTTACCTGCAAAGGCATATCCCGGATACTCGTTTTCGTATTCTATCATCAGCCGGTCTCTTGTGACCTTGGCGAGAATGGACGCCGCCGCCACCGACACGCTCTTCTGATCTCCCTTTATGAGGGAAAGCTGTTCCTTTCCCAGATCGTCTATCCTCACGGCGTCGAATATGACGAAATCTATTTCCTCTCCCCGCTCCGATCTCAGCATTTCGTCGGCCTTCGCCACAGCCTCCTTCATTGCAAGCTTTGTGGCTTCAAGAATGTTTATCTCGTCTATCACTTCAGGTCCGGCGCTTCCTATGCCCCAGGCCATCGCTTTTTCCTTTATCTCATCAAAGAGCGCTTCCCTCTTCTTTTCGGAAAGCTTCTTGGAATCGTCCACTCCGAGCACGTCAAAATCTGCAGGAAGAAGGACGCAGGCCGCTACCACAGGCCCGGCAAGAGGCCCTCGTCCCACCTCGTCCACTCCGGCTATATACTTAAAACCGCGACTTCCTATTTCCTCTTCATAGGTCCTCATCTCCAGAAGGCGCAGCCGCAGCTTTTCTTCTCTCTCCGCCTTAGTCATCTCCGTCCTCCCCTGCTTCCGCCTCTTCGGCTGCGGGCGCAGGTTCAAGGGTTATCCTGCCTATTTTGGCGCTTCTGAATTCGTCGAGAACCGTCCTTGCGCACCTGTCGTAGTCCATGCGCTTTCCCGGTCTTATGAATCCCCGCTTTACGCAGATTGCCTCCATGGTCTCAAGAGGCGTCTCGCATATTCCGTCGATACCGTATCTTTCGCAGAGCATCTGCGGATACCTTCCCGAAAGAACCCCTATGAGCTCCAGGGCAAGGCTTGCAGTGTCCATAATCTCGTCCTTAATGCTTCCGCAGAATGCCAGATTCAGCCCGATTTCGGGATCCTCGAACTTAGGCCACAGTATGCCCGGCGTGTCCAGGAGCTGCATGCCGTTTTTAAGAGAGAGCCACTGCTTTCCCCTGGTGACTCCCGGTCTGTCTCCCGTCTGAGCGCTCTTCTTTCCCGTAAGCCTGTTTATGAGGGACGATTTCCCCACGTTGGGAACGCCCACTATCATCATTCTGAGTGGCTTCTTTACCGCTCTCGCTTCGTTCTTTCGGTTCTGCTCCTTCTCTAAAAGCCTGATAAGTCCGTTTACTCCGGCTCCCTTCATGCAGTTCATCGATATGACGAGAGCGCCGGATTTTGACAGAGCCTTCTCCCATTTCCTGTTTTCCGTCTCGTCCGAAAGGTCGCTTTTATTTAAGACTATGATCCTGTCCTTTCCCGAGACAATCTCGTCTATGATAGGATTTCTGCTTGAAACGGGAATTCTCCCGTCGATTACCTCTATTACCAGATCGACCAGCTTCAGGTTCTCCTGTATAAGCTCTCTGGTCTTTTTCATATGCCCCGGGTACCAGTTGATGTTACCCACGCTGCCGCCTTTGGTGTTAGACATGATTTCTCCTTTTCTACCCTTTTATTTTACCACAGTCCGGCTCTTTTCGGAACGAAAAAAAGCGGGCTCCGAAAGGTGCCTCCCGATAAGAAAACATCGTGGGGCAAGAGAGAAACGGTATAGCTTCGGCTATGCCGTTTTTCTCATTCTTGCCTTGATGAAGTAACTTT
>CASEFA010000017.1 GCA_949287095.1 uncultured Bacillota bacterium
TTCTTTTAGACCTGTACATTCGCAGGTTCGTCAGTCCGCCCGCCAAAGCGAACATTCTAACCATAGGTATCTTATAGACCCTCGGCCTATAGGTAACACAGTCTGCCGCCAGACCACTTTCGACCACTTTTGGCAGTGGTTACGGTTACTCTCAGCCTTTGTCATGGGGCTTCGTACAAAAGCCATTACAGCTAATGCACGCCCATCAAGGGTAGGCGTTTCAGGGCGTTACCCCGTCATTCCACCTATCAAACTATCAGTTCTCCGAACAACGGAAAACCGTTGCCCGTGCGCAGACTTTTTACCGCCTGCGAACGAGTCGCACTCACCCAAAAATCGTCCCCGGATTTTCCTTCCCCTTTGGTATTGGCGATCAACACTGTCACCAGCTTTAATATATCCTTCTCCGAATGTAGATACGCGAAGGGATTATAGTGCATACTTTTCTTAAAGTTAATGGTATTGAATACCTTGATCTGATAAGGCTCATAGATGATCTTGCCTTTCTTATTGCGTAAGGGCTTTCCGTCCTTGCCCAGCCTGGGAGAACCGCGGGAGAGCAGCTTTCCGCACTCCACCAGGACAGTACCCTTCGGATCTGTCACTACATAGGAAGAATGGAGCTGCATCAGGTTCGGCTTAATGAAGAAGCGGGTTTTCTGTTCGTGATTACCGGATAGCTTTTTATCTATCCCTCCGGGGCTTTCGCCCATTTCCATCGGCATGGCGTCCATGCCCGGCATAGCATACCTTTTCACCCAGCAAAGACCGGCAGGCGGCGCGGACTCGTGGAGCCGTTATATTCTGCCGAAACAGGTTCAGGCTCTATGCGTTGCGTGTGGCTTCCTTTTTACGGGCAAGCCTTCCACTCTGATTAGGGCGCGACACCCTTCCAGGTTTCTTCCGCGCTGATACCCTCGACCTGCAGCCGGTATTGGTCGAGGCGGCGAAAGCAACGCCCATTCGCGCATTTCAAGCATTGCCTGTTAGTCCACCACTGCCGCTTCCTCCAACGACAAGGACATTTTTATTCCGGGCAAAAGCCGGATTTTTGGGCCTGCCGGACATCATCAGCCCCTCCGTCTGGGTCAGGATGATGTTGTTTTCCGGCTTGGGGTCCATAAAAGGAGCAATATCCGCCTTTGTGCCCCAGCGGGCGCTCCCGTATTCCACATCCTTCCGGTACTTTTTGGCATTTTTCCCTTTCACATAGACCACCAGACGGACCAGCGCGGCGCCGATCAGCCCAACCAGCCAGTCAACCGCCGCGTCGGGCATAGAAGTCTGAAAGGCCAGGGTAAGGCCATCCGCAAGCCCCAGCAGCTTTGTGGAAGCGTCAACACCGGGGGCCAGCCGTACCGCTTCGCCAACCTTGGCAAAGAACCAAAGGAATATAAGATAAGGAAGGTTGGGCAGCACATACTTTTTCAGAATATCCGTCATCTTCATCGCTCCGGCCCTCCATGCTCCTTGTTCTTTACAGGATCGCGGGCCATCTTCCTTGCCATCTCTTAGAAGGGACGGCCTGTTTTCACGTTTTACCGTCTTTTGCGTATATTTCTTGAAGGCGGCTTCGATAGCATCGGCTTGATTGGCCTTGAAGTACACGGTCCATTTCGGAGGGGAAACACTGACGTCCTTCTCCACATGGTAACGGACCTTATATTTTTTTGCATACCGCTCAAAAGAGCGAATCCGTTCCTCAACCTCGATCTTATGGGCGTCCGGCGTCTGTGCCGTAAGGCGGCGCATACTGTTCCGGCCCACTTTTGGGGTGTTGCGCTCTTTTTCGATCTTTCGCAAGGCGGCGGCAATAGCAGCCTTCATCACACGGCCCGTCAGCTTTGTGGCCTGGACAGTTACGGATATGGATTTCCGTTCAAGTTCTTCCTGCAATCACATCCTCCTTTCGCATGATATAATAGATAGGTAGAAATCACCGGGCCTCCGTTTGGAGGGTTTGCTGCCGGGACGCCTTTTCAAAGTCTTTGGCCGCCTGTGCTACCTGCACACGGGCATGATCGAGAAACATTTTTAACATGGAACGGGGAGAATCCCGTTCCACCAGCTCACCGGTCATGCCGCTGCACTCGTCAGGCAGGTAATCCTCAATGCCTTTTAAGGCTTCCTCGTTACTGCCGATAAAGCCCCAGCAGCTATCCTCCAGCTCGCCGTCTTTATACAGTTCAAAACCGTAAGCCTCGCCGCGAAGGTAGGAATCGTAACATTCCACCTCTCCGCGCATACAATCTTCGGCTTTCTTCCGGGTAGCGGCAGTAAAGGATTTGCCGCCAAACTCCCGGAGGGCATCTTCTTTGGAGGCATAGATCCATCCGACCTGCCCGCTGTCCCAGGGGCAGGAGAAGCCCGTGGTATTCATGGTCATGCCGCTGTGGTCGTAAAGATACAGCGGCAGCATAAGATATTTCTGTGAGATCACTTTCATCAGCCGTTCATCCACCTGGCGCTCATAATCAGGAGAACCAAAAGGCGCCTTGATTTTGTAATTCATCAAATCCAGCGCCCGCTCATAGCGGTGGGCGCCACGTTCATCATCACCCACGGTTTTCAGATACAGATCCCGGAGAAAATCATCTTTATCTATGTAATTATGATGGTCGCCCAGGTGATAGCGCCGGTGGAAGCAGACCATTTTCCCGAAATTATCATCCTCACGGGGATTGAGCGGGTCATCGTCCGGCTGGATCACCAGCACATACGGGCCGCGTGTCGCTGTCAGCATCATTGGCCTCCTTCCTAAAGCTCCGGCCCGGATTTATGGGGCGGCTTCTGTGTCCTCTCTTTATCTTCCGGCGAGGGGACCGGCTGCTTGACGGCAAGGATCTTACCGCCGATCCGCGCAAACGATTCCGGCGCCAGAAATTGCTCCTTATATTTTTCCAGCAGGTCAGGGGGAAGATCTGAAAAACTTTCTTCCCCAAGCCCGGTGATAAGAAAATTACCGGCAATGATGTCGTAAATCTCTCCGGTATCATCCCGAAGCGCACGGTTCAAAGGCAGCCCCAGGAATTTCCCTTCCTCATTGCAGATCAGGGCCACAGGGTCCTCATACGGATAAACCGCCTGGATAGGGCCGTCCACCGCAGCCTGCAAAGACTCAAGCCCCGGCTCAATATCTGTTTCATGGGGGATTTCCCCAGGCTGCACCATTAAAACTTTCATCTATGAATATCCTCCTTTTTCTTATCCGGCGCTTTTAGCGGCGCTGCTTTTTCCTGCCTCTTTGCGTCTGAGAGTTTTTCCAGCACCGAAGCCCGTCCTGCCTTGCCCGAATCACGCCCCGGCGCAGTTACAGTCTTTTCCGGTTCCTGTCCTTCCACGGTATATCCGGGCAAAAGGGCGCCATGTACGGTAAAATGCTGTTTGTATTGCTCTGGGACCGGAGGGGAAATCTCCGTGAACAAATGAGAATAGGCTTTCTTCCGGCCTTCCAGATACTTCATAGCAGCATTTTTATCGGTATAGCGTTTCTGACTCTGCCCGGCAATTTTTTCTCCATACCCCTTCTTAGGGGAATTTACATAGACATCCCAGGTGACATACCAGGCAACCGGTATGCTCTGTTTCGTTTCCCGGTCATATTTCGTATCTTCCCAAACACTGCAGGTCATCTTGTAAACGCGGTTGCTGATTTCCTCGCCATCCCGCCAGCTATCTTTTGATCGCCACTGATTCGATGTATGAGCAATCTCCGGGGTCCGAAGATATTCCAGCGCCCGGTTGATGGTCTGTGTCGCCGCCGCCTGCTGTTCCCATTGTTTTGCCGCAGCCAAAACGATCTCATAGGCTTTTTGCTCCCCGTCAATGCTTCCCTGGCGCATGGCTTCCAAACTTTCCGTGCCCATGGCGATCATAGCAGAAATATCTACATTTTCGCAGGAAACACTATGTTCCACTTTTAATTCATATCCGGGTTTTAAGTCATCCCCATAACGATAAACACGGTAATCCTTATTTTCTTCCAATCTTTCACCTCCATCAAAGTTCCGGCTCATGGGGTTTCATCTGCTTTGGCTCTGCCGGCGTTTTGCCCTGTCCCTTAGCAGCGGCAAGCTGCCCCAGGAGGGAAGGCTTCTCCCCGCCAAAGAGGGAAAGCTGTTCTGCATCCGTGATAACCGGCATGGAAGCCATGCGGGAAGGCGCAGGCGCCGCCGGCCGGATTTCCTCTAATGTCTGCGGGTGATCGGAATGGGTGAGAAAATGCTGCCGCTTCAGATCCGCGAAAACTTCATCAAAAACCGCATTGATAGCTTTTCGTTCCTCACCCTCCGGGAAGGCTTTCAAGATTTCCATTTTCCCATCTTTGCCGGTAACAAAAGCAGCGGCGCTGTCCGCGTGGCCTGCCAGGTAATCCGAAATTTCAGGAGACAGCTTATCTTTGATATAGCAGGCGAAAGCCCTGGCTGTCATCTCTGTATTGCTTTCCCAATAGCCGCCGTCTTTTTCACACTCTTTGCCCATACGGATAGAGTTTTTATAAAAATCCGTTTCCACACGGCCAACCTGCGGAGGTTCCTGATCCTGCATCCCGGACAGCATACGCTCAAAAATTTCCAGCCGGTCACGTTCGCTTTTGGGAATAACGCGTCCGGTCACAGACTTTTTAAAGGCGCTTAGCTGTTCCACAGAACCGGGAACGCCTGAAAGAAATTCTTCCCGAAGGACTGCGTAAGCCTCCATGTGCATCTCGTCATTCGCTGCCCGCTTGAGCGGGGCAAGGACCGCCGAATCCAGCCAGCCCGCCGCATTTTTCCGGATACGCTCTGCCTGCGCCTCTGTCCGGGCCGCGGCCTGCTCCGGCGTTTCCGGCTTATATTTCATGGTTTCAATCAGCTTCTTAAATGGCTCATACAGGCGGGATTGTTCGGAAAGGAAGCCTTTTGCCCCCATTTTCACGCCCAGGTAATCATCCAGGCCATGCCACCACTCATGCGCCAGGGAACCAGCCCCGTGCATCTTGGTAAGGTTAATGACCTTCCGCAGCGGTTCGTAGTGGGCGGCGGCGTTGCCGCTGCCGCGGGCGCCAAAGGCAATCGAGAGTGTTCCCTGGTAGGAAATATCTTTTTCGCTGATCTTAAGGACAGCCGCCAGGTCTTTTAGGGCGTCAAACCCCATGTTCAGGGAAGCGCGCCGGTCATTCTGCGTCATCCAGTTCCCAAATTCACCGCCGCGGAAAGCAAAGGCGTCAAGATAATCCTGCCCGATCACATCACGATTTCCTCGGTAATCCGGGCCAGTGCGCCGGACGCGAGAAAGCTGCTGCGGGACAAACCGCTGTTTTCCGCTGGCTCCGCGCTGTCTGGCAAGCTCCTGTACCCATTTCAGGGCTTCCTCACGGGTGGCAAAATTCGTTTTCAGGATCGCATAGCCTTTTGTGACATAGTAAGTATCGGGAAGCCAGTCATTGTTTTTCGAGTAGGTCCTTTTGCCGTCATTGAACCGGATGTCATAGCCGCGGGGGACCTTTTGTTCAGCGGGAACGCCAAACTGCTTTTTTACAGCCCCTTGGACGATTCTTCTTTCAAAGTCCCGTTCCCCGCGGAAATACAAGACATTTACCAGCTTATCGGTAATGACCGGATTATCCCGGCCCTTTTGGGTGGCCCGGATATAACCGCCGCCGATCCCATGGGAAATACGCTCGCAGTAACCGCCGTCAATAATAAGGGCGTCGAATACATCCATGGCATCCTGCACTGTCTGAACCTTTTCAACGGCTTCCTGTACCTGCCGGACGGTTGCGATATATTCTTTCTGCCGCGCCAGGCGCTTCTGAGGCGTATCATCTGAACGCAGATACCGCGGGGAGGCGTTCAGGCTGTCACGCACCACTTTCCGAAAATACAGAATGTCCACCGGGACACCGGATTGAATCAAGGCGTTATAATCCGGCTTTTTCCAGACATTATCCTTTTTCACATATTTTTCGGCCTCGCGCTCATTCATCCCCAGCAGGTCATCCACATACAGCCCGCGGGCAGCCCAAAGGTCTTTTTTAGCGCCGCCGATCTTTTCACCAAAATCTTCATGCACAATTTCCTTCGCCAACTAAAACCACCACCTCCTTATCACGGTTTTAGTATATGCTTTTGCCTCAAAGACATAAGAAAAGGCGCAAGGTCTGCCTAAAAGGTAAGCCAGCGCCCGGTTCCATTCCTCTACGGGAAAGGCACGGTTATCTACTTCAAGAAGCGCCTGCAAAGATAACAGCGGACACCAGTCCCGCAGGTCTGGAAGGGACACCCCTAACCGTCTTGCGATTGTATCTAATAAATCAGTATTTGTACGCATCATCATAATTCCACCCGGTCCGCCGCCTTAACTGGCGCCTCCTTTTTTGCCGCAGGCTGTACCTTTTCACTATTTTCCTGTATGGCCTTCAAAACGGATGGCCTGCGCTCTGAGGATTCCTGTAAACGGTCCAGGCTGCCGATAGCTTTTTCAATATTCCGCTTTGCGGCGGTCATGCAGGCCCGGTTGACTTTGTACGGTGCGGCAATCGCTTTAGACAGTCTGCCGGGGGCTTTAGGCTCCTGCACCAGTTCTTTCCCTATCAGGGTCCGGCCCATATTTTTCAAATGCCTGCCCGCCTGGTGATACTCCGCAGCAAAATTCTGGATTTTGGAGACAGCGTTATCGTCAATACGGATGCTGGCGTCTGCCGCCTTTTTGATCCCCTCCAGCAGCGGCTTGATGTGAAAAAAGCGGGAAAGGCCGTCCAGGGCAGCCGTACCATGTTTCTTAAAGGCAGCAAGTGCTTCTTTACACCCTCCAATTATGAGCTTCTTTAGTTCTGACAATTTCCGGCTCATATTAGAAATGTTCTGTTCCAACGCTTTACAGCTTCTTTGCAGAACAGCTTTCAGGGAGCGGTTCTGCACCTGCAAAAGCTCCTGGCGCATGGTTCTCAATTCCTCTACGGCCTCGGCCAGCCGGTTTTCCAGCTCGCCTACATGGGCAACCATTTCAGCAAAATCCCTGCCGCTTGGGGAAGGGTTCTCTTTCAGGACGGCCAGCAGTTCTTTTACATATTCATTTTCTGCAAGAAGCTGTTTGTTCCTTCGTTTCACTCGTCCGGCGTCCTCCTTTCTCCGGGCAGCTTTCCCCGGCAATCTTACTTACGATTTCCGGCCCGGATTCATAAATCTGCATCAGCCTCCGGGCCATGCCGCAGGGATGGGCAGCGCCCGTTGTCCAAAGGCGCACCGTGGAAGGGGTGACATTCATCAGCAGGGCGAAGGCTTTTTCATTGGTTTCCAGCTTTTTCATCAAAGCCTTAACCATGGACGGGCTGTATTCCGGGCAGCGGGCAGCCCCGGCGATTACCTGAATCGCAGACTTTTCGTTATTCATCGTGTTTTCCTCCTAAATTGAAACAGCCGCCTGTTTCTGGCGGCTTGCGTGTTTTTCTTCACGGATCGTTTGAAGCGTGCGCTGTATTTTTTCATTGTAGTCTTTCACGCCGCGGGGAGGGTTGACAGACACCCGGATTTTAGAAAACCGCTGGTCTGATTTCAGCAGCGACTTGATTTTCCGGGCGTTGACCCGGCCCGCAAGGTCATTGTCCAAGTAGAGGGCAACACGGGTAATCTCCGGGTGGCGCTCCAGGAAAGCGACCAGGGCCACAGGGGAGGTCCCACCCAGGGAAAGCCGGTAGCCATTCCATTGCCAGCCCTCCAGCTTTTGGAGCGTTGCATGGGAGAGGGCGTCAATCGGGGCCTCGAAAACCGCCAGATGGCGGCTGCCCGGCTGATCCGGCGGGTAGCAGAAGCTAAACCGCTTATCACTGCCGCTGATGTCTTTTTTTAAATCACCCGAAATTCCACGGACGCAGGCAAACCGGCCCGTACCGGTATCATCCCGGCCAACGAAAACACATACCGCCTCGTTGTTATAGCGGGACTCATAGAAAAGTCCCAACTGCATACACCGCCTGATGATGTCCGAATGGACTCCCCGGCGTTGGAGATAAGAAATGGCAAAGGTGGCACATCGCTTTTCCCAGGGGAGACGGAATGGCTTTTTTTTCGCCGGTTTTCGCTGTTCCCGGTTGCTGGGAGCTGTATAACGGGAAACAGCAGGGGTACCACTGCCTATCAGATGTTCCACAGCCTCTACAAAGCTATACCCTCGGATTTTCACAAGGTAGTCCACGGCGTTGATCCTTCGTCCACGGCTGTTCCAGTACCAATAATTCTTGCTTGCCACATAAACCAGGCTGTCATGCTCATTATGGCGATAATTAGCTCCCTCTGGCTTCAGTACGCCTTTTTCATTGGAAAGCAAATAAGCCAGCAGATCAACTTCCCTTGCCTGTTCAATCTGTTCCTGGGTTAACTTCAGCATAATTTCGGCGTTTCATGGATTTTCATGGCGCTCGGCCTCCTTTCTGTATTTTTTTCATGTGAGTACGCAGGCAGCTCCCATCCGTACTCCAGCACACAAAACCATGTGAAGGAAAAGGGCAGCCTGCACAATCCGGTTTCATCGTGCAATACATTTTTTCGGTTTTAGGACGCTTTTCCTCCCGCCTGGAAGCATATACCGGGCGTCCGTTTCTTTTGCCCATAAAAGCATCCCCCTTTAGCCGTAAAGATCGTGATTGACTTCGGCCCGGTAATAGCTGTCCATGGTAGTCGGGGCATTGTAGAGAGCCGCCAGCAGATAGGACTTGATATTCCGAACCTTTGTCGTGTTGCTATCCAGGCAGTCAAACACATACTCCACATGAGAGAAGTTCACTTTCAGGAAGCGGCTTTTTACCACCTCACGGGGGTAGTCATCTCCGGCAATGCGGATATATGGCCGTTGGGAGAGGACCGTCTGCAGCATCAGCTCAACCAGTTCGTCCACACGCTCATATCCGTACCTCTGAACAAGAGCCTCAAATTCAATATTTTCTTTGATGATCTCCCGGTAGGTATCTATCCTATCAATCCTATCCCTATCCATCTCCGCGTTACCATCAGGCGTTCCTCCTAAGGCCGGATAGATTGATTGATGGATATTTGATATATCCGTAATTGATTTTTCAGTAATTGATTCTTGTATATTTAATTGGGCGGGTTTTTCCTGTTCAGGTTTTTCCAAAATAGGTTTTACCTGTCTTGGATTTACCTGTCTTGGATTTTCCCGTTTAGGTGGCAGAATAGCGTCCTGCTCATCAGAAGGCACAGGTTTTTCATGGATGACATACTCAATATCGCCCAGCCTGCCATGCGCGTCACGGAGCCGCTGCCGGGTAAGATACCCTTGCTTTTCCAGCTCCTTGATCGCGCTGCTGATAGAATCCACCCCATCTTTACAAATATGGGCCAGGCCCTTAGTCGTATAGTCCCAATTATCAGGCAAGGACAACATCAACGACAGCAGCCCCTTTGCCTTCAAAGACAGCGACACATTCCGAAGATGGTGATTGGACATGACCGTAAAATCTTTTGTCTTTTCAACTCTGAACACTGCCATTTGACATCCTCCTTCCTGGCAAGTCTTTATACTGAGCAGTAGCTACAAATCTCTGTCTTTATGGTCGTAATTCAAATAGCCATTGTGTACCTTGGCATGGTTCTTTAGCTTGATAAAGCCACGTTCCTGATTCTCCAACGCTTTCTGATACCCTTCATCCGTGAGAAACAGGCGCATCTTATCGCCTTTATAGCCGACAGGGGATTCAAAAGAAAGCACATCAAAGACAACCATGTGGCGTACCTGCGGGTCAAACCGCTCCAGGGCCATAATGTCATGGCCTTTCAGTTTTTCAGCCCCGGATTGCTGCCGGGCCAGTGCGATCCGCTCGCCCATAGTGCGAGGGTAAGGCAGGTGATAATTCTTCTGGATGTCCTTCACCAGATCCATGCACTGTTCATCCGACAGAACCCGCAGCTTTGCCATGAGGCCCCGCACCATATCACGCTGCTCTGGGTTGCGGGTGAAACGGGCTGTCATATACAGTTCATCCAGCACTTTGGCCTGGCAGTCGCCGTCAACCTGAAACAACTGCCTTTTTTCTTCTTCGTTAAGTTCCATGTGAATTTCCTCCTTCTGAAAATGGGCGCAAAAAAAGGGCGCCCATCAGATCAGATGAAACGCCTTGGCAAACAGCGGTCCGGTAAAATACCGCACCGCTGCTGTAATATTCAATTTTGTCTTTTAGGTAACACCTCCCATCATTCGACAGATTTTTCGTTGACTATCAAGGTTGGAAAAGGAATTGAATAGGCAACGACAAACGCTGAAACCCTTGAAAACACTGGGTTTTTCCGTTTGTCTTTATTATACCGTAAGGGCACACTCACGCTTCCCTGCTGCTTTTTGCGGGAGTATCAATCGCCAGCGTAGCAAGAAGACTCGGGCATTCCAGCATGAATACAACACAGAAGACATATCTTCACATTATACAGGAACTGGAAAATCAAGATGTGGATCTGGTCATGCGATCATTATCCGGACTGAGTTAAAAACAACGAAAACTCCGGGTTGAAGTTCTTTTCAAACCCTTAAACCTATGCTATACTAATAGTTTAGATGAGCTTTAATATATAAGTTGAAATAAGGAGAAATTCATGTTCGATAAACTTGATTTCATTACGGAAAAATATAAGGAAATGGCCCTTAAGGTTTCCGACCCGGAGGTTATAAACAATCAGCCTCTCTGGCAGAAATACATTAAGGAAATGGGCGAGATGGAGCCGGTGGTAAAGAAGTACGAGGAGTACAGGAAAGCTAAGGCCGATCTTGCCGACGCCAAGGAAATCGTGGAAAACGAAAGCGACGAGGAGCTTCGCGATCTCGCAAAGATGGAAGTCGGCGAGCTGGAGGAGTCCATAGAGAAGCTGGAGGATGAGCTTAAGGTTCTGCTCCTTCCGAAGGATCCTAACGATGAAAAGAACGTTATTCTGGAGATAAGAGCCGGAACCGGCGGCGACGAGGCGGCACTCTTTGGCGCAGACCTTCTCAGAATGTACACCAGATATGCTGAGCGTCACAGATGGAAGACGGAGCTGATGGATTTAAACGACACGGGAATCGGCGGAGTGAAGGAAGCCGTGCTTCTGGTAAAGGGCAAAGGCGCCTACTCCAGACTGAAGTATGAAAGCGGCGTTCACAGAGTTCAGCGCGTGCCCGAGACGGAAGCCAGCGGAAGAATTCACACCTCCGCAGCCACCGTTGCGGTGCTCCCTGAGGTTGACGACGTGGAGGTCGATCTGGACCCTAACGACGTAAGAGTCGATGTTTACCGCGCCTCCGGAAACGGCGGCCAGTGCGTAAACACCACGGACTCCGCAGTAAGGCTTACCCACATTCCTACCGGTCTTGTGGTAACCTGTCAGGACGAGAAATCCCAGATAAAGAACAAGGAAAAAGCCTTCAAGGTTCTCCGTTCCAGACTTTACGACCTTAAGGTTCAGGAGCAGAACAAGGAGATTTCCGAGGCGCGTAAGAGCCAGGTGGGTTCCGGCGACAGAAGCGAGAGAATAAGAACGTACAACTTCCCGCAGGGAAGAGTTTCCGAGCACAGAATCGGACTTACCCTTTACAGACTGGACTCCATCCTGGACGGCGATCTTGACGAGATAATTGACGCGCTGATTACTCACGATCAGGCAGAGAAAATGAAGGCATTCTAATAACTGTTTGAAATAGAAGGAATTTAGATGAAAACTCTGTTGTTTGAGGATAATGACGAAGGTATCGCAAAAGCTGCGGAAATACTGAAAAAAGGCGGACTGGTGGCCTTCCCCACCGAGACCGTGTACGGTCTCGGCGCCGACGCGCTCCGCGCGCCGGCTGTGGCCGCGGTTTACGCGGCCAAGGGAAGGCCTTCTGATAATCCCATGATCGTGCACATTGCGGATCCCGCGGACCTGGCCGGATTAACGGAAGATATGACCGTGGACATGGAAAAGCTGATGGCCGCATTCTGGCCCGGCCCCATGACCATGATAGTGAGGAGAAAACCTGTGGTTCCCGACGTAACCACGGGCGGACTTGATACGGTTGGAGTGAGACTTCCGTCTAACGAAGTTGCGAGAAAGCTTATCAGGCTGGCGGGCTGCCCCGTGGCGGCGCCCAGCGCCAACCTTTCGGGAAGACCCAGTCCAACTTCCGCAGAACACGTTATAGCGGATCTTGACGGGCGCATAGACGGGATAATAGTCAGCGGAAGCTGCGACGTGGGCATAGAATCCACCGTAGTTGACGTTACGGGAGAAACTCCCGAGATTCTGCGACCGGGAATCATAACCGCAGAGGATATGGAGAGAGTTCTCGGAAAGCCTGTGAAGCTGGACCCGGCGCTCCTTTCCAAACCGGGAGAGAATTTCAGACCCAAGGCTCCGGGAATGAAATATAAGCACTACGCGCCGAAGGCCGAGATGCAGATATTTGAAGGAGAGCCGGAAGCGGTGAGAAAGGCCGTCCTTGCCGAAAAGGAAAGACTTGAGGCGGAAGGAAGAAAAGTCGCCGTCAGGATATTCGAGGAGGGAGCGGAGAAAAACGCCGCTCACGAGCTGTTCGCGTTTCTGAGGCGGGCGGACGAGGACGGAGCGGACAACATACTGGTATCGGCTCTGCCGGAAAAGGGAGTCGGCTTTTCCGTCATGAACAGGATGCTGAAGTCGGCAGGATATAACGTAAGGAGAGTATGAGATGATTATTGCGGTTGCAAGCGATCACGGCGGTTTTGAGTTGAAGAACAGGGTGAGAGAGCACCTTAAGGAAAGAGGAATCAAGGTTGTGGATCTGGGCACGGACTCCGAAGAATCGGTGGATTATCCGGTTTACGGAAAGGCATGCGCCGAGGCCGTGGCTTCGGGAAAGGCCGATCTTGGAGTGGTATGCTGCGGAACGGGGATAGGAATTTCCATTGCGGCGAATAAGGTTAAGGGCATTCGCTGCGGACTTTGTACGTCGGTGGAAATGGCAGAGCTTACGAAGAAGCACAACAACGCCAATATGATAGCCCTGGGCGGAAGAACCACCGACCCGGATCTTGCACTTCAGATAGTAGACAGATGGCTCGATACTGATTTTGAGGGCGGACGCCACCAGAGACGGGTGGATATGCTCGATGAGATGTAAATAAAAAGGGAGGATTTTATGGGAAAGGTATACGTATTCGATCATCCTCTCATTCAGCACAAGGTAGCGCTGATGAGAATGAAGGAGACCAACGTCAAGGATTTCAGAGACCTTGCAAGAGAAATCGCCATGCTCATGGGTTTTGAGGCCACGAGAGACCTGGAACTTGAGGAAGTGGAGATAGAGACTCCGATATGTAAGACGAGAGTCAATATGCTTAAGGGCGAGGACATCGCCATAATTCCAATTCTGAGAGCGGGCCTCGGCTTCGTGGACGGAATGCTGGAGCTGGTTCCCAACGCCAAAGTCGGCCACGTGGGGCTTTACAGAGACCCTGAAACTCACGAACCTGTTGAATATTACTGCAAGCTCCCTACCGACATAGGAAAGAGAAAGATTTTCGTTCTTGACCCTATGCTGGCAACGGGCGGAAGCGCGGTTGCGGCCATAGATTTCATCAAGAAGAGAGGCGGAAAGGATATAGTGTTCATGTGCCTTATTGCGGCTCCGGAAGGCATCAAAGCCCTTCAGGACGCCCATCCGGACGTTGACATATATATCGCCTCCAAGGACGAAAAGCTGAACGAAAACGCATACATCGTTCCCGGTCTGGGAGACGCAGGGGACAGACTTTACGGCACTAAATAAAAGGAGAGTTTCGATGAAAAATTTTATTCCGGACAGCGTAAGCGAACACACCAACGTATTCGACGTTCTGAAGGAGCGCGGATTTATTGAGCAGACCACTGCCGACGAGGAAGTCATAAGAGAGCTTCTGGGGAAAGAGAAGATAAAGTTCTATATCGGCTTTGACCCTACTGCGGACTGCCTTCACGTAGGCCACTTCATGCAGGTCATCATCATGATGTACATGCAGAAGTACGGACACACACCTGTAGTCCTTCTGGGCGGAGGAACCGGCATGGTGGGAGACCCTTCGGGCCGTCAGGACATGCGTCAGATGATGACCGTGGACACCATAGACAACAACTGCGCCCAGTTCAAGAAACTCTTCGATAAATACCTGGACTTCGATGACGAGTGGAAGTATGAAGGAAACGAGGGAGTTTACACTCCGGGACATCAGAACAAAGAGCCGGAAGCCGGAAAGGCTATCTCCGTAAACAACGGAAAGTGGCTGAGACCTCTTAACTACGTCGAGTTCGTCCGTGAGATAGGAACATGCTTCAACGTGAACGAAATGCTGAGAGCTGAGTGCTTCAAGCAGAGAATGAAGGGCGGACTTTCATTCTTCGAGTTCAACTACATGCTCATGCAGTCCTACGACTTCATGGTTATGGCAAGAGATTTCGGCGTCAAGATGCAGTTCGGCGGAAACGACCAGTGGTCCAACATTATCGGCGGAGTAAACCTTACCAGAAAGCTCTGCGACAAGGAAGTATACGGCATGACCTTCTCCCTTCTCACTACCAGCGAAGGAAAGAAGATGGGAAAAACCCAGAAGGGAGCTTTGTGGCTTTCTCCTGATAGAACGTCCCCTTACGAGTTCTACCAGTACTGGAGAAACGTGGCCGATGCGGACGTTGAAAAGTGCCTGAGAATGCTCACGTTCCTGCCTATGGCCGAGGTAAAGAGACTTTCCTCTCTGGAAGGCGCCGAGATAAACAAGGCAAAGGAAATTCTGGCCTTTGAGGTTACCAAACTGGTTCACGGCGAAGAAGAGGCAAGGAAGGCCCAGGAAGGAGCAAGAGCGGCCTTTGGCGGCGGCGGGGATTCCGCCAACATCCCGTCCACCGAAATGGCGGCTGCAGACTTTGAGGGAGAGGGCAAAGGGCTCGTTTCTCTCATAAAGGAGCTCGGCCTCGTTCCGAGCAACGGCGAAGGCTTCAGAACCATCGAGCAGGGCGGACTTTCCCTTAACGGCGAAAAGGTGACCAACCCTAAGCTCTTCGTAACAGCGGACATGTTCAATGACGGCGAGCTTCTCATTCAGAAGGGCAAGAAGAAGTTCCACAAGGTGATAATAAAATAGAGACAAGGAGCTTACGGCCGTATACCGGATAGGGGTATACGGCCTCTTTATTTGACAAAATGAGCAAATTTGGCGCAGGAGGTCAAGTTCGAATTTGCCATTTTCGGCAGCCTGAAACAAAAAGGTCAAGGAATCGGGTTCAATCAGACCGAATTTCCTTGACCTTTTCTATATAAATCGATTTTCTTGTCAAATAATGCCTTGACCTTGCGTGGCGATTTTGGCGATTAGGTCAAAGCCCGCAGTTAAAAGCCCGTAGCTCAACTAACCGTAGCTCAACCTACTTTTCGCCGCCGTAGTGCTTCTTGCATGCTGCGTAAACAGGAATACCGATAAGGGTTACCACGATGCTTCCTATTGAAAGCAGAGTGTTGGCAGTTCCCGAAAGTAGGAGCTGGCTTACTATTACGTAAACGCCGCTTAAGATTGCCAGAGCCGGAATTACCGGATACAGAGGAACCTTGTACTTTCTCTCCAGCTCAGGCTGGGTCTGTCTCAGGCGGATTACGCAAACGAACGTCAGCGTGTAGAATATCCAGCAGGAGAATACCGCCAGGTTGGTAAGCATATCAAACTGTCCGCTGATAGAGAAGATGCATGCGATGAATCCGATGAGGATTACGGAATTGGAAGGCACGCTGTTCTTGTTCAGCTTTGCCAGAGCCTTGCTGAAAGGCATTGAGTTCTGCTCTCCCAGCAGGTATGCAACACGGGATCCCGACATGAGGAAGCCGTTGGCCGCGCCGATTACCGAGATTATGATTCCTATCTTGATGATGAGACCGCCGGTGGAACCGAAGATGATTTCGGCTACCGCAGCTGCCGGTGACTCCAGATTCATCATTTCGTCAGCAGGAAGTACCCAAAGGTATGCCAGGTTTATAACGAAGTAAACCGCCATGATGATGGATACGCCGCCTACGATAGCGCGTGGCAGGTCTCTTCCCGGATTCTTCATCTCTCCGGCGATGGCGCCTACGTTGGTCCAGCCTTCGAATGCGAAGAGAACGGCAAGGAGAGTGGTTCCGAGTACTGCAGGAGCGCTCTTGCCTTCCGCAACCATCGGAGTGAACACCGGATTGTCGCCGCTTCCGATTATGAATCCGAAAATCATAATGAGGAAGAGAGGTATCAGCTTGCATATGGTGGATATAATCTGAATGCCGCCCGTGGTCTTATTGCCCAGAGTGTTCAGAGCCACCATTATTATTATGGTGCCTATGGAAATAGGAAGCGCGAACTGCTCTCCCACGTAAACGGAAAGCTCGTCGCCAACCTTTACGCCGTATCCCGCAAGGAATGCCGGGTAGAATATGATTACCTGCATCCAGCCTGCCAGGAAGCCGATTTTCTCGTTGAACACCTCGCCCAGGTACGCAACCATACCGCCGGTCTTAGGTATGAGCACGGCAACTTCGGCAAATGTCAGGGCCGCAAAGATGCTTGCAAGTCCGCCGACGATCCATGCCAGCATACCGATTCCCGGAGCTCCGCCGGTAGCCTGATAGATGGCGTAAGGCTTAAAGAATACGCCTGCGCCGATTACGCACCCGACTACAACCGAAGTTGCCGACAGGGCGCCCAGCTGTTTCTTAAGATCTCTTTTTTCTGTCATTGCTTTACTCCATAAAATGTATAAAGATATAGATTTCATCGATAGATTAACGCTGACTAACCCGCTTGTCAATACGGAGTTTATCCTTTTTACAAAGTTGACGCATTTCTTTAAAAAATAATGTTTTTCATGAATTTAGTTAATTTTTTTTAAGCAAAGGTGCAAAAAACGGACAGGAAAGCGGAACTGAAGCGTCGAAGAATTATATATACAGCAGGCGGCTGCCGGTATGACATAAATTAATGTGAAAAACAATTCAGGGAATATGATTTACGTATGCGCGCAAATGTGATATCATGAGGAAAAAGGACAGCCAGAAAGGAGGATATGAGTATGAGAAAGAAAATAGGAACGATGTTCCTTATATTCTGCATGTTTATGTGCACGACAGGCATAGCTATGGCTGTGGAAGTCGATAACGTGACTGAAACTCCGGGTGTGGAAAATAATACGGAAGATTCCACGGAAGTGACCACGGAAACTTCAGATGACGTATCGGACAGCGAAGGCGATGACACGGTCGTGGAAACAGAAAATGACGAAACTGTGAAAACAGATTCGGAGACTACGGATGATGCTGACGACGTGACAGTTGAAACAGAGCCGGAAGAGTCTGTCACCGAAGAACCTTCGGAGACATCAGGGGATGTTCCGAAGCTCATGAGCAGCGTCAAGGCAGCAGATCAGGAGAGCCTGAAGGCGCCTGCAAAAGCGGCTGCAGATAATTCTCTGGATGTTGTTTATGTGTCCAGCGACGGTGATGATAAGGAAGGCGCCGGAACTGAAGAAAGTCCGGTTGCTACATTAGGCAAAGCGGTAAGTGTCGTTAAAAGCGGCGGAACGATTCAGCTTTTGACCGATTTAGATGCAGCCAGTCTTACATACATCGAAGCTAAGACAGTTACCGTTAAGGGCAACGGACATTCTATTACCAGATCCGATGGATTTGCGCAGAAGAACGATTTGGCCCGCGGCGGATATAATCCGGCAATAATTGAAGTTGCCAACGGTGCATCGCTGAGATTGGAAAATATTACAATCGATGATGCGTTTAGACAGGAAGCGGATACATATCTGGAACAGCTTACCGGTGATAGCAATAAGAATAATGAACAGAAAGTTCAGGATGCAATTATAGCCGCATACCATGGCGGGGGCACTATTACACTTGGAAGTGGAACAACTCTGAAGAACTTCGGAGGAATGTCTGCGGTTCGTGTAGGCGGCCAGGGTGAATCTGACAGCAGCTCCAGTAAGCTGATAATGGAGTCCGGAAGTAAGATTGTAGATGATAATCTTGGAAGCCGTAAAGGCGGCGCAGCTGCTATATGGAGCCAGGGCGGCATCGTAGAAATGAAAGCCGGTTCATCGGTTAGTAACATCGATGGACGTGCCATTTTCCTTGAAGACGGCGGCGTTGCTGACGTATACGGTGCAATAAGCGGTATTACCGCAAACAGTTACATGACCTTCGATCCGGGTAAGGGCAGCACCCCGGGCGGCGGCGGTATGAATAACGGATTTGCAGGTGTTGCGGCAGCAATCACAGGCAACTCAACATTTACTTTAGGAGAAGGCGGAACTGTTTCCAATATCGTAAGTGATGCAGGCAATGCCTCTGACATAGCGTTTATGCTGGTTGGTTCAAGCCTTATAACAGAAAAAGGTTCTAAGATATCCGATATTAATACTATAGGCATTGTCGATAACAATGGCGGAAAAATCAATATCAACGGTACGGTATCCAACTGTACGACAAAAAATGTACTTTTCCGTTTAAGAGGTGCAGCTGTTACTTTTGTTTTAGGTGAAAGCGGACTCATTGAAAACGTTTCTACCACCGATGCAGGAATAGTGTATCTGAATGGGGGAACTCCTACTGTAGAAATCAGCGGAACCATTCAGAACGCAGAAGTTGGAAGAACCTCGTGGGCTGTAATATTTATGTCATCAAATGGAGTTAGGGAGCAGGGAACCCTTAAGCTTACATCCACAGGTAAGATAACTAACATAACGAAAGGATATGCGATTACCGCTCAGGAATCGGCTAAAGTTTCGCTTGATGGTGAAATCAGCAACTGCAGCGGATATGCTCTTGAATATAAGACATATAAAACATCATTGGTAGACATAGGCCAGAACGCAAATATATCAAATACCAATGGAATTTATATAACTAAAGGGCAGACTGCCAATGATACAAATCAGCATGTTGTTTTTGAATCGGGTGCTGCTGTCAGCGATGTGGTAAAAATATCCGCATTTAATATAACACTGAATGACGATTATTCCACTGTTAAACTGGGAAATGCCAGCGCTGATGCAGCGACTGCCATTAAGGATTCTGTTACTGAGCAGCATTCTGACTGGAAAGTTATCGGTTCCAATGCAGCATGGATTCAGCCTTCGGAAAGTGAAGTTCATCTTACAGTAGACAGACCTTCTTCCGTAAAGAAGATGGGATTGTTTGCTGCATATGTTCCTCTTAACGAAGACGGCACTCCTGTCGAAGGAGAAGAGATAGTTCTCAAGGAAATCGATAATAGTGAAACATTGGATATAGAACTTACCGGATTAACTGCCGGACAGTCTTATGCCCTGATGCTTGTAAATAATGCGGAGTATACACTTACACCGGATGACATTACCATTTATACTGGTGGCGGTCAGGGAGATGAAGCATATGATGGCGGATTCCCGGCGGTAACACTTGTTAATTCCGTCGATCTGAGTTTTGTAAAGAATCCTGAAACCGGTAAGTATGGTTACGATTTGAAGAGTCTCGAAGTTAACGGTAAGGAATATACTGCGACAGCTGAGAAGAGTTTGGTTGAACAGCTTGTAGCTCTTGTTGAGGCTACATATACCTATGAGGACAATACTGTTGCAACAGACGATTCCAAACCTGGTGAGTATGCAGTGACGCTTTCCTGGAAAGACGGGCTTAGTGATAAAGACGTACGTGTTAATGGCAATGATGTAAACCTTGGCGGAGAAGGTACATTAATTGTCCGTCATACTGATGATATCAAAGGGGCTCAGGACGGAACTACAACACATGAATTGTTACAGAGCGAACCAACTGCTCCTGTAACAGAGCATGCAGAAGCGATTGCGCCTGCTAATTCGGAATTCTATACTAATGACGATACGGATCGCAAAGTAGATGCTTCCGGTATCCAGATTCTCGACGATGGTCTGCTCCTGGAGGAAGACGACAACAGACAGGAGCTGATGGAACAGAAAGCGGCTGACTATCTGGGAGAACCAGCTGAAGGTCAGGCTTATCGTTATGAGTTCCATTATCTGGATTTGGTAGATGCATTTAATGGAAATGCATGGGTATCTGCTTCTAAAGGAACTACCGTATATCTGCCGTATCCTGAAGGTGTTACTGCGGACAATGCTGAAGAACTTGGTGTAAAGGTTGTTCACTATAAGGACCTGCACCGTGAATACGGTATATCCGGTCAGGCTGAAGTTGAAGAAGCAATAGCGGCCAGTGAACTTGAAACTATGGAGGTAGAATTCGATGCCAACGGTATCAAATTCGATGTTCCTCGTGAAGGCTTCTCGCCGTTTGCCATAGTATGGCAGACTGAAGCTCACACCATAACGGCGACAGCCGGTGAAGGCGGTACTGTCGATCCTTCCGGTGAAGTAGTGGTGGTTGAAGGCGCAGACAAGACATTCACTATCACTCCTGACAATGGATATGAAATAGCTGAAGCCGTTGTCGACGGACAGGCTGTCGATCTTGCAGATGTTGTAAATGAAGACGGTACAGGAACTTACACCTTCGAAAAGGTGGACGGAGACCATTCCATCGAAATTACTTTCGAGAAGACCGCTGTAACGCCTGATCCCGGTGAAGATGAACCTGATAACCCGGCCGATGATCCAAACACACCTTCTGGTGAAGACGAACCTGATAACCCGGCCGATAATCCGAACACACCTTCTGGTGAAGACGAACCTGATAACCCGGCCGATAATCCAAACACACCTTCCGGTGGAGATGATCAGCAGGGCAGCTCAGATGCGGGACAGACCGACGACGGTGTAAAGACTGGGGACGAAACCCCTATAATGCTGCTGACATTAGTACTGGTGGCTTCCGGAGTCGCATTCGTGGTGCTCCTTAGAAAAAACAAAAGAAGATAGGAAATGCATCCGGATAGCTGAATCAATATGAATACAGAAAAAGGTGACGGCGTTTAGCTGCCGCCTTTTCTGCTTTCCGGCGGATTGATGAAACGTAAAATGATATTGAATGCAGCCTACTCTTCCCTCAACAGGAAGTGGAACGGCATTATAAACATCAGCGTAGGCACTGCTTCAGGAAATGATGGACTATGCTCAGGGAATCGAAGCGGATAAACTTCTGAGAGCAGCTGCGGCAACCCTTGCACTTTACAGGAGAAGACGCAGCAGAAACCAAATTCTAATATGATATCAGAAAGCGCCCGGGGCTGAGAAGTCCGGGGCGCTTTTGCTTAAACAGACCTACTGCGATGGCTGCGTAGAAAGCCGGCTATTTCAGATGATGTTCCGGAACGACGGCGAAAAACACAAGGTCGCAGTCTCCGTCGTTTCTGAGGCCGTGAGTCTGCCCTTCGGCGCAGTAAAGACATGCGCCGGCTTTTACCGAAGTCCACTCTTTTCCGTCAAAGGCTGAGCCTGAGCCTTCCAGCAGGTATATTATCTCGCTGTTTCCCTCGTGGCTGTGAACGCCTACGGACGCTCCCGGAGGCAGGGTAAAAAGCATGATTTTGTTGCTTTTGTCCTCGAACTTTCTTATAATGGCGGTTCCGTCTCCGCCCTTGAAATGCTCCGCGTTCGCAGGGGCTGTATTTTTAAAGTCAATTATCATTTCAGACATCGTCTCCCTTCTCAGATAAGCAATTTCATCTTACAGTAGAAAGCTTAGCACAAATTACGCCGGTCTTCAATGGGCGCGCCTGAAAAGTGATGCTGCGGGATTTTCACCGGATAAAAAGTATGATAAAATACTGAAGCAGAGGTGATTGCATATGCCAAAGATTTTTACCGAGGCCGAAAAGGACAGACACAGAGAAGTCCTGTTCGACAAAGGCTTCAGGCTCATATCGGAAAAAGGATATAAAAACGTCAAGGTTGACCAGCTTGTGGAGCTCATCGAGGCTTCCAAAGGCTATTTCTATACGCTGTTTGATTCCAAGGAGGAGTACTTTCTCGGAGCCATAGCCTGGCAGATGGAGAGAGAGTACGACCGTCTGAAAGAGGCAAAGGACGCCGGTGCGTCCGATGAGGAAGTGAGGATTCTGTACAGGGAGATATTCCTGGAATCACGCTTTTCCAACTACATAGATATGATAGAAATAAGGGAGAAGGCGGGAGAAGAGCTCTGGGAGAGGTTCAGGACCTTTGAACTGAGATTTTTCGAGAAGGTGACGGCGCTTCTGTGCAGAGGAAGAAGGAAACCGGACCCGAAGGTCTTAAGCAACCTTTCGGCTATGATTTTCCTCTCCTATGGGATGTCATCATACGCGCCGTATCTCTTTAAGGAAAGAAACCGGGAAACGGTGGAAATCCTCCTCGATACGATGCACAGGTACGCAATCGGAGAAAAATAGAGAAAAAAGCGGGCCGGAGGCTAATCCTCCAGTCCGCTCTGTATTTTCTTGAGGTTTTTGGCAAGCCGTTTCAGGGCGCTGGTTTTTCTTACTACCACATAGGCGTTTTCTTCCCGGTAAAGGAGTACCCTGTCAAGAGTGTCCTTAAGGTCTGCGCATATATCATCGACCTGCTTCATAAATTCTTCTTTCGTCATCATCAGCATGCTCTGGCGAAGCTCGGCGATATCGTATGTGTATTCCATGCCGAACAGCTCGTATACCTTGCCTGAAAGCAGGAGCTTTATCTCGTTAAGATGTATTTCGAAAATAGCTTCATATCCAGAAGCTTTTTCTTTTATCTCAGAAATATATTCGTTTATTTCGGCAAATCGTCTGTCGAGCTCTGCATATTCCATATTCATGGCTCTGCCGTAGAAAGTGAGCTGGTTCAGAGCGGAGCTTATCAGCTCTCTCAGCTTCTTTCTGGTGGAAGCCTCCATGATTTCTCTTATGGATGTGTCGCAGTCGCGGAGAATGGCGTTTTCCAGCTCTTCAAGGCCTGTCCCTTCCCGGGAGCTTACGGGATAGAGCATGATTTTATCTGTGTCCATAAGCTCTTTGAGAAGCTTTTCGCAGTATTTCATGTAGGCGTTTAAATCGCTTTCCCCAACTGTATCGATTTTATTTACGGCAAAATAGAACTTGCCGGCGTATTCCCGGGTGTTATACAGAAAGTCGATTTCTATCTGGTTAATGGGACTGTCCACGGAAAGAAGGAAGATGACAGCGTCGCTTTCCTTCATGTACTCATAGGCTACTTCGGTGTTGTTTTTGTGGAAGGAGCCCACTCCCGGCGTATCGACATAGGTAAGACCTCTTTTGAGAAAATCCGAAGGCCACTTTATTACGACTTCGGAAACGCCGAGAACGTTGTCCTCGTTTTCCTGCTCGCTGATATACGTGGAAAGGTCGGAAAAATCGACGTTCTTTACAGCGCCGTTGAAAAAGTGTACTTCCGCGGATTTTTCTTCTCCGTATATCACCTTTGTCACGGCCGATGTAATCGGAACTATTCCTACCGGCATAATCTCTCCGCCTAAAACGGCGTTGCTCAGGGTGCTCTTGCCTCTCTTGAACTGACCTATTACTGAAACTGTTATGTCGTCGTTTTCCAGCTTTTCGATGAGGTTTTCACAGATTTTCGCCTGCTTTCTGCATACCTCGCTGGCGTTCAGCTGGTCAAAGACTGATCTGGTTATTTTAAGGATATCTTCCGTCATTTCTTTTCCTCTCAAATCTGTATTCTTACCAGGATATTTTACCACATAACCGGGGTTTATAACAGCGGCCGGGGAGAAATCTTTTTTCATTTACACAGCCCCTGTGTTATTATGTAACTGAGAGGTGGCGCTATGCTTCAGTATTTTGATTCGATACGAAAAATAATAGAAGACAACCCTTCGGCCTATGCCGTCGTGGTTTTCAACAGGGAAGGCACGGTGGAGTACTGTATGTCCCGCTATGCCGAGCCTCTTTCTCTCGATTCTATAACCAAGTATCTGGTGGGAAAGAGCATCTACGGTCTTTATGAGAATCTGAACGAATCCACGAGCTCCGTTATAACGACTCTTCGGACCGGAAAGGTTACGTATAACGAGAATCAGAGGCTTAGACATAAGAACTTCACGCTGATCATATCGTCTGTGGTTTACCCGGTATTTGATAAAAATGGCGGAGTTGCAGCAGCAGTGGAGGTCGCCCATAAGTGCGAGTTTGAAACCAGGCCGAAGATTACGGAGGAAAGCACGGGATATCCTTATATAGACGGGATTGTAACTGCGAATCCGATAATAAACAACATAAAGGAAAGGCTCCCTGATTTTGCTGAAAGCTCTGCGCCCGTATTAATATATGGAGAGACAGGAACGGGCAAGCAGCTTATAGCCGAAGCTCTGCACTATTCCGGCTCCAGAAAAACTGCACCTTTTGTCTCCCAGAACTGCGCCGCGGTTCCGGAATCCCTTATAGAAAGTACATTTTTCGGAACGGAGAAGGGGAGTTTCACCGGTGCGGAGAGCAAAAAAGGCATATTCGAGCAGGCAGACGGGGGAACGTTGTTTCTCGATGAAATAAATTCGGTGGACGTGCCGTTTCAGGCAAAGCTTCTGAAAGCCATGGAAGAGGGCAAAATACGCAGGGTGGGAGGAACTGAAGATATTCCGGTAAACGTGCGCATTATATGTGCGTCGAACGAGCACCCTGCAGACCTTATCAGGCAGAAGAAGATGAGGGAGGATTTCTATTACAGGACCAGTGTTATCTATATAGAACTGCCCCCTCTGAGAGAAAGACCCGGCGATGTAAGCCTTCTTGCGGACAGATTTATTTCCGTATTTAATGCCCGATTCGGTAAGAATATTGTCGGGCTGAGTCCTATGGTTTCGGATATATTCCGAAACTGGAACTGGCCGGGTAACGTCAGAGAGCTGAAGAACACCATAGAAAGAGCGTTCTTCCTCGAGACCACCCCTTATATAACTCTGGCGTCTGTGCCGACTCTTCTGGAAAGAGTGCAGGCATCGGAAGGCGGCAGCGGGGAGACTGAACCCGAAGAACGGGGCGGTGGAGAAAGGGCATCGTCCGGAGTGCTGCTCTCAGGCAACCGTGATATTAATCTTCAGGATGAAATGAACCGTGTTGAAAAGGAGATCATAGAGTACTATATCGCTAACAACAGGTATCTGCGCGACGCTGCCGGAAAGCTGGGGATATCGCCTCAGGCGCTCCATTATAAGATAAAGAAGCTGAAGATAGAGCTATAAATCTTTACTTAATAAAGATATTTTTATAAAATAAAAAATCTGATATTAAAAATGCGGCCGGGTGCTTGGCTGCTTTTACGGGAAGTTACGGGTTTTCAACGGACTTCCCTTTTTGCTTCAGATGGTACGCATTTTGCTGTGTATAACACAAAATTAATTAAATTATTTGTCATTATGACACAAAAGGTGATGGTTTTTCGTAAAATCGTCACCGGAAAGGAATCAGACATGAAAAATCCTAAGAAAGACGTTCTGGTAGTCGGATTTGCGATGTTTGCAATTTTCTTCGGCTCCGGCAATCTGATTTTCCCGCCTCAGATAGGACTTCTGTCCGGAGACCAGATAATCCCGGCAATCGTGGGACTTGCCTTTACCGGAATACTGTTCCCGATGCTTGCCGTTGCCGCAGTGGGAAATGTGGGATACGGCCTTAAGGACATGCTTCAGCATGTAACGCCGTGGTGGCACTACTTCTTCATGGCTCTCGGCCTGGTAGCGGTTATATTCGGCACCATTCCAAGATGCGGAGGCGTTGCCTTCGAGTCCGGCGTGCAGGGCATATTCGGAGAACTTCCGACATGGGTAAGAGTGGCATTCCTGTTCGTATTCTTTGCAGTATCCTACTACTTTGCCATGAACCAGTCAAAAGTAGTAGACAAAGTCGGCAACTATCTGACCCCTATACTCCTCATAACCCTTGCGGTTATAATCGTTCTGGCGATAGTTAAGCCTATAGATTCTCTGGGAGAAGGAACTATTACCACCGGAGGCGAATCGTTCCTCAATGCGTTCCTGACGGGATATAACACAGGTGACGTGGGAACCGGAATAATCTGCGCCGGAATATTCATAGCGGCTTTTCAGGAAAAGGGCTACACCGAAAAGCACGAATACAGAAAGATGATGTTCGGCATCATAGTAATAGGATTCATCCTGCTCTTCATGGTTTATGCAGGCCTTGCATATCTCGGATCCCAGGGAACCAGAATCTATGAGCCTGACGTTGATACAACGTTCCTCCTTACCGATCTCGTAAGAAGAGTTGCAGGAACTGCAGGAACTGTAGTGCTGTCAATCGCCGTAATATTTGCATGTCTCACCACCGCCATCGGAATGATTTCCACATCGGGCGGCTGGGTTCAGGACTGGTCAAAGGGCAAGATCAGCTACAAGAAAGCTGCATTTGTTATAACCCTTGCCATTTTCCTCGTATCATCCCTGGGAGTAAGCAATGTGCTTCTCATATCGGGACCGGTGTTCACACTGCTGTTCCCTAACGCGGTAGTTCTGACATTCCTCGGTATTTTCCGCAGATTTGTGCCGAACGACGGAGCGTGGAAGGGCGCTGTGTTCACATCAGTATTCATGGCAATTTTCGATGCTTTGAATGCTGCGGCTTCTTCGGGTCTCATATCAGCAGACCTGACTGCCATGAATAACGTGCTCAGCTATATTCCTCTTGCCGAGCAGGGATTTGCATGGCTGGTTCCTACGATCATCGGATTCTTTGTGGGAGCGCTGATATACAAAGTTACAGGAAAAGAAAGCATACCTTATCCGTTTTAACCTTGTCATATAGTCAGGAAAGGAGCCGCTGTCCGTTTTGGACTGGCGGCTCCTTTCCGTTGTGGTTTCGTAACGCTCGAGTATGACAGCAAGCATCTCCTCAAAGGCAGCCAGCCTTTCTTCTTTTGTCATATCATCACCCTTTGTCAACTTCGTTAAACTCCTAAAGGTCGCCGGCCCTGAACGCATCGTAACCCTCGTAGCTGTAGCTGCGGTCGATGCCTTTCATGTATATGTCCCGGCTTTCCGTATCGTTCGTTAACGCGCTCTTAAGAAGGTGCTTTATTTCAATGTCCCGGACAGGGCTTCTTTCCATTGCGAGGAGATAGTCTTCCCTGTCTATTCTGCTCCAGTCGATAACCATGCCAAGAGAGGATTTAAACATGAGGTCAAGCCATATGCGCATGCTTCGTCCGTTTCCCTCGCGGAAAGGGTGGGCGATATTCATTTCAACGTACTTTTCCACTATCGCGTCAAAGCTGGTATTAGGCATCCTGTCAATGTTTTCGAGAGCCGCCGCAAGGTACATAGCCGACGCAAAGCGGAAGTCTCTCTTTGCGATGTTTACGGTTCTGACTTCTCCCGCAAAATCGTAAATGTCCTCGAACAGGTATCTGTGAATGGCCTGAAGAGAGGAGAACTTTCCGGGTGCGAGGTTTTTTAAAATGCCTTTCTCAAAGAGTCTTGCCGCTTTTTTCTTGCTTATCCTCTCTTCTTCACGGGCAAGGTCGGCGGAATTCGTTATATTAAGTTTGTTATCGAGTGTCATGAGGCGAATCCTCCCTGTAAACATTATAACAAAAAACCTTCCACGGGCAAAAGCCTGCCATGGAAGGTAAAGCTGGCGGAGAGTCCGGGATTCGAACCCGGGGTCCCGCAAGGGACACGGCATTTCGAGTGCCGCACGATCGACCACTCTGACAACTCTCCACGGTACAAAAGCTGCGGATTTCGCAAGCTTTCTTATTGTACCATATAAACGAAAAGACTTCAAGAATTTCCGGAAATAACCCGGCTATATAAGTTTCTCCAGTATCTCTACGGCATCCTGAATGCAGCCGTCGCAGGAGCGGAGCGCTTTTCCTGTCTCCACGCCTTTGAGCTCTGCGCAGACCGTAGAGCCGTTCTTTTCTTCGAAAGCCGTCATGACCTGCTTCATCTTTGCGTAGCAGTCCTTCTTGGTGGCCGGATTTTCAAGGTTTCCGTCGGAATTAACAAGACCGATGATGAGAGCTGCTCCGGAAAGCGCTCCGCAGGTCTTCATGGAGCCCATGCCGAATCCGAATGCTTCGGCAGCCCTGAAAACATCCTGTTCATCTAAGCCGGCCTTATCTGCGAATGTGCATGCCACGGCCTGGGCGCAGTTGTACTTGCTGTGGTGAAGGTTGGTTGCGTGTTCTTTTCTGTCCATTTTATTCTTTCTCCTTTACTTCAAGTCTGAAGATATTTATTACGTCGGCGTCGGGGCAGCAGAACCTGAAATCCCCGTCTTTGCCGGTGGGCAGCGTTCCGCCGTAGCGCAGAATATCTATGTACGGGAAAGCCACGTGCATGGCCATGGGACAAAGTCTGCCTCTTTCCGTATCGAAATCAAAGGTATCGCCCACCTTATGGCCGCGGTGGCAGCCACATGGACCTTTTCTGTCCACCAGGGTTATCTGAATGGATGGTTTACTCATTTCGGCACACTCCTTTTAAAACTTCTATAAATCTATCCAGAGCCTCGCCGGAAGGAAATACGGCGCGGCCGTTTGAGGCGGATCCGCCTCCTCTGCCTCCCGATTCCGGCGCATGCTCCTTTATAAGCTTTCCGCAGTTGATTTCAGGCGATGCCGAAAACAGGGCGGCGGTGTGGCTCGGACTGTGAATCAGAGCCAGAAGCTTAGGGAGATCTTCGCCTAACGCCTTATATAGGTCGGTGAAATCGCCGGGCTCCAGAAGCTCGTAGGAGGCTGCGATGAAATCGTCGCTGCAGCCCTTTATATCTTCTGCCGCCTGCCTTATGAGCGCCTTCTTCAGGTGATATACTTCATCCTTTGCGGCGGCAAGGCGGTCCTTTAAGGCCTCGTATTTATGAAGAACGTCATCGTCTCCCGCAGAAAGGTCTCTTTCCAGCTCCGTAAGTATATTGAACTGATTCCGGTACTTCATAAGCGCCCGCTGACCGGCCTCGAAGTATATGCGGTACATGCCCTTGTTAGGCTCCGCCTTGTAAATCTTCACCATTCCCACCTGACCGGAAGTGGAAGGGTGGGTGCCGCAGCACGCCACGCAGTCTGACGGATTGTTTATGTCGCCGACGGAGACGATGGTTATGTCAGATTCGATGGAAAGCTTCTTCCTGAGAGGAAGGCTTTCCGCCTCCTCACGGCTGTCGAAGTGGCGCGAAACTACAGGCATATCGGCCCAGATGATGCGGTTGCATTTCAGCTCGGCCTCCGAGAGAAGCTCGTCGTCTATCTCCGTAAATGACGGGTCGTCCTCAAGGCTTATGTCGATGGTCATATAGTCGTCGCCCATGTGAAAACCGCGGTTCACTCCTCCGCAAAGAGAGTGGAACACTCCCGAAAGGATGTGCTCTCCGCAGTGACGCTGCATGTTGTCGAAACGCCTCTCCCAGTCTATCTGAAGGTGCACTCTGTCGCCGGGGGAAAGGGAAGCTGCATCCTCCACCACGTGGTATATCTCCCCGTCATATTCATAGACCTCCTTTACCCGAAGGCCGCCTAAGTATCCGGTATCGCAGCTCTGACCGCCTCCTGTGGGAAAGAAAACGGTTCTGTCGAGGACGACTAAAGCGCCTTCTTTTCCGGCAGACACCTGGAGAATTTCGGCGTCGGTCTCCTTGAGATATACGTCTTCTTTAAATAGTCTGGCTGTTTTCATTTTTATATCTCCTTAAAGAAAACTTTTCAAAACCTTTACAGTCTGTTCTTAAAAAACCCCGAAAACGCGGAATTTTGCCCGATAATCCGAAGAACAGAGAAGCAGGCGTAATCTATGTGGATAACTTCCTGTTGACAAAAGAACTACATGCTCAATAATCTGCAATTCCAACGTGTTACGGGATTGGAGTTATCCACATGCGCCTGTGAACAAGATTGTATGCAATTCGGATAATCCGTGTGGAAAACTGCAGAACCCCTTAAAAACTTAAGAAAATCTTAATGTTGAAAACCTGCGGTTCGCCGAGAACATTAGTTTACATAAATGCATATACGAGTAAACTAACAAAATTTAATCCTCATCGTCGAAATAGTCCATGTCGTACAGGAACTCCGCCAGGTCGTCGTATCCCCCGCTTATGAATTCCCACATTATGTTTTCGTGAAACTCGAACTTGCCGTAAGGCTCCAGGAAAAATTTGAGAGGCGAATCCTCTATACCTTTTTCCATATACTCTATACCCGAAAGCGAACCGGAAAACACGATAAAGTATCCGCTTTCCGTCAGGTAGCATGCTCCGATGAGGTCATTATCCAGCCTGTAGACTCTGTTGTTAACGTGGTCGTTGTTTGACTTGTAGAGTGCAAACAGGGTGTTTTCGTCGTATTTTGAAATGATGGAATCCACCAGCATCGGAGAGATGAATCTGTTTATAGCCTCCGCCGGACCTGTCACTTTATAGTTGGATACGTATTCGGACCTTGAGAGAATCATGGCGGCTTCAGCCGGGGTTATCTTTGAAAGGGAAACCGGTGAAGCTTCGGTTACCTTAAGCCTGTTTACCCGTATTCTGCTCACTCCGATGTAATAGGAATCTCTGGACTCTATGAGAGATTCGCATGTGAGGCTGACGTCGCCGAGGGCGAGGAGTTCCGGATTTCCGTCAGGCTTTGATGCGTTTCTGCAAAGGGTGCATCTGGCAAGCTCCGGAAAGAGTTCACAGTTCACATTTTCTTCAGCAAGCCATTTCGCTGCCTCAAAATCCCGTCCCAGTGAGCGCATGAGAAAATAGTTGGCGGCTTCATAGGGGGAGCGGACCTTTACACAGATGAGTTCCCGGATATTTTCTCTCTCTGCTTCGGAAAGGCTGCACTCTTTGTCGAGGAGACTTGCGTATTCTTCGGAAGGCGACGGCATGGGAATTCCGTGAGCCCTGTTGAAGGCAGCGTAGCGCTGGAGAATGTAAATCGCCTGCTTTTCGTCTATCTCTCTCTTCCTGGCGCCAAGGCCTCCGAACATGGAGGAGGCGTATTCCCTTACCACCGAAGGATCCTGATGATAGTCCCGGCAGCATATGGGAGAAAGTCCGCTTTCGTACCTGTCAAAACCGTACTCCTCCGCGTCAAAGTAGAAAAACTGGTACTGGTATTTATAGTGGGTATTATCGGGAAGATGCCAGCAGATTCTCATGCCGAGAACGCCCATGAGTCTCGTATCGGTAACGTAGGCGCTCTGAAATTCCTTTCTGCTGCGGTCTGCGGTTTCCGACAGGCCCCCGCCTAAAAGCCTCAGAGTCATTCTTTCTGAAAGATGGCCGTTTTTTCTGTTTAAACCGCTTCCTGCGGTGGTATTATTAGTCATGTGACCATTATAATATATCGTTGACAAAATTGCCAATGATAGTATAATTTATAGGAAATCAATATTGAATTTGAAACTCCTTATCAAGAGCGGCGAAGGGAATAGGCCCTGTGATGCCCGGCAACCCTGGCGGAGGCTTTGATGATGCAAGGCTTCGGCGGAAGGTGCTACATCCTACAGAATGCGGGAAACGTATTTCTGAAAGATGAGGAATGATTACGCTGACAATCGGACCTTTTCTTTTAGAACGAGAAAAGGTTTTTTATTTTGCTTTCAGACAGGAGGAAAAAAGAAAATGAAGAGATTATTCACATCGGAATCCGTAACGGAAGGACATCCCGACAAAGTGTGCGACCAGATTTCCGACGCAATACTCGACGCAATTCTGGAAAAGGATCCGTACGGAAGAGTAGCCTGCGAAACTACGGCGACCACAGGCTATGCAATGGTTATGGGAGAAATAAGCACCAACTGCTACATCGACATTCCTAAAATCGTCAGAAGCGTCATCGTAGACATCGGCTACGACCGCGCGAAGTACGGCTTTGACGGAAGCACATGCGCAGTGCTTCAGGCCATAGACGAGCAGTCCGGCGACATCGCCATGGGAGTGGACAAGGCCCTCGAATACAAAGAGGGAACTCTGGACGACAAGATAGACACCATCGGCGCGGGAGATCAGGGTATGATGTTCGGATACGCATGCGACGAGACTCCGGAGCTTATGCCTATGCCTATAGCCCTTGCTCACAAGCTGGCTCTGAAGCTGGCCGAGGTGAGAAAGAACGGAACTCTCACTTATCTGAGACCTGACGGAAAATCCCAGGTGACCGTGGAATACGACGACGATAAGGTAGTGAGAATAGACACCGTGCTCATATCCACCCAGCACGACCCTGACGTGACACAGGAGCAGATAAGAAAGGACATCATCGAGTACGTTATAAAGCCGGTGATCCCTGCGGAGCTTCTGGACGATGAGACGAAGTATTTCGTCAACCCGACGGGAAGATTCGTAATCGGAGGACCTCACGGCGATTCCGGACTTACGGGCAGAAAGATCATAGTAGATACATACGGCGGATATGCGCGCCACGGCGGCGGAGCTTTCTCCGGAAAGGACCCTACAAAGGTTGACAGAAGCGCATCCTACGCCGCAAGATACGCCGCAAAGAACGTGGTGGCCGCAGGACTTGCAAGAAAGTGCGAAATCCAGCTGGCGTACGCCATCGGTGTAGCAAAGCCTGTGTCCATAATGGTGGACACCTTCGGCACCGGAGTAAAATCCGATGAGGAGATAGCTGAAATCGTAGGAAAGTATTTCGACTTCAGACCGGCGGCAATCATAAGAGACCTGGATCTGAGAAGACCTATTTACAGACAGACTGCGGCATACGGTCACTTCGGAAGAACCGATATAGATCTTCCGTGGGAGAAGCTGGACAAGGTTGAAGAGCTTAAGAAGGAACTGTAGCGCCCGTTAAAACTTTATCATAATAAAGTGCCCGTAAACCGTTGCAAACGGCAGGATTTGTTGTATAATTAGGCGTATATTGATTTTTCAGGAGGACAGACCCATGGGTATAAAGGTAGCGAAATTCGGCGGTTCGTCTGTAGCGGACGGAATACAGCTGAGAAAAATAAAGGACATAATCGAAGCGGACAGCGACAGAAAGTACATTGTGGTTTCTGCCCCGGGCAAGAGATACGACGGAGATAACAAGATTACGGACCTGCTCTACCTTTGCGGGACACACATGGAGCACAACCTTCCGTACGATCAGCTGCTGCAGGTTGTTACCGACAGGTTTATGGCGGTAAAAGTAAATCTGGGAGTTGACGTGGATATCGACGGAGAATTCGCGGTAATCAGGGAGAACATGAGAAAGGGCTGCTCTGCGGATTATCTTGCCAGCAGGGGAGAATATCTCAACGCCCTTCTTGTGGCCGCATTCCTCGGCTACGATTTTGTCGATACGGCAGGACTGATTAAATTCGACGGCAAAGGAAGACTCCTCCTGGAGGAGACCGACGAAGCCTTGAGATCCGAGCTTGCAAGTCACGAAAGAGCCGTAATCCCGGGCTTTTACGGAACCAATGCGGAGACGGGCAGAGTGAGAACATTCTCCAGAGGAGGCTCGGATATTACGGGCGCTCTCGTCGCAAGAGCCGTAAAGGCCGATATATACGAAAACTGGACCGACGTATCCGGATTTTTGAAAGCTGACCCGAGAATCGTCGCAGGCGCAAAGCCTATAAGCAGAATATCATATAAGGAGCTCCGTGAGCTTTCGTACATGGGCGCTTCCGTACTTCACGAGGACGCCATATATCCGGCAAAGCTTGCAAACATACCTATCAATATCAGGAACACCAACGCTCCCGACGATATGGGAACAATCATCACCGCAGAGCATGAAGGCGGAGCGGACGATGTAATCACGGGCATTGCGGGAAAGAAGGACTTTACGGTAATCGCCATCTACAAGAATATGATGAGCAATGAGCGCGGGTTTGTCAGAAGGATTCTCACGATTATGGAAGACTTCGACGTGGATTTCGAGCACATTCCGAGCGGAATAGACACTGTGTCCGTGGTGGTTGACACACAGCAGCTTAACGGAAACAGAGACGACCTTATGGAAGCATTTGAACGGCAGCTGAATCCGGACAGCATGGAAGTGTTTGACGACATAGCGCTGATTGCAACGGTAGGATGCGGAATGAGCAGACGTCACGGCGTATCCGCGGCTCTTTTCACCGCCCTTGCGGAAGCCGAGGTCAACATCAGAATGATAGACCAGGGCTCCAGCGAGATAAACATCATCGTAGGTGTAGAGAACAAGGACTTCGAGAAGGCCATCAGAGCCATCTACGACGCCTTCGAGGGAAAATAAAGGATTTTAAAAAGTGTTCGATGGGAAACCCGCTTTACCGCGGCGCCGTCGGACACTTTTCGGTATCAAAGGAGAAATCATGTACCGGATATTCATAGTTGAAGACGACAGACCTCTTGCGGAGGCCATGAAAAAACAGATAGAGTCATGGGGAAACGAGGTGTTTCTGGCGGAGGATTTCCAGAACATCGCCCGCGAGTTTACGGCCTGCAATCCCCACATCGTTCTCATAGATATAATGCTGCCGTTTTTTAACGGCTATCACTGGTGCAGCGAGATAAGAAAAATATCCCAGGTTCCCATAGTTTTCATAAGCTCCGCGTCGGACAATATGAACGTGATAATGGCAATGAACATGGGAGGCGACGATTTCATACCAAAGCCTGTAGACCTTGATGTAATGATGTCAAAACTTCAGGCTCTGCTACGCCGCGCATACGATATGGGAGGAAGGACTCCGATTCTGGAGAGCAGAGGAGCCGTTCTGAACCTGTCCGACGCCAGCCTGACCTACGACGGAAAGCGCATAGAGCTTACGAAGAACGAGTTTAAAATACTTCAGACGCTTATGGAGAATAAAGGGAAAATCGTAAGCCGTGATGCCCTGATGACGAAGCTCTGGCAGATGGACTCATACGTCGAGGAAAACACCCTGACCGTAAACGTAAACAGACTGAGAAAGAAGCTGGAGGCCGCAGGGCTTAAGGATTTCATTAAGACAAAGGTCGGAAGCGGATATATATCGGAGTAGCTATGAAGCGTAAAACGGGATTTGATTTATTTATTAAATACGTGAAGGATCATCTGGCGCCGGCGGCTCTGTTTGCAGCCTTTGCGGCAATATTTGCCGTCATTTTCGGCCTTTACAATCTGCCTGTGGAGGCGGTCCTGTATGCGGCGGGATTATGTGTTCTCCTTGGAGCGGTGTGCCTCGTATCGGGTTTTATCCGGTATTACAAAAGACACAGGGAGATGCTGAGGATTTTAGAGAACGTGCAGATTTTGTCCGGAGAGCTCGAGGGAGGGAAAACCCTGGCTGAAGAGGACCTTACGGCCATGGTGAAAAAGCTGAAAAGGCTCCTCGACGAAAGCGAAACGGCAAGGCGGGACGACGCCAAAGAGAGCATGGACTACTATACCACATGGGTTCACCAGATAAAGACCCCTATTTCCACAATGAAGATGATGCTGGAGGGTGAGGACAGCGAGGAGAGCCGCAGCCTCCTTTCGGAGCTTTTCAGGATAGAGCAGTACGCGGAAATGGCCCTCTCGTACATCAGGCTGGGAGAAGACAGCTCTGACTACGTTTTCAGGGAGTATGACCTTGACGGAATAATCCGCGACTCCGTGAGAAAGTACGCTCCTCAGTTTATCAGGAAGAAAATCGGGCTGAACTATGGCGGCACGGACGTAAAGGTTCTGACCGACGAAAAGTGGCTCCGGTTCGTAATAGAGCAGGTGCTTTCAAACAGCATAAAATACACCCGTGAAGGGTCGGTGACAATAACCGTGACCCCGGAAAAAGTTTTGAAAATCGCGGACACCGGCATAGGAATAGCCCCCGAGGACGTGCCGCGAATATTCGAAAAGGGCTTCACAGGCTACAACGGAAGATTAGGCAGAAAGTCCACGGGTCTGGGGCTCTACCTGTGCAAAACCGCCTGCAGCCGCCTTTCACACAAAATAAGCGCAGAGTCGGAGCCGGGAAAGGGCACCGTGATTTCCATAGATTTGAGCAGCGAGAAGGCGATTATGGACTGACCTTACAAAAATGTCACATAAAACGGCTGAAATGTCACCGGATTCGATTTCGGCGTTTCGGCCGTTTTCATATAATGGAGACGTAATCAGAAAAGAAGGAGGTCATGGGATATGGCTATATTAGAGGCGAAGAGCCTTCAGAAAATCTATACGACCCGGTTCGGCGGAGCCAAAGTGCAGGCTTTGTCCGACGTTTCCTTTTCCGTGGAGCAGGGTGAATACGTCGCCATTATGGGAGAGTCGGGCTCGGGAAAAACCACCCTTTTAAACATTCTTGCGGCTTTGGACCGGCCGACGAGGGGAGAGGTTATCCTTGACAGAAGGAGGCTGTCGTCGGTAAGCGACAGGGAAATTTCGGCATTCCGCCGGGACAATCTGGGATTCGTCTTTCAGGATTTCAACCTTCTGGACACCTTTTCAATTCAGGACAATATCTTCCTGCCTATGGTTTTAAAGGGCAGCGAATACAGGGAGATGAAGAGAAAGCTTGCGCCCGTCGCGGCAAAGCTGGGCATAGCGGATATACTTGAGAAATATCCCTACGAGGTGTCGGGCGGACAAAAGCAGCGTACTGCCGTTGCCCGGGCTCTGATCACAGGTCCGAAGCTCATACTGGCCGACGAGCCGACGGGAGCTCTCGATTCCCGGTCGACAGACGGGCTCCTTAAGGTGTTCAACGAGATAAACAGAGACGGCCAGACGATCCTCATGGTTACTCACTCCGTTAAAGCCGCCAGCCATGCGGGCCGCGTCATGTTCATCAAAGACGGCAGAGTGTTCCATCAGATTTACAGGGGAAACAGCACGGTGGATCAGATGTACCAGAAGATATCCGATTCCCTGACCCTGATAATGACGGGCGGTGAGGACGATGACTAAGGGATTCTTTCCGAAGCTGGCCGCAGGCAACATAAGGAAAAACGGCAGGACATACGTTCCGTACATAGTAAGCTGCATTATCACCGTAGCTATGTACTATATAATCTGTTCCCTTTCCGTAAATCCGGGGCTTAATAATATGATAGGGGCGGAGCCGATGACCTATATGCTGAATCTGGGAACGTGGGTAGTCGCAATATTTTCTGTCATATTCCTGTTCTACACCAGCAGCTTCATCATAAAGAGGAGAAAAAGGGAGTTCGGACTTTATAACATTCTCGGAATGGAAAAGCTTCATCTTGCCGTAACCATGGGCTGGGAAAGCATAATAACGGCGGCCATATCCATAGGCGCAGGACTGATTCTCGGAATCGCCCTGGACAAGGTCATGTATATGTTCTTTCTGAAGATAATGGGAGCGGCCGTTCCTTTAGGATTTTTCGTTTCGGCAGATGTGATATTTAAAACGGTAATACTTTTTACCGCCATATTCTTTCTCATATTCCTGAACTCGGTGCGTCAGGTAAGCCTTGCAAAGCCTATAGAGCTTATCAGGGCTTCCGGCGAAGGCGAGAAAGAGCCTAAGACGAAGATCGTGATGGCTGTTCTCGGAGCGCTGTTTCTCGGAGCCGGCTACTACATCGCGCTGACGACGAAAAATCCGCTGGAGGCGTTCATACTTTTCTTTGTCGCGGCGGTATGCGTGATAATCGGAACGTATCTGCTTTTTACGGCAGGAAGCATAGCCCTCCTCAAGGCCCTCAGAAAGAACAAGAGGTTCTACTATAAGAGAAATCACTTTATCAGCGTTTCCGGCATGATATACAGGATGAAGCAGAACGCGGCAGGTCTTGCCAACATCTGCATACTGTCCACTATGGTTCTCGTCATGATTTCCACCACTTCATCTATGATGGTCGGTATGAACGATACCCTTGCGGCAAGGTATCCCAATGATCTCTGTATCTACGGTTTTTACGGTGTAGACGACAGGGAGGCTATAGCGGATGTCAAGGCTTTGCAGAAGGAAGAAGGAATTTCCGTAAAAGACGAGATGGATTACAGATTTCTGTCATTTTCGGCAATCCAGGACGGAGATGAGTTCACCGCAGTAGACGACACGGGAAATCTGAATCTTGTAGGAAAGGTATCGGGTCTGGTGTTCGTTCCTTTAGAGGATTACAACGCTTCCATGGGCGAAAACGAGTCTCTTGAAAACGGTGAAGTACTGGTATACGCCAACAGAGACGATTACGGCTATTCCAAAATGAAAGTCGGAGACGAAACCTTCAGCGTGAAAGAAACCGTAGACGAATTCATGGGTAACGGTATCACCGCAGCCAACGTTGCCAATACCTACTTCGTTGTGACAGGTGACATGGATGAGATAGAGTATCTCTACAGATATCAGAGGGGAATCTACGGTGACGCCGGAAGCGAGATCAGGCACTACTACGGATTTAACACCGATGCGTCTGAAGAGGAGCAGATAGAGTTCTATAACCATATGTCGACGATAGGTCTTGCCGAGTCCCGGTCGGAAGGTAAAACATCGTTTATCGGACTCTACGGCGGATTCTTCTTCATCGGAGTGTTCCTGGGAGCGCTCTTCATTATGGCTACGGTTCTCATAATCTACTACAAGCAGATTTCGGAAGGCTACGAGGACAAAGGCAGATTCGAGATAATGCAGAAGGTGGGCCTGAGCCGGTCGGAGGTGAAAAGCTCCATAAGGTCGCAGGTTCTGACCGTCTTCTTCCTGCCTCTCGTTACGGCGGGCATACATACGGCGGTGGCCTTCCCGATACTGAAAGACCTGCTTGCCGTTCTCAACTTCACAAACGTAAGGCTGTACCTTGTCGCCACCGCCGGGTGCTATCTGGTTTTCGCAGCGATGTATGTGATAGTCTATATCTTCACGTCCCGGACCTATTACAGGATAGTGAAGAGATAATCAAAAGGGGTAAAATATATAAATACGTTAAGCAGAAGTTTGCTGTGGGCCAAAGTGCGCAGTTCGCGTAAGATGGCCCGCAGCTTCTTTTTTTTCACAGAACCTTCATTGACATATAAAATGAACAGTGATAATATATCACAATGTAAATAGATAACAATGTTAATTATTTATTGAAACCGTAATTTATGAGGGAGAACACGCATGGGAAACTATAAGCGGGAATTTTACGATGCAATGATGAGCTTCAAGAAGCTTAAATTATCAGGCGTACTGTCGGGTATAACACCTATGGAGCATCACGCGCTTAAGGCTATAAACGTATGCGCCGAGAGAAATGAAAATGTCAAAGTCTCTCAGGTGGTAACCGAAATGGAGATTCCGGCGCCGGGAGTATCCAGACTGATAGGCCACATGGAAGATAAAGGCCTTGTCAGACGGACTGTTGATACTGCTGACAGACGAAGCACATTCGTTGCCATAACAGAAAAGGGAGAAAAGCTTTTTGCTGAATGTGAGAGAAATCTGGCAGAGTTGGGAAATCGGATATTTGAAAGAATGGGAGACGAACGTTCTGCAGAACTCATAAAAAATCTCAACCTGTTCATAGCTTACACAGATGAAGAAATGAAAAAGATGAAAGAAGAGATTGAGGAAAGAGGGTGATTGGCAGATGACGAAGATAATTAAAAATCTCGGGCCGTACTGGAAAAGCGTAGTGCTCATTTTCCTCCTGCTCATAGGGCAGGCCTACTGCGACCTGACCATGCCGCAGATTACGTCGGACATTATCGACGTAGGCATACAGAACAGCGGAGTGGAGCACATCGTGCCGGAGAAGATAACGGCAGACGAGTACGGCGAGGCTCAGGTGTTTATGACGGACGGCGAAAAAGAGACCTGGTCGGAAATATATGATAAGGACGGAGATATATATGTCCTCAACGTGACCGACGAAGAAAAGCTGGACGAAATAGACGAAGAGCTGCTCACTTCGATAGTAATGACATACCAGCTGGGGCATATGAGCGTGGAGCAGTTCAGAGAAACGGTGAAATCCGCAGTAAGCGCAGATCCCGCCATGGCCCCGTACGCATCTGAAATAGACGATATGTCTGTGGAGGAGATGGGACAGCTCATCCACATGGATGTAAAGACCTTTGAGGCCGAGGACGAAGAGGGCGAGATTACGACCTACGTGGATATGCGCCCTATAATGGCGCGCCTCATAGACAGCGGAATGATGAGCGAGGAGTCCCTTGACGATTCCAGGGCGTCCATGGAGGAAACCGTGGAGAAGATAGGAAGCGAAACACTTTTGTCTATGGGTATAGCATACGCCAGAGACTGCATGAGCGCGGCGGGAATGGACGTTGACGATGTTCAGATGAGCTACCTCTGGAGCACGGGCTTTAAGCTGTTTGTCCTCGCTCTTGCCATGCTGGCCGTGGGAATCGCCGTCGCGTATCTGGCGTCGGGAGTCGGCGCAGGCGTGGGCCGCGACCTCAGATCAAAGGTGTTCAGAAACGTAATGAGCTATTCGAACACCGAAATGGACAAGTTCTCCACGGCTTCACTGATTACCAGGAGCACCAACGACATTCAGCAGGTGGTAATGGTCACCATAATGATTTTGAGGCTGGTGCTCTACGCTCCTATCATGGGAGTGGGCGGCATCTACAAGGTATACCATACAGGCGCGGACATGGGCTGGATTATCGCCCTGGGCGTTCTGGTGCTGGTGGGCTTCATACTCGTTCTCGTGGCCGTCGCAATGCCTAAGTTCAAGGTAATGCAGAAGATGGTGGACGCTCTCAACCTTGTGGCGAGAGAAATCCTCACAGGTCTTTCCGTAATAAGGGCGTTCGGAAGGGAAAAGACGGAAGAAGCGCGTTTTGACAAGGCCAACACGGATCTTAAGAAAACCCAGCTTTTCACAAACAGAGTGATGACCTTTATGATGCCGGGCATGATGCTCATAATGTACTGCCTTATCCTTGGAATTACATGGGTGTCCGCCCACGAGATAGACGACGGAACCCTTCAGGTAGGCGCCATGACGGCATTTATTACATACTCAATGCAGATAGTCATGTCCTTCCTCATGCTGACTGCCATGTCCATAATGCTTCCGAGAGCGGGAGTTGCGGCGGAGAGAATCGACGAGGTTCTCAGGACAAAATCGTCTATAGAGAATCCGGAAAAGCCTGAGGTTATCGAGTCGCCAAAGGGTGAAGTCACCTTTAACGGCGTAAGCTTCAAGTACCCGGGAGCCGATGACGACTGCATACACGATATAAGCTTCACCGCAAAACCGGGACAGACCACTGCGATAATAGGAAGCACGGGCGCTGGAAAGAGCACTCTGATAAATCTGCTGCCCAGATTCTATGACGTTACGGGCGGAGAGATTCTGATAGACGGAGTCGACGTCAGGGATATGGATATTAAGGCTTTGAGGGACGAGATAGGCTTCGTGCCACAGAAGGGCGTGCTGTTTTCCGGAACCATAGCGTCTAACATAAGGTTCGGAAACCACGACGCCAGCGATGCGGAGGTCGAAAAGGCCGCCGAAATAGCGCAGGCTGCAGACTTTGTCGAGGAAAAGGACGATAAGTACGACAGCTTCGTGGCTCAGGGAGGAAGCAACGTTTCCGGAGGTCAGAAGCAGAGGTTTGCCATAGCCAGAGCCATAGCAAAGAATCCTAAGATATACGTATTTGACGATAGCTTCTCGGCTCTGGATATGAAAACCGACGCGGCTCTGAGAAAGGCCCTTGCGGACAACGTGAAGGATTCCACAGTGATAATAGTGGCTCAGAGAATAAGCACCATACTTCACGCGGATCAGATACTGGTGCTGGACGACGGTGAAATAGCGGGCAAGGGAACTCACGAGGAGCTTCTCAGAACCTGCGATACGTACAGACAGATAGCCAGATCTCAGCTTTCCGACGAGGAGCTGGGAATTGAAGCGGGAAAGGAGGAAGGATCTGATGAGTAGCGAGACGAGACACGGACACAGACCTCATCGCGGCCCTATGGGAAGAGGCCCCATGGGCGGAATGGTCGGCGGTGAAAAGGCAAAGAACTTCGGAAAATCCTTCCGCCAGATGCTGGAATATATGGGCGGCTACAAGATTGCAGTCTTTGTGGTAATGGTATTCGCGGCATGCTCCACGGTATTTTCCGTCGCAGGCCCTAAGGTGATGGGTAAGGCCACCACCGAGCTTGCCGAAGGCCTCATGAGAAAAATAGGGGGAACCGGAGGAATAGACTTCGACAAAATAGCATTCATACTTCTCTGCACCCTGGCCCTTTACGTTGTCAGCAGCGTGTTTTCCTTCGTGCAGGGCTGGATAATGTCGGGAATAACCCAGAAGATATGCTACCGCATGAGAAGGGAAATTTCCGAGAAGATAAACAGAATGCCGATGAAGTATTTTGAGAGCAGACCTTACGGAGAGGTTCTTTCCAGAATCACCAACGACGTGGACACTCTGGGCATGGGACTTAACCAGAGCGTGACCCAGATAATAACGTCCACCTGCACTATCATAGGAACTCTGGTGATGATGCTGACAATATCTCCGCTGATGACTCTCATTGCGGTTGTGGTGGTACCGGTTTCGGCCCTGATAATGTCAGTGGTTGTGAAGTTCTCCCAGAAGTACTTCAGAACCCAGCAGAGATATCTGGGAACCATAAACGGTATAGTTGAGGAGACATACGCCGGACAGCTTGTCATAAAGGCGTTCAACAAGGAAGAAGACACGATTGCAGACTTTGACGAGACAAACGGAGTCCTCTACAGGTCGGCGAGAAAGTCACAGTTCCTCTCGGGAATCATGCACCCGCTGATGATATTTGTGGGGAATATGGGATACGCGGGAGTTGCAATTTCCGGCGGAATGCTGGCAATCCGGGGCGCCATAGGAGTCGGAGATATTCAGGCGTTCATTCAGTACGTCAAAAGCTTCACTCAGCCTATGCAGCAGATTGCTCAGGTCATAAATCAGGTTCAGTCCATGATGGCCGCAGCCGAAAGAGTATTCGAGTTTCTGGGAGAAGAGGAAGAGGTTCAGCGTCCCGAAAATCCTGTACAGCTGAAGGAGCCTGAGGGCGCGGTGGAATTTGACCACGTCCGCTTCGGCTACGACCCTGAGCAGGTTATCATCAAAGACTTCAGCGTGAAGGTTAAGCCGGGACAGAAGATTGCAATCGTAGGCCCTACGGGAGCCGGCAAGACCACCATGGTAAAGCTTCTCATGCGCTTTTACGATGTGAACAGCGGCAGCATAAAGCTGGACGGCCACGACATAAGGGAGTTTGACCGTCACGAGCTTCGTGAGAATTTCGGAATGGTTCTCCAGGATACGTGGCTCTTTAACGGAACCATTCGTGAGAACATCAGGTACGGCTGCCTCGACGCCACCGATGAAGAGGTGGTGGCTGCCGCAAAGGCCGCATACGCAGACCACTTCATAAGGACTCTGCCGGGCGGCTACGATATGGTGCTCAACGAGGACGCCTCCAACGTGTCCCAGGGTCAGAAGCAGCTTCTCACCATAGCCAGAGCAATCCTTGCGGACAACAGGGTTCTCATTCTGGACGAGGCAACATCGTCCGTGGACACCAGAACGGAGGAGAGAATCCAGAAGGCCATGGACAACCTTATGGAGGGAAGAACCAGCTTTATCATAGCACACAGGCTTTCCACCATAGTGAACGCCGACATGATTCTGGTCATGAAGGACGGAGATATAATCGAGCAGGGAAACCACAGGGAGCTTCTCGCAAAGGGCGGCTTTTACGCCGGACTTTACAATTCCCAGTTCGAGGAATAAGGCTTTTTCAGGGTCTCGCGGCATGCGCTGCGGGGCCCTTTTCAGAAACTGCGTGCGTTTCCGCGGATTTTGTGGTATAATTTATTAAATTAAAGCCTGCAAGGTTAACGACAATGAATTGAGGTGTTTAATATGAGAAAGCTAATTACCATAAGCAGAGAGTACGGCAGCGGCGGTAGAATCATCGGCAAGCTGGTCGCAGAGAAGCTGGGAGTTCCTTTCTACGATAAGGAGATAATCGATATGGCGGTGGAGCAGAGCGGACTTTCCAAGGAAGTTGTAGAGACCGCAGAGCTCAGAGCCAAGAGCAGCTTTTCCTACAGTCTCGCTTCTGCAATGAATTTCGGCGAGGGAATATCGGCAGAGCCGGTTTCCGTAAACGAGAAGCTTTTCATAACACAGTTTGATATAATCAGGCAGATAGGCGAGACCAATGAAGGCGTAATCATAGGACGCTGCGCAGATTACGTGCTTAAGGATCTTCCGGGCGTAACCAACATCTTCATTTACGGAGAGTTTGAGGACAGAGTGAAGAGAAGCGTGGAGCTTTACGGCGATGATGCCGAAAAGGCCGAAAAGTACGTAAAGGACTACGACAAAGCCCGCGCCAACTACTACAACTACCACACTTCCCAGAAGTGGGGCGAGTTCACCAACTACAATCTGGCCATAAACAGCAGCTACATTTCCATGGAGCAGGCCGCCAATCTGATTGTCGAGTACGTTAACACCAGAACCTATAAGAACGTAGACGCGAAGTAAGCCATCCGGCAAGGAGGAGCAGATGAGCAGAAGAAAACAGTGTGAAGAGAAGTGCGGCATGTCCAAGGCCGCCAAAGCCAGCCTTATGATACTGGGAATCGGTATCGTTACGGGAACCACTCTCGTAATCGGACTGGATCGTGTTATGAAGAAGATATTCGTTGACGAGGACTGGCCGAGCCAGGAATGGACCAACGACAACTGGGCTGAAGAGGATTTAGAGGACTAGGCCCGGGCTGTTTGACAGATTGGAATCGGGACCGGGACTGGGTCTGGGATTGGGTCGTTTGACAGAAATATCCCGTTCGCCTGTTTTGGTCAAGGCATAATTTGATAAAATCAATAAGTAATCATTAAAAGGTCAAGAAAAACCGGAGTGTAAAGCCCAGATTTCTTGACCTTTTCTGTTTAACAGCGGGGAAATGTCAAAAATCACCTTGACACAGTACAGGAAAAATCCTCTTCAGGTCAAAGACCGCCGTAAAATCACGATGATTACTGCCTGCCGGCCAAAGAAAGACCTCCGGAAAACCGGAGGTCTTCAATATGCGTATTAAGCTAAATCGAGGGTTTATACAATGCCCTGAGCCATCATAGCTTCTGCAACCTTTTCGAAGCCTGCGATGTTAGCTCCTGCTACCAGGTCGTAGCCGAGGCCGTACTTTTCAGCAGCTTCTGCGGAGTGCTTATGGATGTTGACCATGATGGTTTCCAGCTGTTCGTAAACCTGCTCAGGTGAGAATACAGTGTGACCTGCGTTCTGTCCCATTTCGATGCAGGAGCATGCTACGCCGCCTGCGTTAGCAGCCTTGGAAGGTCCGATAACAACGCCGTTTTCCTTAAGGTATTCGATAGCGTCGTTAGTGGTAGGCATGTTAGCTCCCTCGCAGAGGTACTTGCAGCCGTTTGCAACCATAGCCTTTGCATCTTCGATGCGGATCTCGTTCTGAGTAGCGCAAGGGATGTAGAGGTCAGCCTTAACTTCCCAAGGCTTCTTGCCTGCATGGAATTCGCTTCCAGGGAACTTGTCTGCGTAAGGTGCGCAGATGTTCTTTCCGGAAGATCTGAGCTCGAGCATGTAAGCTTCCTTCTCGCCGGAAACGCCTTCAGGATCGTAGATGTATCCGTCAGGTCCGGAAATGGTGATAACCTTGGCTCCAAGCTGGTTCAGCTTCTGAACGGTTCCCCATGCTACGTTACCGAAACCGGAAACTGCAACGGTCTTGCCCTTAAGCTCTTCGCCGCAGTGTTTCAGCATTTCTCTTGCGAAGAATACGATACCGTAACCGGTAGCTTCGGTTCTGCCTGCGAGTCCGCCGTAAGCAAGTCCCTTACCGGTGAGAACGCCTTCGTATCTGTTAGTAAGTCTCTTATACTGTCCAAAGAGGTATCCGATTTCTCTTGCGCCTACGCCAAGGTCTCCTGCAGGAACGTCGGTATGAGGTCCGATGTGTCTGTAGAGCTCGGTCATGAAGGACTGGCAGAATCTCATGATTTCTGCATCGGATTTTCCGTTAGGGTCAAAGTCAGCGCCACCTTTGCCGCCGCCGATTGGAAGACCGGTAAGGCTGTTCTTGAAAATCTGCTCAAATCCGAGGAACTTGATGATTCCAGGGTATACGTTAGGTGCAAATCTCAGGCCGCCTTTATAAGGTCCGATAGCGCTGTTGAATTCGTATCTGTAACCTCTGTTAACCTGAACCTTGCCGTTGTCGTCAACCCAAGGAACTCTGAAGCTGATTCCTCTTTCAGGCTCGATAAGTCTTTCAACCAGGCCTGACTCAACATACTCAGGATGAGCCTCAAGAACCGGTTCGATGGAAGTGAGAACTTCCTCAACGGTCTGCAGGAATTCCGGCTCGCCCGGATTTCTCTTCTTAGCAATCTCAATGTACTGCTGTACTAAATTTGCCATTTCGATCTCCTCTTTTCTCTTTTTATTAAGCAAAATTATCGCCTCTGCCCCGACAAAATCCGGCGGACGCAGAGCACCGGGCGGAACTGAGTAAAAAACCGCCCTAACAACTAAAATATAACACTTTGATAAAAAGTAGTCAACAATCTGAACGCACGAAAAAATGTTTTATTTTAAGTAAATTTTTTCGGGATGTTTTTTTATTATTTTAAGTGACATTTGCCTGAGGTATGTTAGAATAAAATATGTATGTATACACAGTTAAAAGGAGAGATTAAAGAATAATGCAGGGATTAACCGGCAGAGAAGCTGAAGAAAGGACCCGTCAGGGTCTCGACAACGTCCAGGTGAATTCATCCACCATGACGGTAAAGGAAATAGTAAAGGAAAACGTTTTCACATACTTCAACCTCATCTTCACCGTGCTTGCGGTACTTCTGGTGATAGTGGGTTCATTTAAAGATCTCACATTTATGCTCATCGTCTTTGCAAACACGGCCATAGGTATAATTCAGGAGATAAGGTCAAAGAGGACTCTCGACAACCTGAAGCTGATGAAAATGCCGAAAAGCCACGTCATCAGGGACGGGGCTGAAATAGAAATAGCAGTGGAGAAGCTGGTTTTGGGAGATGTTATCGTTCTGAGAGCGGGAAACCAGATTCCGGCCGACGCCGAGGTCATAGAGGGAAGCGTTCAGGCTAACGAAGCGCTCATAACCGGAGAGTCGGACGAGATAACAAAGGCTCCCGGGGACAGCCTGCTTTCGGGAAGCTTTGTGGTATCCGGAGAGTGTCTCGCCGTGCTCACTGCGGTAGGAAGGGATTCGTACATAGCGAAGCTCACTTTGGAGGCTACGAAAGACAAGAAAACCGAAGAGTCGGAGATGATAAAATCCCTGGACAAAATGGTCAGAGTAATAGGTATAATCATAATTCCGGTAGGAGCAATTCTGCTGGTCCAGGAGTGGTTCATCCTTGAGGGCGGATTCAGGGACAGCGTAATCTCAATGGTCGCCGCGGTTCTCGGAATGATTCCCGAAGGACTTTACATGACCGCCAGCATAGCCATGGTGGTCAGCGCAGTACGCCTTGCCCGCCGCGACGTTCTGGTTCAGAACATGAAGTGCATAGAAACTCTTGCAAGAGTAGACGTTCTATGTGTGGATAAGACCGGAACCATCACGGAAAACGAGATGAAGGTGGAAGGCTTCCGTCTGGCTCACGACGTAACCAGCGAGGCTAACGTGGCGCGTATGATAGGCGACCTGGTTCAGCAGCAGAGCAAGGACAACATAACCATGGCGGCTCTTCAGAATTATTTCGGAGAGAGAACGGGAAGATCGGCCCGGACCGTGTGTCCGTTCTCCTCGAAGTACAAATACTGCGGAGCAAGCTACGACGACGGCAATTACGTACTGGGAGCTCCCGAGTTCGTTCTCAGGGAAAGCTTTGACAGATATGCGGAATACGTGAACGGCATGGGTGAGCAGGGATACAGAGTTCTCGCCTTTGCTGAAGTGGGAGAGGCACCTCAGGGGCAGCCTTTGTCGACTCACGCCGAGCTCATAGCTCTCGTATTTCTCACCAACCCTATAAGAAAATCGGCAAAGGAGACATTCGGATTTTTCGCCGACAACGGCGTAGACATAAAGGTAATATCGGGAGACAACCCGGTTACCGTATCCAATGTGGCTCTGGAAGCGGGAATCGCGGGAGCGGAGCACTATGTGGACGCCCGCCAGCTGGTGACTGAACGGGCCATATACGAGGCGGTGGAAAGGTATACCGTATTCGGCAGAGTTACCCCTGAACAGAAGAGAATGTTCGTAAAAGCCCTCAAGAGTCAGGGAAAAACCGTGGGAATGACGGGAGACGGAGTAAACGACATACTGGCCCTCCGCGATGCGGACTGTTCAGTTGCAATGGCGTCGGGAAGCGAAGCGGCCTCCAACGCGGCCCAGCTGGTGCTCATGGACTCTGACTTCTCCAAGATGCCTTCCGTGGTTGCGGAGGGAAGAAGGGTCGTAAACAACATACAGAAATCGGCGACCCTGTATCTGACGAAGAATATATTCTCCCTGTTGCTTGCTTTGTTCTCCGTGATAAGCGTGCTCTCTTATCCGCTGACGCCGTCCCAGATAACCCTAATAAGCATGTTCACCATAGGAATTCCTTCCTTCGTTATATCACTGGAGCCTAACTCCAACCTGATAAAGGGAAGCTTCCTGGGCAACGTGTTCAAAATGGCCTCGCCTGCCGGACTTACCACCTTTGTCAGCGTAAGCTCGCTGGTAGTGTTCGGCCAGGTCTTCGCCATCGACAAAGAGTGCATATCCACGTCGGCGACGATGCTTGTGGCCCTCGTCGGATTTATGATCCTTGGAAAAGTCGCAAAACCGACGAACAAGTTCCACGTAGGACTGGTTGCGGTAATGATTCTCGGCATGGGCTACTGCGTATTCTTCAAGCCGGAGATGTTCGGAATAAACAGCATCTCCACCCAGGCGGCAATGCTTCTGGTGGTCTTCCTCATAGCCACAGAGGGACTGTTCAGATACGTGTATAAGTTCACGGGGCTCTTTGCAAGACTGGGAAAATCGGAAAGAAGAGAGAGAAAGGCAAAGCGCCGCAGGGGAAGTCATTAAAAGCATAAGATAAAATTCGGGCTGTCCGCGTTAACGAAAGAACCGTTGACGCAGGCAGCCCGTTTGGCTTATATGGCTGCGTCAGGATGAAAAACCAAAAGTTTATTGGTCTTTCTGCGATTTTGGAATTAAAAAACCAAAATATCTTGGCTTTTTCGAGATTTCAGTTGTAAAAAGCCAAGATATAGCGCTGATTTTGGGCTGAAATCGGTCATATTTGCGGCCATATGCCCTTTATACGGCCTGACTTTTTGGTTTTTCCTTAGTCAAAATGCGATACGACGGTCATGTCCATATAATGGTGTAAAATCAAAAAATAAAAAGAGCACATAGCTCCAACCTCAGGTATAATATTAATCACCACAAAAACATCAACTGGAG
>CASEFA010000018.1 GCA_949287095.1 uncultured Bacillota bacterium
GTGCAAAAAGGTCAAGGCTTTTACACTCTGCGGTGCCGGTTTCCTTGACCTTTAATCTTCAAAACCTTTGCAATGTCAAATTTCGCCTTGACCTCATCCACTTTTAGCGGCGGTCAGGTCAAACGCCTTGCTTCAAGGCTTCAAAAAATGCGGTAAGCATCTCTGTTATTCGGATACACCGCAGCGTCAAAATGAGCGTCTGGGCCGCCGGAACTGGGTTTCCGGTTCGCGGCCCATGGATTTTACTGCAAAATCACTAAAATCCCGGCAAGTGGCCGAGATTTTTGCTTCTCCATCAGATTTTCAAAGCCGATTTCTCGGCCATGTTAACTGTACCCCCTCTGAGTGGCACAGATTTCATCGGCCGCAACGGCTGTTTTTTATTTCGGCGGCCCACAGGTCAATTCTGATATCTCATTACACCTCTATCCAGTATCGCTCCATGTTGAGATCCTCTTCGGGCCAGTAGACTGTGGATTCGTAGGTGCCGCCGCAGGCGATTATGGTCTTTCTGCTGGCGGGGTTTTTGTCGGTGCAGGTGAGGAGGACTCTTTTCAGGCCGATGGCGCGGCAGTAGGGAAGAAGCCGCTCCAGCATCTTTCGCGCGTAACCGTTTCCACGCTCTGATGGCCTGACGCAGTAGCCGATGTGACCGCCGTATTTTGAGAGAAAATCGTTAAGCGAATGTCGTATGTCGATCATGCCGACCACTTTGCGGTCGTGTTCTCTCACCAGCATGAACTGGGTGTAGGGAACCGAATCCTCGCCGGGTCTTGAATAGAGCTGTTCGCGTTTAAGCTCCGCAAGCCAGTCCGACGGAGAAAGCTCCCTGAGTCTGCCGGTACCGTGCATTATCGTGCCGTCTGCGAGGAATTCCTCGCGGAAGCTACCTATTTCACCGAGATATGTGGAATCCGGTCTTGCCAGGTGAAGTCTTTCACCTACAGGGGTAAGGGAGCCGGATTCTATGCTTTCAATGAGCTTTTTCATATCGTCAGGAAGCGGGGCGCGGCATGTAACCGGAGCGCCGGAGACGGGATGAGCGAAGCTCAGCGAAAAGGCGTGAAGAGCCTGCCGCGGAAAAAGGGATGTATCGCCGCCGTAGAGCCAGTCGCCGACGAGGGGATTACCCCTATGGGACATGTGGACGCGAATCTGGTGTGTGCGTCCCGTTACGAGATGAAGCTCCACTTCGGTGAAACCGGAATCGAAACGTCTTAAGACCTTCACTTCGGTGAGACTTGCCTGACCGCCGTCACTTTCCGCCATGACGCATCTTCTTATGTTTCCGTCTGCGGGACGGCCTATGGGCAGGTCTATTTTAAATTCGTCCTCCGGGATTATTCCGTGAACTATGGCGATGTAGCGCTTGTCGGTGAGGTTAGCCTTCATCTGCCTGGTGAGCTCGTTCTGAGCGTGGGAATTTTTTGCAACTATAAGAAGCCCGGACGTGTCCATGTCCAGGCGGTTAACGAACCTTACCTTATAGCTTTCGCCGCGGTCTGCCATATATTTCATTAGACCGTTGGCTATGGTGTGGCTCTGATGGCCGCTGGTGGGGTGCACGGTGATTCCGGGCTGTTTGTTTATAACCAGTATGTCGTCGTCCTCAAAGACTGCCTCGATGGGAATGTCCTCGGCGGGAAAGCTGCTTTTCTCTTCGGGAAGGTCGACGGAAATCTCGTCGCCTTCGTCTGCGGGAACCCATCCGGGAACTCTGTTTCCGTTAAGGGTGATGAGGTCGTCTCTTTTTATTTTGGTCATGAGCCGGGAAGAGAAGCGGAACTTCGAGCGTATAAGCTTCTTTACGGGGATTCCCGCTTCCTCGGCAGTGACCGTGAACTTAAATTTTTCAGAGTTTAAATCTTTCATCTACAGGAATTTTGACTTTACCTTTCTCCAGAAATCGTAGCTTTCAAACCTCATAAGATGCACCTTTATATCCGAGAAGGACACCGTCATTTCCTCCACGTTGTCGTATTCGCAGCTGTATCCGTCGTAGACTATGCGAATTCCGGAAGGCCTTGCGGACACGTCGGGAACCGCTCCCAGTGAAAGGTCTGACGGAAGCAGAATGCTTGACGTAAAGGACCTGTATGCGGTGGTGTTCATAGGCGCTATGGGCGTAACCTGAAGGACGTTAAGGCGCGGATCCACGATGCTGCCGCCTAAAGAGTAGTTATATGCCGTACTTCCGGCAGGGGTGGATATGAGAAGTCCGTCTCCGCTGAACCTTTCTATGAACCTGTCTCCGATGGAGATGTTAAGGTGGACGGAGTAGCTGGACGCACCGGTTATTACAACCTCGTTAAGGCCCGTGTGGCTGAACTCCTTTCCGTCCGCCTTTATGTGAATGCGAACAGTGGAAAGGGTCTGCACCGAGTATCTGTCATTGGTGTAGTTGAATATGAAGTCGTCAAGCCTGTCCGGCATAATCTCCTGAAAGAAGCCGAGATGGCCGGTGTTTATGCCGATTATGGGCATCTTAGGGAAGTTGAACTTGTGAATGGCTTCTATAAACGTACCGTCGCCGCCGACCACTACGAGGAGGTCGGCGTCTTCACAGAATTTCTCCGATACAGAAAATCCCACATTGTCCAGCTTCCTTATGAGCTTTTTCACCGTATTTACGGAGCTCGACGTCTCGTTTGCAAAAATACATATCTTTCTGTTCATGGTAAATCCTCTGCCTAAAGGAGACTCTCCAGTTCGTCTATGAGAGCTTCAAAGGTCTTCATGGCATTTCTTACAGGCTCAGGGGAAGTCATATCGACGCCTGCAATTTTAAGCTCATCTACCGGGTACATGCTGCTTCCCGTCTTAAGGAACTTCTTGTAATCCTCTACGGCGGTTTCACCTTCTGAAAGTATTCTGCCCGCTATGGCAGTTGCCGCGGAGAAACCGGTGGCGTACTGGTAAACGTAGTAAGCTCTGTAGAAGTGAGGAATCCTTGCCCACTCGTACTGAATCATATCGTCGTGGCTCAAGGCGTCGCCGAAGTAGAGGGTGTTAAGTCTGTCGTAGGTTTCACAGAGCCACTGGGCCGTCAGGCTTCCGCCTTCCTCCACCAGCCTGTGGGCTTCAAGCTCGAACTCCGCAAACATGGTCTGGCGGAATACAGTCGCTCTGAATTCCTCTATGTACTTAAAGAGGAGGTATTTCCTCATTTCAACGTCTTTTTCTTTATCCAGGAGGTGCCTTAAAGTCAGGGACTCGTTGACGGTGGAGGCCACCTCGGCTACGAATATGGAATAGTCGCCGTAGGTGAAAGGCTGAGCCTCTCTGGTGTAGCTGGAATGCATGGAGTGGCCGCACTCGTGGACCAGAGTGAGAACGTCCTGAAGCTTTCCGGTATAGTTCATGAGTATGTAAGGGTAGCTGTCGTAGGAACCGAAGCTGTACGCTCCGCTGGTCTTGCCCGGAGTCTCGTAAACATCTATCCAGCCGCTTTCAACGCCCTTTGTCAGACGTGATATGTACTCTTCACCAAGAGGCGCCAGGCATTCCTTCATCATCTCCACGGCTTCCTCGAAAGAAATCTCCGTTTCGGGAACGGAAACGAGAGGGGCGTAAACGTCGTACATCTTCAGATTTTTAACGCCGAGAATCTTCTTCTTAAGGGCTATGTAGCGGTGAAGAACGGGGAGATTCTCGTGGACCGCCTCGATCAGATTGTCGTATACGGATTCCGGAATGTTGCCGGAGGACATGGCGGCGTGCCTTGCTGAGTCGTAGCCTCTGATCACGGCTCCGGTGACGTCGGCTTTGACCGAGGTGCCATATACTGCCGCAAAGGTGTTTATGTGATTCTTATATGCCTCGTACATCTTCGTAAAGGCATGCTTTCTCACCTTTCTGTCCGTGCTTTCCATGAAGTTGATATAATTTCCGTGGGAAAGCTCGACCTTCTTTCCGTCCGAATCCCTGACCTTTCCGAATTTAAGATCCGCGTCGGACAGCATGGACTGTATGTTGTCGGAGGCTCCGGTGACCTCGCTCAGTCTGGCGAGAATGCTCTCTTCCTTTTCCGACAAAACGTGCTCCTTCATTCTGAGAGCGTCTTTTATGACAAAGTCGTAGGCTTTAAGCTCCGGGTTTTCGTCGAGGAAGCCTGAAAGCTTTTCCTCGGAAAGGGAAAGAAGCTCAGGAGAAAAGAAGCTGGTGGAAGCTCCCGCCTCGGCGGCTCTTGCCGTTATGATTCCCAGCATTTCCTGCGAGGAGCCCAGCCTGTTGTCCTCGTCCTGCTTCATCTTGGCGTAGCAGTATGCCTTTTCGAACTTCATGTTTATGGCGTCAAGGTCTTTAAGAGCCGAAAGAAGGGTATCTGACGATTCGCCCAGTCTTCCCTGATAGGAGAGGAAGCTTTCCGTCATATTCATGGCGGCGTCAACGTCCTCGTCCCATGACTTTCTGTCCGGGTACATGAGCTCTATTTTCCATTTATATTTAGAATCTATGTCGTTTCTCGATTTAATATTTTTTTCTCCCATTATTTCCTCCCGTATGGTAAAATATTCACTGTGGCGTGTCAAACCGCCATCTTTTAATAGTATAACATAAATCGAAAGGGAATGACATAAATGGATAACAGGCCCATAGGCTTTTTTGATTCGGGTGTAGGAGGAATAACCAGTATACCCCATATAATGCGCCTTATGCCGGATGAGAGAATCATATTCTTCGGTGATACGGCGAGAACACCGTACGGCTCCAAGAGTGAGGACACCATAAGGCAGTTTGCCGCCCAGATAGGAGATTTCCTGGTATCAAAGGGTGTGAAGATGATAGTCATAGCGTGTAACACCGTAAGCGCCACATGTCTTTCCATGCTGAGAGAAAGATTTCCGGGCATACCGGTAATCGGCGTCATATCACCTACGGCAAGAGAAATATCCAAACTCTGCAGCAGGGAAGACAGAATCGGAATACTTGCCACCAGAGCCACCGTAAGGTCGGGAGCCTACGAGAAGAAAATACTGGAGTTTTCACCGGGACTTAAGCTCTTCTCAAGGGAGTGTCCGGCTTTCGTTCCTCTCATAGAGGAAGGGATAATAGATAACGAAATAATGGATTTAACCGTCAAATACTACCTTGACGATTTTGTCAGAGAAAACGACATCAATACGCTGGTACTGGGATGCACCCACTATCCGCTGATAGCGGGAAATATCAGGAGACTCTATCCGGAAATTAAGATTATAAGTTCGTCGAAGGAGGTTGCTACGGCGGTTCAGATGGAGCTTGAGTCCATGGAGATGCTTGCGGAAGAAGGCGCCGGGGAGGGCGTGGAGAACGTGTTTTACGCCAGCGACCTTTCAGAAAGCTTCGTGAACATGATAGAACGGATACTGAAGGCGGACGCCGCGGATCTCGACATACATTTTAAGAATCTGGACATTTAGAAGGAGCGGCAGGAGGAGATTATGAACAGGGAAGAACTTTACGAAAAACTTGATATAGAAACCGGAGAGGATTTTCAGTACTTCGAGAATTTCGCCGACCTTGCGGAAAGCGGGGAGGAAATAGACGAAGACGCTCTTTACGGCCTGTTTGACGACATCGATATGAAAACCTTTGCGGAGCTTGCCGAAAGCTTTTTCTATGAGATGGAGGACAGCATACCGGACGACCAGAACGACCTGGTAATGCTCGCAGAGAATATGAAGAGATGTCTTGTGGGCCTTTCGGAGGCCGTGGAAAGAGGAGAGGACAACGCCCTCATAAAGCTCTGCGACGAGTTTGAAAGGTTCAGAAGGTGGTACAGCGCGGACCCTCTGGCGGAATATGAAGATACTGAATCGGGAGAGACTTTCCCGTGTACGGTGAGGGACGCCCTTACCAATGCGAGAGTTGAAAGGATTGGAGGAGAGCGTTACCAGTACGACTTTTCAAAAGCGCTGGACTACGTCATAGACGAATACGCTATGACATACGCTGATATGGCTGATGAAGAGTAAACCGGTTATATTCAGAACAGCGTTCCTGTATCTGGGCGCTGTTATAGGTGCAGGCTTTGCGTCGGGCAGAGAGAACTGGCAGTACTTCGGCATTTTCGGCGAGGATGCATATAAGGGCATACTGGTGGCTACGGGACTGTTTGTTTTCATGGGAACGGCCACAACATATATAGCCGGAAAGCTTAAGACAACCGATATGGGGAAGATCGTTCTGCCTGTCAGGTCGGAAAAAGCGTCTCACATACTGGGCTGGATCTTTGCAATAATGATTTACAATGCTCTCATATCCATGTCCGCAGCCGGAGGCTCTCTTCTGAATCAGCTTACCGGAGCGCCGGCAGCGGCAGGAGGCACAGCAGTTGTTTTTCTGGTAATAGTGACTGTTTTAGGCGATTTTGAAAGGGTTTCGGGCGTGTTCGGATACGTGGTTCCGCTGCTGTTTGCGGCTGTTGCAGGGGTCTGCATATATGTGGCTGTTTTTTTTGAGCCTACAGGCGAACCGATTACTACAAAACCTTCAGCAATGGCCTCCACATGGTACGTATCCGCTGCAGTATACGTCGCTTATAATATCATGGGTACGATTCCAATAAACGCAAGTTCAGCCATCAGATCAGGAAGCCGGGGAAAATCCGCCGCAGGAGCCGCGCTGGGAGGAGTGGGACTTGGAGTACTCGGTCTGGCCCTTACGACGGCTCTGCTGAAGGATCCGTCCGTTTCGGATAATCTCGATCTTCCTATGCTGGGATTTGCACAGGAGATAAACTCGCCAGCGGGATGGCTTTTTGCCATCGTTCTGCTTGTTTCAATATATTCGTCGGCTACGGGAACATATTACGGATTCTGCTGCAAGCTGAAAAATGATGACAGGAAGAAGTATAAAGTGGTATTTTTCGCGGTACTCGGATTTGCTCTCGGGCTCTGCGGATTTCGAAACATTGTCACGTATGTTTATCCTGTAATGGGATATGCAGGCTTTGTCGTAATAATTCTCACAGCATTTAATTTTATCAGGATTTTAATCGAATCAGGAAAGGGGAAGTTCGAGGATGAACAGGACTGTAAATACGGCTTACACTGATGAAGGGAGATTTTCATTTCCCGACTATATAGAGAGAGTCACGTCGGGAACAGGCGGAGAATCATTCCTGATTTTCGGCGGGACAAAGACTGCATTATATGACTGCGGTATGGCCTACGTCCAGGAAGGACTCATTGCCAATATAGAAGAGAAACTTGAAAAACACGGATATGAAACGCTGGATTATGTTCTGCTGAGCCACACGCACTACGATCATATAGGAGCCCTTCCGTATATACTCGAAAAGTGGCCTGATGCCGAAGTGTGCGGAGCGGAAAAGGCTCTGAAAGTTTTTTCGAGCAGAGGTGCGGCCGAAACCATGGTAAGGCTTGGAGAGGCTGCAAAAGAAAGATATGCCGTTTCAGAGGAAGAAAGAAAATGCGTTATAAAGGCTGACGGACTGAGGTGCGACGTAGTAATGCACGACGGTGACTCCGTGGATCTGGGAGCCATGACTGTCAGAGCCTACGAGACAAAGGGCCATACGGACTGTTCTCTCTCTTACATGCTGGAGCCTGTAATGACTCTTTTCGCTTCGGAAAGCACGGGAGTTTTAAGAGCTGACGGAAAGATGTACACAGCCATTCTGAAGGATTACTTTCAGACTGTGGAATCGGCAGAAAAGTGCAAAGCCCTGAAACCGGCGCTCATCATAGGAAATCACTTCGGAAGGATACCCGATGAAATAACGGAGAGATATTTTGACCTTTACATAGAGGCCGCGGAAGAGGAGCGAAGGTTTATTCTCGATATGAGAGAAAAGGGACTGAGCTTTGAAGAGATGATTAAAGGGTATGAATCGGTGTACTGGACTGAAGAAAGAGCTAAATCTCAACCTAAGGAAGCATTTTATGAGAATACAGGGTGGATTATAAAAAACATGAAGTAAAGCAATAGCATTTTGTGTATTATCATAAAATGCTATTATCTTTTTGTGGGTTTATTTACAAAACGTGCAAATTGTCGTATAATTTTCATGGAAAATATAATATTTCGGATAAATTCCGAAAAAAACAGGAGGTCAAGGAATATGGAAAAGAAAAAACATCTGGCCGTCCCACACGTCTATATTTTATTGCTTGCAGTTATTCTGATATGTGCGGCATTATCCTACATCATACCTGCAGGCCAGTACGATATGGTCATGAAGGACGACACCGAAATCGTAGATGCCGATAGCTTCCAGTATGTGGAACAGACTCCGGTATCGCTGATGCAGTTTCTTACTGCTGTTCCGCGAGGAATGCAGGAATCTGCTCAGATTATTTTCTTCATCTTCATTGTAGGTGGAGCAATGGCAGTCGTTAATGAGACGAAAGCTATTGAAGCAGGCATGGGAAGACTTATAAAGCTTCTTAAGAACAAGTCCATTCTCATTATACCTGTTGTAATAGTACTTTTCGGATTATGCGCCAGCGTGTTCGGAATGTCGGAGGAAATGATCCCGTTCGTTCCGATATTCGTTTCCCTCGCGATAGCCATGGGATTCGACTCACTTACGGGAGCCGCTATGGTTCTCTGTGCGGCAGGCGCAGGATTTGCAGGAGCTTTCATGAATCCGTTCACGGTTCAGGTTGCCCAGGGCATAGCCGACCTGGAGCTTCTTTCCGGTATGGGATTCAGAATAGTGCTTTTCTGCTTCATGATGCTTATACCGAGCTTCTTCCTTATCAGATGGGCGCTTAAGGTAAAAAAGAATCCGCAGCTTTCTCCTATGTATGAGATTGACCAGCAGAGAGAAGAGAAGGTAGATCTTGAAGAACTTCCTCCTTTTGGATTAAGAGAGAAGATTATACTCATCGTATTCGTTCTTGCAATAGTGCTTCTCGTTTACGGTGTAATCAACTTCGGCTGGTATATGGATCAGATAGCGGCTCTGTTCCTCGGAATGTCCTTTGTCATTGCCGCAATAGGCGGAATAGGCTTTAACAGATATGCCAACGTTCTCGGAAAGGGTATGGCCGATATCTGCTCCGGAGCTCTCGTTGTCGGCTTTGCAAGAGGTATCCTGGTAGTCATGACAGACGGAAATATTCTGCATACCATACTTCACGCAGCAGCAGGTTTCCTTGGAGAACTGCCGTCAATGGTATCGGCTATAGGAATGTACATATTCCAGTGTCTGCTCAATTTCCTCGTACCGTCGGGTTCGGGACAGGCAGCAGTTTCGATGCCTATCATGGCGCCGCTTTCCGATCTGGTCGGAGTTACGAGACAGACAGCATGCGTTGCATTCCAGATTGGCGACGGTATTTCCAACATCTTCACACCAACCTCGGGATTCTTCATGGCAGCTCTCGCTATGGTAAAGATTCCGTGGAACAAGTGGGCAAAGTGGATTTTACCTATAATAGGAACAGAATATCTGGTAGGCGGTATTTTCGTAGCGATTGCACAGATAATACAGCTTCAGTAACTGATTTATCCGGTTCGGATATTTTATGGGAAAATGGCATCACAGGTGCCATTTTCCTGTTATAAGCGAGTAGTAAAGGAGACCCAGTTATGGCAGATTATGAAAAACTTAAGAGCGTAATTGAGAAGAAAATAGAGGAATATCATAAAGAACTCATCAGTCTGAACGATGACATTGCAGACCATCCTGAAATTTCAGGAGAAGAATACGAAACCTCCAGGAAGATAGTAAAACTTCTGGAAAGCAAGGGATATAAGGTGGAATATCCTTTTGCCGGACTTGAAACGGCGTTCAAGGGAGTTTTCGGTGATAACAGCCATAAGCACAAAGTCGCAATCCTGACGGAATACGATGCTCTTCCTGAAATAGGACATGCCTGCGGACACTGTCTCAGCGGATCCATCAGCATTCTGGGCGGTCTTGCGGTAAAAGACCTTCAGGACGAACTGGACACCGATATACACATTATAGGAACTCCTATAGAGGAGACGGACGGTGCAAAGTGTGCAATGGCCTCTGGCGGAGTGTTTGACGAGTATGATATGGCCATCATGATTCATATGTATAATAAGAACCTCGTGGATCCTACATTCCTGGCGCTTGATTCATATATGTATGAGTTCCGCGGACAGGCAGCGCATGCTTCGGATTCTCCCTGGAACGGAAGAAATGCTTTCAATGCCGCACAGCTGATGTTCCACGGAATCGACATGCTGAGACAGCATTCAAAACCTGACGTGCGTATGCACGGCATCATAAGAAACGGCGGAGAGGCTCCTAATATCGTACCGGAATACGTTTCTGCTGAGGTATATGTCAGAGCTTTAGACAGAGAGTACCTTAACGGACTGGTATCCAGAGTAGATGACTGCGCGAGAGGTGCAGCCATAGCAACACAGACGGAGTGGAGCAAGTATAACACGGCGGCGCCATACGACAACCTGAAGAGCAATCCGACGGGGGAGCAGGCATTGAGAGAAGTATACGGCGAACTCGGTCTTAAGATCGATCCGAAGCCGGAGGTTCCGTTTGGCTCATCAGATGCAGGAAATGTCAGCTACGTTTGCCCTACATTCCATCCTACCCTGAAGGTCGTAGACGACGACGTTGTCGTTCACACCAGAAAGTTTGCCGAGGGAATGAAGACAGACAGAGCCCATAATGCTCTTGCAGACGGCGGAAAGATAATAGCTCTTCTGATTGCAAAAATATTCAGCGATGAAAACAGAGTAAAAGCTATGAAGGAAGACTTTGAAAGGAAATAGATATGAGAGAATTCTTCATTTTCCTTGCACCGGTCGCGGCCGTCATAGTGCTTCTTATAGCCTTAAAAAAAGGATTCAACAGGCAGGCCTTCATTGTATCTGCGGGAATCACCATGGTAATCAACATGCTGCTCATGGAAAGACTGAGCATGTACGGTTTCATTTTTTTCCTGACGGTTCCCCTTGCAGTTATTTACGTGGTAATCTGCCTCGTCCTTTCTCTGGTTGAAAAGAAATCGTGAGGAGAAGAATATGCTTGATATTTTAATTGTCGGAGGTCAGTACCCCGATTTTAAAGAATACTGTATGAAAAGGGGCAATATAGGGATTAAAGACGGAAAAATAGCGTACATCGGCTATGGAGAACCGGATGCAGAGGAAGTAATCAATGCGGAAGGCAAAATCGTGTCTCCGGGATTCATAGACATACACATGCATGAGGAGGATTTTCACGAAGGTGAAAAGTACGTAATTGCCGACATGATGCTGGAGATGGGAGTTACGACTGCAGTCGGGGGAAACTGCGGAATCCAGAACCAGAACCTTTCCGAATTCAAAAATACGATTGCCCGCCTTGGCGGTTCGCCTGTAAACTATCTCATGTTCGCAGGATATAATACATTCAGATACGAACTCGGCATAGAAAGATATGCCGAGGCGACAAAGACTGAGCAGGCCGAAATACGCCGACTTCTGAAAAGGGAGCTTTCTGAGGGCGCATGCGGTATTTCATTCGGAATAGAGTACGACCCGGGCATGACATTTGACGAAATAATGTATGCCTGCGGTGCGACCTGCGATCCCCGGCTTCTGGTTTCGGCTCATTACAGGGATGACGGGAATAACGCTATCGAATCCATAGAAGAGATGATAAGAATAGCCGACGGAATACCTATGAAGTTTCAGATATCGCACCTTTCCAGCTGTTCAGCCATGGGACAGATGGATGAGGCCCTCAGAAGAATTGACGGCGCAAAGGCTTTAAATCCGAAGCTTGATTTCGATACATATCCGTACAGCGCATTCTCTACTCACATAGGTTCTGCGGTATTCGAGGACGGATGCCTTGAAGGCTGGGGAAAGGATTACAAAGATATACTCCTTACTGAAGAGCCTTACTTTAACGTATACTGTACGAAGGAGATATTTGAGGACGCTAGAGAGAAGTATCCGGATATGCTGGCTGTGGCCTTTGTCATGAGAGAAGAAGAAATTTCCGCGGCCGTTTCGGACAAAAACGGCATGATTGCAAGCGACGCCATCATAAAAGGCGGAAACGGACATCCACGTGCAGCAGGCACTTTCCCGAGAGTACTCGGAAAATACGTCAGAGATGAAAAAGCTCTGTCCATGACAGACGCTCTGAAGAAGATATCATGGCTTCCTGCGGAGAGACTTGGACTCAGGAGCAAAGGCAGGATTGAAGAAGGCTGCGACGGAGATATTACAGTCTTTGATCCTGAAACCATAAGAGACGGCGCAACTTTTACCGACATTCACATAAAGCCGGAAGGAATCCAGTGCGTTCTGATAAACGGAAAGAAAGCGTTGGAGGGAAAAGAAATTCTGAACGGACGGCTTGGAAGATTCATAAGTTCAGATGAAATGGGAAGAGATTAAAGCATATTAAAGGAGTTCAGTTAATGGTTAAAACAGTAAAACTTGATTCCGGAGTCAGACTGGTTCTGGAGAAAATCGATTACGTCCGTTCGGCGGCCGTCGGAATATGGGTGAAGGCGGGCGCCTGCTGCGAAAACAGGAAGAATGCCGGCATTTCCCATTATATAGAGCACATGATGTTCAAGGGGACTTCAAACAGGACGGCAAGACAGATAGCTGAGGATATAGACAGGATAGGCGGACAGATAAATGCCTTTACCGGTAAAGAGGCCACATGTTATTATGTAAAGAGCACCGGTGAAAATTATAAAGCGGCCTCCGACGTCCTCATAGATATGCTCACCAACACTCTTCTGGACCCTGCCGACATGAAAAAAGAAAGGGACGTAATAAGAGAAGAAATCAGGATGAACGCGGACGATCCGGATGACCTGGCCCACGAAACGGTAACTTCCCTCGTGTTTAAAGGGTCACCTCTGGGAAACAGTATACTCGGAACGTACACCAGTCTCGGCAGGATTTCAGGACCGGTTATGAAAAAGTACATAGACGGGGAATACACCAGAGACAGTATCGTAATTTCCGTAGCGGGCAACTTCGATGAAGAGGATGCCGTTCAGTACTTTAACGACAAGCTGCTGACTTTGTCGGAAAAAAAGGAATCAGTGAAGCCGGATATACCGGAATATATGCCCGGATTCAGATGTATAACCAGGGATATAGAGCAGGCGCACCTGTGCATGGCGACAAAATCAATAAGCCTCGATGACGACAGGTATTACGCCGTATCTATACTGAACAATATTATGGGCGGAAGTATGAGTTCCAGACTGTTTCAGAACATAAGAGAGGAAAAGGGACTCGCTTACTCCGTGTATTCAATGCTGGGATGCTTCAGCCACGACGGATATTTCAACATCTATGCCGGTGTGAACCCTGAACGGATTGATCTGGCCGTGGAAGGAATACTTGAGGAGCTGGATTCACTGGAGAGAAAAGGTGTAACGAAAGAGGAACTTGATTCGTCCCGTGAACAGATGAAATCCTCGTACATTTTCGGACTGGAAAACGTATCGGGCAGAATGTTCAAGAACGGTAAAGGGACTCTTCTGCTTGATCACATTTACTCGGAGGATGAGGTTATGGCCGGTTTTGACAGCGTCACCCTCGATGATATAGATATGGTCAAGAGTCTCGTTTCAAATCCGGACAATTATTCGGCTGCAGTTGTGACGAAAAAACCTGTTAATATAAGAAAGATGATGAGGGGATAGAACTTATGATTCTCAAGGTAAAATCAACAGGCGGACGGATACCGTCATATGCCACTGACGGCTCAGCTGGTATGGATCTGTCGGCCTGCTTAAGCGAAGCCGTTACGATTATGCCCGGGAAAAGGGCTCTGATACCCACAGGAATATGTATAGAGCTTCCTGCAGGCTTTGAGGCACAGGTAAGAGCGAGAAGCGGGCTTGCTGTAAAGCACGGCATAGGACTTGTCAACGGAATAGGAACGGTGGATTCCGACTACCGCGGAGAGATTAAAATTCCCGTGATAAACTGGGGTGAAGAGCCTTTTGTAATATATGACGGAGACAGAATAGCCCAGCTTGTGATTGCAAAATATGAAAAAGCTGAAATCAGGGAGTCCGCCGGACTTTCAGATACAGCAAGAGGAGAGGGCGGTTTCGGCCATACGGGTGTGTAATATGCTTTACAGAGAAGATCTTGAAAAAAGAGAATATGAAATTCTGTCGGAAAGAGCCGTAAAAGCTGCGGAGAGCAAAGGCAGGGCTGTCTTCGAAGAGCCGTGCAGGTACAGAACGGACTTTCAGAGAGACAGAGACAGAATAATACATTCAAAGGCCTTCAGGAGACTTATGCATAAGACGCAGGTCTTCCTTGCGCCTGAGGGAGATCACTACAGGACGCGCCTCACTCACACTCTGGAGGTGACGCAGGTGTCACGGACTATTGCAAGGGCTCTGGGTCTCAACGAGGATCTTACTGAAGCCATAGCCCTGGGACACGATCTGGGGCACACTCCTTTCGGACACAGCGGTGAATATGTACTCGATAAAATTCATCCGGGCGGTTTCAGACATAATGAACAGAGTCTCAGGGTGGCTGATTATCTCGAAAGTACGCCTTCACGGACAGGAATGAACCTTACATTCGAAGTCAGAGACGGTATACTGAATCATTCGGGAAAACTTCCGGCCGCAACGCTTGAGGGACAGATTGTAAAAATAAGCGACAGGATCGCCTATATCAATCACGATATAGACGATGCTGTCAGAAGCGGCGTAATAACCGACGCAGACCTTCCGGAAAAGCCGGTTCGCATTTTTGGAAGAGGACACAGAGAGAGAATCGATTCCATGGTGACAAGCGTCGTTTTATTCAGCGATACTCACGACCGCATATCTATGGACGAGGAACACCTGAGTGCGCTTAATGAACTGAGAAGCTTCATGTTTGAAAACGTTTATCACAGCACAAAGGTAAAAAAAGAAGAAGATCTCGCAAAGGTAGAGACTGTGATAACGTCTCTTTACGAGTATTATATCTCTCATCCCGACGAGCTTCCCGACGATTACGCAAGGCTTTTGAAAACCGATTCAGTTCCTGTAGCCGTAAAGGATTACATAGCCGGAATGACGGACAGATATGCGATGAATCTTTACAGAAAAATTTTTTAAAAAAATAAAGGAAAATGACATTTTGTGTCGAATAAATATTTGAAGGGTATTTAGGAGAGCAAGATGTCATTTTCTTTTTCAAACTCTGCAATTGAAGAACTGAAAGACCGGGTCAACATCGTCGATGTTATAGGGCGGGTCGTTCCGCTTAAGCGCTCCGGCAGCAACTATAAAGGTGTTTGTCCGTTTCACAGTGAGAAAACGCCTTCGTTTGTCGTGTCCGAACAGAAGCAGATTTTCACGTGCTTCGGATGCGGAGCCAGCGGCGATATGATAGAGTTCGTGAAAAGGTACTATAATCTTGATTTCACAGAAGCGGTTGAAAAAATTGCAGGAGAATACGGAATAGTTCTGGAGAAAAGACAGTCCGACGGCAGGCGTGAAAAGTACTATGAAGTGAATCGCCTTGCCGCACGTTTTTTCTACAGGGCTTTCACGGAAAAAGCCAATCCCGGTTATTCCTATATGAAGAAGAGAGGCATCACTCCGGCCGTTCTGAAGAAGTTCGGAATCGGATATGCCGACAGCGAGTGGACCAGCCTCGTTGATTACATGAATTCGCAGGGTATTGAGAACAGGACTCTGATTGAACTTGGGCTCGCTGCTGAAAGCAGGGGAAGAGTGTACGATAAGTTCAGAAACCGCGTGATGTTCCCGATTATAAATACATCGGGAAAGGTTATCGGTTTTGGCGGAAGGGCTGTTTCAGATCAGGATAATCCTAAATATCTCAATTCGCCCGAAAGTCTCGTCTTCAGAAAGAAAAACAACCTCTACGGCCTTAATATTTCGCGGCAAAATGTGGGTAAGGACGGATTTATCATCCTCGTGGAGGGGTATATGGACGTCATAGCTCTCTATCAGGGAGGCGTGCATAATGTAGCTGCATCGCTGGGAACGGCTCTTACTGAGAACCAGGCTGCTCTGATAAAGAGATATACGGACAGCGCCGTGCTTTCTTATGACGCTGATTCGGCAGGCAGGAATGCAGCGCTGAGAGGAATGGATATACTTAAGAAGGAGAATCTGAAAGTCAGAGTTCTGCACGTTACGGACGGCAAAGACCCGGATGAGTTCATAAAGAAAAACGGAAAAGAAGCTTTCCTGAAGCTGGTGGAGGATGCTCTGCCGTATGGTGACTATAAGCTTGAAGCGGCGAAGTCCGGCATAGATATGTCCTCGGGCGAAGGCCGCATAGACTACATAAGGAGGGCTGCAGGAATCATTGCGTCAATGAGTCCTGTGGAAAGAGACATATATATAGCAAAAGCTGCAAAAGAAGCGGGCGTATCTGAAAGTGCAGTCAGAATGGAGATAATGCCTGAGAGCGAAGGCGCTTCATCCGGTGACATGCATTCGCACAGACTTCGCAGGTTTGAGGATGATTCCGATACAGAAAATCCTCATGTTATTACAGGACGCGACAGAGATCTTCTGACACTTTCCGTTCGAAGTGAAAAATATATAGATACTATTTCGACGATGCCCGATATCTTTGCCCTTGACGTATCGAGGAAAATATTCGACGTTATCGAAAAGGATTTCAGGGAGAACGGAAATCTTGATATAAACAGGGTACTTGATACTCTTCCGGACGAAGAGAGAGAGCTTCTTACAGAAGCGTGTGAAAGCACACCTTATTATGAGGATGAGGAAAAAGTGCTTGCAGACTGCATGAGGGACTGGAAACTTTCGAGTCTTGCCGATGAGGAGGAACGCATACTGACCATGCTTTCTCTGGCAGACGAGACAGGAAACGACGACAAATTGAGCTCACTTATGGAGCGTCTTAAAAATATACAGTTGGAAATACAGGCGGAAAGGAATTTAGGGTAGCAGTATGAGTAATGAAGAAAAGAAAACGGAGATGACTCTCGCGGAGGAGGTAGCGGGGCTGTCTTCTGAACAGATGAAAGAGGAACTCATAAAAAAGCTTGAGGCCAAAGCGAAAGAAAAGGGCAATGCGCTGACATATGCAGATATGAGCGAATATCTTGACAGTCTGGATCTTGACAAGAACGTAATGGACGAGATATACGACACGCTCATGTCAAGCGATATAGAAATCAACGGAGAAACGGAGCCGGAGGATTTCACACTTATAATCGATGATGATGAAGATGTGGATTCCGAATCTGAAGACGACGGTATCGTGGTGGACGAAAACGGAGAAATCGATATAGACGCTTCGCTGCCTAAGGGAATAGCCGTTGACGATCCTGTCAGAATGTATCTTAAGGAGATCGGAAAGGTTCCGCTGCTTTCCGCCGAAGAAGAGATAGAACTGGCAAAGAGGATGGAGAACGGGGACGAAGAAGCGAAAAAGAGACTCTGTGAAGCCAATTTAAGACTCGTAGTAAGCATAGCCAAGCGTTACGTCGGAAGAGGCATGCTTTTCCTCGACCTTATTCAGGAAGGAAACCTGGGTCTCATAAAGGCTGTAGATAAATTTGATTACAGAAAAGGCTATAAATTCTCCACATACGCTACCTGGTGGATAAGACAGGCCATTACAAGATCCATAGCCGATCAGGCGAGAACTATCAGAATTCCTGTACACATGGTTGAAACCATTAACAAGCTCATAAGAGTTTCCCGCCAGCTTCTTCAGACATACGGAAGAGAGCCGTCTCCTGAAGAAATCGCCAAGGAAATGGGTATATCCGTAGATAAGGTGAGAGAAATTCAGAAAATCGCTCAGGAACCGGTTTCTCTGGAAACTCCTATAGGAGAAGAAGAGGACAGTCATCTTGGAGATTTCATTCCTGATGAAGACGTGCCGGCGCCTGCCGAAGCGGCAGCTTTCTCCATGCTTAAGGAACAGCTTGTGGAAGTTCTCGATACTCTGACCGAAAGGGAAAGGAAAGTTCTCAAGCTCAGATTCGGACTTGAGGACGGCAGATCCAGAACTCTTGAAGAAGTAGGAAAAGAATTCGATGTTACCCGTGAAAGAATAAGACAGATAGAAGCCAAGGCGCTGAGAAAGCTTCGCCATCCAAGCAGAAGTAAAAAGCTCAAGGACTATCTGGAATAGGAAAGGAGACCCGCATAAAGTGATTAAGTTGAGCGGACGGCTGAAAGCTATTGCAGGTTTTGTAGAGAAGGGAGAGACCGTGGCCGACGTTGGAACCGACCACGGTTTTCTTCCCTTGTATCTGCTGGATAATGGAATATCCCCGAAGGTGATACTGACCGATGTGAGCCCGGGATCCCTCGATAAAGCAAGGCTGAGCTGTATTGAATACTTTGACAGGGAATTCGAGAAACGCATGGGGTCTGACTTTGAACTGAGACTGGGTGACGGACTGGAGCCGATTCTTCCCGGCGAGACAGAAACCGTCATAATGGCAGGAATGGGCGGACTCCTTATGAGTGAGATTATGGGGCAGGATATCGGTAAAACACGGACTTTCGGAAAGTTCATCCTGCAGCCGAGAAATAACGTTGGAAGGCTCAGAAAATGGCTCTATCTGTCAGGCTTCTATATCGCAGAAGAAACTCTGGTCAGGGAGAGAAACAGAATCTGCGAAATACTGAAGGTTATTCCGGCCGGGAAAGCAGAACGGAAGAGTCTTAAAGCGGCAGATGTGGAAGAGGATGTAATGTTCGAGTACCCCGATATGCTTGTCGATGAACCCAATCCGCTTACAGAAGAGTATCTCAGGGTTCACCTTGAAAAGGAACAGGCAATAAGGGACAGAATCCTCAAGGGAAGTGACCGGAGCCGGCTGCGTATTACGGAAAACCGCATGGATCGCATAAGTGGTCTTTACAGGAGATTGATGAAATGAAAATAAGTGAAGTAATAAGTATAGTAGACAGATTATGTCCGCCGGACCTTGCGGAGGAATGGGACAACTGCGGATGGCAGGTGAACTGCGGCGATGATACTGTCTGCGGAATAATGACGACACTGGAAATCACAGAAGACACGATAAAGGAAGCTGAAGAGAATGGTGCAAATCTGATAATAACCCACCATCCTATGTTGTTTAACGGAATAAAAAATGTTGACGTAAATACGGTTTCTGGAAAATATATTCACAGGCTCATAGGCTGTGGAATATCCGTTTATTCATGTCATACCAACTTCGACAAAGTAAGCGGAGGAAACAACGACTATCTCGCAAAAGTGCTCGATCTGACGGATGTGGAGATTCTGGAGGACGGTTATACCAGGACGGGATGTTTGAAGGAAACTATGACTGTTTCAGAGTTTGCAGACTTTGTCAGAAGAAAACTCGGCCTGAAAGACTGTGCTGTCAGGGTGTGCGGCAATCCCGAAAAGCCGGTAAGGAAGGCCGGATGGTGCACAGGAGCAGGCTTTGATTTCGCAAAAAATGCCGCTGATGCCGGATGCGACGCTTTTATAACGGGAGATGTGAAATATCATGAGGCAAGAGAAACAGCCGAAAGCGGAGGAATGGCCGTAATAGACGCAGGCCATTACGGAACAGAGGTCAGCTTCGGAATAAATATGGCTGAAATCCTTACAGGCAGGCTGCCTTCCGGTATGAGAGTTTTTCCGTCCGAAAAAATCGCCGATTCATTCTTTTATTAAACTTATTGAAATTATTCACCCAGATGGTAAAATAATATTGTGAATTCAGAAGAGATAAGTTCTGAGCTCTTTTAGAAATCAAAGGAGGAGATACCAATGAAAAAGACAATCATGGCAAAAGACGCACCTGCAGCGGTAGGTCCTTACGTACATGCGGTTCAGGCAGGAAATCTGCTTTATGCTTCCGGACAGCTGGGTCTGGTTCCTGAAACCGGCGAGCTTCCTGAAGGCATTGTTGCACAGACAAAGCAGAGCCTTGACAATGTAGGCGCTGTATTAAGGGCTGCAGGCTATGACTATAAAGATGTAATCAAGACTACAGTCTTTATCGACAATATGGACGATTTCGGTACGGTAAATGAGATTTACGCTACGTATTTTACCGGAGAAACTCCAGCAAGATCCTGCGTTGAAGTTGCTAAACTTCCGAAGGGAGCTCTCGTAGAGGTTGAAGTTGTAGCGTATAAGGAATAGCCGAAATTCAGAAGAATAATCAGGAAGGCATGACTGAGATATGCGGTCAGCCTTCTTTTTTTGTCAGGATATTAGCCGTATAAACTCCTGTCAGAATAAGAACAGCGCCGATTCCCTGGAGTAAAGAAAATGTTTCGCCAAGAATAAGTACGCCGGCAAATATGGAGACAAGGGTGGCTATTCCCATAAAGGAAGCGTTTCTGTTCACACCTATGTAGGCTATGGAGATGTTGGAAAGATAGAAGGCGATTATAGAGCAGCCTATGCCCTGGTAAATAACAGCCGAAAGAAACGCGGTATCGGTAAGAGGAAGCCTGATGAGATCGTCAAAGGTTCCATCGAGCAGGGATTCCGACAGTGCCAGGATAACATAAAATATCGCACCAGTCAGGAGCATGGCATAGGTTATTTCAGAGCCCGTATAGTCTGAAGCCTTTGCGACAAATACGCTGTAAAGAGAATAGGAAACTACTGCGATAAACAGGAACAGATATCCCGTTAAAGAAAAGCTTGCTGAAGTTCCGGCAGCAAAAACGGTAATGAGAACGCCGGTCATAGTTATGCAAATTCCGGCGACCTGGGCAGGATACGGCTTTCTGTGCAGGATGACCGTAGAAAGTATTACTGAAGTTACCGGAATGGCAGCAATAATAGAGCCGCTTTCAGAAGCAGTTGTAAGACTGATTCCGAATGTCTCCCCGAGAAAGTAAATGCACGGACAGAAGAGAGCGATTTTTACGAGAGGAGCGACAGACTTACCCTTGAAGTTCACTTTTATAATTCCTGACAATATAAGCAGCGTCATTACGAGAGCGCCTATGAGAAATCTCCAGCCCATCAGAGCAAGCTCGCTGGCGCTTCCTGTAGCCTGTTTGGTAAATATATAACTTAATCCGTAGATAAATTCACATATAAGCGCGCAAATGCAGCCAATAAAAGTTCTGGCTGTCGCCGAATCAGAGTGTTTCTTCATGTGTTTTCCTCAGAGTCCGGCTTTCTGCATCCAATGCATGATAAGTCGGAATTTTGGTTGATTAATACAGTGTACAGATGTAGAATAAAAATAGCTAACCTACATGATAAGTATAGTTCAATAGTATGAGGTTGTAAAGTGAAACAGGAAAAAGGAAGATGGGACTGGCTTATAAAGCTGGTTGGGTTTATTGTAATTTTACCAATTGTTGTGATAATTGATTTATGCAAAGATAGCAGGAAAAGACGGTAGGCAAGTAAGCACGATGTGGAAATACTGTATTGAATTTAAATGATAAGTCCTGTACAATATTCTTAAACACAAAGTGTACATCTGAGAATATTCCCGGTGAGATTCGCCAGTTTTTCAATTTCGTCAACGAAAACGAGGTAGGCGATGATCCGATGTACGAGATACTCAGCCGAAGGATGACGGCGCTAAATGAGTGGAATAACCCCTGGAGGAGGGATGTTATGAGACTTGACCAGGAATTCCACAGAGCAGAGCGGAAAGCAATGGAAAAAGGAATGGCGGAAGGGTTAGCTAAGGGAGCCAGAGAGCAGTGTATTATAATTGCAAAAGAGATGCTTAAGGATGGTATGAAACCAGAAAAGGTCGCAGAATTGACCAAACTGACTATGGGAGAAGTAGAAGCACTTATAAAGACTTGAAACACTGAGGATATCGCAGGAGGGTACTTTTGTATCCTCTGTTTTTCTTGAAAACAGGAAAGGATGAAGTATGAGAACTATCAAGGTTACCGGAAGAGGGCACCTGAAAGCCAAACCGGATATTACGAGAATAACGATAACTCTTGAAAACACAGATAGAGATTATGACAACACACTGAGAAAATCAGCGAAAGACACGGAAGAACTGAAAAAACTTATTGCCGGTACCGGTCTGGAAACAAGCAGCATTAAAACTTTGCATTTTAACATAGACACGAAATATGAAAGCTACCGTGAGAACGACGAATATAAGAGAAGGTTTGTCGGATATGAATATAAACATAGGATGAAAGTTGAGTTTGAAAATGATAATGACATACTCGGAAGGGTTCTTTATGCCCTTGGACACAGTAAGCTTTCACCGGAATTCAGGATAAGCTGTGCGGTCAAAAATCCGGAAAGTGCCAGGAACAGTCTTTTAAAAAAGGCCGTCGAAGATGCAAAAGAAAAGGCTGAAATTCTTGCCGGGGCAGCATGCGTGGCATTGAAGGATATACTGACTGTCGATTATTCATGGGGAGAAATTGATATAACATATGAATCTGTTAAATTGGCAAAATCGATATCAGTTGCCGAAGATTCAACAGATGCATATAATCTGGATATAGAACCCGATGATATCGATATTGAAGATACTGTTACTGTCATATGGGAAATTGAATGATGTAGGTGAGAAAAATCGTCCGATAACACAATTTTAGGTATGGTTTTAACGCGGATTTTGTGATAAAATTACATAGTTATGGGCAGGCCAGACAATCGCGTGCTGCGGGGGTACCCGGGGCATGAGGAAAGTCCGGGCTCCGCAGGGCAAGGATGCCGGATAACGTCCGGCGTGGGTAACCATAGGGAAAGTGCAACAGAAACATTCCGCCGAAACAGGTAACGCTGTGGTAAGGTTGAAATGGTGAGGTAAGAGCTCACCGGCGTCATGGAGACATGGCGGCCGTGTAAACCCCATCCGGAGCAAGGTCGAAATGGGCGTAAAAGGCGGCGGCCCGTCGCTGCCCGACAGGTGGACCGCATGAGCGAGCAGTAATGTTTCGCCACAGATAGATGATTGTCTAATACAGAACCCGGCTTACAGACCTACCCGTAACTTTGACTACAGAGGTGCAGGCTTGATGTGATTTTTAAGTTACTTCAGGCCTGGATTTTTTAACTTATAGAAGTCGCCTGCTATGCGGGCAGAATATTAGAGGCAGGAGTGATTTAATGACTGAAAACAAGGAAATTATGACTGATGTTCAGGAAGTGCAGGCTCAGGAAGGCCACGAGGAAAACAAAATGGGCACTGCGCCCGTCGGAAAGCTTCTCGCTTCCATGGCATGGCCTGCAATACTTTCAATGCTGATTTCAGCTCTCTATAACGTTGTAGACAGTATATTCGTAGCTATGATCAGCCAGAAAGCCCTTACTGCGGTTTCTCTGGTAATGCCTGTCCAGATGCTGATAACGGCTCTCGCCGTAGGAAGCGGAGTGGGCGTGAACTCGCTGATTGCAAGAAGACTCGGAGCGAAGAGGTTTGAGGAGGCTGACAAAGCCGCCAGCACCAGCGTGAGAATAGCCGTATTTAACTATATAATATTCCTCATAGTAGGCCTGTTCCTTACGGTGCCTTTCATGAACGCATACACCAGCGATTCTGAAATATTCGAGGGTGGCGTGACCTATATGAGGATAGTCACCTGCGCAAGCCTTTTCATAATGGTGGAAATATCCCTTGAGAAAGTGCTTCAGTCAACAGGAAACATGCTGGCGCCGATGCTGACAAGCCTTACCGGAGCCATTACTAACATAATCCTTGACCCGATTCTCATATTCGGGCTTTTAGGCGCTCCTAAGATGGGGATTGCAGGCGCGGCTGTTGCCACAGTTGCAGGTCAGGCTCTTGCCATGACCGTTGCGCTCTTTGTCGTACTTACAAGAGAGCACGCTGTAAAAGTGAGACTTATAAGATTTAAAATGGACTGGCATGTGGTAAAGGATATATATGCCGTAGGATTTCCGTCCATAATCATGCAGGCCATAGGCTCCGTTATGCTCCTCGGATACAACGCTATCCTTGCGGCAAGCGCTACGGCGGTTGCAGTGCTGGGAATCTACTTCAAGCTCCAGTCCTTCGTCTTTATGCCGGTGTTCGGACTGAACCAGGGAGCAATGCCAATCATGGGATATAACTTCGGAGCCAGAAACAAGCACCGTCTCATGAGAACGTACAAGCTGGGTCTCATAACGGCCATAATCATAATGGCCATAGGAACTCTGCTGTTCCAGCTGTTCCCGCAGGTATTTCTGCTCATGTTCAACGCGGACAGCGAAATGCTGGAAATGGGAGTGCCGGCTTTGAGGCTTATAAGCATATGCTTCCTTCCGGCGGCGTTCGGCATTATGACGTCCACACTTTTCCAGGGAACGGGACACGGCATATACAGCCTGTTCGCATCCCTCATCAGACAGCTTATCGGAATCCTGCCGCTGGCGTATATTCTGTATAATCTGGCGGGAGTTACGGCTTCCTGGATGTCATTCCCGCTGGCGGAGATTATAGGACTGATTTACTCGGCGCTTATGTTCAGACATCTTTACAACAAGGAAATCAGAAATTTATAGAAGAGGTATTTTTACAGAGGTAAAACATGAAATTAGGAATTGACATTGGTTCCACGACCGTAAAACTCGTTCTGACAGAGGATTCGGGAGATATAATCTATTCCAGATACGAAAGACACATGTCGGACGTATTTGAAAAGGTCAGAGAACTGATTCAGGATCTTTATGACAAATACGGAGACATTACCTTAAGGCCGGTTATCACCGGATCGGGCGGACTTTCCCTTGCAACGGTTCTGGGAATTCCTTTTGAGCAGGAGGTTATAGCCTGCAGCCGCGCCGTGGAGACTCTCATTCCGGAGACGGACGTAGCCATTGAGCTGGGAGGAGAGGACGCGAAGATTACGTTCTACGGCGCCACCATCGAGCAGAGAATGAACGGAACATGCGCAGGCGGTACCGGCGCGTTCATAGACCAGATGGCAATACTTTTGAACACCGACGCGGGAGGACTTAACGAGGCGGCCAAAAGCCACAAGATGATATATCCTATTGCCGCAAGATGCGGCGTATTCGCAAAGACCGACATCCAGCCCCTCATAAACGACGGAGCTTCGGTGCCGGATCTTGCCGCGTCCATTTTCCAGGCTGTCGTCAACCAGACCATAAGCGGGCTGGCCTGCGGACACACCATAAGGGGGAAGGTGGCTTTTCTGGGCGGACCGCTGTCGTTTTTGTCGGAGCTCAGGGAGAGATTTATAGAAACTCTGGAGCTTAAGGACGATGACGTGATATTCCCGGAGGATTCCAGATACTTCGTTGCAATCGGCGCGGCCATGCTTGCGGAAAAGAGCGACGAGATAAGCCTTGAGGCTCTCACTGACAAGCTTAACAATGCCGATCAGAGCCAGCTTTCCGATACAAAGCATATAGAGCCGCTGTTCGCGTCCCGGGAGGAGTACGACAGATTCCTTGCAAGACACGGTCAGCACACCATAAGAAAAAAAGATATAAAGAAGGCCAGAAACGAGGTGTATCTGGGAATCGATGCGGGTTCCACCACCACCAAGGCCACGCTCATAGATAAAGACAACAACCTTCTCTACTCCTTCTACAGGAGCAACGAGGGTAATCCTATAGAAGCCGTAAAGACCATGCTGAAGGAGCTTTATTCCCAGCTTCCTGAAAACGCCTTTATCGCCAATACCTGCGTGACAGGCTACGGCGAAGGGCTTATTAAAGCTGCGTTTAAGGCCGATATGGGCGAAATAGAGACAATGGCCCATTACAGGGCCGCAGAGGCTTTCCTTCCGGGAGTAGACTTCATTCTGGATATAGGCGGCCAGGATATGAAGTGTATGAAGATAAAGGACGGAGCCATCTACAATATCATGCTAAACGAGGCATGCTCTTCAGGCTGCGGTTCGTTCCTTGAGACGTACGCAAAATCCGTAAATCTCGATACGAGAGCCTTCGCAAAGGAAGCGCTCTTTGCCGAAAATCCCGTTGATCTGGGAACAAGATGCACGGTATTTATGAACTCCAAGGTAAAGCAGGCCCAGAAAGAGGGCGCCACCATCGGAGATATTTCCGCAGGACTTTCATATTCGGTCATAAAAAATGCTCTCTACAAGGTTATAAAGCTGAGAAATCCCGACGAGGCGGGAGACAAGATAGTCGTTCAGGGCGGAACGTTCATGAACGACGCCGTTCTCAGAAGTATAGAAAAGATAATCGGTAGAGACGTTGTGAGACCTGACATTGCAGGGCTCATGGGCGCTTACGGCTGCGCGCTCATCGCCAAGGAAAACTATATAGAGGATACCGAGTCTTCCATCCTTTCAAGAGAAGCTCTCGACGATTTTACGGTAGAACATACCAACGGCAGGTGCAAAGGCTGCGAGAACAGGTGTATTCTGACTATAAACAGATTTCACGACGGCTCCAAGTTCGTAACCGGAAACCGCTGCGAGAAGGGAGCGGGAGGGGAGAGAAGCTCCAACGACATTCCTGACCTTTACGACTACAAGTTCAAGAGACTTTTCGGCTACAAGCCTCTTTCGGATTTTGATGCAGAGCGCGGAACCATAGGTATTCCGAGGGTTCTCAACATGTACGAGGACTACCCGTTCTGGTTTACATTCTTCTCGGCTCTGAAGTTCAGAGTGGTTCTGTCACCGGCTTCGACGAAGAAAATATACGAGATGGGAATGGAGACCATTTCCTCAGACACGGCATGCTATCCTGCAAAGCTGGTGCACGGCCACATTAAATGGCTTACGGAGCAGGGCGTGAAGTGGATATTCTATCCGTGCATCAACTACGAGAGAAACGAGGATGAAGGAGCTCCAAACCACTACAATTGTCCGATAGTTGCAACGTACCCGGAGGTAATAGCCAACAACATGGATGACGTCTTTGAGGAGTACGGAGTGAGATTTACTCATCCTTTCCTGCCTTACGACAACGACCTGAGACTTGCCCACGAGCTTTCCGAGATCCTGAAGCCTTATCATATCGAAAAGGATGAGATAATGAAGGCTGTGACAAAGGCCCGTAAAGAGCAGAACGCCTTCAAGGACGATATAAGGAAGCAGGGTGAGTACGCCCTCAGATACGCAAGGGCTAACCACAAAAAGTGCGTCGTTCTTTCGGGAAGGCCGTACCACGTGGATCCTGAAATAAACCACGGAATAAACAAGCTGATAAACTCCTTTGACCTTGTGGTTCTCACGGAGGATTCAGTCGCTCACATGGGTAAACTTGAGAGACCTCTCAGAGTTCTCGACCAGTGGGTATACCACTCCAGACTTTACAAGGCTGCCGATTTTGCCGGAAGGTGCGACGACGTCGAGATAATTCAGCTCAATTCCTTCGGATGCGGTCTTGACGCCGTTACGACGGATCAGGTTGAGGAGATATGCAGAGCCCATAACAAACTCTACACCGTTCTTAAGATAGACGAAGGTTCCAATCTGGGCGCCATTAAGATCAGGATCAGATCTCTTAAGGCTGCCATGGAGGCGAGGGACAAAAACGACATTCACGTGGTTCCTGAAATCGAACCTTACGAGAGACTTCTCTTTACGGAGGAGATGAGAGAAAACTACACCATCCTCGTGCCGCAGATGTCGCCGATACACTTCACTTATCTGGAAGCCGCCATGAGGTCATGTGGATACAACGCTGTGCTCCTTCCGGACGTTGACAAGAACTCGGTGGAGGAGGGCCTTAGATATATAAATAACGATGCGTGCTATCCTACCATCGTGACGCTGGGACAGATAATATCGGCGCTTAAGTCGGGAGAATACGACCTGAACAAAACGGCCGTATTCATGAGCCAGACGGGCGGAGGATGCAGAGCCAGCAACTACGTTGCCCTTCTGAGAAAGGCCCTTAAGGATCTCGATATGGAGCAGGTTCCCGTTGTATCCTTTAACACGGTGGGTCTTGAGAAGAATCCGGGCTTTAAGATTACGCCGCAGATGGGTCTCAAGCTTGCGGTGGGAGTCGTGTACGGAGACCTTATAATGAGAGTTCTCTATGCTACGAGACCTTACGAGAAGGTTCCGGGAACGTGTCAGGCCATACTGGACAAGTGGCACGACAGGATAATCGACAACACCATTCACTTCAACAGAAGGGTCTTTGCTAAGAACCTGAAAGGCATAGTCGAAGACTTTGACAAAGTGGTGAGAACGGGAGAAATAAAGCCTAAGGTAGGCGTCGTGGGAGAGATTCTCGTAAAATATCATCCTAACGCCAACAACGACATCGTAGGCATTATAGAGCAGGAAGGCGGTGAAGCCGTAGTCCTGGACATGCTCGACTTCTTCCTGTACGGAATGTACAGCAAACAGTTCAACTTCGAACATCTTTCGGGAACTCACAAGCAGAAGTCCGTGAACAACCTTGGAATCAAGGCAATAGAGTGGCTGAGAAAGCCTATGAGAAAGGCTCTCAGAGAGAGTAAACACTTTACAGAACCTGCATATATAGAGGAGACGGCGGCTAACGCGTCGCAGATTGCGTCTTTAGGAAATCAGTGCGGTGAAGGGTGGCTCCTTACGGGTGAAATGATAGAGCTCATTCACAGCGGGGTTGAAAACATCGTCTGCCTCCAGCCGTTTGCGTGTCTTCCTAACCACGTTATAGGCAAGGGAATGATGAAGGCTCTGAGAAAGATGAATCCTAAGGCCAACATCGTCGCCATAGACTATGACCCGGGCGCCAGCGACGTAAATCAGCTTAACAGAATCAAGCTGATGATGGCGACGGCTCACAAAAATATAGAAGATGCTTGCCTTGAGGACGAAAAAACTGTATAATATTCAGTACATGATAAGTTATTGCATAAAAATTAAAAAGAGGTGTATATTTGAGCAACAGATCCATGCTTTATGAAAAGTTTCACGAAGCAGTGACATCCGTATTGCCCATAACCATTATAGTAATACTTCTTTGCTTTACCATTGCGCCGATTCCCAACAACATGTTTGTTGCGTTTATAATCGGCGCGATTATGTTAATAGGAGGTATGGCTTTCTTTACACTGGGGGCCGATACGGCTATGACGCCTATTGGAAACAAAGTCGGCTCGTGCATGACCAAATCCAGACGCGTCTGGGTAATCGTACTCGTCAGCTTTTTAATGGGTGTTATAATCACTGTTTCGGAGCCGGACCTTCAGGTTCTGGCAGATCAGATACCTACCATTAAGAATGCGGTAATAATCATAGCCGTAGCTCTCGGAGTAGGCATCTTTCTCGTAATAGCGATGCTTAGAATTCTCTTCGGCATACCGCTTTCGTATCTTTTAATCGGTTTTTACATCATAGTATTTATTACGGCAACATTTGTTCCTAAGGACTTCTGGGCTGCAGCCTTTGATTCCGGAGGAGTTACAACAGGACCTATGACGGTACCTTTCATAATGGCTCTCGGTGTGGGTGTTTCCAACATCCGAAGTGACAGACACGCCGGAAACGACAGCTTCGGTCTCGTAGCTCTCTGTTCTATAGGGCCTATACTTGCGGTGCTTATTTTAGGGCTTTTATATCCTGCGGAAGGAGCGTACACTCCCGTTGAGATTCCTGAGGGAAACAGTTCGCAGGACGCCATAATGCTCTTCGTTTCGGAGTTTCCCAAGTATCTGGAGGAGGTAGCAATAGCTCTTGCGCCTATAATACTGTTCTTCCTGCTGTTTAACGTCATGGTTATAAAGCTGGCGAAGAAGGCTCTTATCAAAATCTGCATCGGCCTGGTTCATACGTATATCGGCCTGGTGCTCTTCCTTACGGGTGTAAACGTGGGATTCATGCCAGTTGGAAACTATATCGGAAAGCTTATAGGCTCTACGGACATATTCTGGATACTGATTCCTCTCGCCATGGTGATAGGATACTTTATCGTTGCGGCGGAGCCTGCCGTTCACGTGCTTAACAAGCAGGTAGAGGAAATTACTGCGGGAACCATTCCGGCAAGAGCCATGGAGCTGAGCCTTTCTATCGGAATGGCCATTTCTCTGGCCCTTGCAATGATACGGGTAATTACCGGCATTTCGATTATGTGCTTCCTCATACCGGGATATGCTATAGCGCTTCTGCTTTCTTTGTTCACGCCAAAAATATTTACGTCAATCGCTTTTGACTCCGGCGGAGTTGCTTCGGGACCTATGACGGCGACGTTCCTGCTGCCTTTTGCCATGGGAGCGTGCGAGGCCATAGGCGGCGTTGACAGAATCATCACCGACGCATTCGGAATAGTCGCCATGGTAGCGATGACGCCTCTCATCATGATTCAGCTTCTGGGCGGAATTTACAGGCTCAGAACGAGAAAAGAAGAAGCCATGAGAATCAGAATGCAGGAAAAAATTCAGCAGTTTGCCGATGAAGATATAATAGAGCTGTAACGGGAGAGGTGAGATTTATATGGAAGGATTACATCTTGTAACTGCGGTTACCGACCGTCACAGAGCTGAGAAGGTAATACGCATTTTCAACGAAAACAACGTGTTTACCACAGACGTTGTCCTCGGAAACGGTACCGCTTCTTCGGAAGTGCTTGATTATCTGTACCTTACTCCCGTGGAGAAGGCCATCGTTTTCGGCATAATTACAGATTCGGGAGTTTCGCAGCTTTTCAAGGATTTCAAGAACAAAATGTACATAGAGGTTCCTGGAAACGGAATAGTCGTCTCGGTTCCATTAAACAGCGTCGGAGGAAAGAGAAGCTTTGAATACATTCTCGACGGACAGACACTGGGTTCCGGTGACAGAAAATCGTCTATTTTTGCAGAAAGAGAGAAGAGAATGGCAGTAAATACTGATTTTGAACTGCTCTTCGTCATAGCTAACGAAGGCTACACGGATTTGATAATGGATGCGGCAAGGAGCGCGGGAGCTTCGGGCGGCACCGTGATAAAGGCAAAGGGTACCGGAGCGGAATATACCGAAAAATTCTTCGGCTTTTCCATCGCATCGGAAAAGGAGATACATTTTATCGTAGTTCCCGCACAGGGCAGAAACAACATAATGAAAGCCATTATGGAAAAGGCCGGCCTTGATTCCAAGGCTCAGTCCATCGTTTTCTCCCTTCCGGTGAGCAACGCCATAGGACTCTGGCAGCCTGAACAATAGTAATTGCAAAGCTGCAGCTTTTGGTGTATAATATCACGGTTGTTAATGATAAAAATTTATATAAAGAACAGGAGGTGTCTCGATGGGAAGACACGGTACAATAGCGGGCAGAAAGGCGGCTCAGGACTCTAAGAGAGCTGCAATGTTCACAAAATATGCAAAGGCAATCACCGTAGCCGCAAAGGACGGCGGAGATCCTGAATACAATGCGGGACTGAGAGTTGCCATAGAAAAGGCTAAGGCAATCAGTATGCCTAACGATAACATCCAGAGAGCCATTAAGAAGGGAACCGGCGAGCTGGAAGGCGTATCCTACGAGGAGCTGTCCTTTGAGGGATACGGCGCAGGCGGAGTTGCCGTTATCGTAGACTGCCTTACGGATAACACCAACAGAACTACATCTTTTGTCAGATCCACCTTCGACAAGCACGGCGGAAACCTGGGAACCAACGGATGCGTATCCTACATGTTTTCCAGAAAGGGCGTGATTCTCATCGAGAAGACTGACGCCATAGATGAAGATTCCCTTATGGAAACGGCTCTCGAGGCAGGCGCCGACGATATGATAACTCATGACGACAGCTTTGAGATTCAGACAGAGCCTTCGGCATACGCTGATGTACATCAGGCTCTCACCGACGCGGGCTACGAGCTGGTGGAATCCGACATCGAGTACGTTCCTTCCGTAGAGGCTACTCCAGGAGAGGATGACATCAAGAAGCTGAGGAAGATGATCGACATCTTCGAGGATAACGACGACGTGCAGAAGGTTCATACCAACTGCGCCATAGATCTTTACGAAGAATAATTATGCTCCGGCTGCGGGCCCGCGGTAAAAACGTGTGGCAGACGGCCGGATTTTGTATTATAATAAAGTTGCCTGGGACTTGCGTTAAGGCTTCATAATTGAACCTACACTAATTTTACGGGAATCCGGCGTCCGTCAGCTGTTATGTCATGCCGCCTTTGTCTGCGGAAGACAGAGAGATGAAGGCAGGATACCCACCTATCGAACGATAGGGCGTCAATTATTCCTTAACGGAGCTTCCGGGTTTTTATTTTGGAGGCATGATATGAATTTACCTAATAAGCTTACGGTTTTGCGCGTAGTGGCAGTGCCGTTTTTTATCGCCTGCTATATGCTGGAGTTTTTCGTTCCCGCTTTTATAATTTTCATAGCGGCGTCTTTTACGGACATGCTGGACGGCAAAATCGCCAGAAAGTATAACCTGGTTACCAACTTCGGAAAGATTATGGATCCTCTTGCCGATAAGATTCTCGTCTATTCGGCTTTCTGCCTCATGGTGGAAGGCGGTATGGTTCCGGCGTGGATGCTCATCATCATCCTCGCGAGGGAATTTGCCATTGCGGGAATGCGTTCGGTGGCCGCTGCGGAAGGCATAGTTATCGCCGCCGGAATGAGCGGCAAGATAAAGACGGTTCTTCAGATGATAGCCGTTCCGCTGCTTCTTCTCACGTCGGCTTTAAAAGACACGGACGTATACGACGGATTTAACGTTGCGGGACAGATATTCCTCTGGGCGTCTCTCGTAATGACAGTATATTCAGGAGCTGAGTACATCATTAAGAATAAATCGGTATTTTCAATGAAATAGTTTAACGGTGCGCGAAGGCTTTACGGCTTTCGCGTATTTTGCGAGGTGGAAAATGAAGGCGGCAATTTTAAGCGTAGGAACCGAGATACTTTTCGGACAGATTGTAAACACCAACACGGTGTATCTCTCAAGGGAACTTAACACTTTAGGCATAGACGTAATGTACCACTACACGGCAGGCGATAACTCGGGAAGGCTTGCGGACATGCTGAAGATGGCCTTTCGGGACTGCGACATGGTCATAACCACGGGAGGTCTGGGACCTACGGAGGACGATCTGACCAAGGAAACAGTTTGCGAGGTCATGGGAGACACTCTCGAAATGAACGAAAAGTGCCTCTCAGACCTTGAAGCCATCTTTTCGCGAAGGGGATACACGCTGACAGAGAATAACTACAAGCAGGCCATGATGCCGACAAAAGCCGTAGTATTCGATAACGACGCAGGCACAGCTCCGGGGTTTGCCCTTACGACGGAAGGAAAAACGGTCATCTGCATGCCGGGACCGCCACGGGAGATGACGAGAATGTGGGAGAGAAGAGTGAGACCTTATCTTCTCAGCCTCAGCGACTCCGTGATTTATTACAGGCTGTTAAGGACGTTCGGAATAGGCGAGTCAAAGCTTGAAACGGTGCTTCTGCCCCTTATAGACGCTCAGACGGATCCTACCCTTGCAACCTACGCAAAAGAAGGAGAGTGCAGCCTGAGAATAGCATCAAAGCGGCGTACACTGGAGGAGGCAAAGGCTGCCGTGGACGCTATGGCGGAAAAGGTTTCGGAAATCGTCGGAGAGTACATATACAGCTATGACGACGAGGATCTTCATCAGGTGGTGGGAAAAAAGCTTATCGAAAGAAACATCACCGTTTCCGCCTGCGAATCGTGTACGGGAGGAATGTTCGCCGAAAAGCTCGTAAGCGTTCCGGGAATTTCCGCAGTCTTTGACAGAGGACTTGTCACATATACTGAAAGAGCGAAGATTGAAGAACTTTCCGTCAGGAGAGAAACCCTTCAAGAGTACACGGCGGAAAGCCGGGAAGTCGCCCTTGAGATGGTTCGCGGTCTGAAGGAAAAAACGGGAAGCCGGCTGTGTATTTCGGTAACGGGAGTTGCGGGACCGGATGCCATGGGGGAAAAGCCGGCAGGTCTCATATATATAGCCGTATCCTTCGACAGACGGGAGGATGTGCGCGTTCTCAACACTGGAAAATCCGACAGGCAGGCGAACAGAAACGCGGCGGTGCTTCACATGTTCGACCTTATAAATAAAACCATAGGATAGTGTTCCGGAAGGCTGTATTCGTCGGCACGTAGCCGAATTGTGCCGGAATTGTCGGGGATTTTATGTTATATATATGTCGCTGAATGTCCGATTTAAGACTTGCGATGTAAAGGCTTTCGCGGATATAATTATTTTAGATTGATTCGATATAAAATACTTGATTTAAAGGGCAGGATAGAGTATTATTAAAAAGAACAGATGTTCACTTTTGGAGGTAATAATGGCAAAGGATAAGCTGGCAGGCGGAGTTCCTGCCGATAACGACGGAAGAGAAAGAGCGCTGGAGGAGGCGCTGAAGCAGATACAGAGACAGTTCGGACAGGGCGCCATAATGAAGATGGACGGCAGCACCGGATTCGGAAATGTGGACGTGATTTCCACCGGATCCATCAGTCTGGACATTGCCACGGGAGTGGGAGGACTTCCGAAGGGAAGGATAATAGAGATATACGGACCTGAATCGTCCGGTAAGACCACCCTTACACTGCACGTGGTTGCGGAAGCCCAGAAGAAGGGCGGAAAGGCCGCGTTTATAGACGCAGAGCATGCTCTTGACCCGGTTTATGCCAGGAATCTTGGTGTTAAGATGGACGAACTGGTGGTATCCCAGCCGGATACGGGAGAGCAGGCTCTTGAGATCTGCGACATGCTGGCGAGGTCGGGAGCTCTTGACGTAATCGTAATAGACTCGGTTGCGGCTCTCGTTCCTAAGGCCGAAATAATGGGAGAAATGGGTGATTCCCACGTGGGTCTTCAGGCAAGACTTATGTCACAGGCCCTCAGAAAGCTTACGGGTACGGTGAATAAGTCCAAGACTTGCGTAATCTTCATAAACCAGCTGAGAGAGAAGATAGGCGTAATGTTCGGAAATCCGGAGACTACGGCAGGCGGACGCGCCCTTAAGTTCTACGCTACCATGAGACTCGACGTGCGTAAGATGGAGTCTATTAAGAGCGGAGATCAGATAATCGGAAACCATACCAAGGTTAAGATTGTTAAGAATAAGGTAGCTCCACCTTTTAAGCAGGCGGAGTTCGACATAATGTACGGTCAGGGAATCTCCAGAAGCGGCGACGTGTTAGACTGCGCCGTCGCAGACGGAATCGTGGACAAGTCGGGTTCCTGGTACAGCTATAACGGAGACCGGATCGGACAGGGCAAGGAAAACGTGAAGAATTATCTGGAGGATAATCCTTCGGTGCTTGCCGAAATCGAACAGGCGGTTCTGGATAAGAACTTCAAGACTGCAGATAAGGCAGACGACGGAGACGGAGATTTGCCGGACGGAATGAGAGTCGACGAAGACGGCGTAGTTATAGAATAGGTTTACAAGGGGGACGGGAAACCATGTGTACGTGCATAACATATAAGAACAGCGGATTTTTCTTCGGGCGGAACCTTGACCTTGACTGTTCCTTCGGTGAAACGGTCGTGGTTGCTCCGAGAAACTTTCCTTTAAGGTTCAGAAACGGAAATGTTCTGGAAAACCACTACGCCATGATAGGCATGGCGGCGGAAACCGACGTGTTCCCCCTGTACGCAGACGCCGTAAACGAGAAGGGGCTTGCCATGGCAGGACTGAACTTTCCGGGAAACGCGAAGTACAGGAAACCTGAGGGAAATGGACTTGAATTGGCATCATTCGAGATGATCGCGTGGACTCTGGCCAGATATGAAACCGTAGATGAAGCCGTAGGGGATTTCGCAGACCTTGTGATCACGGATACGGCTTTTGCGAAGGAAATGCCGCCTGCGCCCCTTCACTGGATGCTTGCGGACAGCGAAAGATGCGTCGTCATAGAGCAGACGGAGGACGGCCTTAAGATATTCGAAAATCCGGCGGGAGTCCTAACCAATAATCCTACCTTTGATTTTCACATGATGAATCTGAATAACTATCTTAATCTCACCAGGGTCAGGCCGGAAAACAGATTCTCGAAGAGTCTTGATTTAAAGCCTTTTGCCGAAGGTATGGGAGCCATGGGACTTCCGGGAGATTACTCTTCCGTTTCACGCTTTGTGAAAGCAGCGTTTCTTAAGGCGAATTCCGCTGCCGAAAAAGACGAGAAGTCTGATGTGTCTCAGTTCTTTCACATACTGGACGCCGTGGCCATGGTCAGAGGCAGCGTTATCACTGAGAAGGGTACGTATGACATTACAACGTATTCCTGCTGCATGAACGCTAAAGAAGGCGCGTATATGTTCAAGACGTATGATGACAGCAGAATCAGGACGGCGAACATGTACGACGAAGATATAGACGGAAGCAGTCTCATAAAGTGCCGGTGCTGCGTGCATTGACTCTCATAAATCATTGAAATTTTAGCGGTTCAGGTATTGACAACCGTCGTTCATTATGCTAAACTATCGTGGTTAGACCGCTCGGAAAGGGTTTTTTCAAAGTCCGATATGGGACTACCCGGTAAAGGCGAGACTGGATAGAGGAGGTAAATGAATGTACGCAATTATTGAGACTGGCGGAAAGCAGTACAGAGTACAGGAAGGCGACGTTATCACTGTTGAAAAGCTCGACGTTAACGCAGGAGATAAGGTTGAACTGGACAAGGTACTGGTTCTCAGCGACGACAATGGACTGAAGGTTGGAACACCTTACGTGGAAGGAGCCAAGGTTATCGCCGAAGCTGTTGAAAACGGAAAGGGAAAGAAGGTTATAATCTTCAAGTATAAGGCTAAGAAGGACTACAGAAAGAAGCAGGGTCACAGACAGCCGTATACCATGATCGAGATTAAGTCCCTCGGCGGAAAGGCTGCCGCGAAGGCTGCTCCTAAGAAGGAAGAAGCCAAGGAAGAGCCGAAGGCTGAAGTAAAGGCTGAGAAGAAGGTATCCGCATCTATGAAGAAGGACGAGCTCATCGCATACGCTAAGGAGCACGGAATCGAAATAGACGAAAAGGCTACTAAGGCAGTAATAATCGAAACTATCGAAGCGGCTAATAAATAGTAACCGCATTGTGAATGGAAACAAGGAGGTGTAAGAACCATGGCAAGTAAGAAAGGTGTAGGAAGCTCGAAGAACGGTCGTGATTCCGAGTCGAAACGCTTAGGTGTTAAAACCGGTGACGGTCAGTACGTTAGCGCCGGAAGCATCCTTGTAAGACAGAGAGGTACTAAATTCCATCCGGGCAACAATGTGGGCATCGGTGGAGATGATACACTGTTTGCAAAGATCGAGGGTAACGTTAAGTTCGAAAGAAAAGGCAAGACCAAGAAGCAGGTAAGCGTTTATCCTAAAGAAGCATAATTTTAAGGCCCCTGAATTAAGGGGCCTTTTACTTACAGCGTAAAGCCTGAAAATCTTAAAAACAGGCTTTGGAGAATCGGAAGAGAAAGGAGGCGGACCATGTTTGCCGACAGAGCGAAAATAACAATTAAATCGGGAAAAGGCGGCAACGGCTGCGTATCCTTCAGGCGTGAACCTTTCGTACCGGAGGGAGGGCCTGACGGCGGAGACGGCGGCAGAGGAGGAAACATAGTTTTCCTTGCGGACAGAAATCTGCGCACTTTGATGGATTTCAGATATAAAAAGAAGTACGAAGCGGAAAACGGCCAGGACGGCATGAAGAAGAAGTGCTTCGGAAAGAACGGCCAGGACCTCATCATCAAGGTTCCCGTGGGAACAGTGGTCATTGACGAGGATACGGGTCTCGTTATGAGGGACCTTAAAGAGGACGGTGAAAGCTTTGTGGCTGCCAAAGGCGGCAAAGGCGGCAAGGGCAACACCAATTTCAAGAACTCGGTAAGACAGGCGCCTAACTTTGCGGAAGCAGGGGGAGCCGCCAGAGAGAGAAATATTATTCTGGAACTGAAGATGATTGCAGATGTAGGACTTGTGGGCTTTCCTAACGTGGGAAAATCCAGCCTTCTCGCCGTATCCACCAGCGCCAGACCTAAGATAGAAAACTATCACTTCACCACCATAGAGCCCAACCTGGGAGTGGTAAAGCTTTACGATAAGGACTTTGTCATGGCTGATATAGCCGGAATCATAGAAGGCGCTCACAAGGGACTGGGCCTGGGGCTGAAGTTTTTGAGGCATATAGAGAGAACCAAGGTTCTCATTCACGTCGTTGACGTTTCGGGAAGCGAAGGAAGAGACCCTAAGGAGGATTTCGACAAGATAAACGAAGAGCTGAGGCAGTACGGCAGAAGGGTTTCCGAAAAGCCTATGATAGTTGCGGCTAATAAGATAGATATGGTGGACGAGGACGGGCCAGAATACAGGGAGTTCTACGACTACGTCACCGGGCAGGGATACAAGGTGTTCCCGATATCCGCGCCTCTAAACCTGGGAGTAAAGGAACTTCTCACAGAGGCTCTTCACCAGCTTGAAAAGGCGGCTCAGGAGCCGGAAGAGGACGATTACGAGTACTTTGACTTTGAAGCAGACGATAAGGATCCTGATTACAGAACCGTATACGCCGGCTTTGACGGGGAGTGCTACACTCTTTCCGGAAAGCAGCTTCAGAAAATATTCGACTCAACTAACTTCAACGACATGGGTTCCCTCAGGTACCTTTACAAATACATTGAGAGAAGCGGTGCTATTGACGAGCTGAAGGAAATGGGTCTCGAAGAAGGAGATATCATTAAGATAGACGATTTTGAAATGGAGTTCTTCGATGAATAAACGTCTTGATGAGGAAAAGTGCCAAAAGCTGTTTGAAGAATACGGCACACCGGAGCACGTAATGGGCCATTGCCGCGCCGTAAGCGACACGGGATACAGGATAGCTCTCGCCCTAAACAGGGCGGGAATGAATCTCGATGCGGAACTGGTGAAATACGCAGGACTGATTCACGACCTTATGAGAGTGCGCGAAAACCACGGCGAGGAAGCGGCGAAGGTTCTGAGAAGTCTCGGGTATATCGATGAGGCGGACGTGGTTGAAAATCACATGCACTACGACTTTCCGAAGAAAGGAGACCCTGACGAGACCGACATAGTGTGCCTTGCGGACAGGCTTGTATGCGAAGATGAGTACGTGGGCCTTGACAGAAGGCTTGACTATCTCATTAACAAGCCGGGAAAGACGGAGGAGAGAACCAGAAGACTTCTGGAGAAGAAAAAGGACACCGAGGATTTCATATCACGGATAGAGGAGAAAATGGGCTGCACCATAGACAGCCTGTTTGCGGAGGACTGATGGAAAAGGATAAGCTCAATTCCCTGCTCAGGCAGGTGGAAAAGCCGGCAAGGTACACCGGCGGAGAATTAAATATTGCCGTAAAGGACCCGGAAAAGGCGAGGGTAAGGTTTGCATTCGGATTTCCCGACCTTTACGAGATAGGAATGTCCTACATGGGTCTTCAGATCCTGTATCACATTCTGAATAAAACCGATGACATATACTGCGAGAGAGTTTTCTCGCCGGCTCCCGATATGGCAGAGCTTATGAGAAAGGAAGACGTTCCTCTTTTTACCCTTGAGACAAAGACGGCGCTTAAGGATATGGACGTGGTAGGCTTTACCCTTCAGTACGAGATGTCCTTTACGGGCATACTGGATATGCTCGACCTTGGCGGAATCACTCTCTTCGCGGAAGAAAGAGGAGAAGATGAGCCCCTTGTCATTGCCGGAGGTCCGTGCGCGTATAACCCGGAGCCTCTTGCCGATTTCATAGACGTGTTTCTCATAGGAGACGGAGAGGAGAGCCTTCCCGATTTTCTCCTGAAATATGCATGCGCCAGGGAAAATGGTATGACAAAGGCTGAATTCCTCCGTTCCGTTGCGGCTGATACGGGAGTTTACGTGCCCGTTTTTTACGAACCGGAATACAATGAGGACGGGACGATCAAGTCATACAGAAAATTGTATGAGAATGCTCCGGATAAAGTGGAAAGATGCCTTATAGACGATATTGAGAACGTGGACTTTCCGACGGATCTCATAATTCCGTTTATCGAAACGGTCCACGACAGAGCCGTAGTGGAGACCTTCAGGGGCTGCACCAGAGGCTGCAGATTTTGTCAGGCCGGAATGATATACAGGCCTGTAAGGGAGAGAAAGCCTGAGACTATCAGAGAGCTTGCCGAAAAACAGATTATGTCAACTGGACACGAGGAACTTTCACTTCTGTCTCTTTCCACCAGCGATTACTCCAGATTCGAGGAACTGGCAACGGGACTGATGAAGGAATGCATGGAGAAGAACGTTTCCCTGTCTCTTCCGTCCCTGAGACTTGACAGCTTCTCCTTTAACGTGCTCAATGAAATTCAAAAGTACAAGAAGTCGGGACTTACCTTTGCGCCGGAGGCAGGCACTCAGCGGCTCAGAGACGTCATAAACAAAGGCATAACGGAAGAGGATATATACGGCGCGGTAAGACAGGCCATAGAGCTTGGGTGGAGGCAGATCAAGCTTTACTTCATGATAGGACTTCCTACGGAAACCGATGAGGATATGGACGGAATAGCCGAAATAGCGTCCAATATAGTAAGACTCCACAGAGAGTCGGGGCGGGGCGGCAGGTTTAACGTAACCGTCAGCGTGTCCAATTTCGTTCCGAAGGCCCACACGCCTTTTCAGTGGGAGTCTCAGGATACGGCCGCTGAATTCAGGCGCAAGCACGACTATCTGAGAACCCGTCTCAAGATGAAAAACGTCACCTTCAACTACCACGACGACGAGGTGAGCCGGTGCGAGGCCATATTCGCAAGAGGAGACAGAAGGTGCGGAAAGCTTCTTTACGAGGCGTTTAAGGAAGGATGCAGACTGGACGGCTGGGCTGAGCATTTTGATCCCGAGAAGTGGGCAAAGGCCGCCGAAAAGGCCGGAATCGACACGGATTTTTACACCTGCAGAAAGCGCAGCGCAGATGAAGTTCTTCCGTGGGATATCATCGACTGCTCCGTGCTCAGGTCGTACCTTGAAAAGGAGCGGGAAAAGGCCTACGGCGAAGAGACCACCCGTGACTGCCGCTACGGATGCACGGGCTGCGGGATAAACCGCCGCACAAAATGCGCTATGGGAGGTATTTATGAATAGATACGCTATGGAATTTTCAAAGACCGGAATGATACGGTATACCTCTCATTTGGATATGCTCAGGCTTTTCAAGCGCACGCTTAGAAAAACCGGAGTTCCCCTCGCTTATTCCCAGGGGTTCAATCCCCATCCGAAGCTGGGATTTGCCCAGCCTCTTTCTCTGGGATATGAGGCTAAATCCGACTACTTAGAGTTCGAGACGGTAACGCCTGTGGATACTTCGGAGCTTCTGACAAAGACTGCAGCGGCCATGCCCGAGGGAATTACGGTTTCACGGTGCGTGCCGGTGCTGGATAACGTAAAATCCCTTGCTGCCATGGTAGTGTCGGCCGAATACACCATAAAGGTACCGGAAGCCTTATACGGCGGAAGGGATCCCGGGGAATTCACGACGGATTTTCTCGCTCAGGATGAGATAGTTGTAAAAAAGCGCCGCAAGAAGGATAAAAAGCTCGTTGAAACGGACATAAAGAGTAAAATAGAAGTTCTTAAGCCTGCCGGAGACAGAAGCCTTTATTTAAAGTCGCACTGCGGAAGCGCATCCAACCTGAGTCCGGATCTCGTAATCGACGCTCTCATAAAGTTCTCGGGCGCCGACGTTGAGAAGTACGATTTCGACGTTTCAAGAGACAGGCTCATCTTCTCCGGAGAATGGGAGGACGATTTTTAAATAGAGTTCTGCCCGACGTCCGCTTGAAATTCAGTAAGGAATTTCGGCAAAAATCGCCGTTTCGGCTTCAAAAACCAAAATTTTCCAAAGGCCCTTGTTTTCCGTCCGATGTGATAGTAAAATCACAGTACGGAATCTGCTTTTGCATGGAAAGGGGAGGAAAATGAACTGGAAGAAAGAAGACATGACGGCCGTTTTAAGGACGGATAAGGTTAAGGATCTGCTGAAGAAGCTGAAGCGTTTTAAAGAGGATAACGATAAGAAGATAAAAGTCGCTGTTGCGGTAACGGTAATCGCAGCAGCGGCGTTGTTTTTTGGACTGAAAGGGGAAAGTCAGAATTCTTCCCTTGAGGATGAGCTGCTGGCTCTGTCGGAAGGAAGCGCTTCCGAGGGCGGAAATAGCCTTGAAAAAGAACTCGAAGAGAGCCTGCCCGTGATTTACGTCGACATAAGCGGGGCGGTGGAAAAGCCCGGAGTTTACGATGTGAAGGAGGGAACGAGGGTTTTCGAGGTAATAGAGATGGCGGGAGGTCTTACCTCAGAGGCGGATATAGACGGCTTTAACAGGGCGGAGGAAGTCTTTGACGGACAGAAGCTGACCATACCGGAAAAGATTTCGGAAGAGGCCGGCGGTGGAGCCATTGCCTCGGCAGGCGTAACATCATCAGGTCTTATAAACATCAACAGAGCCACGGCGGAGGAGCTTGACGAAATCCCCGGAGTAGGTCCGTCGACGGCTGAAGCAATCATCAGATACAGAGAGGAAAACGGCAGCTTCAGGAAGAAGGAGGATATAAAGAACGTCAGCGGTATAGGCGACAAGACCTATGAGAAAATGGCAGACAAGATTACGGTTTGATGGTATAATAGCTTCACCGGAAAATTTACCACATTAAAAGGAGTATTTATGATTACAAAGGAGAAAATCGACAGAATCAACGCTCTTGCCCACAAGGCAAAGACCGCGGAAGGTCTTACGGATGCGGAAAAAGAGGAGCAGCAGATTCTTAGAAGAGAATACATAGATTCGTTTAAGGCGAACCTGAGAGCCCAGCTTGAAAACATCAGGTTCGTGGAGGATGAGGAAAAAGCAAGAGGCGAGGATCCGTCGGAGGACGTTATCATAATCGAGGAGGATTAGACATGGCCGAGATAAGAGTCGAAAAGGGCGACATCACGATGCTTTCCGTCGATGCCATAGTAAACGCCGCGAATTCGACGCTTTTGGGAGGCGGCGGCGTAGACGGAGCCATTCACAGAGCGGCAGGCCCGGAGCTTCTTGCGGAGTGCAGAACCTTAGGCGGCTGCAGAACGGGAGAGGCTAAGATAACAGGAGGCTACAATCTGCCCGCAAAATACGTGATTCATACGGTAGGGCCCATATATTCGGGTTCGGAAAGCGATCCCGAAAATCTTTATAACTGCTACCTGAACTCCCTCAATCTTGCCCGGGCTAACGACGTTCACAGCATAGCGTTTCCGTGCATATCCACGGGAGTGTACGGCTATCCGAAGGATAAGGCTGCGCAGGTTTCGTCAAAAGCCGCAGTGGACTGGATAAAGTCGAATTTCGACTATGATATGGAAATCATATTCTGCTGCTTCGACGACAGAAGCTGCGGATTATATAAAGAAATTTTGAATGTTTGAGGAGCGTCCGCCTTTGGTATAAGACTACCGAAGGAGTTGATGATTATGAGAAACGTGTACATGGACTACTCCGCGACCACACCGGTCAAGGAGGAAGTTTTAAAGGAAATGATACCTTACTTCACCGAGAACTTCGGAAACCCGTCCAGCCTATATACGCCGGGACTTACCGCAAAGGAAGGCCTTGACCTGGCGAGAGAAAGGGTTTCCGGTCTCATCGGAGCGGAATCCTCGGAAGTTTACTTCACGGGATGCGGAAGCGAAGCGGACAACTGGGCGATCATGGGAATTGCCGATAAGTTTAAGGATAAGGGTAATCACATAATAACCAGCAGCATAGAGCATCCGGCCATACTGAGAACCTGCGAATATCTTGAAAAGCACGGATTTCAGGTTACGTATCTGATGCCGGAAAAGGACGGAAGAATTCTTCCCGAGACTCTTGAGAAAGCGATTACTGATAAAACAATACTCGTAAGCGTAATGCTGGTAAACAACGAGGTCGGAACCATAGAGCCCATTAAGGAACTTGCTAAGGTCGCGAAGGCCCGCGGCATACTTTTTCATACTGATGCGGTTCAGGCTCTCGGAAACGTTCCTATCGAAGTAAAGGAGTTGGGCGTGGATCTGATGAGCATGTCAGCCCACAAGATTTACGGGCCTAAGGGCGTGGGAGCTCTGTATATCAGAAAAGGGCTGAGATTTCCTAATCACATATTCGGCGGCGGTCAGGAAATGGGAAGGCGCGCCGGAACGGAGAACATGGCGGGAATCGTCGGATTCGGTAAAGCGGCCGAACTGGCAAAGGCCGGACTTTCAGAGCACATAGCTCATTCGGAGAAGCTGAGAAACCGTCTCATCGAAAAGGTGACCGCCGAGATTCCGGATACGTACGTAAACGGCACCATGGAATACAGACATCCGGGAAACGCCAATATCACTTTTAAATACATAGAAGGAGAGTCTATACTTCTTCTTCTGGACGCCTGCGGAATAAGCGTATCCACCGGTTCCGCATGCTCGTCCAAGTCCCTTAAGCCGTCCCACGTTTTGACGGCCCTGGGAGTTCCCGTGGAAATGATTCACGGCACCGTGAGATTTACGGTCGGCGACTTCACTACGGAAGAGGACATAGATTACGTTGTTGATAACCTTAAGAAAATAGTGGCAAGACTGAGAGAGCTTTCTCCTGTCAGCGCCGAGAAAGGATGGTAAGCTATGGGATTATATAACGATACTGTAATGGATCATTTCATGAATCCGAGAAATGTAGGGGAAATGGAGAATCCGGACGGCGTAGGAACATACGGAAGCCCGGTCTGCGGCGACATGATGCAGATTCAGATCAAGGTCGAAGACGACGTCATCAAAGACGCTAAATTTAAGACCTTCGGCTGCGGAAGCGCCATCGCATCATCCAGCATGGCCACCTCTATGATCATAGGAATGACCATAGACGAAGCCCTCGAAATCTCCAACAAGCAGATTATAGAGGAGCTTGGAGGACTTCCTGCGGTTAAGGTTCACTGTTCCGTACTTGCCGATCACGCCATAAAGGCTGCAATTTACGATTATGCTCAGAAGAACGGCAAAACCTACGCGGGACTTGAAGGGTTTGATCCTGATGCAGACGAGGATGAGCATGAACACGAAGATATCGAAGAATAATAAAGTAATGCTGGGACTTAGCGGCGGTGTGGACAGCACCGCCGCTGTTTTGCTGCTCAAAGACGCCGGTTACCAGGTTACGGGATACTACTTCGACGTGACCGGACACAACGAATCGGCGAAAGCCTCGGCGGTGAAAGCAGCAGAAAAGCTGGGAATAGATCTCATATGTGAGGACGTTTCCGCAGACTTTGAGAAATGCGTAATAGACAACTTCTGCAGAGAGTATGCGGCCGGGAGAACGCCGAACCCGTGCGTGGCCTGTAACCCGAACATAAAGTTTAAAAAACTGGCAGAAGCCGCAGACAGAGCGGGAGCCTTTTACATAGCCACGGGACACTATGCCGACGTGGTCTATTCGGAAGATTACGGCGCATTTTTTATCAGGAGAGGAGCCGACGAGAAGAAGGATCAGTCCTACATGCTGTACAGACTCGGTCAGGACGTTCTCTCAAGACTTATTCTCCCTCTGGCTCATGCTGAAAACAAGGAGTCGGTCCGCGCCATGGTCCGGGAAAAGGAAATATTCAACGCCGACGCTCCGGACAGCCAGGAAATCTGTTTCATCGACGATAACGTCACGTACAGGGATTTTCTCGCCGGGCGGGGCTTCGTCTGCGAGAAGGGCAATTTTGTCGATTTAGAGGGTAACGTGCTGGGGGAGCACGGCGGAATTATAAACTATACTGTGGGACAGCGAAAGGGCCTCGGAATCGCGCTGGGAAAGCCGGCCTTCGTGGTGAAAATAAACGCCGAAACGGGCGAGGTAGTTCTCGGCGAAAACAGGGATCTTTTTTCCGACTGCGTAAAATCGACGGAAACAGTGTTCACCTGTGATAAACTGCGGGAAGAGGCCGAGTCGGAAGCCGGCCTTCACGTTAAAGCAAAGATCCGCTACGCATCAAAGCCTGCAGACGCCGTAGTAAGACTTTACGGAGACGGCAGGGCCGTGACCACGTTTACGGAACCTCAGAGAGCCGCAACACCGGGCCAGTCTATAGTGTTCTATAAAGGGGAACTGCTGGCAGGAGGCGGAGTGATAGAATAGGAATTGAACTTATGGTTTTAAAATGATATATATTGTAGATCTAAATAAACCTGTATACGGACCTCTTATGAATTCTATCGCTGAAGAAGGGAAAATACTTTATGAGAAAATATGACAATTTCTGCTCAGCATTTGCCAATTTAAAAGAAATATATAACTATAGCCCTCCATATGATACGGTAACACTGACGGGATTAGTAGCGCTTTATAAAATATGTTTTGAACAATCCTGGGAGATGATGAAGGAAGTCTTGTCCACCATGGATACGAGGAATCTGCTACCGGATCCCCAAAGACAATACTTAAGACGGCATACAGCGCAGGAATGATAAATGATGAAGACAAGTGGCTGAAAGCCCTTACTGTCAGAAATAACGTTTCCAATGCATATAACAGGGAAATAGCCGCCGATATAATCAAGGAAACCAGGGACATATTCTACGATATGTTCGCCGACCTGAAAACAGAGATTGAAAAATGGATTTGAGAAGGAAATAAATATGTGTGCGCGGAGGCAGTGCCACCCAGCCCGCCAAATAGAACGGAGCGTATCGAATATGTAACATAATTGTCGAACTGTGCAGAAAAACTGAAGAGCCGGTTAATCTGTTAAAAAAATAATATCAGACGTCACCTTATCACAGGTGGCGTTTTTGTGTGCGGAAATATGATGCACATTTGCTCTAAAGAAGAAAATTATCTGGTTATACCAAAGGTCATACGTATATAGAAGAGAGTTAACAGGCAGGTTATCAAAAGCTAATCTTGAACAAATACTTTAGTGTGATAAAGTAATTCTTAAGACTTTCTTACAAATTTCTTAAGACTTTATGAACATTGCATGCAACATATTGAAAATGCTTGAAATGTATAATATAGTGAAATAAATTAAAAATCAGAAAATAATATAAACCAAGAGTTATGTTAAAAGGGGGATGACCGGTGTGAGATTAAAACGGAGAAATTTAATTAAAATTGTAGCTATAGTGGCCGTATTAACTTTGATTTTGACATCTTGTGATGGCAGAGAAGATAATTCAAGCCAGGGAAAGAAAACATTGACTGTCTTTACGATGGATGAGCTGGTGTTCGAACCGATATGCATCTGATGGTATTAAAAAGCTGAATGCTGAACTATTTAGTGGAAAAGGTCCGGACATCATCATCATGGATGAACTGAATGCAGATAAATATATAGAAGCAGGTCTGCTTGAGGATATAACGGATATAGTGGAAGATACAGAGGGAGTGTCTGAAAAGATTATAGACAATCAGCGTGTTGACGGTGCTATCTATACTATGCCCATGGGTTTTCAGTTAATAATGAATTCTGCTTCGCCTGAACTGGATGTATCCTTTCATAATTTTTCTGATTTTATATCTTCAACTGAATCAAAAAAATGTCGGTTCAGTGAATGGTATCCGAGTATGGCCGGGTTATGGTTTCGAACGGAAATTGGAGACACTGTTGATTATAATCACAAAATTACAGAAGATGAGTTGAAAATTTTTTATTCAAATTTAAAAGAGTTGTATCAATATATGGGAAGAGATCCATACATGTTGCATTATTCTTTTGATAACTTTAGAGCGGTTGACCTGCCGTTTTTCAGATTTTTCGATACAGACCGATTTATGATAAACGGGAATGAATTCGAAGAGAATAATATTTCCAGAGATTATATTGGTTCATTGTATGACATACAGATTGCGTTCCTGTTTCAGCGTGATGGACTGATGGATTTCAGCTTCTATGAAGATAAGGAAGGTTACGGATACATACCAAGGTATATAATGGCGATTAACAAAAATGCCAAGAATAAGGAAGCAGCTTTGGAATGTTTGAAATTCATGATCGGAATTGGGCAGGAATATATGTCGAAAGCACAGATGTTTCCGACGAATACAGGTTATCTTAATATGAAAATCAAAGAATCTGCAGGAAATGAAGTGAATATGGAATACGTTGAAGGCATGTCCAATAATGAGAAACTCAAACTAATAAAAGTAATAAACAATCTTGGGAAAGGCATAGTGACGGATACATATGAAATTGAAATAGTTATGCAAGGATCTGAAGAATATCTTCTTAATAAAGAGAACATAGATATAGCATGTGAAAAGACTATGAATAAACTCAATATATATTATTCAGAGAGATAGAGAGGGAGGGAAGAAAGTATGAAAATGAAAAAATTAGTTGCATTAATATTAGCAATGACATTCCTGTCTGTCTCCACATCATATGCGGAAACTGATGGTGCTGTAGAAGTAGATACTGGTTATGGTTTCAAGATAATAGAAAGAAAAGAATTTGAAACATTTATAGACAGTGACTTGAAAATAATTAATAACGAGCATAATGTTGTTATTCCAAGTAGAGAGGTGAACGGCATTATTGATAAATGTGAAAAAGAAATGGATATATGCTTCTATGATGTTACATCAGAAGAAGAATATATATACGAAGATTATATTCTTGCTATGCAGATTATTATCGTTTCCGAAGAGGAAGTAACAGGAACAGATAATGATATTTACTACAATATAGTAGAAACCCCGTTTGAACATGCAACGATGAATCTAAAGCTTCCTGTGGAAATCGTACGCGAAGATAAAATTAGCGTTTATTCATACACCTTGCCTGATACAGGAAGAATCAAGAAAGAGTTTTCTTATGACAAGTCCGAAAATAGCGTATCAGTGAATTTTAGTTCTGAAGATAATATAATTGCAGTTTTTTATGACGAACCACCATACAATGGCTTGACAGCTACGGACAAATCAAAAACATATACTGCAACGTATATTGTAATTAGTATCGCGATATGCGCCTTAGTGATTGTTGCTGTTATATACATTTATAGGAATAAATCTCATAAGATGCGTTAATTGGTTTGTTCAAAAAAATATTTAACACGAGACATGAAATTTAATCTTGTATATGGGAAAGAAATCTGAAAGTAAATGAGGGGGTGACAGAGATGAAATTAAAACGGATATACTTGATTAAAATTTTAGCTATGGTGCCTGTATTAACATTGATTTTGACATCTTGTGATGGCAGAGAAGATAATTCAAGCCAGGGAAAGAAAACATTGACTGTCTTTACGATGGATGAGCTGGTGTTCGAACCGATATCTGACGGTATTAAAAAGCTGAATGCTGAACTTTTCAGTGGAAAAGGTCCGGACATCATTATAATGGACGAACTGAATGCTGATAAATATATAGAAGCCGGTCTGCTTGAGGATATAACGGATATAGTGGAAGATGCTGATGGAGTATCTGAAAAGATTATAGACAATCAGCGTGTTGACGGTTCTATCTATACTATGCCCATGGGTTTTAATTTAATATTAGATACTGCCAGTCCTGATTTGAATGTATCGTTTAGGGATTTTACTTCCTTCATAGGTTCTTTAAATCAAAAAAAGTGTAAGTTGGACACATGGTATCCTAATATGGCAGGTATATGGTACCGGACAGAACTGGCGGATAAGATTTCTGCAGATGAAAAAATACACGTTAACAAGCTCAAGGGCTTTTATAAAAATTTGGCATCTTTGCTTGAATATACAGGTAACGATCCATACAACATCTACTTCTGGTATGAAAATTTCAGAGCAATAAGCCTGAGCACATTACAGTGTTTTGATGCAAGCAGATATGTATTTGATGGAGAAAATGAAACAGAAATAAATGTAGCGAGAGATTATATCGGAAATATAGTTGATTTGCAGCTGGCGTACCAATTTCAGAGAGATGGTTTGCTGGAATTAAGTATCTTTAAAGATAGCAGCGGTTACAGATATGTTCCGAGATATATTTTGGCTGTAAATAAGAATGCGGAAAACAAAGATGCAGCTTTAGAATGTATAAAATACATGCTTCAGGATGGACAGGAGTATATGATGAGTGCCTTGATGTTTCCGGTAAATATCGATATATCGACAGATACAATTATAGACTCTTCGGACACTCAACTGAATATGAAAAGACTAGAGTGTATGACAGATGAAGAAAAGCGTGAAATTATATATTCTGTTTCCAATCTTGGTAATGATATAAAGACAGATATTTATGCTATGGAGATAGTCATGAAAGGTTCGGAAGAGTTTCTGTCAGGGAATGCGGATATAAGTACTGCGTGCGAAAAAACAATGAATAAGCTTAATATATATTACGCCGAAGGATAGTAAGCAATAAACAGATTCACATACGTTATCAACTGATAAAAAGGGGGGTATTGAGAAATGAAACGATTTTTAGTACTACTGATAACAGCAATTCTCTTGTGTTCGGCAATCACCGTATACGGGGATGAAAATGCAACGGCAACTATAAAACCGCTTTATGGGTTTTATATGTCTGATAAAAAAGATATTGCAGACTATAAAGATAAAAACTGGATTATAGAAAATGACTTAGCAAGAGTGACATTGAATAAAAATGTCATAAATAAAGTAATGGAAGATAAATATCGTGAATCTGTCGTGATAGTTCTGGGGGATGTTACTACAGATGAAGAATATGTCTATGAAGACTATTTATGTGCAGTTGATTTCATAATAAATTCATATACCGAGTCGCACACGGATGGGATTTACAAACCCGAATTCAAAAAAGAAGAAGCTTCGATGGAGATAAATCTTCCGGTAAAAATTGAAGATAAAGATAAGCTTTTCGTATATAGTTATATGTTCGGTGATTCTAGTAGAAAAACAAAAGAATTCATATACGATGAAAGTGACAATACAATAAAGGTTAATCTCAGCTCCGATGAATTTACAATAGCAGTATACTATGATGTTTCACCTTATAATGGAATTTACGAAGAAGATGTGTCGGAAAGAAAAAATGGATATACTGTACTGGTTATTATTGCAGTAAGCGTTGCAATAATGATTGTTTTAGGAGCATACGCAGGAAAAAAGAGGCAATAATATGAGGATATCAAGTAGAAATAAAGGAACCATAATACCATATCTGTTTATTTTGCCAAGTCTGATAGGAGTATGCGCTATTATGGTATTCCCATACGTCGATGTTCTGATAAGATCATTTAAAAATGTTAAGGGGAACTTTACCGGATTTTCGAATTATATGGAGGTATTTGTCAATGAAGCCTTCATTACAGCAATGGCGAATACAGGGAAATTCATGGGTGTATGTATTCCGATAATGCTTGTAATATCACTTGCTTTGGCTTTAATAATTTTTGAGATACCGAAGGCTTCATCATTTATAAAAACTGGTTTGCTGTTGCCTATGGTGGTACCGGTAGCATCGGTTGTACTGGTGTGGAAATACTTTTTTTCGCAGACAGGATTTATAAACGGATATCTTTTAGAGACGGGTGGTACACCTGTAAACTGGATGGAAAGCAGTGCGGCATTTTGGATACTTATAGCCGGCTACATATGGAGAAACCTTGGTTTTAATGTTATTTTATGGCTTGCAGCGCTGTCTTCAGTTAATTATTCGTCACAAGAGGCTGCAAAATTGGAGGGCGCAGGCTTTTTTCGAAGACATTTGTGCATTACACTTCCGGCTATACACAATATTTCATTTGTTATAATCGTTCTTGCCATGCTAAATTCATTCAAGGTGTTCAGGGAAGCGTACATGGTGTGTGGAGATTATCCTGACGATAGTATTTACATGATTCAACATCTTTTTAATAACTGGTTCAGAAATCTGGATATAGACAGGCTTGCTGCTGCATCAGTAATAGACGGTTTCGTTATGGTAGTACTTATAGCTGTACTTCAGTATGCCTGGGGTATGAAAAAATAGGAGGAAAGAAGATGTTAAAGAATAAAATAATAGAATGTAGATAAAAATAAGATAGAACTCATGATGGAATGGAACGGGATTACGATAAAACCTGAAGCTAAAAAAGATATTCATAAAAATGATAACACACCGTATATACTCTTCATGGATGACGGAATCATATATATTTATGCAGAAAGTATGAAAAAGTTTCAAGCAGATAAAGTAGTAGAATTTGAAGCAGGAGGAAGAGAACCTTTTACAGAAAACTATAAAATAGAAGATCACTTTATAAAAAATAATAAAATATATCTCTTTTATTACGATAGAAGTACGGAAGAGTCAAAGGTGTGTATACTAAGTTAGGTTATTTTCGAGGTGACTTTTATGAAAAAACGTATTATCACTATTCTTATGGTACCCGTGGTATTTGCAATATGTTTTCCTGTCATATTCATAGTTGTGAATGCATTTGTATCGCCGGAACAGCTGTCAGAGAGATTCGGTCCGGTTATCAATCCCAATCTGTATCCTGGCTATGCAGTGGCAGCATTTATTCCGGAGGGTGTTGGAACGGAATCCTACAAAGAACTACTGCTATATCAACCAGGATTCTTTGTTCTTTTCTGGAACTCTGTGAAAATATGCTTTTCTGTAGTTTTGGGACAGCTTATCATTGCTGTGCCTGCGGCATGGGGATTTGCAAGGTACGATTTCAGAGGAAGACGGATTCTGTTTGCTTTGTATATTCTGCTCATGCTGATGCCGTTTCAGGTACTGATGCTTTCGGAATATATTCTGTTCAATAAAATGGGTATACTTGATACTTTGTTGACCATGATACTTCCCGGTATATTTTCAACATTTCCAGTGTTTATTCTGTATAATTTTTTCAGAGATATTCCGGATTCCGTTATAGAGGCAGCAAGACTTGACGGTGCGAGTGAGTTGATCATTTTTTTCAGTATAGGCGTTCCATACGGATTTTCGGGCATCGCTGCGGTTATGGTGCTTCAGTTTATAGAATACTGGAATCTTGTAGAACAACCTATGATTTTTATCGACAGTCCTGATAAAATGCCGCTGTCACTCTATCTTCCGAGTGTGAACCTAGATAATATATGCATATCTTTCGCAGCGGCGGTTATTACTATGATTCCTTCATATCTTGTCTTCAGAGCAGGACAGGATAAGCTGGAGTCAGGAATAGCAGCTTCGGCGGTAAGAAGGTAGGTGAATCATGAGAATCAAAAAGAAAGTACAGATATTCGGCATAGTTGTATTCCTGATGATAATGGCAACGTTCACGTTCATATCAAGATATATAAACGAAAGTGGACTTACTGCGGTAAGAATCTGTCAGGTTGGAATTGACGGCAGTATAAGCTCAGAAGGGGTAGTAAACTGTGGAGACGCCTCATATATTTTTTTCCCGCTTTATGAAGATACAATTTTAGGCAGACAGTTATATGCTCATATGGAGAAAGTGACAATAACAGCTGAAAAGAATGAAACAGCATATATAGACAGCGATAGCGGCGTATTTCTATATATAATACCGGAAGAGAAGAAAATCGATGAACTTTATGATGGAGAAATGCTGAGAGAGGTATAGATATGGCAGAAATAAAATACAGGGAAATATATAAAGTATACGGGAAAGATACGGAGGCAGTAAAAGGATTCAATCTCCACGTAAGAGAAGGGGAGTTCATCGTTATAGTCGGACCGTCCGGATGCGGGAAATCTACTGTATTAAGGATGACTGCCGGACTGGAAAAGGCTACTAAAGGGAAAATTTACTTAAACAATAAGGATATTACAAATACAGAACCTAAAAAAAGAGATATCGCTATGGTATTTCAAAACTACGCTCTTTATGAAAATATGACTGTGTATAATAATCTTGCTTTTCCCTTAAAAATCAGGCGAATGAAAAAACATGATATTGACGAAAGAGTAAAAAAGACGGCAGAAATGCTGAAAATAATGGATCTTCTCAATAGAAAACCTTCGGAATTATCCGGTGGAGAACGCCAGAGAACAGCTATCGGCAGAGCAATAATAAGAGAGCCTGAAGCATTTCTTATGGATGAACCGCTATCAAACCTGGATGCGAAGCTTAGAATCCGCTTGAGATATGAACTTAAAGCACTTCACAGTAAACTTGGAATTACTACGATATATGTGACGCATGATAAAAGTGAAGCGATGTTTCTCGCAGATAGAATTGCCGTTATGAGAGATGGTGAAATAATTCAGGTGGGAACACCTGATGAAATATACAGAAAGCCAATAGATTTTTTTGTCGCAGACTTTTTTGAAGACTATGGACTTAACAGATATGTAACATCCGATGGTGAGTACCTTATAAGAGCAGAAGATATCGATATAAAAGCTGATACTGAAGCTGAAGGTATTACATCTTCAGGAGAGGAAATCTTTTTATCGGGGAATATATCTTCAAAAGAATTCATGGGAAGTAAAATAATATGGCATGTTACGTGTGGTGATAAAATGTATATCGTTGCAGGAAAGTCAGACATAGAAGCCTTTGCGCCTGGAGATACGGTCAGCCTTGTTATGAAAGAAAAAAATTTTTTAAGGATTTAACAGAAACCGTTTTAAATTCAGTGTCTTTACGTAATGAACTCCGTACTTTTTTGTTCCAACTCCCGCCGATATATGGTATACTTGACTCTATGGGAAACGCTGCGATATATGAAAAATCAGTATCTGAATATAGAAGGTGGCTGGAGAAAACCGAAGGCGACGGGGATACTCAGGCGGAACTGGCGGCTCTTAAGAACGAGCCGGAAGAGCTTGCGGAGAGTTTCTATAAGCCGCTTACCTTCGGCACGTCGGGTATCCGGGGAATCCTCGGAGCCGGCACCAACAGGATAAACCGGTACGTTGTCCGGCGCGTGACTAAAGGCCTGGCTTCGTATCTCCTGTCAGAATGTGCGGAGCCGAAAGCGGTCATTTCATACGACAGCAGGGAGATGTCGGAGGAGTTTGCGCGCCTGACCGCAAGGGTGCTTTCGGCGGCGGGAGTAAGGGCGTACATATTTCCCGTTCTGACGCCGGTACCTGTTTTGTCCTTTGCTATCAGAGAGTTATCCTGCGATGCTGGGATAATGATAACGGCAAGCCACAATCCTAAGATTTTCAACGGCTATAAGGTTTATAACTCCGAAGGCTATCAGGTGACGGGAGAGGTTGCGGACGATATCCAGAGCCGCATCGAGGCCGTTGACTATTTTGACGAAATACCGGAGTCAACCGATAATATTGAGATATTAAGTGACGAGGTCGGCGAGAAGTTCAAGCTGCAGATTTTGTCCGAGATGCCTTTTAACAATAACCGAATATGCAACGAAGAGCTTAAGATTGTCTATACGCCGCTTAACGGAGCAGGACGAAATTACGTTGCCGATGTTCTTTCGCGTTCCGGCTTTTCACAGGTTACGGTGGTGCCGTCTCAGGCGGAGCCCGACAGCACTTTCGCCACGTGCCCCGTTCCCAATCCAGAAAAGATTACCGCATATAATGAGGCGTTTAAGGTTCTCGACGAAACAAAGGGTGATATAATTATCGCCACGGACCCGGATTCGGACAGGGTGGGGGCTGCTCTCATCCACGACGGAACCAAGGTTTTAATAAGCGGAAACCAGATGGGAATCCTTATGCTGGACTATATGACGAAGTTTAAGGAGATTAAACCGGATTCATTCATAGTGCGGAGCATCGTGTCCACGCCTCTTGTGGACAGAATAGCCGAGAGGCACGGAATTAAAGTGATAAAGACCCTTACGGGGTTTAAATATATCGGAGAAATTATTTCTCTCAACGACAAGGAAGAAAGGGCCGCTGGTTCCTGCTTCTTCGGATTTGAAGAAAGCTGCGGATTTCTGCCGGTTCCGTTCATAAGGGATAAGGACGGTATAAGCTCGGCTCTTCTCATCGCGGAAATGGCCGCTTACTATAAGAGCAGGGGAAAGAACCTGATGGAGCGGCTTTCGGAGATTTTTAACGAATACGAGGTATGCATAGACAGGGGCAGAAGCTACGCTTTTGAAGGACTTGAAGGCGAAGAAAAGCGCCGGAAGGTAATGGAGTTTTTCAGAAGCGACAGGCGCGCCCTTCACGGTGTGACCGTCACGGACAAAATCGATTACCTGAAGGACGATACGGGACTGCCGAAAGCCGACGTTACGGAGCTCATCTTTGACACGGGCGAGCACGCCATAATAAGGCCGTCGGGTACGGAACCGCTCATAAAGGTTTATCTATTCGTAAAGAGTGCGTCGTCTCCGGCTGCGGAAGCCATAAAGAAGACAATGGACGCTTTTCAATAAACATTCAGGAGGACAGATTAATGGAAAAACTTGGACTTAACGATATAAGAAGGATGTTCAGGGAGTTTTACGTGAGCAAGGAGCATTATCCTGCAAAGAGCGCGTCTCTGATTCCGCAGAACGACCGCTCCCTTCTTCTCATTAACTCCGGAATGGCGCCTCTGAAGCCTTACTTTGCAGGACTTGAGACGCCGCCGGCAAAGCGCATGACCACATGTCAGAAGTGCATCAGAACCGGAGATATAGAAAACGTCGGAAAGACTGCACGCCACGGCACGTTCTTCGAGATGCTGGGTAACTTCTCCTTCGGAGATTACTTTAAGGAGCAGTCCCTGACCTGGGGATGGGAGTTCATAACCGAATATCTCAAGCTTCCTGAGGAGAGACTCTGGGCTTCCGTCTACGAGGACGACGACGACGCTTACGAGATCTGGAAGAAACTCGGTGTGCCAGAGGAGAGAATCGTAAGACTGGGAAAGGACGATAACTTCTGGGAAATCGGTCTGGGACCTTGCGGCCCGTGCTCCGAGATATACTTCGACAGAGGAGAGGAGTACGGCTGCGGAAAGCCTGACTGCAAGCCGGGCTGCGAGTGCGACAGATATATAGAGTTCTGGAATCACGTTTTCACGCAGTTTTCGAGGGAAGAGGACGGAACCTACACGGATCTGGCTCATCCTAATATCGACACGGGAATGGGCCTTGAGAGAATCGCCTGCATCTGTCAGGGAGTTGACTCCATATTTGACATAGATACTATCAAATACATCAGAGACGGAGTTACGGAGCTTGCGAAGATTGACTATAAAGACGGAGAGCTTCCTACGGACGTTTCGGTCCGCATCATAACCGACCATCTCAGGTCCATGGTATTTATGATAGGAGACGGAATCATTCCTTCCAACGAGGGAAGAGGCTACGTTCTTCGCCGCCTCATAAGGCGCGCCGCCCGTCACGGAAAGCTTTTAGGAATCAAAGGCGGTTTCCTTTCGGGTCTCGTCGACAGAGTAGTTAAAGTTTCGGGTGAGGCTTATCCTGAAATTGCCGAAAAGCAGGAATACATTAAGAAGATAATATCCGTGGAGGAGGAGAAGTTCGCTTCAACCATCGACCAGGGAACTTCCATTATCGGAGAATACATCGAAGAACTGAAGATTTCCGGAAAGACCGTTCTCGACGGAGAGAAGGTGTTCAGACTTTACGATACCTACGGATTCCCGCCGGAGCTTACTGAGGAGATTCTTGAAGAAGAGGGCTTCGGATTCGACAAAGACGGCTTTGCCGCACACATGGAAAAGCAGAAGGAAATGGCAAGAGCGGGAAGAAAGGCTGCAGACGAGGAGGGCTGGAAGGAAGCCGTCACCGCCGTTGACGTGCCGGAGACCATTTTCGTAGGATATAAGGCTGCGGAATTTGACGGGGAAATCCTCGCCATGACCGGAGAAGCAGGAACTGTCTCAAAGGCGGAGGCCGGACAGACCGTGACCGTATATCTGGATCAGACTCCGTTCTACGCTGAAGGAGGCGGACAGGTTTGCGATAAAGGAATTATGTCAACTCTTGACGGAGAGTCCTCCGCAAAAGTCGTTTCCGTTACTAAATCCCACGGCGTATACGCCCACAGAGTGGAGGTGACAAAGGGAGCCCTTTCCGAAGGAGACGTTGTTAAATGCTGCGTTGACGTTCTCAGAAGGAACTCCTCTGCAAGAAATCACACGGCAACCCATCTCCTCCACGCCGCCCTTCGCAAAATCGTGGGAAGCCATGTTCAGCAGGCAGGCTCCTTTGTAAGCGATGAAGCGCTGCGTTTTGACTTTACGCACTTTGAAGCCGTAACGGCGGAACAGCTTAAAGAAGTTGAAAACATGGTCAACGAGAACATCCTCAGATTTATACCTGTGGAGGCTGCCGAGATGACCATGGACGAGGCCAGAGCAAAGGGGGCAATGGCGCTCTTCGGCGAAAAGTACGGCGATATCGTGAGAATGGTAAGTTGCGGAGACGTGAGCAGAGAACTCTGCGGAGGTATCCACGTAGGCAACACCGGTCAGATAGGAGCTTTCAAGATAGTATCCGAGGCGGGAGTTGCTTCCGGAGTAAGAAGAATAGAGGCCGTAACGGGTCTGGGACTTCTGAAAAGGGAAGAGGCTGAGGAAGCTGCCATAAAGGATGCTTCTGCGGCGCTTAAGACGGTTCCAGCATCCCTTGCGGAAAAGGCGGCTGCAACGGCGGCGGAACTTAAGGCTGTGAAGAAGGAGCTTGACGAGGCGAAGAAGGCCGCAATGGGTGACGCAGCGGGAGACCTTTATGAAAACGCTAAGGAGATAAACGGAAAGAAGCTCATAACCGTTAAATTCGACGGTGCGGGAATAGACGAGCTGAGAAGTCTTTCCGACGATATAAAGAAGAAGTATAAGGGAGTTGTAATGGTTCTCGCCGCAGTGAACGAGCCTAAGGTTACGTTCCTCGTATCAGTAACGGACGATCTGGTGGAGGCCGGAGTTCACGCAGGAAAGCTTGTTAAGGAAATAGCGGCGGCCTGCGGCGGAGGAGGCGGCGGTAAAGCCGACATGGCTCAGGCAGGCGCAAAAGACTCTTCTAAAATTTCTGACGCATTTACTGTTGCGGAATCGCTTTTGAAGTAGTATAATCAAGGTAGACCATTAAAGGAGGTTCGTGATTATGGAAAGAAAGACTATAATGTTTGATGCAGCTAAGACTCAGCAGAAGACCACCAGAGAAGTTCTGGAGGAAGTTTACGCAGCTCTGGAAGAAAGAGGATATAACGGTATCGACCAGATGGTCGGGTACATTCTTTCCGGCGACCCTTCCTACATTACCAGTCACAATAATGCCAGGATGATGATTAGCCGTATAGACAGAGACGATCTCGTAGAAGAAATTCTGAAAGAGTATCTTAAGAAATAGTTTACCGCAGGAGCGGCAGGGTTAACCTGCCGCTTTTCGTGATTAAAGGAGAATAAATGAGAAAAATTGCTCTTGACGTAGGAGATAAGACCATAGGTGTGGCGTTAAGCGACGAGCTTGGAATTACGGGGCAGGGACTTACCACCATCGAAAGAGTCGGAATCAGGAAGGACTGCGGTAAGGTTATGGATCTCATAAGGGAATATGACTGCGATACGGTGGTCATAGGACTTCCACTGAATCTGAACGGAACCGACAGCGTTCAGACCGAAAAGGTGAGAGTGTTCAGAACCATGCTGGAGAATAAGATGAGAAGCACCGGCATGCAAAAGGTGAACGTGGTCTGGCAGGACGAAAGGTTCACTACCGTAATGGCTGAAAGAGTTCTCATAGACGCTGACGTGAGCCGCAAGAAGAGAAAGGACGTAATCGATAAACAGGCTGCGGTTATTATCATGCAGAGCTATCTTGATTCGCAGAGATAGTTTTACGAACGATAATATCATGACTGCATTTTATAGTTCGGTAAAATAGCGATTTTCGTCTCATTTTAAAATTTAAAACATGTTAAAATCGGGATTTTTCTGAACGAACGTTGAATTGGAAATGCAGGTGTGATAAATTTATTATGCCTGCTTTTTTAGCGTAAAAAATCTGCAGGCTGTATGCGTTTTTTGTAAATGGAGGATAAAGATGAAAAAGATCGGAATCATAATGGGAAGCGACAGCGACCTTCCCGTAGTGGAAAAAGCCATAAACCAGCTTTCTGAGCTTGAGATACCTTACGAGGTTCACGTATACTCGGCTCATAGAACGCCGGTACAGGTTAAGGAGTTCACCGAGAAGGCGAGAGAAAACGGTTTCGGAGCCATAATCGCAGCTGCAGGAAAGGCTGCCCATCTTGCCGGTTCAATTGCCGCCTCTACGACTCTTCCGGTTATAGGAATACCTGTAAAGTCATCCACCCTTGACGGTCTGGACGCGCTCCTTTCCACGGTTCAGATGCCGGGAGGAATTCCCGTTGCAACAGTTGCCATAGACGGCGCGCAGAATGCGGCTCTTCTTGCAGCTCAGATTCTCGCCGTGGAGGATGCGGACCTTGCCGAAAAGCTTGACGCGCAGAGAAAGACTGCCGCAGAAAAGGTTCTTGCTAAGAACGCCGATCTTGAGAATAAATTTAATAAATAATGTTTCATCGGATATTTACCAGGAGGAAAATGAAATGAGTGTAGAAAAAAGAGAACAGATGTATGAGGGAAAGGCAAAGAAGGTATATGCTACAGACGATCCGGAACTGTGCATAGTTTCCTATAAGGACGACGCCACCGCTTTCAACGGCCAGAAGAAGGGCACCATCTTAGGAAAGGGCGCAATCAACAACAGAGTTACCAACTATCTCATGAAGATGCTGGAGGAAAAAGGCATACCTACACACTTTGTCGAGGAGCTTAACGACAGAGAAACAGTTGTTAAGAGAGTGTCCATCGTACCTCTGGAAGTTATAGCCAGAAACGTTGCTGCAGGCTCCCTTGCCAAGAGACTGGGTCTCGAGGAAGGATTCAGAATGCCTAAGACGGTTCTCGAATTCTGCTACAAGGACGACGACCTGGGAGATCCTATGGTAAACGACTATCACATTCTGGCCATGGGATACGCCACCGAGGAAGAACTTGAAACCATCAAAGACTACGCTCTTAAGGTAAACGATATACTTACAAAGTATCTTGCGGAAGTCGGCATCGACCTTATAGACTTCAAGCTTGAGTTCGGAAAGACCTCTGACGGAACCATCGTTCTCGCAGACGAGATTTCCCCTGATACCTGCCGCTTCTGGGACGCAAAGACCGGAGAAAAGCTGGATAAGGACAGATTCAGAAGAGACCTGGGCAACGTCGAAGGGGCGTATGCGGAAGTAAGAAAAAGACTTTTAGGCGAATAGTAACATAACGGGAGAAAACGAAAAATGAGCAGTTTAAGAGAAGAATGCGGCGTATTCGGAGTGTTCGGCGCCGAGAGACAGAATGTGGCAAGCACAACATATTACGGACTTTTTGCTCTTCAGCACAGAGGACAGGAGAGCTGCGGTATCGTTGTCAACGACGACGGAGTTTTCAACTACTACAAAGACAGCGGACTTGTAAACGACGTGTTCACACCTGAGATTTTAGAAAACCTCGGCTTCGGAAATATGGCGGTGGGCCACGTAAGATACGGCACCACAGGCGCAAGCGACAGACTTAATTCCCAGCCGGTAGTCATAAACCATCACAAGGGCAGGATGGCTCTTGCCCATAACGGAAACCTGGTTAATTCCTACGAGCTGAGACAGGAGCTGGAACTTGCAGGTTCCATTTTCCATACCACCAGCGACACCGAAGTAATCTCATACATCATAACCAAGGAGCGCATCGCCACCGATTCCATAGAGTCGGCCGTAAACAAGACCATGGATAAGATAAAGGGCGCGTATTCTCTGGTTATCATGAGCCCGGCAAAGCTTATAGCTGTAAGAGACCCTCACGGCTTCAGACCTCTCTGCTACGGCGTGACTTCCGACGGAACGTACATCATCGCATCGGAGACATGCGCTCTCGATTCCGTAAGCGCCAAGTACGTGAGAGATGTTGAACCTGGAGAAATCCTCATATTCGAAAAGGATGGCATAAGATCCATAAAGGATCACTGCGGCAAAGCGCCTAAGAAGCTCTGCATATTCGAGCATATCTATTTTGCACGTCCTGACTCCGTAGTGGACGGCGTCAGCGTACACGAAGCCAGAATGAAGGCCGGCGCATGCCTTGCAATGGAGCATCCCGTTCAGGCCGACGTTGTAATAGGGGTACCTGATTCGGGACTTTCGGCAGCCATGGGATACGCCAAGCAGTCCGGGATTCCATACGGCACAGGATTCATAAAGAACAAATATATCGGCAGAACGTTTATCGCGCCGGGGCAGAAGACGAGAGAGGACAAAGTCAGAATCAAGCTTAACGTACTGGCTGAAACAGTCAAAGGAAAGAGAGTCGTTCTCGTGGACGATTCCATAGTGAGAGGAACCACCATCACGAGAATCGTAAGCCTTCTCAGAGAGGCAGGCGCAACGGAGGTTCACGTAAGATCTTCAGCTCCACCGTTTACCAATCCTTGCTACTACGGAACGGACATCGATTCCAGGGAAAACCTCATCGCATGTAAGTACGAGCTTTCCGAAATCGCAGGAATCGTAGGCGCGGACAGCGTGGGATATCTGAGCGTGGATCACCTCTACATGCTCATCGGAACCACTCCGGGAGTAGGATACTGCGACAGCTGCTTCAGCGGGGAGTATCCGACGGAGGTTCCTGCCGTTACCCATAAGAACAGATTTGAAACGAAGATAAGCGAAAACAAGGATAAAGATAACGAATAGCAGGTGGAAAGGAGCCTTATCATGGAAAAAAGCTTCAGTGAAAGCTATAAAGCCGCCGGCGTAGATATTACGGCGGGATATAAAGCCGTAGAGCTTATGAAAAGCCACATAGCGAAAACCATGGTTTTCGGAAATACTTCGGATATAGGCGGCTTCGGCGGGCTCTTTGAGCTTGACATGACGGGAATCGAAACCCCTGTTCTCGTTGCCGGAACCGACGGGGTGGGTACTAAGCTCAGAATGGCCTTTCTCATGGATAAGCACGACACGGTGGGAATTGACTGTGTCGCCATGTGCGTAAACGATATAATCTGCGCAGGAGCAAAGCCTCTTTTCTTCCTGGATTATATCGCGTGCGGAAAGAACTATCCCGAAAAAATCGCCCAGATAGTCAGCGGCGTTGCCGAAGGCTGCGTTCAGTCCGAAGCGGCGCTTACTGGAGGCGAAACGGCCGAAATGCCGGGATTTTATCCCGAGGACGAATATGACCTTGCAGGCTTTGCGGTAGGAGTTGTGGATAAATCGAAGATCCTAGACAAGACCTCCGTGAAAGAAGGAGACGTACTCATCGCCCTTCCGTCTTCAGGCGTACATTCCAACGGATTCTCACTGGTGAGAAAGGTTTTCGACGTGGAAAGCAGCGATATAAAGAAGCCTCTTGAGGAGCTCGGCGGAAAATCTCTGGGAGAGACGCTTCTCACGCCTACCAGAATATACGTTAAGGCTGTAAAGGCTCTCTTGGAAAAGGTAAAGGTAAAATCCATCGCTCACATTACGGGAGGAGGATTCTACGAGAACATTCCGCGAAGCCTGCCTGAGGGAATCGGAGTCAGAATAAAGAGAGAAGATGTGAGAGTTCTTCCGATATTTGACCTTATCGCAAAGACGGGAAACATACCTGAAAGAGACATGTTCAACACATTCAACATGGGCGTGGGCATGACCGTAATCGTTTCTAATGAAGATGCAGAAAAGGCAATAGAGGTCCTGAAGGCTGCGGGAGAAGATGCGTATATCCTCGGAGAGACCATAAAGGGAGAGGGCGTGACCATATGCTGAAGGTGAGAACTGCGGTTCTCGTTTCTGGAGGAGGCACCAATCTTCAGGCAATCATCGATGCGGTGGGTTCCGGCAGGATAAAGTCTGCAGAAATAGCCCTGGTTGCATCCAACAAGGCGAATGCATATGCCCTTGAAAGGGCAAAAAACGCCGGTATACCGGGCTTTGTGTTTAAAGACGAGGCAGAACTCCTAAAAAAGCTGAAGGAGGACGAAATCGAGCTTATCGTCCTTGCAGGCTTTCTGAAGATTTTGAGCGCCGACTTCATCAGACACTATGAGAACAGGATAATCAACGTCCATCCTTCTCTCATTCCGTCCTTCTGCGGCAAAGGCTGCTACGGCCTTCACGTTCACGAGAAGGCCCTCGATTACGGCGTAAAGGTCACGGGAGCAACTGTTCACTTCGTCAACGAGATACCCGACGGAGGAAAGATTATCTACCAGAAGGCGGTGGACATAAGAGAGGACGACACTCCGGAGACGCTGCAGAGACGGGTCATGGAGGAAGCGGAGTGGATACTTCTTCCGGCGGCCGTCGAAAGGGTAAGCCTGCAGATACTGAAAGGTGAGATTTAAATGAACATATACGAAAAGAAATCCATCGGAGAGAGAATTAAAGGAAATTCGTACGTAGGAAGAGGAATTGCCATCGGTCTTTCTCCTGACGGAACAAAGGCTGTATGCGCCTATTTTATCATGGGAAGAAGCGCCAACAGCAGAAACAGAGTTTTCATAAAGGAAGGCAGAAATCTGAAGATCCTGCCTTATGATGCGACTAAAGTAGAGGATCCGAGCCTTATCATATACTATCCCGTTAAGATTTTCGGAGATTCGATAATCGTCACCAACGGAGACCAGACCGATACGGTATACGATTTCCTCGCTCACGGAAAGAGCTTTGAGGACGCTCTCATGACGAGAGCCTTCGAGCCTGACTATCCGAACTGGACGCCGAGAATCAGCGGAATCATAGACCTTAACGGTTCCGGGCGCGGGGACGGGCCTTTAAGGTTTAAGCTCAGCATCTTAAAGAGCGCCGATTCCGAAGGAACCGCATGCAGCAGGTTTTTCTACAACTACGAGTCTATCCCGGGAGAGGGAAGATTCATACACACGTACATGTGCGACGGAAGTCCGATTCCGACATTTACGGCGGATCCGGAGCTGGTAACCGTCCCGGACGACATAGACGAATTTACCGCCGACGTATGGGAAAATCTCGACGAGGACAACAGAATTTCCCTGTACGTCAGATATACGGACATTGCCAGCGGAGAATACGAAGACAGACTCATAAACAAATACGGTCAGGAGGCGTAGAAAATGAAGGAATTTGAGCTGAAGTACGGCTGCAACCCCAATCAGAAGCCGGCTAAGATATTTATGGAAAACGGAAACGACCTTCCTATATCCATCTTAAACGGACGTCCGGGATACATAAACTTTCTCGACGCCTTTAACAGCTGGCAGCTTGTAAAAGAGCTCAGCGAGAGCCTGAAGATGCCTGCCGCCACCTCATTCAAACACGTAAGCCCTACGTCGGCGGCCGTTGCGGTGCCGATGAGCGACGTTCTCAAGAAGGCATGTTTTGTCGACGACATAGAGGGTCTTGACGATTCGCCTATTGCCACGGCTTACGCGAGAGCCAGAGGAACGGACAGAATGTCCTCATTCGGAGACTGGGTAGCATTAAGCGAGACATGCGACAAGACCACCGCCATGATATTAAAGAGAGAGGTATCCGACGGCATCATAGCCCCGGGATACACGGACGAGGCTCTTGAGATTCTGAAGTCCAAGAAAAAGGGCAATTACAACATCGTTCAGATTGACCCCGACTATGTGCCGGAGCCTGAGGAAAAGAAGCAGGTATTTGGAATCACGTTCTGTCAGAACAGAAACGATAAGCTTATCACGGCAGACGACCTTAAGAATATAGTGACCGAAAACAAGGAACTTCCGGAGACGGCCGTAAGAGATCTCATAGTTGCCCTGATTACTCTGAAATACACTCAGTCCAACTCCGTTGCCTACGCTGTGGACGGACAGGCGATAGGTGTGGGAGCGGGACAGCAGTCCAGAATACACTGCACCAGGCTTGCGGGAAACAAAGCCGACTTCTGGCATCTCAGACAGGCCGATATAGTTATAAATCTGCCGTTTAAGGACGAGATAGGAAGAGCTGACAGGGATAACGCCATAGACGTATATCTGGGAGACGAGTGCGACGACGTTCTGGGAGACGGTCAGTGGCAGAAGCTGTTTACAAGAAGGCCGGAACCGTTCACCCCGGAGGAAAAGAGAGCATATCTCGATACTATTACGGGTGTGGCTTTGGGAAGCGACGCATTCTTCCCGTTCGGAGACAATATCGAAAGAGCTAAGAAGAGCGGAGTTTCATACATTGCCGAACCGGGCGGATCGGTAAGGGACGACAACGTCCTCGAAGTATGCAACAAATACGGCATGGTTACTGCGTTTACCGGAATCAGGCTGTTCCATCACTGATGGCCGGGTAAGGCTTTAGGAGGCGAGACGGAAATGAAAGTAATGGTTGTCGGCGGCGGAGGAAGAGAGCACGCCATAATCAAAAAAATAAAGGAAAGTCCCAAGGTTGACAAAATCTACGCGCTGCCGGGCAACGGCGGAATCGCAAAAGATGCGGAGTGCGTCGATATAAAGGCGACTGACCTTGAGGCAATAGTTGATTTTGCAAAGAAGAACGCCATTGAATTTGCAGTTGTAGCGCCGGACGACCCGCTGGTGATGGGTCTTGTTGACATGCTGAAGGCGGAGGGAATTCCGTGCTTCGGTCCTGACAAAAAGGCCGCAATAATAGAGGGAAGCAAGGCATTCTCCAAGGAGCTTATGAAAAAGTACGGCATTCCTACCGCAAAGTACGAAACCTTCACGGATATGAACGAAGCTCTCGAATATCTCAAAACATGCGACATGCCTATAGTGGTCAAGGCTGACGGCCTTGCCCTGGGAAAAGGCGTAATAATCGCAGAGACCTTAGAGGAAGCCGAAAAAGCCGTGAAATCCATGATGGAGGACAAGGTGTTCGGCGAAAGCGGAAGCTGCGTTGTAATAGAAGAGTTTCTCACAGGTCCTGAGGTTTCCGTTCTTTCCTTTACGGACGGAAACACGCTTATCCCTATGGTTTCCTCCATGGATCACAAGCGCGCCCTGGACGGAGACAAAGGCCTTAATACAGGCGGAATGGGAACGGTGGCGCCTAATCCGTACTACACGAAGGAAGTAGCCGATCGCTGCGCCGAGGAGATATTCCTTCCGACCATGGCCGCCATGAATAAAGAGGGCAGGAGCTTTTCGGGATGCCTTTACTTCGGCCTGATGATAACGGACGACGGCCCTAAGGTTATAGAATACAACTGCCGCTTCGGAGATCCTGAAACCCAGGTGGTTCTGCCTCTCCTTGAAAGCGATCTGTTCGACATAATGGTTCACGTGTCGGAGGGAACTCTTGACGAGGCAGACGTGAGATTTTCCGACGACTCGGCCTGCTGCGTCGTTATGGCGTCAAAGGGATATCCGGTTTCCTACGAAAAGGGATATCCGATAAATATCCCTGACTACGTGAATAACGTCTACGTTGCCGGAGCAAAGCTTGACGAGAACGGAAAGCTTGTCACCAGCGGCGGAAGAGTTCTGGGCGTGACCGAAACGGCAAAAACGCTTCAGGAGGCCGTTGCCGCCGCGTACAGGTCCGTTGGAGAGATATTCTTTGAGAATTCCTTCTACAGAAGAGACATAGGTCAGAGAGCTCTCAAAGCATTGGAGGAGTAAGATGGTATACAGAATTTATGTTGAGAAGAAACCGCTGTTCGCTCATGAGGCTGCCGCTCTGAAGAAAGAATTCGTTGAGCTTCTCGGAATCAGAGGGCTGAAATCTCTTCGCATTGTGAACAGGTACGATGTGGAAAACATCGACGAGGCACTCTTTGAGAGCGTAATCTCCACGGTTTTCTCCGAGCCTCAGGTAGACGACACATACAGAACCCTCGACGTTTCCGAAAAAGACAGGGTTTTTGCGGTGGAATATCTCCCGGGACAGTTCGACCAGAGAGCAAACTCCGCATCGGAGTGTATCCAGCTTATCTCAAAGAGCGAGCGTCCCGACGTAAGAACGGCAAAGGTATACGTTCTCTCCGGAGATATTACAGACGCGCAGTACGACGAGATAAAGAGCTACGTTATAAATCCGGTTGAATCAAGAGAAGCAGCGCTGGGAGAGTTTAAAACCCTCAGGACCGAATATGAGATTCCTACAGAGGTTGAAATCCTTGACGGATTTAACGGCCTTGACGAAGCTGGCCTTGCCGAAATGATAGAAGACCGTGGCCTTGCCATGGACCTCGGTGATCTTAAGTTCTGTCAGGAGTATTTCAGAAGTCTTGACAGGAATCCTACCATCACCGAGATAAAGGTAATCGATACCTACTGGTCAGACCACTGCCGTCACACTACCTTCAACACCATAATCGACGACGTAGTGTTCGAGGATGCTCTGGCGCAGAAAACATACGAGGATTATCTCAATACGAGAAAAGCGCTGGGCAGAACAAAGCCGATAACCCTTATGGACATCGGAACCATCGCCGCCAAATCCCTTAAGGCGAGAGGACTTTTAGACGGTCTGGACGAGTCCGAGGAGATTAACGCCTGCACGGTCAAAGTAGACGTGAAGTTCGGAAACGAAACAGAAAAGTGGCTGCTGCTTTTCAAGAATGAAACTCACAATCATCCGACAGAAATCGAGCCTTTCGGCGGAGCCGCAACGTGTATAGGCGGAGCGATCAGAGACCCGCTTTCGGGAAGAAGCTACGTTTATTCCGCTATGAGAGTTACGGGCGCTGCCGACCCGCTTAAACCGGTTTCGGAAACTTTGAAGGGTAAGCTTCCTCAGAGAAAGATTGTGACCACAGCGGCCGCAGGATACAGCTCCTACGGCAATCAGATAGGACTTGCAACGGGGCAGGTATCAGAGCTTTACCATCCCGGATACGTTGCAAAGCGTATGGAGGTAGGCGCAGTAGTAGCCGCCGCTCCGGCTGAAAATGTAAGACGCGAAAGACCCATAGACGGCGATATAGTAATTCTTTTAGGCGGCAGAACGGGACGTGACGGCTGCGGAGGAGCTACCGGTTCTTCGAAATCTCACACCCTCGACTCCCTTGCCGAATGCGGAGCGGAGGTTCAGAAGGGTAACGCTCCGGAGGAAAGAAAGCTGCAGAGACTTTTTAGAAATCCTGAGGCTTCAAGGCTCATAAAACGGTGCAACGATTTCGGAGCAGGAGGAGTTTCGGTCGCTATAGGCGAGCTGGCAGACGGACTCTCAATAAACCTCAATGCCGTACCTAAAAAGTACGAGGGACTTGACGGAACCGAGCTTGCCATAAGCGAATCTCAGGAGAGAATGGCCGTAGTCGTAGGAAAGGACGATGCCGACAGGTTCATGGAGCTTGCGCGCCTTGAAAACCTGGAGTCCACCATAGTGGCGCGTGTAACGGCAGAACCTCAGCTTAAGATCTACTGGAACGACAAGGCTATCGTTGATATTTCAAGGGCGTTCCTGGATACCAACGGCGCGGAAAAGCACATAGACATAGAAATTCCGGAGCCTTCATGCACAGACGAAAGACCTGTAAACGAAAAGCTTACCGTGGGAACATTTGGAGATAAGATGAAAGCTCTGGCTTCCGATCTTAACGTATGCTCGGGAAGGGGACTTTCTGAACGCTTTGACTCCACCATAGGAGCGGGAACGGTACTCATGCCTTTCGGCGGAAAGTACCAGAGAACGCCGATTCAGGCCATGGTAAATCTGATTTCATCGGAGACAAAGAATGCCGATACGTGTTCCGTAATGTCCTACGGATTCAACCCTTATATTTCATCCGCAAGCCCTTACAGAGGAGCATATCTTGCGGTAGTGGAATCCGTTTCCAAGCTTATAGCGACCGGCGCATCCTTTGACGAGGCTTATCTTTCATTCCAGGAGTACTTTGAAAAGCCGGGAAGGGAACCGTCACGGTGGGGAAAACCTCTTGCAGCCGTTTTGGGCGCTTATAAGGCCCAGATGGATTTGGGTGTTGCTGCCATAGGCGGAAAGGATTCCATGAGTGGAAGCTTTGAGGATATCGACGTTCCTCCGACACTCATATCCTTTGCGATAACAACTGCGGACGCTTCTGAGATTATTTCACCGGAATTCAAAGGAGCTAACCATAATGTATTTATGTTAACTTCTGACAGGGACGAGGAAGGGCTGCCGAGAGGAGAGGCTCTTAAGAAGCTTTTTGATGCGGTGCACGACGCTTCCGCAGACGGAAAAATAGTTGCCGCATATACGCCGGGATACGGCGGAGTCGCCGAAGCCGTTATGAAGATGGCTCTTGGAAACAGGACAGGGTTCGCATTTGATGAGGGAATTTCAGAGGAGGATATTTTCGGATACGCATACGGTTCCTTTATCGTGGAGACGGGCTGCGACAGGTGCAGCGAAGAGCTTGCCTCAAAGTGGGCGGATGCGGAAGGATTTACCGCTGTAAAGCTGGGAAGGACGACTGCTGATTACTCTCTTGCCTTCGCAGGCGAAAAGGCCGATATGGCGGAAATTGAAAGAGCTTACGAGGATAAACTTGAAGGAATCTATCCTTGCAACATAGAGACTTCACCTGTTAAAGAGGAGAACATCACATACGAAGCTTCGGAAAGGTACACGTGCAGAGTTAAGACGGCTCAGCCGAAGGTTCTTATTCCTGTATTTCCGGGAACCAACTGCGAGTACGATTCGGCTAAAGCCTTTGCTGCAGCAGGGGCCGAGCCTGAAATATTCGTAATAAACAACCTTACATCTGATGCAGTATCCGCTTCTGTCGAAGAATTCGCGCATAAGATAAACGGGTCGCAGATGATCTTCATTCCGGGCGGATTCTCCGGAGGAGACGAGCCTGACGGTTCCGGAAAATTCATCACGGCTTTCTTCAGAAACGGTGAGATTAAAGAGGCCGTTGAAGACCTTCTGGAAAAGCGGGACGGCCTGATGGCAGGTATATGCAACGGATTCCAGGCTCTCATAAAGCTGGGACTGGTGCCTTACGGAAAGATAACGGATACGGACGAGAGCTGTCCGACCCTTACCTTCAATGAAATCGGCCGTCACCAGTCGAAGCTGGTTATGACGAGAATCGCTTCCAATAAGTCGCCTTGGCTTGCGGAAACAAAGCCGGGTGATATCTTTACCGTTCCAATTTCACACGGAGAGGGAAGGTTCATCGCAGAGGAGGCGCTTATCAGAAAGCTTGCGGAAAACGGTCAGATAGCTACTCAGTACGTGGATTTTAACGGAAATGCCACTGGAAACATTCAGTTCAATCCTAACGGCTCATATTACGCTATCGAGGGAATCACTTCTCCTGACGGCAGAGTCTTCGGCAAGATGGGACACTCCGAACGCGTAGGAAAGAACCTCTATAAGAACGTTGCCGGAAATTACGACATGGGAATGTTCAGATCGGCAGTGAAGTACTTTAAATAGATGAGTCGACAGGTGAGGGTGCCCTGCACCCCACGGGTTTGGTCATATGCCAATAACACTATCGAAAAACCAAAATCCTTTGGTCTTATCGCGTTTTACGAGAAAGAAAACCAAAGAAAAACACACTACATGGGGCAAATAGAGGTAAAATAACCGCAAAAATCGCTGATTTTAACCTTAAACGGGCTGAAATCAGCGATTATTTTTGCTTTTTATCCGCCGAAATATGAAAGTGACCAATAAAATTTGGTTTTATGATATGCTTCGCAGCATTTAACCAAACTGATATCACTTGCGATACCTGTTCCGGCTTTTTAGTAACTATTTGTGATTATAGATTGTTTTTTTTCTACACTATGATAAAATATCTTTAAACATTCAATTTGATGCAAGGAGGGGATTGTGATGTCAAAACGTGCAAAAACAGTTGTTTTTATCGTGCTATTAGCGATAATCTGTGCAGGAGTATATCTATTAACTTCATCTGCGCCGAAAGGGTGCAACGGAGAAGTCCGCTTTGATATCGATGTAAAAAAAAGCGAAATAGAAGTCCATGGAATGTCTGTGGAACCGGGTGCGGCTTTTGATAAGGCGGATTTAAAAGTCGAAGGAGACAGGGCATATATTACCGCATATTACTACGATTATCCGTTTTACAGATTTAATGACGAGTACAGCGGAGAATTCAGCGCCTGCTTTGATAACAGTGAGGGGAAGATACGGGAGATTTATATAACAGACGGGCATAAGGACGTTCTCCTGGCAAAGCTTACGGATAGCAGAGAGTTCGGCCTTAAGCGTGTCGTCGAGGGCATGTTTACTGAGCTGTCAAAAGCGGAATACGATGATATAAAAAGCGGCTCTGACGGGACAGGAGAGGTTCAGACGACGGAAAATACCGTAAACACAGCTCTTCCACCATGGGTTTATGAAAGATTCGAGCCTTATATGACAGAGGAGTGCTTCGATAGATTTATAGCTTCTGCGGAGTACGATATACCGTATATGGCCTACATACATGTCGTCGATATGGAAGTTACCGACTTTGAAATGACGATAACAGACGGCGGATACGACTTTACTGCGAAGGTCGTGCTGAAGAGTTTCGGAAATCCGATTAACAAAGACATATCGGGGTCAGCGCAGTTGGATGAAAACGGAAAACTTGAATATTTTGAAGTCAGGGGAGAGGAGGACGTGACCGTCTACTTCGCTCTGTCATCTCAGCTTCGTTTCGATTAACAACGGCATGGCGGGTGGCTTTGACCCCATCGTCCTTTTATCGTATTTTGATGCATTAAAACGATTAATTTCCTTGCTTTCGCGGCCGCAAGACTATATGATAGGAGACAGGTGATTTGTCGTGACATCTAAGGAGAACAGATAATGGAATTTCAAAAACCGGATGAGAGGTTTATAAATTGTATGATGACTTCCAGCTTTATTCTGATAGCCGTAACGGTGGTTATCGAAGGGGTAATACTGTATTTTACACTTACCTCGGGGCTGGCGCTCATCTGGAAGATTTTAATATGCGGAGCGTGCGGAATCTGGCTGATGCTGGCTTTGGCGGATCCGCTTTTTCTCAACAGACTTGAGTACAGACAGTGGGGCTATTACATCACCGATGACAGAGTTGTCATAAGACATGGCGTTCACTGGGTCAGCGAGGCGGTTGTGCCTGTAATCAGAATTCAGGACATAACTACGAAGCAAGGTCCTGTAATGAAACGCTACGGGCTGTATAAGGTGGAAATCAGCCTTGCCAGCGGAACCTATGAAATTCCGGGACTTACGGAAGAAACAGCCAATGACATAGTCGATAAGCTTAAGTCGCGGCTTTACAGCAGAGTGGCGGAAAGAGGGGTTCTGTAATGAATTTCGGACCTGTCAAGGGAAGCCCTCTTTACATATTTGATAACTTTCTCGCCGACTTCAGTCTTACGATTCTTGCAATCGCATATGCCGTCATCAGAGGAAACATCGATGCGCTTTTAGAGAACACGGTTCTTCTGGTTATAGCTGTCATCGGGCCTCTTGGAAGGATCGTATCGTACCTCTGCACTACATACGAGGTAAAGGGCGACCATCTTATCGTCAGAAAAGGCTTCATATCAAAATCCGTTCAGGAGGTTCCTCTTTCATCTATCACCTCCGTGGACGTTTCGGCCAAAGTATTCTACAGGATTTTCGGCGCAAAGAAGCTGACCGTGGATAACGGAAGCAATCTTTCCAGCACGGAGAGCAAGATTTCCATGATATTTAGCGGGAAGAGGGCAGAGGAACTTCAGAAAATTCTCGTATCACATAAGAAAGCGGAGACCGGCACTGAAAATGTTGAGACTGCCGCTCAGGCAGCGTCGGTCGCCAGGGAATCATACACTGTCCGCCACATATCGCCGGCTTCAGAACTTCTTCTCATGGGATTTTTGAAATCAAAGGGCTCCATGTTCTGGAAGCTCGTTGCTGCGGTTTTTGCTCTTTACGGAGCGGCAAGCACTTATCTTTCATGGATAGTTAACACGGAAAATCTGACGGAGCAGGCGGCAGGCTTCTTCTTAGGCCTGGGAATCGGTCTCGGCAGAACCGTTCTCGTTCTGGCGGTGATTTTTTTCATACTTTCCGCCGCAGCAGGGGCTGTCGGTTCCTTTATAAGGTACTATAATTTTACCATAAGAGAAGATGAGAAAAATATAAGGATAAGCTACGGGCTTCTGAATAAGAAGGACTACGTGCTTCCAAAGGAGAAGATAAGCGGCTTCAACTTCGAACAGTCGCTTTTCATGCGCTTTGCCGGGAAAGGCTGCCTTTACGTGTATGCCGTCGGATACGGAGAAGGTGGGGCAAGCACGGAGGAGCCCCTGCTGATGCCTCTCGTGAAAAGAGAGGACGCCTATAAAGAGGTAAGCAGCTTTCTCGGCTGCGACATCGGATCATATGAACCCGTCAGGCCTGCAAAGAACGCGGCGCCGCTTTTCTTTCTGACCTTCGGCTCGGCGTTTTTCATATCCGTAACGGCTGCAGCCTTTGTGGTGTCGGGTATGGACATGGCCGCCTGGCTTGAGGACGTATGGATTTTCGCGATTTTTCTCCTAATGTATCTCGCAGGCAGGTGGCTCTGCTATCTTCACACTGCAATCAGCGCATCAGACGAAGCGATTTACATCTCCTCCGGCGGCTACAAGGTCAAAAGCGTCTTCCTTAAGATGAAAAACGTGGAAAACTGTGAGTCCTCCAGCTCCGGTCTCAAACGCAGGCTTAAGGCTCTTAACGTCAAGATCAGGCTGTTCGCTTCTTCCAGTTCTGCCGTCCACGATATCAAAAACGTGCCGGAGAGGGTATTCGGCATGATAAATGAAAAGATGATATTTTAAGAAAACCGGGAACACATAAGTCCCGGTTTTTTAGTGCGCTTGGCGGCGCACTAAAAGAGCCGGAGCCTTTCATTATGAGATAGGCTCCGGCTTTTGAGTCGTTTACAGAATCCTGACGTAGATGAACACAACAGTCTGAAATACGAGAACGAATAATATATTTAAATTTCTGTACCTGGGTTCCCAGTTATATTTTACAGTCTTTACAAATATATATACAGATATTACTCCCAGTGCTGCGGTCGCTGCTAAAGTATAGTACCAGCTGAATCTATTTAACACAGGTACCAGCAGCACATACAGAAACCCGTATAAGTAAAACGCTTTATTAAGCTTTGACATTTTTAATACCTCGTAACACCGGAAATGTTATATTTGTAAAATGTATAGGTTTTCCCACCTTGCTTTTTTGTCCCCGTAACTCGCTTCATGGTAATTTTAAAACCATGATTAGGGCTTCCCTGCTTAATTTTGTTAAAAATAAGTGTGGCACCACTTGTTACGAAGCTAGTTACTAACGCCACAGTGCCTAAGACCGCTGCTGTAGGTAATGCAGCAGCTGAATATGACAAAATCAAAGAGATTATAGATGCATTAGTCAATGCACCCCCTATAGCATCATGAATTGTTTTATCTGAAATTTTGATTACTTTTTCTAACGGAAAATGAGAACTGCCACCACCTCCAGGAGTAGCCTGTGCACGTAATGGACCGTTTATATTGTTGTCATTACCTTCTTCATATAATGGAATTGTTTTACCAGTTATTGAAGAATATAGAGTTCGATCTTCAAGATTAACTTTAAAAAATCCTTGTTCAGATGTTGACATACTAGAAAAGGATACTGTAAATGTCTCGTCTTCTTGGCTGATATTTATTGTACATAATTCGCCTGTATCAAACCTAATTACATTGGAGCTTTGATTCTCGCTATAAGTTGTAGAAAGGACTCGATAAGGCGCTGAAATTTCAGGTGCAGCTAAGGGACAAACTGAATTAATGGATACGATACATAAAGTCAAAATAATGGAAACAATTTTTTTCATCTCTACCTCCCAATACTAAAACTATAAATTACTTTTTCAGTCTACCATATTTTTTTCCGACTGTAAAGAAAAACGTATGTATTTTTTTATTTATTATTAAAATGTATTTTGTATATAGCTTTGATTTGAATTAAAGACCTGCATCAATCTCGATGAATTTCTCTTTTACGGATTGTCTTTGTCTTTGCAGAAAGGAATCGACGATGACAGTGAATTAAACCTTAAACGTGTCGTTGAAGGAATGTGCACAGAACTGATGGATGTGGAACTTGAAAGAAATTCTTACGTCTGCAAGAGCTGTAGATTACCGTCACGAGGAAGAGACTGCGGAAGCTGAGAGCCCAAGATTTTACGGTGCGAGAAGCCGATAAAAAACGGGGATTCGGAATATTGCATCCTTTGCGCTCCTTCCCGGTCTGTAGCCGTAGCTTCCATTCGAGAACATTGGCTCGTAGATTGGCATCAGCTTCTGTGCTATTGCCTGCTG
>CASEFA010000019.1 GCA_949287095.1 uncultured Bacillota bacterium
GCTACTATCTTACTTTTTCTTCTTGTCTGCCATTGGGATTCTTAATTGCTCTCCCAATTTATCTTCCTCGAGTTGGTGCTTGATATACTCCGCAATTCGCCCTTCATTTTTCCCCACTGTATCAACGTAATATCCTTTGCACCAAAACTCTCTGTTTCTGTATTTATACTTCAGCTCGGGGAATTGCTCGTATATCATCGTTGTGCTCTTCCCTTTGAGGTACCCCATGAAGCTTGACACTGCCATCTTTGGAAGTATCTCTACAAGCATGTGCACGTGGTCAGGGCACAACTCCGCAGTAACTATCTTTACACCTTTCCACTCGCAAAGCTGCCTAAGAATTTTTCCTACTGCTATCTTTTTTCTCGCCGTAGAAAACCATTCTTCTGTATTTCGGCGCAAAGACAATGTGATATTTGCAATTCCATTTTGAATGCGCTAAACTATTGATGTCGTTAAGACTCATTTAATTTTCCTCCTGTTAAACTTTGTTCAACGAACCCCGTGTCTAACACGGGGTTTTCTTGATACAAAAAAATCCGGAAGCCATGTTTTCCGCTCCCGAATTCCTGTGCTACATTTCCCGTCTTTGTCACCTTATAAAGCCGTTTTCTTCTCCTTCTGCCAGAATGCCGTATAATTCCGGTCTGCGGTTTACTTTTCCCCAGACCTCTCTCTGCCTGTATTCCCTCAGCATGTCCACATCGAGGGTTGCCGTATAAATCCCCTCTTCGCAGCCCGCCTCGAATACGCACGTGTCCCGCGAGCCGTGGATTTCCGGCACGTACACGACGCCGTCAAACAGAGTTGAGTGCCCGTTGCAGTCCGGGTGAGGCGAAGGATAGTTGCATGTTGCAATAGCCAGCATATTTTCGTATGCCCTGCCGCGAAGCTGAGAAAGGCGGTTAATTTCCATGGGGCAGGCGTTTGGGACCAGAATCAGTTCGGCTCCCTGAAGCATCATTATCCTTGCGCTTTCGGGAAACTCCCTGTCGTAGCATATCATGGCTCCGACCTTTATGCTGCCTTTTCCCGTTTCTAAAACCTCGGTTATAAAACCGTCTCCGGCGCCTAAAACGCCTTCGTCATCGTCTTCGCCGAAATCGCATATATGGACCTTCGAATATTTAAACACCAGTTTTCCGTATCTGTCAAAGAGGCATACCGTGTTTCTCGGTTTCGGCTCATGCTCCTCCAGCAGGGTAACGGCGATCGCCATATCGAGCTCCGCCGCAAGCTTCGCGTAATTCCTTACAACTACACTATCCGCCGGAATCGCAGCCCGACGGAGCGCCTCTTCATCATGAGGAAAGCTGTAACCCGTACTCCACATTTCGGGAAACAGCGCAATATCGGCTCCCTTCTCCTTTGCTTTCCTGCAGGCGATTATTCCCTTGTTCATATTCTCCGTCAGGCTTCCTTCGGGAAGCAGCTGAAGAAACGCTATATTCAGCTTCATAATTACCTTTCCTGCTTTTTTTCAGGATCCCAGTAACCTGCTTTTTTCAAAGCGTCCCAATCAGCGGCAATTACTTTGACCCTGTTAAAGTTTACCGTCTGCTCCCTTTTGTATATAAGGCCTTCATCTATCATTTCGTTGAGAGCCGAGTATATATTTGACTCCGGAATGCGGTTCCTTTCAGAAACTGCCTGAACAGTACTCATGAAAGTAGGTATGATCTCGGGCTTGTCGAAAACATAGTCCATATTAGACACTATCATGCGATAATATGCGTCCTTCATTTCCGAAGGATACGGTATTTCGTGATACTCGCTGGCAACGTCTTTCAGACGGTTGCTCACGGCATCCTTTACCCCGAACACTATGACTTCCTTCCTGAGCCGCTGAATCAGATACTTGACAACAGACTGAAAATGTCCGTCCCCGGTAAACAGAATATACGTATTAATATCCTTTCTCTGAGCCGCGGTCTGATATATGAAATCCAGCATTATAAAATCCGTCATATCTTTTTTATGACGGTTAAATGCCTGCTGAGTCTCTATTATCGTGTTCGTTACAGCCCTGAGCTTTTCAATCTCAGAATTTATGCCGGGCTTGCTGAAATCCGCAAATACCATGATGTCCTCCGGAGTAATGTGGAAATCTGTTTCCAGATTTTTTCTCCATTCAGACGGATCCGGCCTGAGACCGTACAGATTCTGATAAGAATAAAACCAATGCTCATAATCCACGAAAGCTATCGCTTTTCTCTCTTCCCGTTTGCCTGAAAACTTTGCAAAAATACCCACTTTTTCTTTCCTTTCCTGTATGGCGCCGTTTAAAGTTCCATGCGCCTGTGCGCTATATTCTTTTCTCAAAGTAGCCTGAAACGTACGTGCCTTCAAAGAATATCACGAAAGCGCCGGGATCTGTTTCTTTCACTATCTGTCTCACCACCGGCTCTTCGTATTTATTCACTACCGTGACCATAACGTCGGTATCGCTTCCTGTATAAGCCCCGAAGCCCTTCCAGCACGTTACTCCTCTGCTGAGCTTGCTCATAATCATCTCCCGTACTTCTTTTTCTTTGGAAATGATGATGCACGTTACATTTATATTCTGAAAGTGCGTCTTATCCACCGCCAGCATATATACGGCGCTGTATATTATAGAGTAGATTGCCGTCTGAAGATTAAACAGGATTGCACATATTCCGTATATGAATATATTTATCACCAGACTTACTCTGCCGACGGAAAATCCTTCAAATTTCTTCAGCAGGTAAACTCCGATTACATCAAGGCCTCCGCTGCATCCTGAACTTCTCAGCGTAAATCCCAGGGATACTCCTCCCAGAAGTCCGCCGATAATACAGCTGGTGAGCATGTCGTCTATTACCGGTTCAGAGGGCGCCTTAAGTATCGTCATGAAAATCGTCTGAGACACTACGAACACGACAGTCTTACCGAAGAAGTTCTTCGAGATAGTACGGAACGCGAGTATAAACAGGGGCACGTTGATGGCAAAGTTGAGAATACCCGCTATATCTGTTCCTCCTGCCACCGGCCCCCCTGCAGCTCTTTCGATTACGGTTCTCAGAATCTGCGCGATTCCCAGCACTCCGCCATTGTAAAGCCCCATAGGTACTATGAAGACATTGACGCTGAACGAAAAGGCCAGAGCGCTGAGAATTACGGTGATATATCGCTTTACTTCCTTCTTTGCTGAAGGTGTGGTCATTTCATCACTCTTCTGAATGAAATCCCCTTTCATACTACTCATCCCCGATCGTCTGTAAGAAGTTTTCTATACGTCTTCTCGTCATCTCTTCGCCCATAATCTGCTGAATGGTCCAAACGTCAGGAGACTGGGCGCGGCCCATAAGGGCGATTCGGATAACGGTGCTCACGTGGCCCACATGGCCCTTGTACTGATCCGGATTCTTCTTGAAATCCTTTGGTTTTGCGGCGTATCCCAGCTCTGTGGCTATGGCTCTTATCTTGTCAAACCACGCGCTCTGATCGTCGCAGTGATCGTAGGTTTCAAGGTACCTCCTCAGGATTTCCCTCTGGTCCTCTGCGTTTACCTCAGCCGGCATCTCGTCCTCGGTCTTAAACAGGTCGTCAAAGAAGTAGCTGATGAAGTCCACTATCTGCCTTGCGTAAACCAGATCCTTTCGAGGCTTTGCATCGTTTCTTCCAAGGTCAAGGATTTTCTCCACGTATTCCCTGTCCGCGAATATCTCCGTATACCCGGGAGCAAATTCCTCCGCCCACGACTTCAGGAAATCGTAAAGCTCCGAAGCCGGAATCTTAAGAAGAACATCCTTGCTTATATCGTTGAGCTTGTTAAGGTCAAACAGCGCCCCGGAGTTGCTCATCTTTTCCGTAGTGAATTCGAAGTCGTCTATGGAAGCGTCCGGATTTTCCATTCTCCATTCCTCGAAGTTGGAATTGAGTATGGTGAGAAGATACTCTCTTACCGCCGCAGGATGGTATCCCTGGTCTCTGTAATACGTGAGGGAAAGTTCGGGATCCTTTCTCTTGGAAAGCTTTCTCTTATTTCCCTCCTCGTCAAGCTTCATAAGCTGGGCCGTATGGCAGTACACGGGCATATCCCATCCCAGCTTCCCGAAAAGTTCCACGTGTATAGGCAGCGATGAAAGCCATTCGGCTCCGCGAACGACGTGAGTGGTTCTCATGAGGTGATCATCTACCACGTGGGCAAAGTGATACGTCGGAATACCCGTAGCCTTCAGAATTACGACATCCTGAAAGTTTTCCGGAACCTCCAGGACTCCTCTGATTGCATCGTTCACTTTAACACGCTTTATGTCATCTCCCGTGACGCTGCCGTCTCCGTCCGAGCGAAGTCTGACAACGTACGGCTGCCCGGCCTTTATTTTCTCTTCTGCCTCATCTGCCGTTATGTCTCTGTACTTGGCATATCTTCCGTATATTCCCGGATTTACCTTTTCTGCCTCCTGTCCGGCGCGGATTTCCGCTATTTCATCTTCCGTCAGGAAGCACGGATACGCCTTGCCCTCCGCCACCAGCTTTTTTGCAAAGCACTTGTAGATTTCCTCTCTGTGGCTCTGTGTGTAATCCCCGTAATCGCCGATATCACCGTTTAAGGTCGCTCCCTCGTCGAAGTTTATTCCGAAAAATCCCAGGGAATCTATTATGGTCTTAACAGCGCCCTCCACGTATCTCTTATCGTCAGTATCCTCGATTCTAAGATAAAACACTCCGCCGGACTGATGGGCAAGTCTTTCGTCCACAAAAGCGCCGTAGAGATTTCCCAGATGAATAAATCCCGTAGGACTTGGACCGAGTCTGGTCACCTTTGCACCTTTCGGCAGGTTTCTCTCAGGGTACATTTTTTCATATTCTTCAGGAGTCTTCTCAATGTGAGGAAAGAGAAGCTCCGCCATCTTCATATTATCCATATAATTACCTCCGTTCATTCTGTTATTATATAATGAGAAACCGGCTCCTTTCAAGGAATTTAACCCTCTCCGCCATAAAAAGTTTTCAAATTCAGCCCGTTTATAGTATAATGTTTTCCATGAGTAAAATAACGTATCTGGCAGAGAGCGCAGGGCAGCCTCTCAGGGAATATGTATGTTCTCTCGGAAGGGAAATAGTTACAATTAAATCCGAAGACGTTGTGGATAAAAGCATATCGGATCACCCCGATATATTTTTGTGCAAGATGGGCATAGACGATGATTCGCCGGTGTATTTTGCCGAAAAAAACAATCTGGGCAGAGACTACCCCGACGACGTATCATATAATGCGGCATGCACGGGTAAACACTTCATTCACAATCTGGCTTTTACGGCTCCCCGTCTTCTGGACGCTGCAAAAACGGCAGGTATGACTCTCATCGATGTAAGACAGGGATATTCTAAATGCAGCATAGTTATTGTTGACGAAACTTCCCTGATCACTTACGATGAGGGAATCGTCAAAGCGTGCAGCGCTTATCCGGAACTTGAGGTTCTGAAGGTTTCGCCGGGTTTCGTGAGGCTTGACGGTTTTGACACCGGCTTCATCGGCGGGGCAAGCGGCAGAATCGGAAACGAGATCATCTTTAACGGCGACCTCTTCAGACACCCTGACTTTGAAAGAATTGTAGAGTTCATCGAAAGCCGCGGTCTTAAGTGCCGGTGGTTTTCCGAATATCCTCTTACAGATATAGGATCCATACTATGAAGAAACACGCAATCATCCCGATTTTCATACCTCACAAAGGCTGTCCCAACGACTGCGTCTTCTGCAATCAGAAGAAAATTACAGCTCATTCGAAGGCTGTAACACCCGAAGACGTCAGAACGACCATTGACGAATGGCTCACCACCCTGGAAAATCCCCGTCCCGAAGTTCTGGAGGTTGCATTTTTCGGCGGCAGCTTCACGGGAATTCCCATGGAGGAACAATCCGCATATCTTGCCATAGCCAAAGAATATAAGGACGCCGGACGGATTGACAGAATTCACATGTCCACCCGCCCGGATTACATAGACGAAAAAATTCTCGACAATCTTACGGCATACGGCGCCGATGTAATCGAGCTTGGGGTTCAATCCTTTGATCCTGAGGTTTTAAAGCTCTCAGGCCGCGGTCACAACGCTGCCTGCGTATACGAAAGCAGCAGGCTCATAAAGGACTACGGCTTTACTTTGGGAATACAGCTGATGATAGGCCTGCCGGGAGACAGTTTGGAAAAGTGCATATATTCGGCGGAAGAAACGATTAAAATACGCCCGGATGTGGCGAGACTTTACCCTACCGTCATCATGGAGGATACGGAACTTTGCGCCATGTATGAGCGAGGAGAATATGCGCCTTTAAGTATGAACGAGGCCGTTTCCCGGACAAAAGCCATGTACGAAATTCTCGACGGCGCGGGGATAAACATCATCAGAGTCGGTCTTAAAAGCTCCGACATAATAACCGACGGAAACAGCATAAGCAGCAGGACCTTTCATCCTGCATTCCGCCAGCTTGTGGAAGGGGAAATCGCAAGAGACCGAATCACCGCCATTCTGGATAAAAAGCTTGCGGAACTGCCTCATCACGAAAATCCGCTGATGACGGATATATATTCAAGTCCGGGCTGGTATTCCAACATGATAGGAAATTCCGGTGTAAACAGGGATTACTTTACCGAAAACTACCCCGGCCTTCTCATAAAATTTAAAACCGATGAAAGTCTGGCGGACAACGCCTACAGAATAGAAATCAAAGGAGAAAAGAAAATATGGAAAAGAAACCTTTAAGCAGAGCTGTCGTTACAGTTATAGGAAAAGACCGAGTGGGAATTCTTGCCGGAGTATCCGCAAAGTGCGCACAGGCCGGCGCCAATGTAATAGAAGTTACCCAGTCCGTAATTGAGGAATTCTTCTGCATGGTCATGATCATCGACATAGATAATCTAAGCTGCAGTCTCGACGGGCTTCAGACGTGCATAAGAGAAGAATGCAAAGACATGGAGGTTCACGTAATGCACGAAAACATCTTTAACTCCATGCACAGAATATAAAACCCGGACACAGACGAAAGGAAAATCAGACATGCTTAACATGAGCGATATCATGGAAACCATAACCATGATTCAGGAAGAAAACCTGGATATAAGAACAATCACCATGGGAATTTCCCTTGCGGACTGCGCGGACGGCGATATAGACAGTTCCTGCGCCAAGGTCTACGACAAAATATGCAGGAAGGCTGAAAATCTCGTCTCCACAGGGGAAGCCATAGAGAAAAAGTATGGCATTCCCATCGTGAACAAGAGAATTTCCGTAACTCCCATAGCGCAGCTTGCCGGAGCTTCCGGAGGAAATCCGATAAAATACGCCCTTACCCTGGATAAGGCTGCCGATACCGTGGGAGTAAACTTTATCGGCGGATACTCCGCCCTCGTCCACAAGGGCTTTTCCGCAGGCGACAGAGCTCTCATAGACTCCATTCCCGAGGCTCTTGCGGAAACGAACCTGGTCTGCTCCTCCGTGAACATCGGCTCTACCAGAGCAGGCATAAACATGGACGCGGTAAGGCTCATGGGACATCAGATAAAGAAAGCCGCCGAACTGACCAGAGACAATCAGTGCATAGGCGCAGCCAAGCTTGTCGTGTTCTGCAACGCGGTGGAGGATAATCCTTTCATGGCAGGCGCTTTCCACGGCGCAGGCGAGGCCGACTGCGTTATCTCCGCCGGCGTTTCCGGCCCCGGCGTAGTGCGCTCTGTCCTTGCCAAAATGCCTGACGATGCTCCCCTTCACGAGGTTGCGGAAGCCATAAAGAAAACAGCCTTTAAAATCACAAGAATGGGTCAGCTCGTTGGAAGCGAGGCTGCCGAAAAGCTTGGCGCAGAGTTCGGAATCATCGACCTTTCCCTCGCCCCTACTCCTGCCATCGGAGACTCGGTGGCGCATATTCTGGAGGAGATAGGCCTCGAGCAGTGCGGCGCTCACGGAACTACCGCAGCCCTTGCGATGCTCAACGATGCGGTAAAAAAAGGCGGCGTTATGGCGTCCTCCAGCGTAGGCGGTCTTTCGGGAGCATTTATCCCGGTAAGCGAGGATGCGGGCATGATTGCCGCGGCCAGATCCGGCGCTCTTTCCATTGAAAAGCTTGAAGCCATGACGGCCGTATGCTCCGTAGGCCTTGACATGATAGTAATTCCGGGAGATACTGATGAAGCGGTAATTTCAGCCATTATAGCCGACGAAGCCGCCATCGGAATGATAAACTCCAAGACCACTGCCGTCAGAGTTATTCCGGCCATCGGCGTCCCTGAGGGCGAAGAGCTGAATTTCGGCGGACTCCTGGGTTACGGCCCTGTAATGAAGCTGAGGAAGGAATCTCCGGCTAAAATGATAGAAAGAGGCGGCAGAATCCCTGCTCCTATTCAGAGCCTGAAAAACTAAAAAGGAGGTCATAAAATGAACAGCGTAAGACTTGGAAGAACAGAAATAGTAACGCCGAAAAACGGATTCGGGGCGCTTCCCATCCAGAGAATCTCCGATGACGAAGCGGTAAAAATAGTCAGAAGAGCTTTAGACAGCGGTATAACCTACTTCGATACTGCAAGAGGCTACACCGACAGCGAGCATAAGCTGGGACTTGCTCTTTCAGACGTAAGGGACAAAGTCTTCATCGCCACCAAAACCATGGCGACGGACGGAGAAGGTCTCAAACGTGATCTTGAAACCTCACTTAAGGAACTTGATACTGATTACATCGACCTCTATCAGTTTCACAATCCTGCCGTATGTCCGAAGCCGGGCGACGGCTGCGGCCTGTATGAAGCCGCTCTGGAAGCTAAAGCTCAGGGCATTATCCGTCATATAGGAATTACGAACCATCGCCTTGCCGTTGCCCACGAAGCTATAGAATCGGGACTTTTTGAAACCCTTCAGTTCCCTTTCTGCTACCTTGCAACGGATAAGGACATAGAAATCGTTAAAAAGTGTAAAGCCGCCGATATGGGATTTATAGCGATGAAATCCATGTCCGGCGGACTTATCACCAGATCCGATGCGGCTTACGCCTTCGCCGACCTTTACGATAACGTCCTGCCTATCTGGGGCGTTCAGAAAATGTCCGAGCTTGAGGAGTTCATCGCCCTCGGCGAGAATCCTCCCGTTATGACCGATGAAATGAGAGCATTTATAGAATCCGAAAAGAAAGAGCTGTCCGGCGACTTCTGCCGCGGCTGCGGATACTGCATGCCGTGTCCTGTCGGAATTAAAATAAACGACTGCGCCAGAATGTCTCTCATGATAAGGCGGGCTCCCGTAGACATATACATGGATAAGGCCCACCAGGAGGACATGGAGAAGATTGAAGACTGTATCGAATGCCGCCGGTGCGCGTCAAAATGCCCTTACGGTCTCGATACCCCTGCACTGCTGAAAAAGAACCTCATCGATTACAGAGAGCAGGTCAGACTTCTTGGAAAATAACGTGATATATGCACCGTCCCGGTCCTGAATTCAGGGCCGGGACGTTTTGTTATAACATGCTGAAAAACCAGTTGCAACTTTTCGTAATTTACGGTTCTCCTAAAACAGCAGATGTGCCAGAGGGCATGCTATCAGGAGGCTTATGATTGTTCTTTCCAGGAAAATAACGAACATCTCCCACAGCTTGACCGGAATCTTGGATCCGAGAATGAGACCGCCTACCTCTGACAGGTAAAGAAGCTGCGTTACCGATACAACGGCAACGATGAATTTGCTCATTTCGCTAGTGATAAGTTCCGAAGCGATTATAGCCGGCGTCAGCATATCCGTAAAGCCTACTATCATCGTAGAGGCAACGGCTCCTGCCTCAGGAACCTGCAGAAGGTCCAGAAGCGGCTTGAACGGCATTCCCAGATAGTCGAAAATCGGCGTGTTGTTGGCTATGGCAAGAGCAACCGGAGCCACGGCCATTACGGTAGGAAGAACTCCGAACCACATTCCCACGGCATTTTTCATGCCGTTTTCCAGAAAATGTCCTACGCCTCTGAATTCTCCCACCTTCTTCATGGCAAGATCCAGTCCGTATTCGTGAAGAGAGCTGTACCCTTCCGGCATCGTTTCCGGCATCGCTCTTCCCTCCACAAGATACGTGTCCTTCTTTCTGGAAAGCGGCGGTATTCTCGGACATATGATTGCGCATACTATGCCTATTAGGCATATGATAAGATAATAAACTCCGAAATATGAGAGCATATCTACGGTCGAAAGGACAACTATACTGAATGTGATTGATACCGCAGAGAATGTCGTTGCTATGACGGCAGCCTCTCTCGCCGAGTAATATCCTTCCTCGTACTGATTGCAGGTCAGCATAACGCCTAACGTTCCGTCCCCGATCCACGATGTAACACAGTCCACGGCAGCTCTACCCGGTATTTTAAACACAGGACGCATGATTCTCATCAGAAGCGCTCCTATATACTCGAGAAGTCCGAAATCCAGCAGCAGCGGAAGAAGCAGACTTGCTATGGCGAAAATAATCACAAGGACCGTAACCAGATCGCTGAGGACGAATCCTCCCGCTCCGCTGCTGGTAAGCATCCATATGATATCTCCTTCAAAGCTGTCATCGGCATGGACTTCAAAATATGTAAGCCAGATAAAAATCGCTCCGAGAACTCTTACCACCACCCACGGAACCGTCGTAACGAACGTGTCCTTTAGAAGCGGATTTCTCATCATAAAGCCGGGCTTCGCAAGTCCTATGGCCGACAAAACGGCTGAGACCGTGATTATAATCAGGCAGAGCAGAGGCAGTACACCGCCGATCCACCCTCCTATATAGTCGGCGATAATTTTAACAATAACCGTCCAGTCCCCGTTAAACTTTACAGGAATCATAAACAGAATAATACCTATCACCGAAGGCACTATGAATCCCGCAATGTTTCTCCTTTTCTTTTCCATATTGAGTTCCTTTCCACACATTATAACAGTACGCCAATTCTACCAAAGGCTAAATTGTGTGTCAATATAAAAAGAACATTATATACTGAATATTTACCTATTTCTCTGTTTTTTATATTATATTCATAAACTCTGTTTGGTTTTTTAGTTTTTGTAAACTAAAAATTTAGTATGGATATTTTTATTTAAATTATATCAACGGCCCCGGAAAAGTAGTCGGCAAAAAACCGAAAAGGCCCGCCGCATTATCGAGCGGCTGACCTTTTCGGCTGCGATGTTTGATATTAATTAAGAAAGAACGTTCAAAAGAAATTGTTGTGTAACCCTATCTCCTTTTGACAGTTATGAGTATAGCAGTCCTTTGTGTCGATTCTGTGTCTAACTCTTTAAAGGTCTATGTTGTTTTCAGATTCCCATGGTGAAGAAGCTCATCTGATCCGTCTCGGGCAGACCGTCGAAAACCCCGTAACTTCTGAGAGCCTCAGAGGCCGTTCTGTTCAGCTTTGCGCGGTTTACGGCTTCCTCTATGGTATCGAAAGGCTTTTCCTTATACGCCTCTGCAAGAGCCTTTGCCGCGCTTTCTCCCACGCCCTCAAGTGCCACGAACGGAAGGAGAACTTTTCCCTCATCCGTCCAGAATCTCAAATCGTGGGATTTGCCGAGACAAGGTTTTTCAAACTCGTAGCCTCTGCTGTACATCTCGTAGGCAACTTCCATTACGAGAGACGCGGAGTTTTCCTTTGCCGTGGCATTTGTCCCCTTCGCCGAGATTTCCGCTATCCTGTTAAGGCAGGCTCCCGGTCCTTTAAGAATCGTTTCAGCCTCAAAATCCGCAGCCTTGCTTGTAAAATACGTGGCGTAAAACTCCGCGGGATAGTACACCTTGTACCATGCCATTCTGAAGGACATCATAACGTATGCCACCGCGTGGGCCCTCGGGAACATGTACTGAATCTTGATGCAGGAATCTATGTACCAGTCGGGAACACCATGGTCCTTCATGACCTTGAGCTGCTCCTCCTTGAGCGGCCTGTTCTTTCTCACGTCCTCCATTATCTGGAACGACGTCTTGTTCTCTATGCCCTTAAGAATGAGGTAGTTCATTATGTCGTCACGGGTGGAAATAACCTCGCGCATGGTGGCAGTGCCGTTTCTTATGTAGTCCTGGGCGTTGTTGAGCCACACGTCCGTTCCGTGGGAGAATCCCGATATTCGAACGAGATCGGCGAATTTGTCCGGCTTCGTGTCATCCAGCATCTGCCTTACAAAGGATGTGCCGAACTCCGGAATGGCGTAGCTTCCGTGGGTGAATTTGTAGTCGGGATCCTTTATGTTCAGTGCTTCGATTCCGTTGAAAATACTGAGTACCTTTCTGTCCGTAAGGTCCACCGTCAGCGGGTCTACTCCCGTCATGTCCTGAAGCTGCCTTATCATGGACGGAATATCGTGTCCCAGAATATCCAGTTTCAGGAGGTTCTGGTCTATCTTATGGTAGTCAAAGTGAGTAGTTATTATGTCCGATTTCATATCGTTGGCGGGATGCTGAATCGGGCAGAATTCATATATCTCGTAATCGTCGGGAACTATTATGATACCTCCAGGATGCTGACCCGTAGTACGCTTTACTCCCGTACATCCTGCAGTCAGTCTGTCGGCCTCGAACCTGTTTACGGGCCTCTGTGTCTCCTCAAAGAACTTCATGACGTATCCGTAAGCCGTCTTATCCGCCACCGTACCTACTGTTCCCGCTTTGAACACGTTCTTCTCACCGAATATGGTTCCTACGTATTTATGGGCCGTTGCCTGATATTCACCGGCGAAGTTAAGGTCTATATCAGGCTCCTTGTCTCCTTCAAATCCCAGGAACGTGGCAAACGGTATGGTAAAGCCGTCCCTGTTCATAGGCGTGCCGCACTCCGGGCAGTTCTTTTCCGGCATATCTATACCGCAGTCGTAGAGATTCTTATCCCCCCACTCCAGGTGGTGGCAGTTCGGACAGATATAGTGAGGGTCGAGGGGATTTACTTCGGTGATTCCGGCCATGGTGGCCGCAAAGGACGATCCCACTGAGCCTCTCGAGCCTACCAGATATCCGTCCTCCAGGGATTTCTTTACCAGCATCTGGGCGGAAACGTACATCACCGCATATCCGTTGCTTATTATGGAATTAAGCTCCTTTTCCAGTCGCTCCGCTATAGGCTCCGGAAGCGGATTTCCGTAGATGCTGTAGGCCTTTTCCATGCAGGTGGTTCTCAGGGTCTCCTCCGCGCCTTCAATTTTAGGCGGGAATTTTCCCTTGGGAACGGGTCGTATGTCGTCGTCTGTCATATCTGCAATCAGGTTGGTGTTATCTATAACTACTTCCCGGGCTCTTTCGCCGAGATACGAAAACTCCTCCATCATCTCATCGGTGGTTCTCATATAGAGCCCCTGTCCGTTTTCCGCATCCTTATATCCCATTCCCGCCATGAGAATGTTCCTGTATATGGCCGACTCCGGCTCGTCGTAGTGAGCGTCCGTAGTTGCTACAACCGGCTTTCCCAGCTTGTCTCCGAGAGCAAGAATCTTCCTGTTTATCTCGATAAGGTCTTCGTTTCCGGATACCATGCCGTTTTCAATCATAAATCTGTTGTTTATGAGAGGCTGAATTTCCAGATAGTCGTAAAATCCTGCGATTTCCTCTATATCCTTCTCGGGCATATTGTTTGAAACAGCTCTGTAAACCTCTCCGGCCTCACATGCGGAACCGATTATTATGCCTTCCCTGTGCTCTTCGATAACGGACTTCGGGAGTCTCGGCCGCTTGTAGAAGTAGTCCAGATGCGACGTGGACACCAGCTTGTATATGTTCTTAAGTCCTTCCTGAGTCTTTGCAAGAAGGATTATGTGGTTTGTCTGCTTTTTCCTGTAGTCAATGGTACCGTCCGGCAGTCTGCAGTCTCTGTCGTCAAAGACGTAGCCTTCCATTCCATATATAATTTTTATGTTAACTCCCTTGTCCTTGGCGAGTTTGTCTGCTGTCTTTGCGGCGTCAGGGAAGCTCTGAACTACTCCGTGATCCGTTATGGCTACGGCCGGCTGTCCCCACTCCGCCGCGGTCTTTACCAGAGTTGAAACCTCGTTCAGACCGTCCATGGCGCTCATCTTCGTATGGGCGTGAAGCTCCACTCTCTTTCCCGTCTCCCAGGTGTCTCTGCGTTTATAGACCTCTCCCTTTTCTATGACCTTCGTCATTACGGTAAGGCTGTGTTCATACGTATCAAACTCGGCTTCGCCTTCAGCCTTTATATAATCGCCGATTGAAAGAAGCGTATCTATTTCTTTCCACTTCTCATCCGTGGCAAAGCACTTCAGACAGAGGGACGTCTTCTTATCCGTAATCAGAATCGTAACAAGCTTCTTGCCGTTTCTCAAGGTCCTCGCTTCTTTTCTGAAGATGATTCCTCCTACGGAAACCTGTCCGCTTTCCGGGGTAACCGATGAAAGATCCACAAGGCTTCCCGCTACGGCTCTTCCTCCCATAATCATGTTGCCGCTTGCGGGAGGTTCTTTCTTCCTTCCCCTCCACGGCTTTCCTTCCCCCGACTGCTGCCATCCGGTATTACCGTTTCGGGCAGGAGCTTTTGAGGCCGTTTCAGAACCTGCAGACTTTGACGCTTCTCTTGCCTGGGCTATCTCCTTTTCAAGAGATTCCTTTATGTCCTTTTCCTCTGACTCCTCCCAGGCCGTTCTCGCCCTGTCGTACTTTTCCTGGTTGTTTAAGAATCTCACCCTGAAAGAATGGCCCAGGTGCTGCCTTATGAGAGCCGTAAAGAGAGGCGCCACTTCTTTGTTCAGTCTGTCTGCAGCCATTTTGCCCAAAGTGTGTATCTTTAGAAGGTCTTCCCTTATCTCTGCGCTTTCAGGCAGTATGTTGCTGGTCAGGGTGGCGTATTTGCCGTTTATGATGCGCACCATGTGAGGTATGAAGTGAACCATCTGTTCCCTGACATCCATGACCATGGCGTCCTTTTCATAGATAAATTCGCAGCTTACTTCCCTTATCTCGGGAATCTCATGTATTATCACCGCCTTTATCTTATCCACATCATCTGCGGGCATGACAAAATTAAGCCCTACCCTTACAGTCAGCACCCTATCGGTCTTTGAAACGGAAGCGCCGAGAATTTCATACCTGAATTCCCGGTCACTTCCTCCTATTTTATCCCACTCTATGTATTTATCGAACAGCTCTCTCATTTTCCTCTATCACTTTAAACAGCTCGTCGGCAAGCTCCTCTTCGGATACGGTTTTAATCACTTCGCCTTTTCTGAAGATAACTCCTTTGCCGTCTCCTCCTGCGACGCCGTAGTCTGCACCTGCAGCTTCTCCCGGTCCGTTTACCACGCAGCCCATGACAGCTATCTTAAGTCCGGCGCGGATTCCCTTCGCTGTCGAAAGGCGGTTTTCCACCTCCTGTGCAAGGCTCTCAAGGTCTATTTTCGTCCTTCCGCAGGTAGGACATGATACCAGGTCGAACGCCGGCTTTCTAAGACCCAGTGTTTCGAGGATTTCCACAGCAAAACGGACCTCCTCCACCGGATCGGCAGTGAGAGATACTCTCATAGTATCTCCTACTCCTGCGAGAAGCAGTGCGCCGATTCCGACTGCGGACTTTACCTTTCCCCTTCTCACGGTGCCCGCTTCGGTTATTCCTATGTGAATCGGATGCTCCGTTCTTTCTGCGACTATCCTGTGAGCGTCGTAATTCATCTTTACGTCCGAGGATTTCAGGGAAACCACCAGGTTATCATATCCCATATCCTCGATTACGGCAAGGTTTCTCAGGGCGCTTTCGGCAAGACCTTCGGCGGTCACACCTCCGTACTTTGCGGCTATATCCTTTTCAAGGGATCCTGAATTAACCCCCACTCTTATGGGAATGTTTCTCTCGGAAGCCGCCCTCACAACTTCCCTTACCCGATTTTCACCGCCTATATTTCCCGGGTTTATGCGTATTTTGTCCGCTCCCGCCTCTATAGCGGCTATGGCAAGGCGATAATCGAAGTGAATGTCGGCAACGAGAGGCATTTCGGTCTCTTTTCTCACTCGTGCAAATACCTCCGCTGCCTCTTTGTCGGGAACGGCCAGTCTCACTATGTCACAGCCCGCATCGGAAAGCTCTCTTATCTGGGAGCATATTCCCTCAAAATCGTGAGCATCACGACTAGACATGGACTGAACGGATACGGGAGCCCCTCCGCCTATTTTCACATTTCTCACGTTTACGCTTTTTACGCTCATTGAAACAACCTCGTTATATCGTTCCATGTTACAAATACGAACAGCCCTAAAAGACACATCATGCCTATCATGTGGACTGTTCCTTCCATTTTATCCGTTATGGCTTTTCCCGTAATCAGCCTTATTATCACGAAGATAATCCTGCCTCCGTCCAGAGCCGGAAACGGCAGAAGGTTTATAAACGCCAGGTTCAGACTTATGAGAGCCACAAGATATATGTAATATACTCCTCCGTAGGTGGTGGTCTCGCTTACTGCCGATACTATGCCTACGGGACCGCTGACCTGATTGACAAAGTCTCCCGATGAGAACAGCTGCTTAAAAGCATCGACCATCATTACTGTCATGTCCCACGCACCTGTAGCCCCGTTTACAATGGCCCTGAATACGTTATGGGACACCTTGCAGGTTATTCCCACCGTCAGTCTGCCATCTGTCTCCTCTGGCAAAACCGTGACCGTTCTTTCTCCCGAATCACCTGCCACGGTAATCTCTACGCTTCCGTCAGATTCAATCTTTTCGGCGATGTAGGTTCCCACATCGCTCCAGCTTTCGACTCTTTCGCCGCCTACGGCGAGAACCTGGTCTCCCGCCTCGATTCCGGCTTCCATAGCAGGGCTTCCGCCGGATACCTCGTCTATTACGGTCGTTGTCATTCCGTATACCGCCGATATAATCGTAAGAGCAAGTACAGCGATGAGAACGTTCATGGCGGCTCCAGCTACCAGAATGATAATCTTCTGCCACCATTTTTTGTTGTTAAACGCCCTCGGATTATCTGAGGCTTCTTCCGTGTCCTCTCCCTCCATGGCGCAGTATCCTCCTACGGGAACGGCGCGCACCGAATAGAGGGTTTCCCTGCCCTGCTTTTTAAAGAGAGCAGGCCCCATTCCGAAGGCAAATTCGTTAACCTGAACTCTGCACGCCTTTGCGGCTATGAAATGTCCCAGCTCATGGGGAAATATCATAAGCACAAAGAGCAGTATCACATAAATTACTATCATATTCTCCTACGCCCTCTTCGCATCCTCTCTGGATAATCTGTCCGTTTCAACCACATTATCCAGACTGAGATTGTAAATCGGGTCATGATTTTCTAAAAGTTTTTCGAGTTTTTCCCCTATGTCCGTGAAGGAAATTTCACCTCTGAGAAATCTCTCCACGAGAATTTCGTTAGCCCCGTTCATATACGCCGTATAGCTTCCACCCTCCTTAAGGGCTTCAAAAGCAAGCTTAAGGCACCTGAACACCTCCGGGTCCGGTTCCTCAAATGTAAGAGCCTTAAAATCCGTAAACAGATTGAGACTCCTTCCTCCGAAGTCGAGCCTGTCAGGGTATCCCAGAGCTACGCTTATGGGAACCCTCATATCCGGAAGTCCCATCTGGGCCAGGATCGAAGTATCTTCAAACTCCACTGCGGAGTGAACTATGCTCTGTGGATGAACGAGAACCTGAATGTCTTCAGAAGGCACGTCGAACAGCCATCTTGCCTCTATTACCTCAAGACCCTTGTTCATCATCGTAGCAGAATCTATGGTTATTTTTTTACCCATGGACCAGTTGGGATGCTTAAGGGCCTGAGCAGCCGTTACACCTTCAAGGTCTTCATAGGTATATCCTCTGAACGGGCCTCCTGATGCTGTAAGAAGTATTCTCCTTATTTTCTTATCCCTGTTTCCTTCAAGGCACTGGAAAATTGCGCTGTGCTCGCTGTCTACGGGAAGGAGCCTGACTCCCTTTTCCCCGGCAAGATTCATGACAAGCTCGCCTCCCGCCACCAGAGTCTCCTTGTTGGCGAGGGCAATGTCCTTGCCTGACTCTATGGCGTGGTATGTAGGTACCAGCCCCCTCATTCCCATGAGAGAATTTAAAACTATGTCGGCTTCGGCCAGGGTGGCCGCAGCGATAAGTCCCTCTTCTCCCCACGCACAACGCGTACCCGAAAGCTCCGGCGACAGCTCTCTTTCCAGAACTTCCGCGTCGTCTCTGTCCGCGGTTACAGCAATCAGCGGTCTGAACTCCTTAAGCTGCTTCCTGAAGAGCTCCGTGTTCTTTCCGCACGTCATGGACACGACCTTAAACTTATCGGGAAACCTTCTTATAACGTCGAGGCTCTGAGTTCCTATTGAGCCCGTACTTCCTAAAATCGCAATCTTTTTCATCTCATCCTCCGCGCACCCTTTGTCTACATGAGAACCAGAACTATGTAGTAATATACCACCGGAGCAGTGAAAAGAACGCTGTCAAATCTGTCCATTATTCCGCCGTGCCCCGGTATGAGCGTGCCGTAGTCCTTTATTCCCATCTTCCTCTTATATGCGGAAGCCGTAAGGTCACCGCACTGGGCCATAATGGCGCCTATGAGTCCTATGATCAGGCAGTGAACCGTCATGTCCGGCATAGCCGCGCTGTACACTCCGCTCACGACCGGGAGCAGAAACCTTCCGAAAAGGCCGCAGCAGACGATGCTTCCCACGGTACCTCCGATTGCTCCTTCTATGGTCTTTTTCGGGCTCAGATTCGGACAGAGCTTATGCTTTCCGAGGAATACTCCCGTAAAATATGCGAATATATCGGTGCAGAATGCCGACAGAAGAACCAGCCACACCAGGCCGCTGTATATTTCCGTCCTGTCTATCATCACCACGTGATACGAAAAGAATATGACATAGATTATTCCCAGCATGGTGGCCAGGGCGTCCTCTATCTTCCTCTCGTTTATCTTAAACATGTATATGGAACTTGCCATCACCGATGCCGCAAGCCAGGCGATGATGAACTCGTGCTCCATAGGAAACAGAACCCCTATGACGTAGAGCACCATCATAGAACCGTAGGCTATGGCCCTGCTCGGACGCACATCCATGGCGTTAAAGCCGTTAAACAGCTCGTTAACGCCCATAAATCCTATCACTATACAGAGAGCCGTGATAAAGTATCCGCCCAGGTACACCAGCACCAGAAGGGGCACCATACACAGTCCCGAAATAATTCTCGTCTTCATAATCTGTTTTCTTTCCTCTTACGCTATTTTCTTCCGCCGAAGCGTCTTTCCCTGTGACCGTATTCCTCGAGCATTTTCTCGAAAACCTCCGGCGTGAAATCAGGCCACAGAACGTCGGTAAATTCCAGCTCGCTGTAGGCGCTCTGCCAAAGCATGAAGTTGGAGAGTCTCTCCTCTCCGCTGGTCCTTATTATGAGATCCGGATCCGGAATATTTCCGTTTTCCTCTCCCGTATATAGCCTCGATGATATGAGCTGCTCCGTAACGTCCTCAGGGGCGATTACACCGCTCTTTACGTCCTTGGCGATGGATTTCACCGCTCTGGTTATTTCCGCCCTGCTGCCGTAATTTAAGGCTATGGTAAATACGAGGCCGTCGTTATCCGCCGTCGTCTCGAGGGCCTTCTCAAGGCTCTCCCTTGCAGGAGCGGGGACCGGAGAATAATCGCCCATAACCCTTACCCTTACATTATTTTTCGTTATTTCCGCAAGCTCGCTGTCCACGTATTTCACCAGGAGCCTGAAAATTCCGCCTACCTCTTCATCTGACCTTTTCCAGTTCTCCGTGGAAAACGCATATACCGTAAGGTACTTAATCCCCAGCTCCGCGGATCTTCTAACAATCTCCTTCATGGCCATCATTCCGGCGTTGTGGCCGGCAACTCTCGGCAGCAGTCTCTTCTTCGCCCACCTTCCGTTTCCGTCCATAATTATGGCTACGTGAGTCAGAGGCGGATTTTTCTCAAATTCACTCATATTTCCCTCTCAAAACTTCAGGCTGCCCCGATAATTCGGGCCAGCCCTTGTAATTTTTCGTATTGCGGAGAGAGCCTAAACCTCCATAATCTCCTTATCTTTCGCCGCAACTATGGAATCAATCTCCTTTACGGCCTTTTCAATCTTCTTCTGAACCTCGTCAAGCTCGCCCTTCAGGTCGTCCTCAGTGAGTTCTCCTTCCTTCTGCTGCTTCTTCAGAATATCGTTGGCCTCACGCCTTAAGTTTCTGATGGCAACCTTGGCGTCCTCGCCCATCTTCTTGGTGGTCTTAGTCAGTTCTTTTCTTCTCTCTTCGGTTACCTGAGGGATTGCAAGTCTTACTGACTTTCCGTCGTTGGAAGGTGTGATTCCTATGTCCGCGATGTTTATTGCCTTTTCAATCTCACCTATGGATTTAGGGTCAAAAGGTGTAATGAGCAGAGTTCTCGGGTCAGGCACGGAAATGTTGGACAGGTTCTTAAGCGGTGTAGGCGAACCGTAGTAATCCACCATTACCTTGTCCAAAAGGGCCGGATTGGCTCTTCCTGCTCTTACTGTGTTAAGGTCGCTTTTCAGCACCTCTATGCTTCTTGCGATTCTCTCTTCTAAACTCTTATGATTATGGCTCATGATAAGTCCTCCTATGATATTATGGTTCCGATGTTTTCTCCGCACACAGCCTTAAGAACGTTTCCCTCCTCGGCTATGGCAAACACGTGTATTGCAATGTTATTATCCCTGCACAGGGTCGCAGCCGTAAGGTCCATCACCTTCAGATCCTTTTCCAGAACCTCCATGTGAGTGAGGCGGTCGTACTTCACCGCATCGGGGTCGGTGTTAGGGTCTGCCGAATATACCGCATCAACATTCTTTGCAAGAAGTATCACGTCGGCATCCATCTCCGCTGCTCTTAAAGCCGCTGTGGTATCCGTAGAGAAGAAAGGATTACCTGTTCCCGCACCGAAGATAACCACGTCCTTATGCTCAAGCTGGCTTATGGCCTTTCTTCTGGCGTAAGGCTCGGCAATTTCCCTCATCTCTATGGCAGTCTGAACCTTCGCTTTTACTCCTGCTGCCAGAAGCGCCGACTGAAGAGCGAGGGCGTTCATCACCGTTGCCAGCATTCCCATGTAGTCCGCCGTAGCCCGGTCAATATCGTTGCTGCTCCGACCCCTCCAGAAATTGCCTCCTCCTACGACTATGGCAACTTCTACTCCAAGATCGTGAACCTGTTTAATCTGCCTGGCAACTCTTCCGGTCATTTCCTCGCTGATACCGAAGCGGTCTTCACCCGCAAGGGCTTCGCCGCTTATCTTCAGAAGTATACGCTTATATTTAGGTTCCATAATATTAACTCCTTCTACGGTTTACTTCTTTCGGCCGCCAGCCGGCCTTTTAGGATATTATATCACGGCAGGCATATTAATGTGAAGAAGAATTTATAATCATGCATCAATAATATGAAGAAGGCGCCGCCCTAAGGCAGCGCCTCCCTCATTAAGGATCAAGACTAAATCTCTGGTATGCATTCAGCAGTGGATCATATCATCCGTTATGCTCTGTCTTCAGCACCGTACATCTTTCTGATAACCAGAAGTACTAATGTCATAAGAGCGAAGGAGATGATAAGGTTGATTACCACGTTCTGAATAAATCCGGCGAATACATATCCCACGCAGCTTACGATAGCTACTAAAATAGCATATGGAAGCTGAGTATTTACGTGGTTGATGTGGTAGCACTGTGCACCTGCAGATGCCATGATGGTGGTATCGGAAATAGGTGAGCAGTGGTCGCCCATTACAGCGCCGCCCATGCAGGCCGAAATGGATATGTACATGAGAGTCTCCTGATCAGGGTTTCCTCCGAATGCAGCGATTACGATAGGAATCAGTACGCCGAACGTACCCCAGGAAGTACCTGTTGCAAATCCGAGTCCGCATCCTACCAGGAATACTACTGCAGGAACTAAGCTCTGGAGAGCGCCTGCGCTTCCCTGGATGATTCCTGCTACGAATGGAGCTGCTCCGAGGGAGTCAGTCATGGTCTTCAGAGTCCATGCGAAGGTCAGGATGAGGATAGGGGCAATCATAGCCTGGAATCCGTTAGGAACCTGATCCATAGCGTCTCTGAAGCTGATTGCTCTTCTGCACATGTAGTAGATGATTACTATGATCAGTGCAAAGAGACCGCCTGTGGAAAGACCTACTGCCGCATCGGAGTTAGCGAAGGAATCCAGGAACGGAGTTCCGGTGAAAAGACCGCCGGAGTAAACGATACCGGTAACGCAGCATATGATGATGATTATAACAGGGATAACCAGGTCGATAACCTTACCGTTTTCGTTAACCTTAACGTTCTCGGAATCTGCGAAAGGTCTCTCAGGGGTGGTGTAGATGTCGTTGTACTTGATAGCGTTTTCTTCATGCTTTCTCATAGGACCGAAGTCTATTCTCATGAGAGTGATCATGAACATGAAGAAGATAGTGAGCAATGCGTAGTAGTTCCAAGGGATAGCCCTGATAAATACAGCAAATCCGTCTTCACCCTCTACGAAACCGGATACTGCTGCAGCCCAGGAAGATACCGGAGCGATGATGCAGACAGGAGCGGCTGTAGCGTCGATGAGGTAGGAAAGCTTAGCCTTGGATACCCTGTGGCTCTCTGTGATAGGTCTCATTACGGAACCTACCGTCAGACAGTTGAAGTAGTCGTCTACGAAGATGAGGCATCCGAGAAGAATTGTGGTGAGCTGAGCTCCCGTTCTTGTCTTTATCTTGGTGCCTGCCCAGCGTCCGAATGCTGCGGAACCGCCGGTCATGTTCATCAGGCAAACGATTATACCGAGAGTTACGAGGAATACGAGGATACCTACGTTATAGGAATCGGAGAGGTTCATGATAATTCCGTCCTGAAGAACGTGTGTGAAAGTTCCCTCAAATCCGAAGTTGGAATAAAGGAGTCCACCTACTACGATACCTATGAACAGTGAGCTGTATACCTCTTTAGTGATAAGTGCGAGTCCGATTGCGACTACCGGAGGAAGCAGTGCCCATGCCGAATCATACAGAGGCGGCACATACTCTTCTTCCTCGGCTGCCATAGCCAGTATCGGGCAGCTTGCCACTATGAGCATAGCCATTCCGATAAGCCAGACAGCTCTGTGCTTTAAGCTCTTCATAAATAAATCCTCCTTAGTAAAAAAGATTTAGTCCCTTATCCCATTTCTACCACCGATGTGTGCAAAAGTCAATAGATTTGTGAAAAAATTGTGAAGTATCCGTCTTGTTTTGTTTATTTCAAACATATTCCTTGTGTATTCGGACAAATGTATACACGTAATATTCTGACTATATTCCTCTGTCGATTTTACAGATCTGAGTTATGTCTCTCATAACCATTTGGGCTTTGCGGGCATCCATATCCTGCGCAGCCATGACAAGAATAAACGGCTCCCCCGTAAAAATTATTCCACCGTCTATTATTATGTCCTCATCATACCCGGTAATATGTGCAATTGATGTGTTCTCCTCGAAAACATATGGAATTGCGTTAGTTCTCTGATGCTGCTTAAGCAGCGAAATCAGTCTATCACTCACCTGTTCAGATATAAGCTGACCTTTATACATTCGAAGAAATATTGCTGCCATATCTTTTACCGAAATATAATTCTGAACACCCTTCTTCATCAATGCATAGTCATTGATCTTTCTGTTCAGCTTCATATCCCCGTATCCCATTGATTTGAAAGTCAGGTTGATCCTGTCAATTCCTAGAATGTCAACCATCATATTAAACGCCATATTGTCGCTTACCGTTGCAACGAGATTGTAAAGATCACTCAGGGTTATTCTTATCCCCTCATGCATGTATCTTAGCACTCCGTACGATTCATCAGTCTCTTTAGGAAATGCAGCCTTTTTCAGCGGAAATACCGCTTTCTCGCTTATTTCTCCGGCATCCATTGCTCTAAAGCATTCAACAAGCGGCATAATCATAATTGCACCTGATCCGGGAAAAATATGTGTATTTCCGAAAAACAGCTCTTTTCCGTTTCGTAAATCTATGTAGTCTATTCCAAAACGACCGTCTACATTTGACAATCTGTCCGTTACAGCTTCAATAAGCATCTAATCCTCCTCCGTTTCATCCTTTATATTATACTCTTTCATTTTCTCAAACAGACTGGTTCGGCCTATCTCCAGATAGCGCGCGGCCTTTGCCTTATTTCCTCTGCATATTTCAAGGGCATTTATAATCGCGTCTCTTTCCGCCTCCCTTCTGCGAAACTTCAAGGTGCCGGTTTTTCCACTCCTTATAGTGCTATCCGCATAAACCTCTATGTCTTCCGGCAGTATAACGCTTCCATCCGAAAGTATGCAGGCTTTTTCAAGAATATTCTCAAGTTCCCTTATATTCCCTGGCCAGCTGTATGCTCTCATCTTCTCCATCGCCGAAACACTTATAATCTGCTGATTGACACCCAGCCTGTGACATATTTCCGGAAGTATTTCCGAAACCATGGCCGGCAGCGAATTCATTCTTTCTCTCAGTGGAGGTACTTCAATAGGGAAAACATTGATTCTGTAGTATAAATCTTTCCTGAAAAGATTTCGCTCAACCTGACCGTAAAGATTTGCATTTGTCGCGGCTATGAGCCTGACATCCGCTTCGTATTTTGACTCTCCTCCTACTCTGAAATAGGTTTTTTCCTGAAGCGCCTCGAGTAATTTCCCCTGAAGGGAAACGGGAAGCTCAGTTATTTCATCCAAGAACAGCGTCCCTCCCTCAGCCATCTGAAAATATCCCGCCTTTCCTCCACGTCTTGCACCGGTAAATGCTCCTGACTCATATCCGAACAGTTCGCTTTCCAGTAGATTGTACGGTATTGCCGCACAGTTAACATGTACAAACGGTTTATCACTTCGACGACTGTTCTTATGAATCTCCTCTGCAAGATATGTCTTTCCGGTTCCGCTCTCACCGGTAAGAAGAATGGTTGTATTTGTAACTGCAGCCTTTTGAAGTCGTCTCTTCAGCTCAACTGTTTTTTTGTCATCACCCCAGAGTCCGAAAGTATAACCTCCCCGCATTGGGCTGCTTTTCTCCTCAATCAGCTCCCTATATGCGCTGTCATTGTCCCTCATTGCATCGAGAATTCCCTCTGCAGTTTCTATCTTACATTTATAAATTCTTTCGTCGCCGAATAGATAAGGAGAAAGTTCATTGAAGCTGACCACATAATCCGTCCCCCTGATACGGACCACTTTTCTTTCCCTGATTTGTCCGTTTATGCTCTTGCATATAAACTCTGCCAGGGTTTCATCCAGCACATCTTGTACATAAAATTCATTCTTTGTATTTCTCTCCGGTTTCCAGCATTCTTTTATGTCACTGGTACCAAGTATTTTTTCCGGATTGTTTTCCGACCCGTAATATCTTATTTCACTTTCATCATATACGACCAGCAGACAGTTTTCGTTTGTCTTTAATGAAAGGTCTATCGTTTGATGGCCTGTGGTTATCCGCATACCCGATATATTTTCATCGAATTCCGCCTTTATTCTGACTCCGTCAAAAACTGTATCTATCAAATTATGTGACTCAGGTTTTTCTTTATTTATAACTTTTACTATCAGGTTTTCACGCTTCCCGGATAATTTTCCGCCACATACTATTATTACTGAGCCCGTATCCGGTACAGAATCGCCACAGATTGCTCCGAGCATGTTTGCAGTATGCTCGGAAATCATTTCTAAAGACCTAATGTAAAGGAAAAATTTATCCGAAGATCGTATCCTGCTGCTGCTGAATCCTATAGGTAGAGCAAGGTTTCTCTTCACTGCGGTATCAAATGCCCTGTCACCTATGTAAAGTACTTTTCCTTTCTCTGTTGTGACTATAGTGTCATATACATCCGACATCTTTCTATCTCCTGACTTCTTAATTATATCTGTATTATGCACCACTTGGTCAATCCTTTCAAGTTATTGCTCTTACATATTCGGGTTTTCGCACTATCAGTTCAGAATTTCGAACGATTTTATACCGATTTCCCATTTATGTCTCCCAAAATCGCGCATTTTCGCTGGCACTGTTTTTGCTACCCAATTTAGTCAATAGATATTATTATTAAAGACAGGAGGTTTCAAATGGACGAAAAGAAACATAACGGCCAGTTTAAAAAAGTAATTGGTCTGTTCGGAGGTATAAGCCTCGTTGCTGGCATGACAATAGGCTCAGGCGTATACTATCTCGGAAGCTATGTTCTGGAAAGAACTGATTTCAGCTTCGGTCTTGCACTCCTCTGCTGGGTAATCGGTGGAGTCGTTTCGATTCTCGGAGGACTGTGTTTTGCAGAGCTTGGTGCATCAAGACCTGTAGCCGGAGGTATGACTGTATATTTAAGTGAGGCATATCACCCTGCTGTCGGTTTTGTCAACGGTTTTTCCTGCTTTATCCTTACATGTTCAGGTTCCATCGCTTCACTTGCCATGGCTGCCGTGGAAGGATTCAGAGGAACATTTGGCCTTACAGACTTCCATATTAAGGCTATAGCTATTATAATAATCGTGGCGTTCACATTACTCAATCTCAGAGGTGCTAAAATCGGTGTAGCATTCCAGAACTTCACCATGGTCGCAAGAGTCGTTCCCCTAATATTGATTATTATTCTAGGTATATTTGTGGGAAACAACTCTGTAGATCTGAGCCTTTCCATGGAAGGAACCAGAGCAGAAGGTGGCGGCATCTCCGGTGCGATTTCTCTCATCGGGTTTGCAACATTTGCATCACTCTGGGCGTATGAAGGATGGACGAACCTTAACACGGTCGGAGAAGAAATGAAAAATCCAAAAAGAGATCTTCCTCTTGCAATCATCATTTCACTGGGTTTCATCACGCTCATATACACACTGTTCCAATTTGCACTTTACCGTGTTATTCCTTCTGATGAAGCTGTAAGTATGATACAGAGCGGAGATATCTATCTCGGTAATGCAGTGGCAGAAAAGCTTATGGGCGGTTTTGGCCAGGCTATCGTTCTCGCAGGTATGACTATCGGAATACTTGGTACGGTAAATGGAGATGTGCTTGTATTCCCGAGAACATATTACTCTATGGCTAAAGAAGGTTATTTCCCGAGAAAACTTGCTGAAATTGATGAAAAGACCGGTGTTCCTGTTCCGGCTACACTCGCTTCTTCAACGGTAGCGATTATACTGGTTATATTTAATAACCTACAGAGCCTGACAGATCTGCTCATCACTCTTTCTGCATTTCTGAACGTACTCTGCATTGGTGCCGTTATAATCTACAGGAAAAAATATCCTGAACTTGACAGGCCGTATAAAGTTTGGGGTGGTATTCCTACGGTAATCATAACTATAGTGCTTTTCGGAATACTTCTCGTCAACAACTTTATAGAAGACCCTATGGGCGCAGTTACAGGTCTTATCATACCGCTAATCGGTCTTATCGTTTACGCATATTTCCGTAAGAAAAACGGCGGTAAGGAATACAACAGCGAAAATATAGAGTAATATCAGGAGGTCTTTGCTTTGAAATCCCTACTCATCAAAGGCGGCCGGGTCGTAGACCCGAAGCAGAATCTGGACAGAATTGCGAATGTACTCGTATGCGACGGTAAAATTGCGGAAATAACCGATGAAATGCCCGCTGCAGACTTTGTCATAGACGCTTCAGACAGAATCGTTTCTCCAGGATTCATAGACATCCACATGCACGAAGATGATTATGACAGTGAAAACGATGCGATTCTCACGAGCATGAGCACTTCCGCACTTCACATGGGAGTCACCCTTGACATAGGCGGAAACTGTGGTGACAATTCCATGGACCCGAGCAAATTTCTCGATATAACCGACCGTGACGGCGCTCCCGTAAATATCGGTATGCTCGTGGGTCACACATGGCTCAGAAATTCCGGTGGAAAAACCGATAAATACAGCCCGATACCAGGTGATAGGCTGAAGTCAATGATAAACTCCTGCGAGGAGCACCTTGCAAACGGAGCCCTTGGCATTTCCTTCGGAGTCAAGTACGTACCCGGTACCACCGATGATGAAATACTGGGTTTAAGCAGACTTTGCCGCAAAGACAGCAAAATCGTAAGCTCTCACGTCCGCGCCGACGTGGACGGAGTCTTTGACGCCGCAGACGAGCTTGCACGTACAGGGCAGGAAGCCGGTGTCAGAGTACAGTTTTCTCATATCGGCAGCATGGGCGGATACGGTCAGATGAACAGGCTCCTCGAGAAAATAAACGGCTACAGAGAAAGGGGCATAGACATGCTCTGCGACTGTTACCCTTACAGTGCCTTCAGTACAGGCATAGGCGAAACAACCTATGACGAAGGATTTCTGGAGCGTTACAGAGCAAATTACGACAGCATTCTCATAGTCAGTGGAAAGTATGCCGGCAAAAGGTGCACTAAAGATATATTCGACGAACTCAGAGCTGAAGCTCCGGAAACCGCCACCGTCGGATACTTTATGAGACCGGATGAAGTAAAAACCGCACTTCTCTCCCCTCTCGTCATGATTGGAAGCGACGGTGTCAGAACAGACGGCATGGGCCACCCGAGAGCATCTGGCGCTTTTGCCAGATTTATATCAGACTACATGGCCACGGGTTTAGTATCCGTTTCCGACGGAGTACGAAAGATGTCCACAATGGCGGCAGAACGGCTGAATCTGACGCGAAAAGGAAACCTGATGACCGGAAGTGATGCTGATATAACCATATTCGATATTAACAGGGTTAAGGACATGGCAACGTATGAAAACGGGCAGATTCCGCCTGTAGGCTTTGATTACGTTCTTATCGGGGGTGAGATAGCCCTTGAAAACGACAAAGTCGTAAACGGCCGGCTCGGCAGATCTGTAAGGAGATGATAGACATGGACAACAATTTCAGAGAAAAAATACGCCGCGAACTTGAGGAACAGCAGGGTCACGTGGGAATGTACTATAAAGACCTCGTCACAGATGAAGAATTCAGCTACAACGGAGACGAACAGTTTTTTGCAGCCAGTGTCATAAAGCTTCCGGTTTTTATGTGCATTTCTAAATGGGCAGATCTCGGACAGGCCGATATGCGCGAAAAAGTGAAGGTGCATGAATCCGATAAGGTTCCTATCTGCGGTGCTCTCACCCTTTTCGACGGAGAACCCGAAGTCACCGTTGCAACCCTCTGTCGGCTCATGATATCCATTAGCGACAACACAGCCACAAACATACTGATTAATCACTTCGGAATAGAGAAGTTCCAGCAGGCTTTTCGTGAGATAGGCCTCAAGGGAACTGTTCTCAACAGGCTTCTCTTCGACTCGGAAGCAGGCGCCAGAGGCCTTGAAAATAAAATCGTTCCGGTGGAAATAGCGATGCTGCTCTCGGAGATTTATCACCGCAGCTTCGTCAACTGCAAGGTTTCAGAAGAAATAAACGACGTGCTTCTTCTCCAGCAGATAAACCATAAAATCTGCGGCAAACTGGATTCCGTTCCCGTTGAAGTCGCACACAAAACCGGCGAAGACGAAGGGTTGACAAATGATGCAGGCATCGTCTATGCCCCAAAGCCTTTTATAGTCTGCTATGCAAGCCACGATACCGACGTATACCGCTTCGAGGATTTCATCAGGAGAACCACATACGACATCTGCATGGAGCATATGTAGTTTCCGTAAGCCCTGCAAGGTAGATTAACTCACAGCTGCATAACGTATTGCTAAGTAAAGCCGAGCCGGATTCCACCAATATAGTGAAACCCAGCCCGGCTTTACGTCTGCTTTATTCTGCCTTATCTGCACGTAAGCAGAATCTTTCCCTTTACCTCTTTATTCTTAAACATGGTAAACGCTTTGTCGGCATCTTTAAGGTCAAATTCTTTATGTATCATTCCTTCGATACACTTTAAATCCCCCGCAGCAAAATGCTTCTGAGTAAGCTCCCATTCATCTCCCGGCCATGGTTTCGAATATGACATCCAGGAACCAGTAATGTACATTTCCTTTCTGTTTATATTCTCCCACTGTCTTGGAGTAAACGTTATGTCCGCCGTAGGCGTACCGATGAAGCATATCTGTCCCTTGTTTTTAACGAGTTCAAATGCCATATGCATGGTTACTACAGAGCCTGCCGTTTCAAACACATAATCGTACCCCCTGCCCCCGGTAAGAGCCATCGCCTTATCCATATAGTCCTCTTCGGCAGTCCATACGATTTCATCCGCTCCTGCTTTTCTGGAGAGTTCCAGCTTCTCCTTGACATACTCAAAGGCGACCACCTTTTCTGCTCCGAGAATCTTTGCCCACTGCATCGCAAAAAGGCCTACTGTTCCGCCTCCCAGGATGGCTACCGTCTTTCCCGGCTTGAAATTCCCCTGCTTAAGTCCGTGAAGAGCCACCGTACAAGGCTCAAAGAGAGCGACCTCTTCAAACGGTATATGCTCGTCTACCTTAATAACATTCTCCTCAGGCGCCATAACAAATTCCGCAAAAGTTCCATCCTGACGGGATCCTATAAAGCTGTAATGCTTGCAGAGCGAGTAATTTCCTGCTTCACAGTCCTCACATTCCATACATGGAATCAGAGGCACTATGGCGACGTGGTCTCCAGGTTTTACACTTTCAACACCATCTCCCGTTTCCACGACATATCCTCCGCACTCATGTCCGAGTATTATAGGGTATTTCCTTGCTCCGTTTGCCAGAACTCTCGGAATATCCGAACCGCATATTCCGGAAGCCATAGATCTTACCTTGACCATTCCCGGCTTAACTTCAGGTTCCGGATAATTTTCTTCGTATCTTATATCTTCATTTCCGTATAAAACTGCAGCTCTCATATTTCATCCTCCCTTTTCTACTTCGCAAAGAAATACGTTTTAGCCAGTTTCTTAAAAACTTCCATATCGTTCTTATATGTTATCTTGAGATTTATCACATCAGCCTGTATAACTTTCATATCTATGCCGTGAGCAAGCGCTATAGCCCCCGCCGACGTCATTCTTTCAAATTCTTCAGGCGTCGATGTGCTGTAAATCTTATAAATATCGCCAAATCTGAACGCCTCCGGTGATGCTCCCGATACAATTTCCTGTCTTGGAACCACCTTCTCGATAAAGTGTTCCTCATTCATCTGATAAACGGTATCATATTGAAATGCCCCGAGAGTAGCACCTCCAAACTCATTGACCGCTTCAAATACATCCTTTGTCCCCTGAATATCAACATAAGGATGCGTGGCGTCGTGAATCAGAACCACATCATCTTTTGCCGCGCTTTCCTTCATGGCTGTCAGACCGTTATATACCGACTCAGATCTTGTGTCCCCGCCTGCGGTGACCTTCCACGGGATTTTAACGTCCAGCTTTCTAACCCATTCTTCCACAAAGTCTATCCAGTCCTTATGAGATACGATAACCATCTCATCTATTTCAGGCACTTTCGAATATTTATCTATAATGTATGCGAACACGGGAATATCATCTATTTCAATGTACTGTTTGGGAATATCAGCTCCGAATCTGGTGCCGCTTCCTCCCATCATCATGAGCAAAAAGTTTTTATTCATTATGAACCTCCGTTGAATTCTTCAGTCTCGGCGTAGTGAGAAATTTGACGAACTTTACAAAAATCGGAAGAGATGCCGCTGCAGTTATCGCTGCCGCCATTGCCGCCATTCCGAGATAAAATATAATTCCGTCCGTATGTGACTTCATCCATTCGCCAAATCCGAACACACCCCAAATCACATCTATAAAGCAGAAATGAAACGTATATACTGCAATGGACCGGCTGCCTATACCGGTAAGCAGTGGAATCTTTATATTGGGAACCAATGCAGTCAGCATCAGAATTATAGCAGTTACAGCTATATAGTATACAAACCTTAAGACCAGTCCGTACGAAGAGCAATACTCCAGTTCCGAAAAAGGATTCCTTCCTGTCAGAAGAGGCCGTATCCAATACAGCTTTTCTCCATAAATTACAAATACCGTAATAAATGTGCCCAGGCCTGCAATGCTTAAAGCTTTATAAGGTATCTTTTCTGCCGCCCGCATCAGCCTTTCTATATCTGTCATATATCCTAACAGAAAGAATGGATAATACACTATTATCCTGCTGAGTATCAGGAAATCTCCCAGGTTTGAGTCATATCCCGCGAAGCATCCCAGAATTACAGAACATATAAGGACCCATCTCTTGTCTGCATTCTTAAGAAAAACCGTAATCAGGCAATATGCAAACAGTGCTCCGGCGTACCATGCAAGGCCGCTTTCTGACAATATCGAAAAACTTCCACTGCCGTTTATAACATAGTTCACACCGTTTCTGACTATTTTTATCACAAAATACAGCATAAGATAGGAAAAAATATTCCTGTATTTTCTTTTGTCTATGGTTCCCTTTGACAGAAGACCGGACACAAAAAGAAATGTCGGCATGTGAAACATATAGATGATTAAAAATATAATCTTGAATCCGCTGTAATCGTCCGCATATTTCTCACTTATATGTCCAAGTACCACGAGAAAAATAAGCAGAAATTTCATGTTATCCAGCTTTTTATTTCTGTTTTTTATTTCTGTCATCTGCTTAAGTATTCTCCTATTTCGCAGCGTATTCATAGTGATAGAATACTTCTCTTACATGGTCAGTCGCAAGATTCTCTCCTGAAGGTACCAGCGTGCCTTCCAGAACCTTATGATACTGATGGGGCATGTACTGATGCAGAAGCCCTAAAGGTATGGAAACACTGTCGATATTTTCATATAGTCCTTTTATCGCATCCTGCACTTCATCTGTCGAGAAGTAATATCTGCATCTGTCTGAAAGGCTGAACTTCCTGTCCATCTTTTTGGATGTTTCATCACCGTGATAATGCTTTATCCAGTCCTTAGGATTATCCACCATCACCTTTTCCATAACGGCAGGAAAATCTACCGGCTTTCTTCCGTTTATCAATCCATCCTCGCCAATCAGGGCTTTTTCTATATGACTGAGAGCAAAGAGCGCCTCTCTCAACGCAAAAGTAATCTGCGGTCCAACTTTCAGAATTCCAACGCCGTCTTCTACCATTTCCTTAAGAGCTTCTTTAGGCTGATAATCGGTAGAATGTCCTTCCAGCATTATCTCAGGATGTTTTCTGCAGGCTTCACACAGGCTCCTCGCCTCTTCTCTGTCATAAATGTGAACCTCGTCGTTTCCAAACTCTACACCGGGCTGGACCACAACCGCAATTACATCGTTTATTCCGTCTTCTACACCCTGCGCTTTAAATTCTGCACGATATGCGGAAAGCATATGCTCCATTGCTTCCGGCTTTGTTATTACAACTGAATTCTCTTCTTCCTGACTTCCGCCCGGAATAGGCACCTCACTTCCTATTATATAGGAAGGCCTGAGTGCCTCGGGATTTTCTTCTCGAAGCTTTTCATACGCGCCTATGGACACCTTGTATAGTTCAACACCGCGTCTTGCTATGGTCTCGTCGGTGAGTGGCCGGTCCAAAGGATCATCTCCCAACCGCATGCTTGTATCGAGGTGTATCTTCGTGTAACCTGCGAGAGTAAACAGTCTGACAAGTTCTTTCGCCTTCGCCATAGCATCCTTTTCAGGCTCGTCGGCCCATGTCAGCGGGCCGAGATGGTCTCCTCCAAGAATAATGTTTTCCCTTCTGCATCCCATTTCATCCGCCATGTTCAATATGTAATTTTTATAGTCCTCCGGCATCATGCCGGTATATCCGCCAAACTGGTTAACCTGATTTGCCGTAGCTTCTATGAGTACGGTAGTTTCCGTTTCCTTTGCATGGATGAGAATAGCCTTCAGAACCTGAGGATTAGCGGTGCAGTATGACGGAATATCGCTGTTCTTTCCACTGCGTCTTTCTTCCAGTATGGTTCTCATTATATCCTTCATAATCTATTTCCTTTTCCCCCCTACCCAGAATGAGATCTGCAATTGCCGATGTGCATCCCCCTTCAGGCATTACCACATTTCTGTCTATGAATTCTGAGAATCTCTCATGGTCAAAGTCGTCGTCATCTATAGCCTTCAGTATTTCCCCGGGATTATCCGTAAAAAGAGTCGGAACATCCTTCGTAATATCTAGATTGAACGCCCTCTTCCTGGAGTATTCCTTCCAGTCGTATCCGTAAAGATATACCGGTTTTTTTGCAAGCCCGGCTTCATATATTACGCTGGAGTAGTCGCTTATCACACAATCGGCGACCGCAAGAAGCTCCATAGTGGGATATGGCAAAATCATAACCCGTGGATCATTTACCTCCACCCTGCTGTTCGGGTGAGGATTATAAATCAGATTGTATCTGCCGAAATCTATTTCGTCTATAAGCCTTCTTATGCCTTCCCCGGCCGTAGTTTCATCCTTGCGGAAAGTCGGACAGTAAAGAATATTTCTTTTTTCAGCAAGCACATGATGCTTCCCCGTAAGCTTATCTCTCTGATTCCTGAGGTATTCTTCTGATATAAGAAGATCTGCCTTTGGCAGAGGAATCTGAACTATCTTCTCTCTTTCTATCCTGAACCCTTCGATATAATCCCGCACAAAAGAATAAGATGAAATCAATGCATAATCGTAATTCCTGTGCATTTTCATAATACGGGCAACATCCTCACTGCTCCCCTCTTCTTCCCCTATCATTGCATATCCAAACTTTTTCATGCAGCCCATGGCATGCCATATCTGAATGATTTTAAGGTTTTCCTTATGGCTCAATACGCTTACAGGTATACAGTAGCCGTCTACAAGAACCACCCTTGCCGTTGCAATATGATACATCTGTCTGAGTGTATGGAAACCATATCCCACTATTCCGGCAGCACTCTTTCTCAGTCTCTTTGCAAGAACAACAGTTTTCCAACCGCACTTCCTGGACTCAAGTTCCTCTATAATAAGTCTGAAGTCGACAGGTGTCTCATCCGTCTGTCTGCTTATAAAGACCGCTTTTTTCTGCACCGGAAGCAGCTTAAGAATGCAATACACCCCTTTCATTGCCGCTACAATACATTTCATCCCCAGTTCGTCAACAGTTCTCATCAATGCTAAATCCCCTCTTCCTCTTTATGCATGATTACGTAATCTATTACCTTGTCACTTGCGAGAGTATCGCTATAAGCACACTTATCCCGGAGAAAGTCAGCAGCCTCCACAGTTCCATAATCCTCATTTTCCAGTGCGTCCATAAGCTGTTCAAAGTTGTCGCAGACTCTGCCCGGTGCAACTTTATCAATAGGCCTGTGAACACCCCTCGTTGCGGAATATACCGCCCTGTCATATGTAAAGAACAGAACCGGCTTTCCAAGAAGCAGAAAATCATAAAAGCAAGACGAATAATCCGTGATTAGCAGGTCGGTCACGTAGAATATGTCGTTTAACTTATGATCTGAGCACTCATAAAAAACATCCGTCTGACTTTCCGAAATAGGTGCTTTCTTTTTTAAGAAATGGTGCTGTTTTATAATGAAAACGGTGTTTGTCCGTTTACAGTATTCGTACATCCTGTCAAAGTCAATCTGCGAAAAATCATAATTTGCGTTTTTCTGGTTTGATCCGCGATAAGTAGGTGCAAAGGTAATAATCCGCTTATCATACAATTCCGGAAATTCTCTGTAGAACGCATCAGTAGCCGCTTTTCTTTTGTCATCGTCAAGAAAATGTTCAAGTCTCGGCATCCCCGTTACCAGAAGTGCTTCCTTCTCTATTCCGAAAACCTCCGAATATATTTCTCTGAGTGAGTCATTTCCTATCAGCGCATAATTGTACTTCCTGTGACACGACTTTACAGGATGAGGGGAACCTGATATTCCGAATCTGCCGTATCCCACCAGCTTAAAACCGAAGCCGGCGTGCCACACCTGCACTAATGTGGTCTTCTCATCCATGTCGATATATGCGAAAATGGGAGCATAATCATCCACGAAAATGTAATCACTTTTTGCAATCATTTTCAGCGTTCTCAGCCAGCTGAACGGATTCTGACGGCCTTCAAATATATTCCTGAAATGATAGCTTATATTGTATTCTTTATCAAGGCCTCTCTCCTTAAGTCTGGTGTCAATCGCCTCCAGATTATCCATCATTCCGGGGCGATTTTCCGACATTATAAGGATATTCCTGCCGGTTTTCTTATATCTGCCGACACAAAACAGGTAATACTTATTTATCATCCATTTTGCTACAATAAATCCACATTTTTCAAACAAACTTTTAAATGTATTGGCCTCTCTTTTCGCCGTAGCAAAATTTTTTTTGTATCCGTTGATATCGTATTTTATAGTATATGATACTTCAAATGCCACGCCTTGAATTGGTCTTTTTTCTTCCGGAAAGTCCGAATCTTTCCATTTATATTTCATTATAACCGGTGTTACAATTACAATCCTGGTTTTATCATTGTTGTAAAAGCTTCGAGTATAGTCCTCGATATTCAGCATTATATCATCTGCAAGCTGAGCAGGCTCCAGCGTATCCTTTTTTACAAAACGCCAACGTCCTCTGTAAAAAATGTTCATCGAATCATAATCAAAAAAAGAAACTTCCGCATGTTTTTTATCTCCTGCTATATCGTAGCAAATAAGCGGAATCTGAATTCCGTCTCTCTTGGCATAGAGAATCACCTGACTGTCATCATCAGAAACAAAGTCAATGCTTAAAACTCCATCTTTCCAGCTCATTTTTTCTATCAAAAAATTACTCATATCACACCGCCTTATTTTCTTTGAAAAACTCCCGTCTGAAATTTTCTGCATTTCTGTTTTTCTTAACGGACATATAATGCCCGTTTACTATAGTCAGGCCTTCATCTGTAACTTCCATTCTGAATGCATATGAATAGAATCGCCCTGTGTACCTGAATACCCTCTGACCGATATACGGATTTTCTATAATGCACTTAGAATAGTCAGTTACAGGACTGCCATCACTTAAGGTTATCAGCCATCTTCCCTCTTCAAGGAGATTTCTTCCGTTGGCTATTGTGATATTAAGCTTGGCTCTGTAATAATTCTCTCTGAGTTTTCGTGTTTCAAATGAAACCATTCTTCCGGTTTCCTTATTCTTAATACAAATTTCTTCCGCCGATTCAGCGCTGAACTCTATAAAAAGATATGTTCTTTTCCAGAAAATCTTATTTATCATACACATAACTTAAATCCCCACACAACTGTCCGTATTGCAATCCGTCACTAACATACGCAGTAGAACTCCCTACATCATAAATATTGATATAAAAAAGCCATATCTGCCTACTGAAAAAGTTTCTCCTTTTCCTTCTCTTTCCTTATCTTTTCTTTTTTTAATTTCTTCGGCTACCATTTTCTCATAGAAATTCGCAGCCTTATCACAGGTATCATCAAGAATCATCTTTCCCTGTTTCATTACGATACCGCGTTTACAAAAATCCTTTGCCACACTCGTGGAATGTGTTACAAACAGAAATGTTACTCCGCTTTCCACAATCTCGTTTATCTTGGCATTGCATTTAAGTCTGAATTCTTTATCTCCTACGCTTAAAACTTCGTCAACAATGAAATTTCAGGCTTTATATTTGCATTAATTGCGAATCCGAGTCTTGCCTTCATACCGCTGGAATACGTTCTCACCGGCTGATCTATATAGTCTCCCAACTCGGTAAAATCAACAATTTCCGGGCGTACATCATGACAAAATTGACAAGTTCACCTATATTTTCCCAGAATCATTCTTTGTATATAAGACTGTTCCTAAAGCCATTTACGATTATTGTAATCGTCCGCCCCTATATCGAGTCCCATGATCTTATCGATGTCCTGGTTCTTAGCTGACAGGAACATAATCGGCATGCTGTGCTTTTTCCTGATTTCTATGGCTGTCTCATATCCGTTCATTCCCGGCATCATTATGTCGAGGATTACCATGTCAAAATCACTGCATTCCAGCAGGTTCAGCGCTTCAAACCCGTCAAACGCGGCTTCCACATCATATCCCGCATTGTTAAGATACAGAGTCAGTACGTTTATAATAACATAAAAAAAACCTAAGAAAAGTTAAGATTTCTTAAGGTTAACAAAATCAGCACCTGCAAGTTCTGCAAGTTCATGGGGGGCTCAGCTCTATCTGAATTCCCACCTTGCCGCCGCTTACCATAATCGTATCGTGCTTCACAGCGCTTTCGTCTATGGCCGTCTTAAACGGTTTCTTCATTCCCACGGGAGAGCAGCCGCCCTTTATGTAACCCGTGGTTTTCGTAATATCTGCGGATCTTATCATTTCGATGTTCCTCTTGTCAAAGCTAGCGGCCGCCTTTTCACGTAGTAAAACATCTTGTATATGATTTTGAAAAGTTCAGGATTAGCCTTATGAAACAATGTGAATACGGTTCCAATGCATACTACCCCTTGAAAAAATGGGGATGACTCCTTGTTCAATATGATAATGAACGCCTTTCCTTCTCTTGCCGCAGCTTACAGTCTCAAAGAGGAATACCGATATTTCAACCGATATGCTTCTTACAATCAGACCGCGGAAAGATTTGACCTCATACTCAGCAGATTCAAGACTTCTAGAATCTGCCAGTACAAAGAGTTTTATGACATCCTTATTGCCTGGAAGAAAGAAATGCTGAACTCCTTTAGGAGACCATACAACAATCGTAAATTGTCCAACAGTGTATCTAAGAGTATCAATGGTAAAATCCGTTCATATCTTTCCGTTTCAAGAGAAGTTGGCAACTTTCAAAGATTTGGAAAGAGAACTCTCCTTGGCTTGTCTAAAGCCATACGTTACACCCTGAGAGCACAGCTTCACAGTGTAAGCGTACCTGGCCCAAGAGGGGAGCCATACAACAGATATCCGGATTAATTCAAGAAAAGAGCACTCCATCTTTTCGTTAAATGAAGTGCTCTGTCTTTAACTATTCACGCGATTATTTATACCACTATTGTTATCCGGCCGGTATTAACCCTATCTTCACGCTATTTTCATAATACATCAAATCGCACAGCGTTTTCACCGTTACGCTCTCGGATGAGTCCTGTCATATACATCCTTTATCCTGTTTTTCGTCATGGAGAAATACACCTTCATCGCCGTCACGTCCTCGTGACCCATGAGCTCCTGTAAAGTCTTAAGGTCGGCTCCGTTCTGAACCATATGCACGGCAAAAGACGTTCTCAGGATATGGGGTGTTATCTTACCTTCTATTCCGGCAGCCTTTCCGCACTGGCTCAGTATCTTCCAGCATCCCTGTCTGGTAAGCGGTCCTCCCATGTAATTCACAAAAAGGGTTCCGTCGGGATCTTCGCTGTCTCTCTCCTTCATAAAGGCCTTTCTGGCAGTGGATATATACGAAGATAACGCCGCTCTGGCCGGTCTGCCTATGGGAACAATCCTTGCCCTTCCATGGTCGCCGTTTAAAGTCACAAATCCCATTTTCAGATTGACGTCTGAGAGCTTTAGTTCTATAACCTCGCTGACCTTTATTCCCGTAGCGTACATAATCTCGAGAAGGGCTCTGTCTCTTATTCCTTTTACCGTTTCATCCGGCTGTTCCAGAAGCCTTTCCACTTCGTCCACCGTCAGAAATTCTATCTCGTTTCTCTTTACTCTCGGCGTCTTTATATCAGCAGACGGGTTGACCGAAATTTCGCCCTTTGATACGAGGAATTTATAAAACGCACGTACAGAAGAAATCCTTCGGTTAATTGTGGCGTCCGATCTTCCATGCTCTCTGAGCGCCAGGACAAAGGCTGCAACATCAGCACCGGCAGCATCCTCCAGCTTTCCCACACCTCTGATTTTCAAGAACTTCTCGAAATATTTCACGTCCCGCTCATATGCCTCGGCAGTACTTTCCGAAACCTTCTTCTCAATTATGAGATGTTTTATGAATTCCTTTATTTCCATCGTGAGTTCTCCCCGCTTTTCTCTCTGTCGATTATGGCTTTAGCCATCAGAATCCCTGTCTGCGTTTTACCGTCTTCTATTTCCCCCGAAAGAACCATTGCTACTGCCTCATCGAGAGGATACTCCTCTATATCTATGGCTTCATTTTCATCAAAATCCGTATCTCCCGGAACAAGATCCGAGGCAAGATAAAGGTACAGCACTTCCTCCGTATAACCGGGACTTGTATACATCCTTGTAATAAATCTGATGTTTTCCGCCGTATACCCGGTCTCTTCCCTGAGTTCTCTTCCCGCTGTCTCAAGGTAATCTTCTTCGCCGTCTCTTTTTCCTGCTGGAAGTTCCAGCATTATGCGTCCGGCTGCCTTTCTGTATTGACGAACCATCACTATTTTCCCGTCATCCTTTATGGCAGCGATAACCGCCCCGCCGTTATGCTCCACTATCTCCCTTTCTGACTCCCCGTTTATAACCGTTACGGTATCCTTTCGGAGATTTAAAATGTGTCCTTCATATATTCTCTCGCTCTTCAGCGTTTTCTCTTCGTAAACCATATCAACCTCCGTATTCATTATATCATATCATCAATACAATAATAACAAAATATGTTCGCAAAAATAACAAAAATCTATTGACTTTTTAAGTTCTTTTGCTAAAATAAAGATGTGGTTATCCCCCTGATAACCTCATTAATCTCTAATCCCAATACCCCTTTTGAACAAAACAGACTGCTCCCCTGCAGTCTGTTTTGTTTTCAGGATATATAGACATCAGAGGGACCTGAAAATGCTTAGAATCACAGATAATACAACGCTTCTGACCTCTCCGGGCAGAACCTTCGATACGTATTTTGAAAAACAAAATCTTGCAGTCTTTGATATAGAAACAACAGGACTGAATCCGACGTCTTCACGACTCATTCTTTCAGGAATTATTTCCGTTAATTCGTCCGGGGCAGTCTTCACACAACTTCTGGCGGAAGACCTTTCAGATGAAAAGCATGTGATTGAAGAAACCTGTTCTGTTCTTTCCAAAGCCGACATAATCATAACTTATAACGGCAGACACTTTGACATTCCGTTTCTGAAAAAACGTGCATCGGCCTACGGCATATCCGTCCCCGATAAGTACAACCTGGATCTTTATACACTGGTCAGGGATTATTCTTCTCTGGGAGACATGATTTCCGGCCTTAAACAGAAAAATATAGAAGAATTCCTCGGCATATCGGCTTTCAGATCCGACACTATCTCCGGATATGAAAGCGTCAGGCTGTTTGAGCGGTACCTGAACACGGGAAGTTTTGCGCTCCGTGACAAAATTCTTCTTCACAATGCTGACGATATAAGACAGCTTTACAGACTTCTTCCGGTCATTAGAAGCACGGATTTTCATAAAGCCATGTTCAGAACAGGATTCCCTGTTCGTCAGGGATATATAAGAAGCTGCCGTCTTTCTGGAAAAAATCTTATTATCAAGGGTATCTTAAATACACCCTGCGACTATATTTCTTTTCCGACAACAGATGCTCCATACTCCGTAAGAGCAGTACGCGCTGATAAATCGGTAGAGGTTGTCTTCCCATGCGAAAGTGCTAAAGGAGTAACTTTTCTTGATGCACTCCGGATATTAGGTTCCGAGGCGGCACATGAGCTTGAAAGTCTACCCGGTGTGGAAAGCGGATATCTTATATGCTCATCTGACAGCGGAGTACCTTATATGGAGATAAACCTGTTCGTTAAAGAGTTCTTCAACAGGTGTGTTTCACACATGCTCGAAGTATAGTTAGGTTCAAGTCCCTCCCGATTCTATGCTTACATAACAAAAGAGTACCCGGGTGGTACTCTTTTGTTATGGTGCGCGATAAGGGACACGGCTGCGGGCAGCCTTTCTCCTCGTCTCGCTTCCGAGACTTCGGACCACTCGCTGAAGAATCGTCCACAGGACGGTTCTTCTTTTCGCTCGTGCCCTCTTAGGGTTCAAGTCCCTCCCGATTCTATGCTTACATAACAAAAGAGTACCCGGGTGGTACTCTTTTGTTATGGTGCGCGATAAGGGACTTGAACCCCTACGGTCTCCCGCTAGAACCTAAATCTAGTGCGTCTGCCAATTCCGCCAATCGCGCATATATTTACTTTCGTTATCTGATGGTAAAATCTAAAAAATACCACCAACATCTTATGACATTGGCGGCTTGGTTTGGTGACTCCACCGAGAATCGAACTCGGGTTACCGCCGTGAAAGGGCGGTGTCTTGACCGCTTGACCATGGAGCCATATTAGAAAAAGAAACCGGCAACGTCCTGCTTTCCCGGGCAGTCTCCCGCCAGGTATCATCGGCGCTGGGGAGCTTAACTTCTGTGTTCGGGATGGGTACAGGTGTGTCC
>CASEFA010000020.1 GCA_949287095.1 uncultured Bacillota bacterium
AGGAGCAGATAAGAGATCTCTGACTCATATAAACCTGAAGACAGGCAGCAAATACTATTACAAAGTACGCGCATATAAAGTAGTCGACGGAAAGAAAGTTTACAGTGAATTTTCACCTGTAGTGAATTGTTTAATCTGATGAATTATGCTGCGTAGAGAATAGGCATTCCAGGTTATTGAGTAGACAGTTAAAGACAGAGCACTTCATTTAATGAAAGGATGGAGTGCTCTTTTATTGATTAGACTATATGTTTGTTGCAAGAATCTTATCAAGCACAGAGGCAGCATAAGAGAACGTTTGGTTGAATAGCGCACAGTTGTAAGATTGAAATCCGACTTGCTCATGAGGCGTTTAAATATTGTAATCATACGAGAAATATAGTAAAATACGATTGCAGGTTTGTGTCAATGTGAACATATGTAAAATATCTCGGGATAAAGATATTGATTAAGGATATATACATACATGCCACTGATTATTATACAGGGAGGTTTTAGTTCAATATGAAAGGTAAAGCCTTAGATTTTGCCATAAAAAAGTACCGTGATATAAAAAAGGCAAAAGCATATGAGAAGGCGGGGTATAAAAGTGTATCGCAGCGTGAGGCATATATGCTGGAAAATTTTTTGACAGTAAAAGATAAGCAACATTACTGTGAAAGAAAGGCGTATGCACAGATAAAATATTTTCCTAATCTTGATGAGCCGCATTCATATAACGAAAAGCTTTTGTGGTTAGCGTTACATTACAAAAATCCGTTGATATCAAAGTGCACTGATAAATATGAGATGAAACGATACATAAACGATATCTATGGTGATAAATATACAGTTGGCGTAATTGGTGTGTATGAGAACGTAAATCATATCAATTTTGATGATTTACCAAACCAATTCGTTATTAAATCGACCGCAGGGTGGGGCGGAAAGCAGGTCATTATAGTAAAGGATAAAAAAACTGCGGATATAGATAAGATAAAAAGTTTTGCTTCAGAGTGGCTTTATCCGTGGAATACATATTATTATAACAATATGTGCATAACGGATGAGAAAATTGTTCCGAGAATTCTTGTAGAGGAGTATATCGAAGACAGCAATGGTTTAAACGACTACAAGATTTATTGCTTTAATGGTGTACCAAAGCTTTTGCTGGTTGTTAAAGGACGTAACACAAAACATCAACAGAGAACTTTTGTCGATATAGAAAAATGGGATGTTTTGCCGTTTGCCAGGAATAAAATGGATACGGAGGAAAAAATAGAACGCCCAAATGAGTTGGATGAGTTGATATCCATATCACGCAATTTATCACAGGGTATACCGGTCCTGAGGGTGGACTTTTTTTTAGCAAACGGGAGAATATATATTGGCGAGTTGACATTCTCTCCAGGCTTGTTTCTGAGAATTAATCCGAAAGAGTGGGATTTCAAGCTTGGGGAATTAATAGATTTGGATGGTATAAATGAGGAGGATATTGATTGATGAAAGATAAACAGGTAAAGAAGATTAAACGAAGAGTGTTTTTTAGGCGTGTAAAGCGAAAGTTAAAAACGTTATATCGGAAAATGGTAGGACTTCCCATATATAAGCAAAAGTATGAGCACTTCAAGCTTAACCAAAAGGGAGAACTTACAGAACAGAAGAAGAAAAAAATACTGAATGAGATAGCGGAAAAAAATCTGAATTATACGATAAATTGGAAAAAGCCACAGACATTCAATGAGAAAATCATGTGGATGAAACTTTACTATCAAAATCCTCTTATAACGACTTGCTGTGACAAATTCATGGTAAAAGAGTATGTAGATAATATAATTGGCGAAGGGCATGTTGTGCCTAATATCGATTGGTGGACTGACCCTGAGGACATTGATTTTGACAGTCTCCCTGACCAGTTTGCACTTAAGGTAAACTGGTCGAGCGGATTTAATATCATAGTAAAGGATAAAAGCAAAATTGACGAGGATGAAATAAGAAAGAAACTAAAAAACTGGATAAAACCTTATCAAAACAGTTATTACCAGATGTTTAACTGGGGATATAAGTATATGTCGCCGGTGATTTATGCTGAGGAATATATATCGGAAGTTGATGATGAAGAGCAGGTATTTGATTACAAGTTCTTCTGTTACGACGGCGTATGCAAGAATATATTCATAACCACGGATAGATTCACGAACAAGACATACAACTGGTTTGACAGAGATTTTAATGAGCTCCCATTCACATATGGAAAAGCTCCTAAGACACCTGGTGGAGTAACAAAGCCAAAACATTATGAGGAGATGGTTCAGTATGCCGAGAAACTTGCAAAGCCATTCCCGTTTGTTCGGGTAGACTTTTATGAGATAGGTGACCGGGTGATGGTAGGAGAGATGACATTCTATTCAGGAGGAGGCATATTGAAATTTACGCCGCCTGAGTGGGATAAAAAGTTGGGAGATTTGATTAATTTACCACCTAGACTAAATTTTGATAAATTACGCAAGTATACTCAGCTTTCTCAGCAAGAAGCATACCAAATGGAAGAAAAAATAACATATGAGGCAAAAAAGCATTATTGTGAGCAAAAAGGGTATGCACAGCTTCATTATTTCCCGAATTTAACGACACCAAGATCGTATAATGAAAAGTTGCTGTGGTTAGCGTTAAATTATAAAAATCCTAAAATTGCTATCTGTACTGATAAGTACGAAATGAAGAGTTATGTAAGAAAGGCAATAGGTGACAGCTTTGTTGTACCTAGTTATGGGGTATATGAGGATATAAACGATATTTGTTGGGAGGAACTTCCTGATAGCTTTGTAGTAAAATCCACTGCCGGATGGGGAAGCAAACAGGTAAGAGTGATTAAGAATAAGGCATATCTTAACGAAGATATGTTCAAAGCGTCTATCGCAGAGTGGCTTTATCCGTGGAATACATATTATTATAATAATATGTGTATAACTGATGAAAATATCAAACCTAGGATAATAGTTGAAAAACTATTAGGAGATGGGGATACGGCAATTAATGATTATAAAATCTACTGTGCGAACGGAGAGCCGATTTTTGCTCTTATAGTTTCTGGAAGAAATTCAAACACCCAGAAAAGGGCATTTGTTGACGTTAAGACCTGGAAAGTGCTGCCGTTTAGGCGAAGAGGAGTACATAAGGCTTCCGAAGTTTCTAAACCTGATAACTTTGACGAAATGATGGAGGCCGCAAAAAAATTATCTGACGGATTCCCGTTTATCAGAGTAGATTTTTACGATGTTGACAACACACTTTATGTAGGAGAAATGACATTTTCACCGGGACTGTTCTTAAAGATAGAACCTATATCATGGGACTTTAGACTGGGCGAGTATATCGATATAGATAGTTTGATGTAGATACGGATGATGTTATAGTTTTGTTATGATGAATTTGTTTAAGCGGATAATGTATATAAACGAATTAAAAGAAAATAGGAATTCGTTTCATAAGACAGTTAGGACCGCAGCAAAAAAAATTGACGACTCGTTTGCGATGCCGTCAGACGTAGGGTTGACGCCTGAGGAAAAAGATGCAGTGGACGCATATTGGAGCAGGTATAGATTCGCATATCCTAAAATAGATTATAAATCTTTTGCTACATTCAAAAACCGCTATGGGCAATTCGATGTGAGGCATTGTCCGGGACCAATAAGAAGTAAGTATTTCTATCAATACTTCAATACAGAAGGGTATATGGGTGCGCTTCAAAATAAGTGCCTTCTTAATAAGCTTTTTCCTGGCATCAAGACACCAATGAATGTAGTACGGTACATGAGAGGCTTTTTCTATGATAAGAATTATGTTTGGATAAAAAAGAGTACCGCGTATAGAATTTGTATGGAAGAACTTAGTAAGGGTAACTCACTCATTTTTAAGCCGAGCAATGTTGGCGGTGGAAGAGGTGTGACCATTATAGACGCAGGGAGCGATTCTGCAGACATGATAATTAAATCGTGTCTGGATAATCCACATGCTGCATTTGTTATTCAACGACTTATCAAACAAAATGAATTTCTAAATGCGTTTAATGACTCGTCGTTTAATACAATAAGAATAACATCGCTGTTGTATAAAGGCAAAGTTCATGTTCTTGCTGGTTTGATCCGCATAGGCCAACCGGGAAGCCGTATCGATAATTTTTCTCAGGGAGGGTGCATTCTTGGATTTGATATCAATACCGGAAAATGTAACAAGTGGGCGCTGACGAAGAAAAATGAACGAATAACAGAATTGCCGTCAGGATTGGATTTAACTCAGGATTTTTTTGTGCCTAACATTGATCAACTTAAGAAAACTGTCCGCAAGCTGTATGTTCAGATACCATATCTAAGGCTGGTGTCATGGGATATAGGTATAGATGATTCAGAAGAATTCACATTGATTGAGAATAATGCAATGGGGATGATACAAATACATGAAGCCGTTACGGGCCCAATTTTCGGTGAACTTTTAGATGACCTTCTAGACGATTATCTTTTAGAAAAGTTTTACTACACGGGTGCGAATTTGTCTTATACTTATCGAGAGTATGATGATCACGTAGAAATCGAGAGCTATGACGGCAAAGCTGTTAAAGTAAGAGTACCGGATAAGATTAAGGGAAAGCCTGTAACAAGAATATTACCTAATGCATTTGGTAATCGCATTAAAAAAGTAATAGTTAGCCGGACAATAAGCGAACAATCTGAGAGCGTTTTATTAGGTGTAAAAAAAGTAGATTTAATTTGACACAAGACGGTTTGTACACTTGAATTGTTTAAAGCACTGACAGGCGAATGAGATGCCAAATTTTTAGAGGAAGGTGGATAACAATTTTAGAGTTATGAACTTGTTTTTTATGGATTTACTTGCTTTTGCAGTAGAGATGGTAATATGAGATATGTGATTATGGCAGATGGAAAGGGTACCCGTTGGGGTAATTATTCCGGTATTCCGAAACATTTGATAAAAATAGGCGATGAAACATTATTGGAGCGAACCGTTAGGCTGATAAAGCAAACGGATGAGAGCAATGAGATTGTCATAACCTCACATGACTATAGATATGAGGTGGAAGGTGCTGTAAGATATGAGCCTAAGAATAATGTTTTGGAGATAGACAGATTTACAGATGAGCTTATAGATGATGGAGTTGTTTTCCTGTACGGCGACACGTACTATACCGATGACTCAATAAAAACAATAGTAGAGTCAGAAACTGATACAATCCTGTTTTTTGGGAACAGAAAGTCTATAGTAGCAATAAAGGTAGAGAATGGAGAAATCTTCAGGTGCCATGTGGACAAAGTGCGCAGACTTTTTCTGGAGGGAAAGATTAACAGGTGTGTAGGCTGGCAGGTGTATCAGTCGTTTGAGGGTCTTCCGTTTGGCGATAATATTATCGCTGACGATTACGTTGTAGTAGAGGACAGTACCAGGGATTTTAATGCGCCTGAGGATCTGAAAGATAACATAATTTTATAAAACCATTGTATAAGTTGGGAGCAAAGTATGTTTGAATTTGCGAAGTTGTGTCTGAAAAAGTTAAAATTGTTCGTTCTCTTTTGGAGAAGAATAGTTTTTGTAAGGAATAATTTTAAATGCTCCATTTTCAAGAAGCTAAAGGCCAACATATGCGGAGGGTATTTGGCGGATCAATGGATGCTTTACGACTTTGACCATAATGATAAGCATGAGTATCTATCTGAGTTTGACTGGTATCGTTCACGTTATATAAACGAACCGTTTGATTTTTTGCTGAATAATAAGATTGCAGCAACAGAAATCCTGAAGCAATATGTTAGAGTTCCGGAAATATTTGCGATAAAGAATAAAGGTATCTTATCAACATTTGAAAAAGAAGTGATAGATTATAAAGATGTTATAGAGATACTGAAGCGTGAAAAAAGTCTTTTTATAAAGCCATATGGCGCGGGAAAGGGAACGGGCGTCAATAGGCTGAAACATTTAGAGGATGCCTTTTACATAGATGACAAAAGAGTTGACGAATCTGATATAATGCATGTGTTGGTAGATAGGGATAATTGGATTCTGTGTGAAACCATAGTACAGCATTCGTATGCAGATCATATATATGACAAGACTGTGAATACAATGCGTATAATAACTTTAAGAGACATTTCAACTAATGAATTCAAAGTCTTTTTTGCGGTTCAGCGTATAGGCACTTCCGAGACAATACCGGTGGATAATGGAAGCCGGGGAGGACTTGTCGCCAATATAGATATAGATACAGGTGTGCTATCAGAGGCACGTTGTTTACATAACAGGAATGTATATGAAAATCATCCGGATTCAGGTGCAGCGATTAAGAATACAAAAGTGCCGGAATGGAATAAAATAAAGAGTGATGTGCTTGAGCTCGCAAGAAGGATGCCATATATGTATTTTATCGCTTGGGACATCGTTCTTACAAAAGAGGGTATTGCCGTAATAGAGGCAAATACGTCGTCAGGTGTTAATATAATACAGTTGTGGGGCGGGCAACGAAATGATGAACTTGGAGATTTTTACAGGCATCATAAGGTAATCAAGTAATAATATTAGCAATATGCTGTACGCAGTCAGGTACGTCAAGGACGCCTTCTTTTAGAGGGCGTTTTTAGCATGCATAAATGACAAGATTATTGTGATAAAAAATGAAATAACCCGTTATGATAAAAAAATTTCGTTAAATATTATTACGAAAATTTAATTTCATTTTTACATAAATTTGATAGATGAACTCATTCTTAAAGACTATAATTCAGGTGTAATGAAAAATACCCGAATCAGTTTGGAGGATGAGACTTATGGAAATTGCGAAGAATCAGACTGCAACGCAGTCACAGAAGCTTATGGTATTCGTGCTTACCATGGCGCTTTACGGACTTGCAACATTGTTTACAGAGCTTATTCCGAGCTTTCAGGCCGGTGTAGTGGAGTTCTCGGTTGAGTACTTCCTGTTTATACCGCTTACTCTGGCAATGCTTTTCGATCCGATTTCGGCAGCACTTGGCGCAGCAACCGGAGAACTGGTATTCAGTGAAATAATGCTCGGCCAGTTCGGAGGACTCGGTGAACTGGAGAAATTCCTCACCGTGACCATAGGCGTATATATTGCTGGACGCATGGTAAGAAATCCCAAAAACCGCAAGATGGTAGGAATTGCGGCAATTACGGGAACCGGACTTCAGCTCTTCATGGGCATGGTTGTGGATATTCTCAAGGTTCAGTTTGCGGTAGAGGATTTTGAAGCGGTTCCGGGACTTCCGGAAAGCGTATACGCAACAGAAGGCTTTGCTTTCCTGAACGACCTGCTGTTCTCCGGAATTCTTTTCTGCCTGCTGCCGACCATGTATCTGGTGCCTAAGCTTTACGGAAAGATTGAACCGCTTCTGGGAATGCGCCCTAGAGACGAGAATACCGGCCTGGGCGGAATTAACGGAAAGGTAATCGCAGGATGTATAGCAGGCTTTGCCGTAGCCGTATGTGCAGAGCTTCTCGCTACAAGCGGAATGTCAATAATCGACTGGGAAGCAGACTGGGCGGAAAGCGGTACGGCACTTGCGATAGGACTTGTAGCAGCCGCGGTACTTGCCATAGCGGTAATATTCATCTTGAAGAGTAAATCCGGAAGGAGCCAGGCTTAATAAGTATGAACATTATAGAGATAGAGAATCTTACATATTCCTATCCCGTCGCGAAAAGTCCTGTGCTTGAAAATATATCAGTTCAGATAGAAGAGGGTGACTTCCTTGCGATCGTTGGGAACAACGGCTGCGGGAAGTCAACTTTTTGCAAGACGTTAAACGGACTCATACCTCACTTCATAACCGGTGATTTCACCGGTACGGTAAGGGTGGGAGGAACGGATACTCTGAAATCAGATGTAGGAAGTCTTGCACGCAAAGCGGGATACGTATATCAGGACTTTGAAAATCAGATTGTAAGGCCTACCGTATTAGATGACGCTTCATATGCCTGTCTGAATTATGCCATGAAGGACTATATCGACAGAGGGCGCAGCGCTTTGAAATTATGCGGACTTGATGGAAGAGAAAACGATTACATATGGCAGCTTTCCGGAGGGCAGACTCACCTGCTGGCTTTGGCGGGAGCAGTATCCCTGAGCCCTGACGTTCTCATTCTCGACGAGCCAATAGCGCAGCTTGACCCGTCTCATGCCGACAGGATATACGGGGTTCTTAAGGATTTGAATGAAAATCACGGAAAGACCATAATCGTCATAGAGCATCACACCGAGTATATTGCCGATTACTGCAGACACGTTATGCTCATGAAAGACGGCAAAATTGCATGGAAGCTTCCTGTTGACGAGGCTTTGCGCCGTGTAGATGAACTCAGGGAATGCAACATTTTTCCTCCTCAGGTGACCATGGCCGCCCATACAATGAAAAAAGATGGCAGACTAAAAGGATGCACCGTGCTTCCGACAACGATAGAAGAAGGAAAGAAGGCATTCGCTTCTCTCAGATACATCCCGGACAAAGATGAAAAAAAGGCTGAAAGGAGTGATACGTCCGCCGTGCGCTTTGATGATGTATCTGTGGAATACAGGTCGGTAAAAGGCGAAAACCGCGTTGTATTTGACCACTTGAATCTGGATATTAAAAAAGGCGAAAAGGTGGCGCTGATAGGTTCCAACGGAGCCGGGAAATCGACTTTGATGAAGCTTACCGTGGGGCTGTTAAAGCCTTCCGCCGGAGAAATTCTCCTTAACGGAGAGAGCATACGCAGAAAAAAGACAGAAGATTTGTCGAGAGAGGTTTCTCTGGTGTATCAGAATCCGGAGGAGATGTTCATAAAGGATTCCATCAGAGGCGATATATCCTATGCGATGCAGGTCCGCGGCGTTTCCCAGTGGGAGAAGAGAACCGATGAACTGCTTGAAAGATTCAGGCTCACAGATCTTCAGGACAGAGACGGAAGGCTCCTTTCGGGAGGACAGATGAGAAGAGCGAGCCTTGCCATAGGGATTGCTTTAAATCCGGGGATACTGCTGCTGGATGAACCTACGGCAAACCTGGATATCGCAACTCGAAAGGAAATTATGAGGACTCTTTCGGAAATGAAAGACGTTACAGAAACGGCTGTGATTGCAACTCACGACATGCAGCTGGTATGCGAGTGGGCGGAGAGAATCCTCGTTCTGAGCAAAGGCAGGCTGGTGGCCGACGGAACGAGAGATGAGATATTCGGAAACCGCAGTCTCATAGAAGAGGTGGGCATCAGGCCGCCGGAAATATTCACCATGGGAAGAGTCCTTGATGAAAATGCTCTGTGCTACACCATAGATCAGTTTGTCGGCGATTTTCAGGAGGTATCAGAATGAACACGAAGAAAAAGCTTTCAGAGAGCATACTCGATAAAATATCAATAGACTTTCTGAGAAATCAGGTGCTTAAAAACGCATATGGAAACGACGATACCGTAATAGCTGCCCTGGATCCCAGAATACTTATAGTCTGGTATCTGTTCCTCGGGCTGGTGCCGTGGTTCGTGGACAATCTGTGGTTTCTCATGGGATGCTTTCTGCTGGTTCTTGCCACGACGGTAATGGCAAGGGTGGCCGGACTGGTGCTGCTTATCTTTGCCGTGGGAGTGTTCACTCAGACCGGGTATCTCCTGGTGGTTTCTCTGCTGTTCGGCGGCAACGCTTCTACGGTAATTCCGCTTCTGATACTTACCCTGAAGGTGGCGACATGCTCTCTGGCGTCGGTTACGGTGTTTTCAGGCCTCGACCCGGATAAGCTCTCAAACGGGCTGATGTGGTACGGGTGTCCTGAGAGGCTCTCCTTTTCCATATCCTACGCTTACAGAGTTCTGCCCCTTTTGATGGAGGAATTTCAAAATATTCTCCTGTCTTTCCGCATGAGAGGAAATCCTCCGGTTCACGAGAATTTCACAGGAAAGATTAAATATCTCATATATCAGATAAAGGTCATAATGCACGCGTTCTATCCTCTGATGCTTAATACCGCAAAGAGGTCGCGAACTACCGTGGAAGCTCTTGAAATAAAGGGATACCGGTATGCGGCGGTGAACAGAGAAGTAAGGAAGATGAAACTATCTACCCTTAGGGTTACGTATAACGACATGCTTTTTCTGGCGGTTTCTGTTCTGTGGGTATCCGTATTCGTACTGGCGTCCACACTGGTTTAGAAAAGGGGTGAAAAATTGAAACTTGATTTTCATACTCACGGGAAGCTTGCAAAACGGCTGCCCTTTTCGACAAAATATACAGACTGGCTTTTCAATGAAGCAAAAGACGCAGGATTAGATGCAATCTGCCTTACCGAGCATTTCAACACTCTGCAGTTTGACGAACTCTACGGGTATCTGAGGTGCATAGGCCGAAGGGAAGGCGATACCTTCGTCCTTGAAAACGGTCTCAGGATATTTCCCGGAATGGAAACAGACGTTGCAGAAGGCGGTCATGTGCTTTCCATAGGAAATGTGGAGACCATACTCGAGCTTAATCACAGACTTGCCCGCCACAGGGAACCGGGGAAATTTCTTCCTTTTAAGAAGCTTTTCGATCTTTTCGAAGAATACGGCGTTCTCGCCGGAGCCGCTCATCCGTACAGGGAGGGAGGACATATCCCGGAGCTTTCCGGAGAGCAGCTTGCAAGGCTGGACTTCCTGGATCTGAACGGAAAAGATGTCGCCTTGGACAGACAGCGTACTGAAAAACTTACCAAAAATCTGGGAGAAAAACTGGCGATACCTGTGGTAAGCGGAAGCGATACGCATCAGGCGGTTCAGTACGGATGCATTCTGACCGAATTCGGGGATGAAACGGATTCGGTAGAGGAGCTTCACAAAATGATGAAAGGCGGGTGTTTTGCAATAAGAATTTCAGATCAGGCGGCGTTCAAGGTGAAGACGGCATGCATACTGAAGAGAGCCCTTAAGGAGATACACGCTTTGGGAGGAGATTACGTCGGAATCCTGACCGGAGAGAAAGAACCGTCATCGTGGGCAGTTGATTTTTAAACCGGCTTTTGATAAACTGTTCCTGATACAATCAGGTTTTGTCAGCGGAGGAAGGAAAAATGACGCTTAAGTTTCCCAATATGCCGGAGCAGATAACCAAATCGGAGTCGGTAATTCTGGATTACATAACCAATAATCCTGAGGAGTTTCTCTTTTCATCCATAGGAGAGGTGGGAAAGAAACTGGACGTTTCCGTTACAACCATATCGAGGTTCGTAAGGCGTATGGGATGCGAAGACTACAAGGAACTCAAAAGAATGGTGGCTGACAGAAGTCTTACCGAGGGTCCTGCGGTAAAGATGCTGAAAACTCTCAGGTCTGACGATGAGTTTTCTGTAGACAGCTGGATTCTGAGGCAGCAGATGTATCTCGAAAAAACTCTTGACGGTCTTGACAGAGAGGAATTCGGAAGGGCTGTGTCTGCCATACTGAACGCTCACAGGGTGTTTATCCACGGAAAGAGCGCCTCATACGCCCTGGGCTATCTTCTCATGTTCCGACTGCGTAGACTGGGCATAGAAACGACGCTGCTGCCCTCCGGAGGCTCCGAGGTGGCCGAGGGACTGTCAGGGGTAAGGAGCGATGATCTTGTTATAATGTTCAGCTTTTCCAAGGTTTCGGACGAAGGAAAAATGATACTCGACTACTGCAGAGAAGAGGGCGTAAGGACTTTGGCGTTTTTCAGCAGAGCCTTTGTACCGGAAAGCGAAAGAGCAGATGTACAGCTTTTCGTCTATCGCGGCGAGGCGAAGGAGTACCATTCAATGGCAGCTCCGGCAGCCGTCGTCGATGCTCTCGTGGTATCGGTATCTGAGCAGCTGGGGGATGAAGCAGTACACAGCCTTTCCCGCCTCCACTCGTTGAAAAAAGGAAATTGCAGATAGAAAATGCCATATGGGCTTATCTTTAATGATGTGCCGGCTGCAGGACTGCGGCCGGCGATTTCGTCGTTTCCTCCCTGTCACTTCCTGTACTCCCGCGGCAGCACACCGTAATAGGACTTGAATGCGGAGGTGAAGCGGCTCTGGCTGTCGTAGCCTACGGCGCGTGCGATATCGGCGATAGAACGGTCAGTTTCCCGGAGCATGCGGGCGGCTTCCTCCATTCGGTGTTCTTTCATGTGGGCGGCTATGGAGTTTCCGTATACGGATTTAAAGGCGACCTTCAGGGTGGTGGGATTTATCAGATACTGCCTTGCAAGGTCGTCTATCGTTATCCTTTCATCAAGGTGCTCGGTAAGGCGGTCGTGGATTTCCCTGATTACCGTAACCATTTCCTTTTCATAGGGGGTCGGCTCCTTTGGGCAGGTTATTTCCATGACCTGCTCGATCATTTCGTGGAGAAGTCCCGCCTGAGGCGTGTCAGCGGCCCGGTAGTAGACTTCTTTTCCTTTTCTGCGGCTGACTATGAGGCCGCAGTCCTTGAGTGGTCTCAGGTGATGGGAAACTGCGGGGCTTGACATCTCCAGCATGGCGGATATGTTTATGACGCATTCCTCCCAGTGGCACAAAAGCCAGAATATGCGGACTCTGGTGGGATCGCCCAGCTGCTTGAAAACTGCGGAAACCGCCTGAAAATCATCGGTTCTGCCTATCTGCTCCTTCATTGCTTTAAGTCCGTGCTCTTCGCCGTGATCGTGAGGAAGTCTGATATCGTTCATTTTGTCTCCTTTCGCCCTATCGGAAATACTTTTCGCCCATTCGGGAAAAGAGGCCTCCATTCCGTTGACTTGTACTGTTAAGAGGATTATACTTCAGGCATAAAGATTAAACAAGTACTTAATCGTAAAATATTAAAGGCGGACGCCGGGGCCTGACGGACCTATGCTAAAACGCAGACAAAAAGCAGGCGGAGCGTAACGCAATGCGAGGAGGAAAAACCTATGAAAAAGACCTATGAGATCGAAGTTGACTGCGCAAACTGTGCAAACCTGATGGAGGAGGCCACTAAGAAGACTGAAGGCGTGGCCGACGCAACCGTAAACTTCATGACTCAGAAGATGACTGTGGAATTTGAAGAGGGAGCGGAAGAGAAAAAGGTTATGAAGAGCGTGCTCAAGGCATGCAGAAAGGTTGAGCCTGACTGCGAGATTGACTTTTAATCAGGAAGAAAGGAGGCCTTATCCGTGCAGGAGATTATTATAAACGCCCTGCTGGGTGTGGTCATAGCAGTATCGGCGGTGTTTCTCATCGTTATAGACCACATGAAGCGGGGAATGACAAGAAAACAGAGAAAGATGATGATGAGAATATTTATAGCTGCCGTCTTTCTTCTGATAATAAGGATGATACCGGAAGGAGTATTTGAAGCCTTTGACGATGCAGCCTTTGTCGGAGCGGGAAGGCTGTCAAGATTCATTCTCTACGTAGCCGACTATCTTATTATAGGTTACGACATACTGAAGAAAGCCGTCAGGGGAATCTTAAACGGCAGGGTATTCGACGAGAACTTCCTCATGGCGGTAGCCACGGTGGGAGCCTTTGCCCTTGCCATATACGAAAACGGCGATTACATGGAGGCCATTGCCGTAATGCTGTTCTACCAGATAGGCGAGTGGTTTCAGAGCTACGCCGTGGGAAGGAGCAGAAAGAGCATAACTGATCTTATGGATATCCGTCCCGACTACGCCAATATCGAGGAGGGCGGAAGTCTCAGGCAGGTGGATCCGGACGAGGTACGGGTCGGCACGGTAATCGTGGTGCAGCCCGGTGAAAAGATTCCTATCGACGGCGTGGTGGTTGAGGGAACCTCGGCCCTTAATACCGGCGCCCTTACGGGAGAGAGCCTTCCTAAAGAGGCGGGCCCGGGAGACGAGGTTATCAGCGGCTGCATAAGCATGTCGGGGCTTATTAAGATAAGAACCACAAAGGAATTCGGCGAGTCCACAGTGTCTAAGATTCTTGACCTTGTGGAGAATGCCAGCTCGAGAAAGTCAAAGTCGGAGGACTTCATATCGAAGTTTGCGAGAATCTACACGCCGGCAGTGTGCTTCAGCGCTCTGGCCCTTGCGGTGCTGCCGCCGGTTATCACCATGGCAGCCTTTGGGGCAGACCCGGGCTGGGGAGTATGGCTTTACAGAGCCCTCACTTTCCTCGTAATAAGCTGTCCGTGCGCCCTCGTAATCAGCATACCGCTAAGCTTCTTTGCGGGCATAGGGGGAGCAAGCAGCCAGGGAATCCTTGTAAAGGGCTCCAACTACCTGGAGATTCTTTCCAAAGTGCGGACCGTGGTGTTCGATAAGACGGGAACTCTGACAAAGGGTGTGTTCAGGGTAGTCGGAATACATCACAGCGAAATGGAGGAGAAAAAGCTCCTGGAGTATGCGGCTCTTGCCGAAAGCTCGTCATCGCACCCTATAAGCAGGAGCATAAGACAGGCGTATGGCGAAAGCGTGGACAGAAGCCGGGTAACTGATATCCGCGAAATAGGCGGAGGCGGCGTTATCGCAAAGGTTGACGGAATCGAAGTGGGAGCCGGAAACGACAAGCTCATGAGGGAGATGAACATTCCTTTCATCGAGTGCAGTCGGCCGGGAACCGTGGTTCACCTGGCCGTTGGCGGAAAGTATATGGGACATATACTCATAGCAGACGTTGTAAAGCCTGAATCAAAGGACGCAATATCCGCCCTTAAGGCTTCGGGCGTTGAAAACACCGTGATGCTTACGGGAGATTCGGAGAAGGTAGCCGGCAGCGTAGCCGCGGAGCTTGGCATAGACACCGTTTACAGCAGGCTCCTTCCGGCGGATAAGGTGGAGAAGATAGAAAGCATCATAGAAGGCGCAGGCAAGGGAAAGGTCGCCTTTGCCGGAGACGGTATAAACGATGCGCCGGTGCTTTCGAGAGCGGATATAGGAATAGCCATGGGAGCCATGGGTTCTGATGCGGCAATAGAAGCCGCCGACGTGGTGCTCATGGACGACGACCCGCGTAAAATATCCAAGGCCATAAGGATTTCGAAGAAGTGCCTCAGAATAGTCTATGAGAACATCACCATGGCCCTTGTGATAAAGTTTGCCTGCCTCATACTTGGGGCGGTGGGAATAGCCAATATGTACCTTGCCATCTTTGCCGACGTAGGCGTTATGGTCATAGCGGTTCTAAACGCCGTAAGGTGTCTTATGGTCAAAAAACTCTAATGCAATTAAATACGAAAAGAAGGGATTGCAGTTCTGCCCGCACGGGGATTTCCGTGCGGGTATTTTCATATTTCATTTATGCATCTGAAAATCCGTCGTGCAGGGTAAATTCATTTTTTTTGAACGATATGAGTCCGTCTCTCTTCATCCTGCTCAGCTCTCCGGACAGAGCACTTCTGTCCACCCCTAGATAATCGGCAAGCTGCTGTCTGTCAAAAGGTATTGAAAAATGTGGACTTCCGCTTAGCAGAGCCTGCTCGGAGAGATAAGACTGTATTCGCGCTCTCAGTGATTTTGGCGCAATGTGAATCATTCTTGCGGAGAGAGCCAGACTCTTCTGAGCAGATATCTTTAACAGATTTTGTATGAGCCGCTTGTGAAAGACACATTCGTTACGGCATGTGCTCATAATTTTGTCAATATCCAGAAAAAGAATTTCGGAGGCTTCGGACGCCACGATATCGCATAGCAGCTCCGTACCGGGCATGGCTGCATAGTGTTCAGCAAACACGGCGCCTTTTCCGATGTGACCGAAAATGTTGCTCTGTCCCCAGTAAAAATTGACGGTGACATTTACACTGCCGGATTCAACAAGCCCGATTTCATGAACGGTACTTCCGGTATGAAATATGATTTCCCCTTTTTTATACAGACGCTCCCTGTATCCGAGACATGAGAGCACGCTCTGAATTTCCGTGTCGGCCATGCCGAGGAAGAGGGGCGTGGCGGACAGAAAATTAAAATCCATAATACATCCTTTGGTTGTCACAACAACATATAAGTTTCGATGATTATAGTAGAATCTATCTATAAAGTCAAGGACCACCGGACTTTTTAAATTTTAAATGCGGAGCCGGCAATCCGCTGTAAGCGCGCCGGTCCGCGTATCAAGGGGAATTACAAGGAGAAAAGAAATGGAAAAGAAAATGTTTTGCTTTCAATGTCAGGAAACGGCGAGAGGTACAGGGTGCACCATGGCGGGAGTCTGTGGAAAAACCGCAGAGACCGCAGTTATGCAGGACCTTCTGGTGTATGTAACAAAGGGCCTTTCGGCGGTGACGACCGCTCTTAGAAAGGGAGGCGCTGAAATCGGACGTGATGTAAATCATCTTGTCACCTTCAATCTGTTTACGACTATCACAAATGCCAACTTCGACTGTGAAATCATTGCCGACAGAGTAGAAAAGACTCTTTCGGTAAAAGAAGATCTGCTGGGTATGCTTAAGGACAGGAGCGGACTTCCGGCAGCGGCTCTCTGGAACGGAAAAAGGGAAGAATTCGCTTCTAAAGCGGTATCCGGTGACGTCGGCGTTATGTCAACAGAGAATGAGGACATACGGAGCCTGAGGGAGCTTGTTACATACGGACTTAAGGGTCTGTCTGCCTACTCAAAGCATGCAAATGCGCTGCTTAAGGATAATGAGGATGTTGACGCATTCATTCAGCGTGCTCTTGCAATGACGCTGGATGACAGCCTGACGGCGGACGACCTCGTTGCGTTGACTCTCGAAACGGGGAAATACGGGGTGGAAGGAATGGCTCTTCTGGATGCTGCAAACACGGAGGCATACGGAAATCCGGAAATTACTACCGTAGATATAGGGGTGAGAAGTAATCCGGGAATTCTGGTTTCGGGTCACGATCTTAAGGATCTCGAACAGCTTCTGGAGCAGACGGAAGGAAAGGGGATTGACATATATACACATTCCGAAATGCTTCCTGCCCACTACTATCCGGCGTTCAAGAAGTATCCGCATTTTGCGGGCAACTATGGGAACGCCTGGTGGAAGCAGAAGGAGGAGTTTGCATCGTTTAACGGACCTGTTCTCATGACGACCAACTGCATAGTTCCGCCTGCGGACAGCTACAAAAACAGGCTCTGGACTACGGGTGCGGCAGGATATCCCGGATGCAGACATATAGAAGGCGGATACGGACAGGTAAAAGACTTTTCGGAAATAATCAGACAGGCGCAGGAATGTGAACCGCCTGAAGAAATTGAAACGGGTACCATAGTAGGGGGCTTTGCGCACAATCAGGTTTCGGTTCTTGCGGACAAAGTCGTGGAATCGGTGAAGGCCGGCGATATAGACAGGTTCGTAGTTATGGCGGGCTGTGACGGCAGGATGAAATCCAGAGAGTATTATACGGAGTTTGCGGAAAAGCTTCCTCAGAATACCGTTATACTTACGGCAGGCTGCGCTAAATACAGATATAATAAACTCGGCCTGGGAGACATCGGAGGAATTCCTCGTGTACTGGATGCAGGGCAGTGCAACGATTCATATTCTCTTGCACTCATAGCTTTAGAACTTAAAGAGGCTTTCGGACTTGATGATATAAATGATCTTCCGATAGTGTTCAACATAGCCTGGTACGAGCAGAAGGCGGTTATAGTACTGCTGGCTCTTCTGTATCTGGGGGTTAAGAATATACACCTGGGACCTACTCTTCCGGCATTTCTTTCCCCGGGCGTTGCCGGAGTGCTTACGGACAATTTCGGTATAGCGGGAATAAAAACAGCCGATGAAGATATAGACCTTTTCTTTGGAGAAAACAAATAGAGAAGAAAGCCGACAGACTTTAAAAAGAAGCGCAGGACGTCAGTCCCGCGCTTCTTTCATATCGTTATCAGTTTTAATCATAGTTACAGATGTTTTGACCGTATCGGGTTCCCTGTAGCCCGATTCCATGGTAAGGCATTTCTTCGGACAGCCTGATACGCAGCTGCCGCACTGTACGCAGTCGAACGGATTAATGGTCCATGTACCGTCGGCTCTGTTTACAGTTATGGCTGCGGAAGGGCAGGCGCGCTGGCAGAGACCGCAGAAAATGCAGTCTGCTATTCTGTTTTCAACATGACCCCGCATCCTTTCAGGGTACTCGACAGGCTCAAACGGATATTTTACGGTTGCAGGCTTACGGAAGAGATTTCCCGCTATACGTCCCGCAAGGGTGAAAAGTCTGGTCTTTTCCATGTGTAAGACTCCTTTCTGAATCAGCGCTCCGTGCAGCTGATGCATGGATCTATGGTAAGTATGATCAGCGGGACGTCTGCAAGCTGGCTTCCTCTGAGGAGGGACACCATAGGCGGTATGTTGCTCGTGGTAGGAGTGCGGAGTCTGAAGCGATCCAGATACTTGCTTCCGTCCCCCTTTACGTAGTAAACGGCTTCTCCCCGCGGCTGTTCTATGCGTATGAAGGCTTCTCCTTCGGGATTTCCCTTTACAGGAACGTTTATGTCTCCCTGAGGAATTTTGTTTATGGCCTGCTTTATGAGGCTGAAGCTCTGGAATATCTCGTTAAGACGGACTTCACATCGTGCAAAAGAGTCGCCGTCCTTTGACACTGCAGGCTCAAACTCCAGATCTCCGTATGCGCAGACTCCCAGCTTTCTTGCATCGTAATCGACTCCGCTGGCTCGCAGCATAGGACCTACGGCGCCGAGAGAAACGGCCTCGTCAGCTGAAAGGACGCCTACACCTTTCAGACGTGTCTGAACGCTGTAATCGTGAAGGAAGGTGCGCACTAAAGGCTTCATCTCGCGTTCAATGTCATCCACGGCGTGGAGAATACCGTTCAGCATGGCAAAATCCATATCTCTCTGAACTCCGCCAACCTGATTTACCGAATGTATGATTCTGCCTCCCGTAGTTTCATCGAACATATCGAGAATTTTTTCTCTGAGACGCCAGCTTTCCATGTGAAGACTCTCAAAGCCCATGGCGTCGCCCAGAAGACCGAGCCACAGAAGGTGGCTGTGTACACGGCTCATTTCCATCCAGATGGTGCGAAGATATTTTGCTCTGTCGGGAACTTCTATGTTCATGACCTGTTCCACGGCAAGGCAGTATCCCAGACCGTGGCCGCAGCTGCATATTCCGCACACTCTTTCTGCTATATATGTGTACTGCTTATAGTCGCGTTTTTTTACGAGCTTTTCAAGTCCTCTGTGGATAAAACCGATGCTGGGTATTGCCTCTTCGACGATTTCATCCTTGAGAACGAGATCCAGATGAACCGGCTCGGGAAGAACCGGATGCTGAGGACCGAAAGGTATGATGCTTCTGTTTGGCATAATGGCTACTCCTTATCCCTGAACGGGGTTTCCTCGTCTATGCGGTAGATCCCGTTTCTGTAATCCGGCTTTATGTTGCATATCTTCACGCCGAAGAGCTCCGCAGCCTCGCTTTCCTGTATGAAGGCGCACGGATAAATCTGAGTGATGCTGGCAACCTCTTCGTTCTCACCGGGCTCTATCCTTAGGGTTACCATATCATAGTCTCTGCAGAAAGAATAGCTCATCTCGTACCCGCCCGGTATACACGTGGCACATATCTGCGAAAGTCTCCATCCGTCCGATTTCATATGCACGATGGCGGGGAAGAACTCTGACATCGACATTTTTTTTATTTCACTTCTGAAGTCTTCCATAGACCCTGTTTCCTTTCTTTAGATTCCATGTCAGCATGCTTTTTATCCAGGACGGCGAGAGCTTTTACGACGCCGTCTATAATGGACTCCGGCCTGGCGGCACACCCGGGGACATATACGTCAACGGGAATAACCGTATCGATGCCGCCCTTTATATTATAGCAGTCTTTGAAAACTCCGCCCGTGCATGCGCATATGCCTACGGCGACAACTACTTTAGGTTCCGGCATCTGACTGTAAATCTGTTTTACCACATCTGCGGTCTGACTGTTTACGCCTCCTGTGATAAGAAATATATCCGCCTGAAACGGATCTCCCGTATTGATTATACCGAACCTCTCTATATCGTATTTCGGCGTAAGGCAGTCCAGTACTTCTATGTCGCAGCCGTTGCAGCTTGAGGCGTCGTAGTGGAGCAGCCACGGCGATTTTGATATTTTACCCATCGTTTTCACCTCCCGTCAGCCCAGCATGAGAACAAGTATATTAAGTCCGCCGGCCACAAAAGTCACAATCCAGCATCCGAACAGAACTGTATCCCACTTAAGACGCGCACTGACGTTATCTAAAAGAATTTCGAATACGTAGAGGACCGCGCATATTACAAAGGCTGCAATCCAGCTCCACCACGTGCTGTTGACAAAGAACAGGAAGAAGATTCCCAGAAGGAGAATCATTTCGTAGTACTCCGCAATGGTCATTATGGCAAGAGCCGTTCCGGACATCTCGGTCGTTATACCCTTTACCATTTCCTGATGCGCATGATGGCTTGTGGAGAGATCGAAAGGAGATTTTCTGAATTTGATTCCTGCAGTGAACATGAATCCTATGAGAAGACCCGGCATCCAGATGACTGCGCTGACAGGCTGGTTTATTATGGTTTCGACGTGAAACGAACCCGTTGTAAGATAAAATCCCACGGCAACCAGAAGTGTCAGAGGCTCGTAGGCCATCATGAGAACCATTTCCCTGCCCGCACCCATGTTCGCGTAAGGCGATGAATCCGATGATGCGGCCATAATGAGGAACATGTCCGCAGTGCTCAGTATAAAGAGCACCATGAGAAGGTCCGCTCCCGCAAAGAGCATGGCGCCGGCAATCATAAGTATCACCAGATAACTCATGTTCAGAAACAGCTGTACGTTATTGACGGAAATCAGCTGCTTCGAAAAGAGCTTTCTCAGGTCATAAAACGGCTGCAGGATAGAAGGACCTTTTCTTCTCTGCATCCTTGCGCTTATTATCCTGTCAGCTCCGTCGACAAGTCCTCCGACAAAAGGTGCAAATATGAGAAAGCATAACACCATCACAACTTTGACTACCATGTCACACCTCCTATTATCAGACAGAAACCGACGATGAGGACGGCGGCGGAAATTACGATTGACGGTATCCGAAGATGTCTGCGTCCGAATTCCTCGCGCAGATACCAGTTGGTAAGATACAGATGTTCTTCCTCTCCGAAGCTGTTAATGAAGAATCTGTTATCTCCTTTGTTCACTCCGCCCATATATATCGGAACGATATCGCTGTGAGACTGTCTGCTTACGAAGAACATGACAGCCGGCACGATGAAAACAGAAACGAGCATAATGGCCATGGTGGTGAGCACGCTCATAGAGAGCACGTCGTGAGTTCCTCCGAAGAGCTCCCTGACTATAGGATTGATCAGAACCTTTGCGACTGCAGGGATCAGCAGGCAGAGAAGCAGCATGGTCACGGCATGAAATCCCATGGACACGTACTCGTCACGTCTGGTTCTGTCTTCGGTCTGAACTCTCGGTCTGTGATAACTGATAAGCTTTGCAAGCCACTTGGTCCAGTAGAACATGGTAGTGGCGCTTCCGAAGGCTATGCACAGAACAAGAACCACGTTACCGGAGTCCACGAAGGCTTTAAGAGCCACCCATTTGGATATGAGCATGCCGAAAGGAGCCAGATACATGCCGGCAATGCCGATTCCCATTATATATGCCAGCTTAGGGATTTTGAGGATAAGTCCATGCATATCCTCTATATTTCTGGAACCGAGTGAGTTTTCGGCAGCTCCCACGGACTGAAAGAGCATGGACTTGCTGACAGAGTGGAATATCATGAGGAAGATTGCCGCCCATACTGTTTCCTCAGCACCGATTCCGCTGCATGCTACGATGAGGCCGAGATTGGACACCGTGGAAAAAGCCAGAACTTTTTTCGCATCCGTCTGGGCTATGGCCATCATGCTTGCCATGATGAATGTAAAACCTCCCATGCTGGAAACTATGATTCCCACCAGGTTTCCCGACATGGCGGGGGATATCCTTATGAGAAGATATACGCCTGCTTTTACCATTGTCGCACTGTGGAGAAGGGCGCTGGAAGGAGTCGGAGCGACCATTGCGCCCAGGAGCCACGATGAGAACGGAAGCTGTGCGGATTTTGTCAGCCCTGCAAGGGCAAGGCACATGAGAGGCAAGTATGCCCCGCTTCCGATTACGTCGAGAAGCTGAAGCGTGCCATGACCGTGAGCCATGATTTCTATGGCGGCGGCAAAGCCCAGACCTCCCAGAAGGTTCATCCACAGAGCGGTAAAACTGTTGTGGACAGCTTCTTCAGAACGCGTATAGCCGATCATCAGGAATGAAATGATGCTGGTGATTTCCCAGAAAAAATATATCCATACAAGATTCTGAGACAGAACCAGGCCGAACATGGCCGAAAGAAACAGAAACAGCATGGAAAAGAAGAACGGACGTCTGTCTGCGGCATCCTTATGATGGCTGTGATAGCCTTTCATATAACCGACGGTGTAAATACAGATGAAGCCTCCGATAAACGCTATGATGAGACACATGAGCACGGTAAGCCAGTCAATCATCATATGGGGAGCCTCAGGGAGGTCTACGGTAAAATCGGTGTGAAGAACTATTGCCGTCTGAACTACCGAAAGAACCGCAGGAAAGATTTTTTCGTACTTTATACTGAGATAAACTACGAGACACATCATGAAGATGTCTCCTGCCACAATGAGCATGTCGACAGCTTCTGTGGAGCTGTAAAGCATTACGGTTTCTGCTCCGCCGTCTATCCAGAATGCGATAAAAACAACGGTCATGAGCATTACGGCTCCTGCCCCTGTGTAGACTATGATATCGCGAATCCTTTCGTTTCTGACGACCTGAAATACCGCCGCCAGAACGGCAGGTATTCCGATAAGCAGTGGTATCATGGCAACGACCACCTTTCCCAAAATAAAACTCAAGCAGTATGTTACAGATAAAAAGGGAGTATAATAGCTTACAGCACTGTTATAATCCTCTTTTTCTTTTTTTACAATAGCTATTTTTAATGTTTTTGTCCATTTTACTAAAAATATGATAGAATTTATGAGAAATCCCAATCGGGTAAAGGAGAGGACCATGCACGAGTTCAGTATTACGGAAAATCTTCTTGCAGAGTGTTTAAAGACGGGAAAAGAAAACCATGCGACGAGGATACGCAGAATTCACGTATGCATAGGGCAGCTTAACGGCACGGTGCCGGAGTGCGTTCAGATTTACCTGGACATGCTTGCGGAGGGAACCATCGCAGAAGGCGCAGTAATAGATGCGGAGTATATTCCGGTTCGTGTAAGGTGTCTTGACTGCGGTAAGGAAAGCGATATAGACAGACACAGACTGGAATGTCCTTTCTGCCGGAGTCTGAAACTGAAAATATTGACGGGGAAGGAATTTTACATAAAGAGCATGGAGGTGGATACTGATGGAGATAAAGGTCATGCATCAGATGATGGACTGGAACGATGATGTAAGCGACGAGGTGAAAGCCGGGCTTGCCATGTGGAAAATCTGCATGGTAAACGTGATGGGAAGCCCGGGTGCAGGGAAAACCAGTCTTATTACATCCATTGCCGAAAAGCTTTCGAAAAAATGGCGGACAGGCGTCATTGAAGGAGATATAGCAGGGCAGATAGATGCGGAGAGAATAGCCGCGCTCGGTATTCCGGCGGTTCAGCTGAATACCGACGGAGCGTGCCATATAGAGGCCTTGAGCATCCAGAAGATACTGCCGGAACTTCCGCTTGAAAATCTTGACCTTATATTCGTGGAGAACATCGGAAATCTGGTGTGCCCGGCTGAATTCCGCATAGGAGAAACGCTGAGAATTACAATCCTCAGTGTGCCTGAAGGGGATGACAAGGTGGAGAAGTATCCGCTGATGTTTACCGAGACGGACTGCCTTGTACTGAATAAATACGACATGATTTCATATTTTGACTTTGATGAAAAAAGGGTCGCAGAAAATTACGGCACGGTGAATCCCGGCGCCCCGTTGTTTAGGGTGAGCACCAGAACCGGCGAGGGAACGGAAGAAATCGCAGCTTTTGTAGAGAAAAAAATCGAGGAAGTAAAGGCCGGAACCGAGGCTTAGATTAAATGAAAGACGATGACATCAGAAAGCTTCATATTGAGGTGAACGGAATTGTTCAGGGTGTAGGATTCAGACCGTTTCTTCACCGTATCGCCAGAGAAAACGGTGTGACGGGCTGGGTGCGGAACACGAATTCAGGTGTGGAGGGAACAGTGGAAGGAAAGCCCTCAACGCTTGGAAAGTTCCTTAAGCAGATTGAAACGGATCCTCCCCCTATGGCGGTGATTGATTCCGTAAAGGCGGAAGATATTTCTTCGGCATCAGACCCCGAAAACGGCGGAAAACGGAACACGTTCACCATTCTCGAAAGCAGGGTGAAGAAAGGGTATACTCTCATTTCGCCCGATACGGCCATGTGCAGCGACTGCGAAAGAGAGCTCGACGACCCCTCCGACAGAAGATACCGTTTTCCATTTATAAACTGCACCAACTGCGGCCCCAGATACACCATAATCGAATCTCTGCCCTACGACAGAAAGCGGACGACCATGAGAGATTTCCCCATGTGTACGAGATGCAAAGCGGAGTACGGGGATATAGAAAACAGGAGATATCACGCTCAGCCGGACTGCTGCGGAAATTGCGGCCCGGAGGTCTTTTATTTTTCAACGTGTGAGCCGGACAAAAAATTTACGGGAGACGAAGCTTTCCTGAGAACGGGAAGCGCGCTGAAAGACGGCGGCATAGTTGCCGTGAAAGGAATCGGCGGAATTCATCTCGCCTGTGACGCTTTAAACGAAAGTGCAGTGAGACGACTGAGAGAGAAGAAAGGGCGGAGAGAAAAACCTCTTGCCGTTATGGCGGCTTCCGTAAAAGACGCGGAGAAAATATGCGAAATAAGTCCGGAAGAGAGAAAGATTCTGCTTTCCGGAGCAAGGCCCATAGTGCTTCTTAAAAAGAAGTGCAGTGCTTCAGAAAGTAAAACGGATCTGCTGAGCTTCAGCGGAAGAATAGGAGTCATGCTTCCGTATTCGCCCCTTCATCATCTGCTGTTTGCGGGCAGGGAAAACCCACGCATACTGGTGATGACCAGCGGCAATATTTCCGGCTGCCCGGTTATTACGGAAAATGATGAAGCTTTCCGGAATCTGAAAGAAGCAGCGGACGGATTTCTTCTTCACAACAGGAGGATAGCAAACAGGTGCGATGACTCTCTGGTTATGGCATGGCGGGGAAAGCCATACTTCTTCAGAAGAAGCAGAGGGTATGTCCCCGCGCCTGTGAATGCGGATATTCCTGATCCCGACGGTATAGCGGCATTCGGTGCCGAGCAGAGGGCTTCCTTTGCCGTTGGAAGGGACGGCCACGTGCTGACAAGTCCTTACATTGGAGACCTTAAAAATGCCGAGACCTTCAGCCACTATACAGAAACAATGGAAAAGTATGAGAGACTTTTTAACGTAACTCCTTCACTTTTTGTGTGCGACCTTCACCCTGACTACCTGTCCGTGCGGGAGGCTCAGAGGCGATCGGAAGCCGACGGCGTAAGTATTCTGAGGGTTCAGCATCACTGGGCTCATATGGCTTCATGCATGGCGGATAATAATCTCAGTGAAAAATGCTTCGGAATCGTATGGGACGGCACGGGGCTGGGTAGTGACGGCAGCATATGGGGCGGAGAGTTCCTTCTGGGGGATTTTTCGGGCTTTGAAAGGGTTGGAACCATAAGACCGGTAAAACTTGCCGGAGGCGACAGAGCCGTAAATGAAACGGGAAGAATAACCCTTGCAATGGCCCTGGACGCTTTCGGTGATGACGCTATAAAGGACAAAAAAATATCTGGTCTCATTCCGCTTTCCGGCGATAAAAAGGAGATGCTTGCAAAGCTGATTAAAAATGCCGCTGAATATGCTCCGGCTGCCAGCAGCGTGGGACGACTCTTTGATGGAGTGTGTTCCATCGTGACGAGAAGGGAGACCATGGACTACGACGGCGAAGGGCCGGCCCTCCTGGAATCCTTTGCGCCACGGGAGACGCCGCCGGAGGATAAAGACTTTGATGTACTCCCCGAAAACATGTTCTACACGGAAGACGGCCTTCGCATTTTCGACACAAGACCGCTTATCAGGCGTGTTTTTACGGAGGCGGCAGACGGAAAGAAAAACGGGAAGATTGCAGAGGGATTCATGGATACGCTCATAAGAGCGGCTTTGAGTCAGTGCGTGGTGCTTAACGTTGAAAAATATCCGGTAGTTCTTTCAGGGGGAGTTTTTCTCAACAGATATCTGCTTGCCGGTATGACCCGGGCCCTTGAAAATGCCGGATTCCGGGTATATACTCATCACAGAGTGTCTCCTTCGGATGAAGGAATCTGTCTGGGACAGATTGCCGTAGGAGCTGCGGCGAGAGAAGCTTTAAAGAGTGGGGAGATTTGAAATGTGCCTTGCAACAGTAATGCGTATAGATAAACTGAATGGAAATACGGCAGAGTGCAGCGCACCGGGAATATCGGCAAAGGTGAGAATTGACTTTATCGAAAATCCGGAGCCGGGAGATTACGTTATGATTCACGCAGGCTTTGCCATAGATAAGGTTACCGAGAAGGACGCAGAAGAAAACGCTCTGCTGATGGAGGAGATGCGGGATGTACTCGGGCAGCAGTGAGATGAAGCCTGATCAGCGGAAAAGGATCATAGATATAATAGAAAAATACAGCTGTATAACAGGACCTGTTAACATCATGGAAGTATGCGGGACTCACACCATGTCCATTTCCAGAAGCGGATTGAGAACTGTTCTGCCTGGGAATATAAGCCTTCTGTCGGGGCCGGGATGTCCGGTATGTGTAACGTCCCAGGCGGATGTAGACATGGTTCTGGAACTTTCGGATGAAAAGGATGTTATAATCGCAAGCTACGGGGACCTGCTAAGGGTGCCGGGAAGCAGGCAGGGAGACAGCCTTTTCAGACGTAAGGCTGAGGGAAGTGACGTGAGAGCAGTGTACTCTCCAGTAGATGCTCTTGAAATTGCGGAGAAGAACAGGGATAAAGAGGTGGTATTCCTGGGTGTGGGCTTTGAGACGACGGCTCCGGGAACCGCCGCCTGTGTACTGGATGCGGCAGAGAGGAGAATCGATAATTTTTCGGTTCTCTGCCTCCTTAAACACACGGAGCCCGCATTGAGGGCTCTCATAGAGGCGGATGACTTCAATGTTTCGGGTTTCATCTGCCCGGGGCATGTGGCAGTTATTACAGGATGGAAACGCTTTTCTTTTCTCGCTGAGGAATACGGACTTCCCGGAGTCGTTTCCGGATTCGAACCGGACGATATACTCTGTTCTGTAGCAGAACTGATGAAAATGATAAAGGACGGAAGACCTGAGGTTAAAAACGAGTACATAAGGATGGTACGTCCGCAGGGAAATCCGGCAGCCCTCAGAATTATGGAAGAAATCTTCGACACGTGCTCATCGCGATGGAGAGGACTGGGGATTATAGAAAACAGCGGATACAGGTTAAAGGAAAAGTATGCGGATTATGATGCATACCGTAAATTTTCGTTAAAATGCGGTGACGATAAAGAAATCGTAGGCTGCAGGTGCGGACAGATCATCAGGGGCGTGGAAAGACCGAAGGATTGTCCTCTGTTCGGAAACAGATGTACGCCGGCAGAGCCGGTGGGACCGTGCATGGTTTCATCTGAAGGGGCATGTGCGGCGGCATATATGTACGAGTAAGCCGGCATATATGTATTAAAGAGGTGATATCAGATGTCGGATGTGATGAATGACAGAATTATAACCCTGGATTACGGCAGCGGCGGGATGAAAACGTCTGAACTTATAGAGTCCGTATTTCTTCCGGCTTTTGACAATGCGTATCTGAGAGGGCTGGGTGACGGCGCTGTTCTGGATATTCCCGACGGAGCGGGAAGGCCGGTATTTTCAACAGACAGCTTTGTCGTTTCTCCGTGGAGATTTCCCGGAGGGGATATCGGAAAGCTGGCCGTATGCGGAACAGTAAACGATGTCTCCATGGCGGGAGGTGTTCCGGCCTACCTGAGCCTTTCGCTTATAATAGAGGAAGGATTTCTCTTTGAAGACTTGAAGTCTGTTGCCGCATCGATAGCGTCTGAAGCAAAGAAAGCCGGCGTTGCAGTGGTAACCGGCGATACTAAAGTCGTAGAAAGAGGAAAGGGTGACGGAATATACATAAACACTGCCGGAATAGGCTTTGCAACTTTTGATATACCCGGGAAAAAATCCATACGCCCGGGGGATTCGGTAATTCTGAGCGGAAGTCCGGGTCGTCACGGAGCTGCGGTTATGATGGCAAGAGCCGGCCTTCTGGCTGAAAACAGCGCCCTCAGATCGGACTGCATGTCCCTTGATAAGATGGCTCGCTCTGCGCTGGAAGCAGGAAAGGGCGGCATACGCATTCTGAGAGATCCTACGAGGGGAGGAGCAGCTACGACTTTGTCGGAGTTTGTCGAAGGTACGGATCTTAGCATTGAGATAGACGAAAATCTCATTCATGTGGATCCGGAGGTGAGCGCCGCCTGCGCCATACTCGGTCTCGACCCTCTGTACTGCGCCTGTGAAGGACGGATGCTGGCGATATGCGACGGAGATGCGGCGCCTGATGTTATAAAGGCGATAAGGAAAATTCCGGGCGGAGAAGGCGCTGCGGAGATAGGCAAAGTGACCAGAAGCGCACCGGGAAAGGTATTTCTTAAAACTGCGGTCGGAGGCAGCAGGATTCTGCAGAAGCTCGCAGGGATGCAGCTCCCGAGAATATGTTAAGGTAAAGGTGAGGAAATGTACGAACTTATACAGCTTACGGAAAATGACTATTATATAGACTGTCCCGCAAAGATTGGACTGGTAAGGACAGGCCATGATGAAGCGGTGCTCATCGACAGCGGAAACGACAAAGATGCGGGAAAGAAAGTGCTGAGGATTCTGGACTCAAAAGGCTGGAATCTCAAAGCCATATACAATACCCACTCTCATGCCGACCACATAGGAGGGAACAGGTATCTTCAGGAAAAGACCGGCTGCCGCATATTCGCAAAAGGTATTGAACGCCTTTATACGGTCAGGCCGCTGCTGGAACCTGCGGGTCTGTACGGAGGTCTACCGTTTCGGGAACTGAGGAATAAGTTCCTCATGGCTCAGGAAAGCGTCGCGGAGGAGCTTGCTGAAGACGTTCTGCCGGAAGGAATGAAGATTCTGGAACTTCCCGGCCATTCATTCGAGATGACAGGATTTCTGACAAAAGATAATACGGCTTATATAGCCGACTGTGTTTCATCAGAGGAGACACTTTCGAAGTACGGCATCGGATATCTGTGGAATCCGGAAGAATCCGTAAAGACTCTTGAATACATAAAGACTCTGGAGGCTGCACGCTTTGTACCTTCACACGCTCCCGTGACGGAGGACATAACCGGCCTTGCAGACTTTAATATCAGAGCAGTGACAGGGGTAAGAAACACTGTGGCGAAACTTATCAGTGAGCCCATGACGTTCGAAGAGATACTTGAGAAAGTGTTCGACGAGTACGGACTTTCAATGAACGCTCAGCAGTACGTACTTATAGGGAGCACCGTGAGATCATACCTTTCCTCAATGTATCAGCAGGGAGAGGCGGAGTATTCATTTGATGGAAACAGGATGATATGGAAGGTAAAAGAGCAAAAGGTATAAAGGGAGGCACTTCGTAAAGAAGTTGTCTCCCTTATGCTTTTGTGGTCAGCCAGTTTGATTGAATTAGTGGGCAAATCAATACATTTGGAGGATTACAAAGTGGATAACAGAATTTACGATGAAAAGAACAGTCTTTGGTACGAAAAGCAGGGTGATTATTATATTCCTTGTATTGAACTGTGCGAAAAAGAAACACAGTACATCGGTATGTGGGACAACGGCACGCAAAGTATCTTAAAAGACATCATAGAGTGCGGTATATTAACCTGCTGACAAGCGGTAAACTGAACAGTTACCTTGCTGATATTGACAAGCAGGCGCAGGAGCTGTTCGACCGGCTTATGAAGCAGCGGGCAGAACTTGAAGGCATTACCGAAACACTGAAAGCCGGTAATCAGATGGAATGGGTACGCAGAATGAACGCCCTGCGGTCGGCGGTTACGGAAACCGTTAACGCCGAGGTGATCTTCGTATGAGAAAGCGAAAGTATCGCCTTTACCTCACAGCAGAAGAAAAGCGGTATTTTTTTAACGCTCTGCTTGCCTGCCGCAATAGTCTGATTTCACAGGGAAGATATACAGACCTTGTGGACGAGGTTATGATAAAGCTGCAAAAATAAGCCTGTAACGCTTTTAAAGACAAAAACGAGAGGTAAGGTACAAACACCTTACCCCTCAAGGTTCAGACTATGAAAACGGTTTAAAATCAGGCTTTTTTGGCCTCTAAATGTCCACGCAGCAGGACAGACGGTTGAATTTAAATTCTCCACAGCACGCCCATTTTTCAAATTTTTCAAATTTTTTATTTTTCTCGAAAAAGTATTGAAAACCGGCCGGGTTTATGATAGCATTGTATACGTAAAGCTATATTCAGAAAGGGTCTGACAAAAATGGCGGCAGGAAGCACACTGGTAGCAAGCAAAGCGTAACGGCGCCCTTTTTGCATGGTTCTGCGGGCGGCGCATATTTTTTTCGCACAAGGTTTACCGCCCGGTCAATCAAGAAAACGGGAGGTGATTTGCGTTGAACGAAAGAGGGAACCCGGAGCGGCGCATTGCGTTTCTGGAAACCTGTTTCGATACCCTTTGTGAAAACGGGTTAGAAAACACCAGCCTGAAAAAGCTGGCGAATGCCTGCGGGGTGACAAACGGAAACCTGCTTTATTATTTCGACAGCAAGGACGGTATCATCATTGAGGCCACCGCCCATGGTATGGCAAAGGTGGAGGATGACTTTATGGCGAGAGCGCCGAAGGATTTTGCGGACATCGAGAGGTTTTTAACAGAAATGCCCTATATCACCGCAAAACTACACGGAGCAAAATACCGTTTTATGTATCAGGTATATGCAAGTCCAAAGTACCGGGAATACGGCAAGGAATTTTTCAAAGGCGTCAATATCAGGTATCACAACTATGCCGAGCTGCTTTCCGACAAGCTGGGGATGCCGGTGGACTACATACAGGGCATGATCTATATCTTTGTCCGAGCCTGTGTCCATTTTGCGCTGTTTGAGGATGAAGAATATTTACAGTTACAGTTGAGTGCAATTCGCACGTCTCTAAAGGCATTGTTTACCGCTTGAATTTAAAATCTAAGCGCAACAGTTTAATAATAAGGAGTAATCAGTATGAAGAATCAAATGAAAAAGCTGCGAAGCGGTTTAAGAAGGCGCCAAATAAAACGAATATTTGCTGTCTTGCTGTGTCTTTGTATGCTCGTGCCGATGCTTCAACTAACGGCAACGGAGGTTTCGGCAGCCGATTACGGATCGACCGCTTATAGATTTGCACCTAGGCCGGGAGAGGGGGGAACCTTCGTATTTTTTGCCAATATCAGCAATAATCTTGAAAAATCGGATCCTGCCGATCGTCTGCTGACGGCAGATACCATCATTCCGTCTAATACGAAAGGCACAACCACCACCGAATTCTCTAAGGACGAAAAACCTGCTAACAAAAGTCAAGTACTTCTCAAGCAAGATGGAATATATTTTCATCAGGATATTTTGTGTACAACAAAATGACCGGCGTCGCTTCCG
>CASEFA010000021.1 GCA_949287095.1 uncultured Bacillota bacterium
CTCCAGTTGATGTTTTTGTGGTGATTAATATTATACCTGAGGTTGGAGCTATGTGCTCTTTTTATTTTTTGATTTTACACCATTATATGGACATGACCAATTTGACCAAGAAAAATTGGTTTTTACAGCCATGGAAGCCAATATGACCAAGAAAAAATTGGCTATCAGACTGAAAAGACGCATTTTGACCAAAACCTGTGCAGCCCGGAGGCTGCAAAGTGCCCAGCGACACGCTGAAAAGCTCTCGCCACCAAACCGCAAAGCGCGATTAAAAACAGCTAAGCGCGATTAAAAAGAATAAACAAAAAGACTGCCCGGCGGAATCAAGCCGGGCAGCCCCTTTTAACCCATGTTTTTCAAGTTGGCGATGATTGGAAAAGTTATTTTCTCTTGCAGTCCTTAGGAGTTACGCAGGTTCCGGTAGCTCTTGCAACTACGATTGGCTCCTCGAGGAAGTCTGCAGCGGAAGCGCTGATGTCGGTTCTTGCAACTACTACCTTTCTTGCCTCGAACTTCATCTGTCTGGAGGTGTTGCCGATCTTGGTGATCTCGCCTACAGCCTCGATGTAGTCTCCTGCGTAGGTAGGAGCGAGGAACTCTACGTTGTCGTATGCGCAGAAGAGGCCTTCGTCTCCGTCAAGCTTGATGAGAAGCTCGGTTGCAACGTCTCCGAAGAGGTGAACCATGTGAGCTCCGTCTACGAGATTTCCGCCGTAATGTGCATCCTTAGCGGACATTCTAACTCTGATCATGGATGTGATTTTTTCTTCAGCCATTTTAAGATTCTCCTTTTTGATCGATCAAAATCCGGTGATATTTTAATTTCTTACGTAAAAAATAATTGCAAAAGGCGTGCCAATGGTTTATCATTGAAATTACGTTAAAATCGAACCGATAGCGGTTCACGAGCCGGAGGAGCGAACTGATTATGAAGCACGGATACGGAACGAAAAGAGTACTTGAGCCCAAGCACGTTTTGCCGACGTCGGCGTGGAGGCTTGACAACTGCCGGAAGATTTTCCCGGAGGAAATCCGCATAGACATAAAGAAAATACACGTTGAGGGAACCAGCTTCAAGGAGATATGCCTTGAGTCCAACAACAGCGAGCAGAGAATACGCCAGAGGATAATGGATATCGTCATTCGCCGGGGAAAGCTTCACAACCCGGTGACTGACACGGGCGGGCTTTTCTACGGCGTGGTGGCGGAAATAGGCGAGGAGTACGACAACCGCAAAGGCTTCAAGGTGGGCGATGAGGTCATCTGCAACGCCTCCATGGCATCGGTTCCCGTATATATAGATAAGATAACGTCTATCGACCGGGCCTTCGGTCAGATAGATGCGGAAGGATACGCTATTCTCTACAGCGAGGTGCCACTTATCAGAAAGCCGGAAGGGGTTCCCGTGAATATGCTCCTTTTCACCTTCAACGAGTCGGGGACTTTGTACAGGATAAGCAACACGGCGGTGGGAAAGAAGAAGTTCCTCGTGGTGGGAAACAACCTGCTCTCCAACCTTCTATTCGGGTACGCCATAAGAAAGGTGGCGAGAGAGGACGCGGAGGTGGTGTGCCTCTTCGACAAGAAAACCGACATAGTAATGAAGGGCGGGAGGCTCGATGAGCTTATGGCGGAGGTCTTTACGGAGGTTCACTACGTGGATATACTGAAGCCTCTCGAGTGTCTTGAGGGAATGAGAGGCGATTCACTCTTTGACGTGTCCGTAAACTGCGCCGACATACCGGGGGCCGAAACCATAAACATTCTGGCGACAAAAAGCGGCGGAACCGTTGTGTTCGCCAACCTTATAAACAACTACAACATCTCCCTTTATATAACGGAATCCATTTCCCGCCAGCTTGACATAAGGTGCGCAGACGGGTACCTGGAGGCCTACGACGAGTTTGACATTGAAATAGTGAAGGACCTGGTTCCGTACATAGAAGGAGCCGCCCTGACCAGCCAGACCGTAAACGACGATCCGGCGTACCCTTTCAACAGAAAGACCAGGCTCATGGAGGCTTCGGGCCAAAGGCAGCAGGCCCTTGACGGCTTTGTCTGCGAGAGCCACGCCATGGCGGCCGTCCTTGACGAGATTCTGACCGTGTCAAAGTACGACTGTAACGTTCTGATTACGGGAGAAACCGGCGTGGGAAAGGAGAAGGTCGCCAACTTGATACACAAAAACAGCAGCCGCAGGATGCAGCCTTTCATCAAGGTGAACTGCGCGTCCATATCCCCGAACCTTGTGGAATCCGAGTTCTTCGGGTACGAAAAAGGCGCGTTTACGGGAGCGGGAACCGGCGGCAAGAAAGGGTATTTTGAGCTTGCCGACAACGGGGACATATTTCTCGACGAAATAGGAGAGCTTCCGCCCGACATGCAGGCCAAGCTGCTCAGGGTAATTCAGGACGGAGAGTTTTTCCGGGTCGGAGGAACGGCGCCGGTAAAGACAAACGTCAGGATAATATCCGCCACAAACCGCGATCTGGAAGAGTTCATCGACGACGGCAGGTTCAGAAGGGACCTTTACTACAGGCTTAACGTGGTCAGGATAAGGGTGCCGTCTCTCCGGGAGAGAACCGGCGATATTCCGGCGCTGACGGCCCACTTCATATCCGCCTATGGAAAGAAGTTCGGCGTGAATAGGGGCATTGACGAGGACGCCGTGGAGTACCTGAAGCAGTGCGAGTGGCCGGGAAATATCAGAGAGCTGGAGAATATGGTCCAGAGAATGATGATCTCGGCAAAGGGTGAAAACATTACCCTTATAGACGTTATGAAGGAGCTGCACTCGGAGGCCTTTGACACGGAGGGCTATGCGCCGGATGCGTCGGGAATGGACGAAGGAGTAAGCCTTGACGCCATGGTCGACAACTTTGAGAAGAACATCATACGGCACGCTCTGGAAAAGTACGGCTCCACCAGAAAAGTCGCGAAAGCCATAGGTATCAGCCAGACTCAGCTGGTAAGAAAAAAGAAGAAGTACGAGCTGTAAATCCCGCCCGACGGCGGGTCCGCCAGCACGAAGGAAAATTGAACACAATTCGGTTCGCATATCAGGGGTGTGATTCGATTTCGGTTCTCGATAAAGGGGAAAATCGGGGCGCGCAGCTTTGGCTCAGAGATAAAACGCCTGAAATTCAAGGATTTCGGGCGTTTTTCGTATTTTGGCACGCCCTTTGCTAAATAATATCGAGGTTAATGAGATAAAGTTTTAGAAAATAGGAGGGTACATTATGGAATTCAAGAAAGGCGACCGTTACGGTACACATAGAGTTATCAGCCCGAAGGGAGTTCTTCCGCAGCCGGCTGACGTAGTTGACAATACGATGGAAATCTACGACAACGAGGTTCTCATCGACGTACACACTCTCAACATCGACTCCGCATCCTTCACCGAGATAGAGAGAAGAGCGGACGGAGACGTTGAGAAGATCAAAGAGATAATAATGGGTATTGTTGAAAAGACCGGAAAGCACAAGAATCCATGGACCGGTTCCGGCGGAATGCTGGTAGGCACTGTAAAAGAGGTGGGACCGCACTTTGAGGGAGACCTTAAGCCGGGAGACAAGATTGCGACTCTCGTATCCCTTTCCCTCACTCCGCTTAAGATAGAAGAGATTCTGGATATCAGACAGGACATCGACCAGGTTGACATCAAGGGAGAGGCAATCCTCTTCGCATCAGGAATATACGCAGTTCTTCCTGACGACATTCCGCAGAACCTTGCTCTTTCCGTTCTCGACGTTGCAGGCGCTCCCGCCCAGACGGCCAAAATCGTAAGACCGGGAAATACGGTGGTGGTTTTAGGCGGCGGCGGAAAATCCGGAATGCTCTGCTGCTATCAGGCAAGAAAAGCCGTGGGCGTAAACGGCAAGGTAATCTGCGTGGACGGTTTTGAGTCCTCCGTTGAGAGAGCAAAGAGCGTTGACGTTGCCGACCACTACGTAGTTGCCGACGCTACCGACGCGGTAAACATGTACGAGAAGATTTCCGAACTTACGGACGGAAAGCTGGCAGACGTGGTTATAAACGTTGTAAACATTCCTAACACGGAAATGGCTTCTATCATGGCCTGCAAGGAGGACGGTCTCGTGTACTTCTTCTCCATGGCTTCCGACTTCACAAAGGCTGCGCTGGGCGCAGAAGGCGTGGGAAAAGACGTAAACATGATGATAGGAAACGGATATACAAAGGGACATGCCAACGTGGCTCTTCAGATTTTGAGAGAGGACGAAAAGATCAGAAACCTCTTTGCGGAGCTGTACGCATAAGAAACTGAAAAGCGGTGCGCCATTACTGGTTCACCGTTTTTGAAAATTGAACACATATCGGTTCGATTGTTATTTTTTAAATAATCTGCTCCGGCCGCCGCAGGGGGCCATAGACATGAAAAGTAAATTGTTTTATAATTAAAACAACGGCGTAAGGCCGAATCTGTAAATTGTTTTTAAAACTTAAGTTTTAACTGTTTTAGGAGGATGATTATTATGCAGAAGAAAGGATCCCCATACGGAACCCACAGAGTTATTTCCCCGAAAGGCGTTTTACCGCAGCCTGCAGACGTTGTAGATAACAACATGGACGAAATCTACGACAACGAGGTGCTCATCGACGTTAAGACTCTTAACATCGACTCCGCTTCTTTCACCGAAATCGAAAGAAGAGCTGAAGGCGACATCGAAAAGATCAAGGAGACCATGCTTGGTATCGTTGCCAAGGCAGGTAAGCATAAGAACCCTTGGACCGGTTCCGGCGGAATGCTCATCGGTACCGTTGAGAAAATCGGCGACAACTATGTAGGAGACCTTAAGGTAGGCGACAAGATCGCTACACTGGTTTCCCTGTCCCTGACTCCGCTGAGAATTGACGAGATTCTCGAAGTAAGACCTGACATCGACCAGGTTGACATCAAGGGTAAGGCAATCCTCTTCCAGAGCGGCATTTACGCTAAGCTTCCTGACGACATGCCGGAAGGACTTGCACTTTCCGCACTGGACGTTGCAGGTGCTCCTGCACAGACCGCTAAGCTGGTTAAGCCTGGCATGAAGGTTATGGTTATCGGCGGCGGCGGAAAGTCCGGACTTCTCTGCCTCTACGAAGCAAAGAAGAGAGCCGGCGTAACCGGACAGGTTATCTGCGCTGCAGGTTCCCAGAAGTCCGAAGACAGAGCAAGAAAGCTCGACCTTGCTGACGATTACTTCCATATGGACGCAACCGACGCTGTTGGAATGTACAACAAGGTTATGGAGCTTACCGGCGGAGAGCTCTGCGACATCGTTATCAACTGCGTAAACATCGAGAACACTGAGATGGCTTCTATCCTTTGCACTAAGGACGATGGACTGGTATACTTCTTCTCCATGGCTACAAGCTTCACCAAGGCAGCTCTTGGAGCAGAGGGCGTAGGCAAGGACGTTACCATGATCGTTGGAAACGGATACACCAAGGGTCATGCAGCTATCACCCTCCAGTGCCTCAGAGAGCATGAAGGACTGAGAAACCTCTTCGCTGAGATGTACGCTTAATTGAACGAAACACCTTAAACGAGAAACTTACCGGCCGGAGGCTCTTTGCGGGGACTTCGGCTGTAAGTCCGAAAAAAGAAATTTAAAGGAGACTTAACATGGCTATTAGAAACTGGAAAGACATTCCTCTTTTCAAAGACGTAACCGATGAGCAGTGGAACGACTGGCATTGGCAGGTTGCTCACAGACTTACTACCGTAGAGGAAATCGCTCAGGTAGTAAACCTGACCGAGCAGGAGAAAGAGGACATCGCTAAGGTTATGGGCGGATTCAGAGTAGGTATCACTCCTTACTATGCTTCCCTCATGGATCCTGACGATCCGAGATGTCCTGTAAGAATGCAGGCTGTTCCTACTCTTGCAGAGATGCACAGATCCGAGGCTGACGATGCAGACCCGCTTCACGAGGATGCTGACTCCCCGGCTCCTGGACTTACTCACAGATATCCTGACAGAGTTCTCTTCCTCATCACTGACCAGTGCTCCATGTACTGCCGTCACTGCACCAGAAGAAGACTCGCAGGTGAAACCGACGGAGCGAGATCCAGAGAGGATATCGATGCATGTATCGATTACATCAGAAGAACTCCTGAGGTTAGAGACGTTCTTCTGTCCGGCGGCGACGCTCTTCTCGTAGAGGACGATACTCTCGAGTACATCATCAGCGAGCTGAGAAAGATCGACCATGTTGAAATCGTTAGAATAGGTTCCAGAACACCTGTTGTAATGCCTATGAGAATAACCGATGATCTCGTTAACATGCTGAAGAAGTATCATCCAATCTGGCTGAACACTCACTTCAACCATCCTAAGGAGATCACTCCTGCTGCTGCAGAAGCATGCAGAAAGCTTGCTGACGCAGGTATTCCTCTCGGAAACCAGTCCGTACTCTTAAGAGGCGTAAACGACTGCAAGCACATCATGAGAGAGCTGGTTCAGAAGCTGGTTTACAACAGAGTAAGACCTTACTACATCTACATCTGCGACCTGTCCGTAGGTATCGAGCACTTCAGAACATCTGTTGCCAAGGGTATCGAAATCATCGAAGGTCTCAGAGGACATACTTCCGGATATGCAGTTCCTACGTTCGTAGTAGACGCTCCGGGAGGCGGCGGAAAGACTCCGGTTATGCCGCAGTACGTAATTTCCGAGACACCTGACAAGGTAATCCTCAGAAACTACGAAGGTGTTATCACCACTTACACTCAGCCTCGTCTGCCTGATCTCAAGTGCACGTGCGATTACTGCACCGGCAAGAAGACCTACAGATACGAGGGTGTATCCGCACTTGGCGAAGGACTCCAGATCAAGAGCATGGAACCTTCTCATCTGCTGAGACACGAGAGAAACGCAAGAAACGCCAAGAACAAGGCATAATAAAGCATAACTCTTAAAAGCTATAGGGGGACCCTTAAGGTCTCCCTATAGTCTAAAAAAGGATTTAAAAGGATTAAGACATTACATAGATATGGGTTTACTCTACGATTTATCAAAAAAATATAAATCTGTTTCCATCGTCGGAATGGCGAAGAACGCAGGCAAGACCACGGCTCTCAACTACCTCATAGAAGAGGCCATAGACGAAGGCGTTGCCTTAGGCGTTACGTCAACCGGCAGAGACGGCGAGAGCCAGGATCTGGTTACGGGTACGGAAAAACCGAGAGTTTACCTTGACGAGGATATGCTCGTAGCCGTGCCGTCACTGCTCTTTGACATGGCGGACGCAGGTCTTGAGGTTCTGAAAAAGACAAAGTACTCAACGGCCATAGGCGAGCTCCTCATATGCCGCGTAAGGGAAGCCGGATACGTTCAGGTGGCAGGCCCTGTCATCAACGCCGAGCAGAAGCTTCTTTGTGACGATATGCTGAATCTGGGCTGCGACCTCATACTCATAGACGGAGCCATAGACAGAAAGACCATAGCTTCTCCCGATACGTCGGACGCCATAATACTCTCCACCGGAGCGGTCCTTTCCAGGAAGCTTAAGAACGTGGTGGACGAGACGGCTCACGTGGTGAACCTCTACAGATCTCCCGAGCTTGCGCCGGGCCCTGTAAGAGACGCCATAGAGAAAAACAGCTTTGAAGAAAAGATTATGCTTGTCACGGAATCCGGAGAGGTCAGAAAGCTTGATCTTCTCACGGGACTGGGAGCTGCCAGCGAGATAAACGGCAGCATCGACGAGGATACAGCATATATATACATTCCGGGAGCTTTCACCACCAGCGTCATATCGGACATAAGTCTCCGGAATCTGAAGCAGGTTCAGTTCGTTTTAAAGGACCCTACCAAGATATTCGTAAGCGCCATGGACTGGAGCAGATACAGAAAGAAGGGTTTCAGGCTGAGCGTGCTGAAAAACATTGAAATTGCAGCCATCACAGTGAATCCGTGGGCCCCTGCAGGCTACACCTTCGATAACCGTTTCCTCCTTGAGGAAATGCAGAAGGCCATTCCGGACATACCTGTGGTGGACGTAAGGATGTAACCATGAAACAGGGAAAAAACCGCAGACTTGCCAACGTGAAGACGAGACGGGAAACCGGCCTCGAGTACGTTATGCTGAGTCTCGATCTTAATACGCCCTTCGGCAAGAAAAAGCTGAAGGAGATAAAGCCGTTCTATCCGGGGGAAGAGGAAGCCTTAAGGGCGGAGCTTGACAGAGTGGAGCAGATGATTCACTTTGTCAAGCAGAACAGGAACCTTACCGACAAGATCCAGGAGGTCTTCATGGAGGTCAAGGATCCGAGCCTTACGGTTTCAAGGAGCGGAAGCTCGGTTCTCTCCGTCGTGGAGCTCTACGAGGTAAAATCTCTCCTTCTCCAGATGAGGCAGCTGAGGAAGCTGACCATGGAGCACGAGATAGGGGATTACAAGGGCGCCCACTGCATGGACGAAATGAAGGAGTGCTGCGCTCCGGAAAGTGCAGACTTTGTCCCGGACGACGAAGACGCGCCGAAGGTTGAAACCGTGCCGGAGGAATACTTCCTCGAGGACACGGAGGACCTTCTGGACGAGCTGGACCCGAGAGGGGACAGGCTGAACACCTTCTACATCTACGACGAGTTCAGCCCTCTTCTGGGAGAATTCCGCGGGAAGAAGCGGGAGTTTGAAAAGCAGATACGCCGTGAGCAGAAGGCGGCAAGGGAAGAGCTGAGAAAGAATCACGGCGTGAACCTTACGCCTAAGTTCGACATAGTGGTGGCAAAATCCCATCCGGACTACGAGAAGATAATAAACCTTCCGGAGCTGGAGATGACCGATCAGGACTACATGAGCGTTACCATGCAGCTTAAACCGACGGAAACCATTTATGGATATATCACCGAAATGGAAAAGCTTAACGAGGAGATAGACGCAGAGGAGGAGAGGATCCGGGAGGTTCTTTCTAAAAAGATTTCGGAAAAGGCCGGGGTCATTTTGGAGAACTGCGACAAAATGGGCGCGCTGGATCTGGCTCTGGCAAGGGCCGTCTACTCTATAAGACACGACCTGGTAAAGCCTGAAATCGTCGGCGAGCACGTTGTGGAGTTCGAGAACGGAAGAAACCTCCAGGTGGAGGACATCATAAAATCCAAGGGCAAGGAATACTGCCCGGTATCCATTTCCTTAAAGGATGGAGTCACTCTCATTACGGGAGCCAACATGGGAGGAAAGACCATATCCCTGAAGCTTTCGGGACAGGTTCCAATCCTCGCCCAGTACGGATTTTTCGTTCCGGCTGAGAAGGCGAGAATCGGACTTTCCAATTACATGCAGATTCTCATAGGGGACAGTCAGTCCGTGGAGAGGGGACTTTCCAGCTTCGGAAGCGAAATGGAGGAGCTTAAGGAAATTCTCGACAACGCCGATGAGCGTTCGCTGATTCTGGTGGACGAGATTGCATCGGGAACCAATCCTACCGAGGGAACCGCTCTGACAAAATCTTTAGTGGACTACCTCATGGAAAAACCGTATATTTCTCTAATCACGACGCACTTTGAGTCTGTAACCGAAAAGGAAGGCGTGGTCAACATGCAGGTCAGAGGCCTTGCAGGATGCGACTTCAACCTTCTCAACAGCGAGATACAGCACGCAAACCGCCGTGATAGAATAAATATAATATCCAAATATATGGACTATCGCCTGCAGCGGGTTGAAAACGAAGCGCAGGTACCTAAGGACGCCCTCAGCATAGCCTCCATGCTCGGCATAAGCAGGGAGATTATCGAGGGAGCAAAAAAATATATAAGATAAGGAGAAAAAGGATGAAAAGCAAACTTAACCTTGACCCGAAAGTTGTTGACAGCGCCCGTCAGCATGCCGCAAACATCGCTCGCGACATGCAGGAATTCATCGACCGTCACACAACTGTATCCACCGAAAGAACTATCGTTAGACTCTTAGGTGTTGACGGCGTCGATGATGTTGACACGCCGCTTCCTAACGTGGTAGTCGACCACATCAAGGAGGAGGGCGGACTTCCGACAGGTGCTGCTTACTGGATGGGTAACGCAATCGTTCAGACAGGAAAAACTCCTCAGGAGATCGCTGAGGAAATCGCGGCAGGAAAGCTTGAGATAACCAAGCTTGCAACCTGCAGCCAGGAGCAGGCTGCGGAAGCGCTCATGCCTTACATTAAGAAGACCTTTGAGAAAATCGACATGCAGAAGGCTAAGCGTCAGGAGTACCTCAACACCATCGGCGAAGGTAAAGAGCCGTACATCTACGTTATCGTAGCTACCGGAAACATCTACGAGGACGTCGTTCAGGCGCAGGCTGCTGCAAGACAGGGTGCGGACGTTATCGCCGTTATCAGAACCACCGCTCAGTCCCTTCTCGACTACGTTCCTTACGGAGCAACCACTGAAGGCTTTGGCGGAACATACGCCACCCAGGAGAACTTCAGAATCATGAGAAAGGCTCTCGACGAGGTAGGCGAAGAGGTAGGCAGATACATCAGACTCTGCAACTACTCCTCCGGAATGTGCATGCCTGAAATCGCAGCAATGGGAGCTCTCGAGAGACTTGACGTAATGCTCAACGACGCTATTTACGGAATTCTCTTCAGAGACATCAACATGCAGAGAACTCTGGTTGACCAGTTCATGTCCAGAGTAATCATCGGATACTGCGGAATCATCTTTAACTCCGGCGAGGATAACTACCTCACCACCGACGACGCAATCGAGTCCGCTCACACCGTAACCGCTTCCCAGTTCATCAACGAGCAGTTTGCCGTACTCGCAAACATTCCTGAAGAGCAGATGGGTCTCGGTCACGCATTCGAAATGGATCCTGCCACCGAGGACGGATTCCTCCTCGAGCTTTCCCAGGCGCAGATGGCAAGAGAGATCTTCCCGAAGGCAAGACTTAAATACATGCCGCCTACAAAGTTCATGACAGGAAACATCTTCAGAGGACATCTGCAGGATGCTCTCTTCAACCTGGTAACGGTTTGGACCAACCAGTCCATCCTCCTTACCGGTATGCTCACCGAAGCTATTCACACTCCGTTCATGCAGGATAGATATCTGTCCATAGAGAACGCTCAGTATATCTTCAACAACTGCAGACACATCGGAGACGAGGTAGAGTTCAAGGAAGGCGGAATCATTCAGAGCAGAGCTCAGGAGGTTCTCGCAAAGGCTGACGCTCTCCTTGCAGAGGTTGAAAAGGACGGACTTTTCGCTACTATCGAACAGGGTAAGTTCGGCGGAGTTAAGCGTCCGTTCGACGGAGGACATGGTCTTGAGGGCGTTTGCACCAAGGGTGAAAACTACTTCAATCCATTCATCAAGATGTTTATGGATCATGAATAAGGAGGTGCACTGATATGGCAGAGACAAAGACAGCAAACACTCAGGTTGATTTAACCTGCGTTAAGCCTTACGGCGACGCTTTAAACGACGGTAAAGTTCAGATTTCCTTCACTCTTCCGGTTCCTTACGGCGAAGAGGCTGAGGAGTGCGCAAAGCAGTACGTTAAGAAGCTGGGCATTGACGAGCCTAACGTTGCTTACTACTGCGAACTTACCAAAGGATATACTTTCTTTAACGTATACGGTTCCGCACAGCCGACCATCGACTACACGGCAATCAACGTACCTAAGGTAGAGGGTACCGTAATGGACCGTGTTGAGTGCGGAGAGTGGATAGCAGAAAACATCGGCAGAGACATCGTTGTAGTTGGAGCTTCCATCGAGTCCGATGCTCACACCGTAGGTATCGACGCTATCATCCAGATGAAGGGCTTCCACGGCCACTTCGGTCTCGAGAGATTCAAGAACGTGGTTGCTTACAACATGGGTTCCCAGGTTCCTTGCGAAGAGCTTATAGCCAAGGCAAAGGAAGTAAACGCAGATGCTATTCTGGTTTCCCAGACTGTAACCCAGAAGGACATCCACATCAAGCAGCTCACCAAGATGGAAGAGCTGGTAGAGGCTGAAGGCCTCCGCGACAAGGTTATCCTTACCTGCGGCGGTCCGAGAATTTCCCACGAGCTGGCTCAGGAGCTGGGCTATGACGCAGGCTTCGGTCCTGGAAAGTATGCTGAGCACGTAATGAGCTACATCATGCAGGAAGTTAAGAAGCGCGGCTGGGAGAAGAAGCCGAACATCGCTGACAGATAAAAGACGGATCAAGTTAATTGATATAGGTTAGCAAACAGAGACTGTTGCACCGGCGGGATTCCCGCCGATGGGCAGTCTCTTTTGCGTGACGTGAAAACCGGCGGCCCGGGAAAAGGCCGCCGGTTTTCTGCTTTTTTGTCGCGGCAGGCAGGCCGGTGGTAGAACTTTAATAACAGATTCGGGATCCGGGGCACGAAACTCTCTGACGAATCGGCAGGCTGCATCTTCGTTGATACGGAGAATTTCAATTGCCTCCTCGAGAAAAGCTCTAAGCTTGAGCTGCGATACAATCGGCTCTGACTCGCTGCCGACGTATTCCCGCCTGCCGTTAATCCTTCGCCTGTAGTAAATCCGCCCCTTAACAGCGAAAGCCTCCAGCTTTCCTTCCGGAAGCCCTTACAGCATTTTTTCGTATCCGGCTCTGATCTTCCGCTGAGAGTCAAGCACCTTTTGTATGAAACCTGTCACATTCATAACTTTTCTCCTTTCTCCAGATATAATACCATAATATGGAAACTATTACAAAAAATTTCTGCCAAGTTATAAAATACTTTTTGATTTTTGATGAGTCGTCGTCGTGTTTGCCAAAGTGTGAGGTTTCACGACTTCTCGGCAAAATAGTTTGCCCAAAATCCTCAAGGGCTAATAATATATGGCAAACTATTCTCGTTCAAAGCCTGAACTCTAGCGACAAAAGTGTGCCTCCGGAGCAATTGAGGTGCTTAAAAAACCGTAAAATGCTTTTTATAGGGGTAAAAGGCATGATATTTGTACGATAGTTTGCCGACAAAGTCTTTGACATAGGGTAATTGGCAAACTCTGTTTGCCAACAAGCCCATCGGCGCAAGCTAAATGGCAAACTCGGATTGCCAGAGCAACCATTGACGCAATGTAATTGGCAAACCCAGTTTGACTGAATTTCATATCTCTCCGTCGCCGTATTCTGTATACAAACAAAAGGACAGGGTGCAGGCGGCTCAGATTCTGAATTTTTCGTAATGTTGTTAAATTGTTGACAATATTTTAACAGAGGAATACAATAACCAGTGGGAAATTTGTTATGTTTGGAGGTAAGAAAATGTTCAAAAAATTTACCAATGGATGCGTGCATCTGGTAAACCGCTTTTTACCGGACCCGTTCATCTTCTGTATCGTGCTGACGGTGATTGTATTTATCGCTGCAATCCCGGCAACCGGTGCATCTCCTATGCAGGTCGTAGGCGGATGGGGAGCAGGAATCTGGAGTCTGCTTTCTTTTACCAGCCAGATGATTCTGGTTCTGGTACTGGGTACTGCCCTTGCCAACGCTCCTGTAGTTAAGAGGCTGGTGGAGCGCATTGCTTCAGTAGCCAAGAGCCCTTTCCAGGGAATCGTAATTGTTACTTTTGTATCACTTATTGCCTGCTGGATTAACTGGGGATTCGGTCTCGTAGTTGGAGCCATCCTTGCCAAGGAAATCGCAAGACAGGTAAAGGGAATCGACTACAGACTTCTCATCGCGTCCGCATATTCCGGATTCGTTATCTGGCATGCGGGATTTTCAGGTTCCATTCCGCTGGCGCTGGCAACACCGGGCGAAGAAGCTCTTCTTGCCGCAACGGGCGGAGCGGTATCCACGCCGATTCCTACGTCTGAGACAATCTTTGCACCTTATAACCTTTTGATGGTACTCGTAATCATCGTATGTCTTCCTTTCATCAACGCAAAGATGCATCCGTCTCCTGACGAAACTGTCACCGTGGACACCAACCTGCTCGTTGACGAGGTAAGAGTATTCAAAAAGCCTGAGACTCCTGCAGAGAAGATGGAAAACAGCGTAATCGCATCGATGATTATCGCCGTTCTTCTCCTGGCTTACCTGGTATACTACTTCACCAACAACGGCTTCAACGTTACCCTGGACATAGTAAACACTATCTTCCTCATGCTGGGTATCGTCTGCCACAAGACGCCTATAGCGTATGTAAGCGCCATCACCGACGCAGCAAAAGGTTCTGCCGGAATCATACTGCAGTTCCCGTTCTACGCAGGAATCATGGGTATGATGACATTCTCTCTGGACGGAGGACAGTCCCTTGCCAGCGTTATCAGTAACTTCTTCGTATCCATTTCCACAGAGGTTACCTTCCCGCTGTTCACATTCCTGTCCGCAGGTATCGTAAACTTCTTCGTACCTTCCGGCGGCGGCCAGTGGGCAGTTCAGGGACCTATCATGATGCCGGCGGCTCTCGAGCTTGGCGTAGACCCTGCAATCGCAGGTATGGGTATTGCCTGGGGTGACGCATGGACAAACATGATTCAGCCGTTCTGGGCGCTCCCTGCACTGGGTATCGCGGGCCTTTCCGCAAGAGACATTATGGGATACTGCATCATCACGCTCCTGTTCTCCGGAATAGTTGTGTGCGGAGGCTTCCTCATAGTCGGACTCATTTAGGGACAAAAAGTGCAAACCTGATTTTTTCGCCTGCACCCGGGTTAACCTGAAGTGCAGGCGCTTCACGTTTTGTCCAAATAAAAATTTGCTAACTTTTTAACAAAAATCCTCAAAAGCCCGCCGCCGCCGTTGTATTTTAAAGGTCAGTGTGATATAATTACTTGTAGCGCGGCTTTAGGGCAGCACGGAGATTTTAAGTAGACAATATTTTGTAGAAAGGTGATTTTAGACATGATTAACAAAGTAATTACTGCCGATGAAGCAGTTGCCGGCGTTAAAGACGGTATGACCATAATGGTCGGCGGCTTCCTCGGAACCGGATCACCGGAAATCCTTATGGATGCTCTGGTAAGAAAAGGAGTAAAACACTTAACCGTAATCGCCAACGACGGCGGACTTGACCAGGGTCAGTACGGCGCAAGAACTCCTAGAGGCGTAGGTAAGCTTCTGGAGCACCACATGGTTGACCACATCATCGCTTCCCACCTGGGTGTTAACCCTAAGCTGAACGAGCAGTTTGCAGAGGGTACCCTCACTTACACCCTCGTACCGCAGGGAACTCTTGCAGAGAAGATCAGAGCGGCAGCTTACGGTCTCGGCGGAGTGCTTACACCGACCGGTCTGGGAACACCTATGGAAACCGAGAAGGACGAGCTCGGCAGAGATAAGGAAGTAATCGAAATCGACGGAAAGAGATACCTCCTGGAGAGACCTCTCCATGCGGATTACGCATTCTGCAGAGCGACCGTTGCCGATACTTTCGGAAACTTCATGTGCGCTAAGGCTACTAAGAACTTCAACTATCCTATGGCAGGAGCTGCAGACAAGGTTATCGTAGCTACCGAAAAGCTGGTAGAGGTAGGCGAGGTTGATCCGGATACATTCGCAATTTCCGGCGTACTGGTAGATTCAGTTGTAGGAGGGGAAGAAAGATGGCAGATATAAAAGTAAGAATTGCTAAGAGAGTAGCTAAAGAATTAAAAGACGGAGACGTTGTAAATCTTGGAATCGGTCTCCCTACTATGGTTTCTGACTACCTTCCTGAAGGCGTAACCGTAACCCTTCATTCCGAAAACGGATTTACCGGACTTGACGCAGCGGCTGAAGAAGGCAAGGAAGACGTTGATATCATCAACTCCGGCGGAGCTTACGTAACCGCAGTTCCTTGGGTTAACTACTTCGACACCGCAACTTCCTTCGGAATCATCAGAGGCGGCCACGTTGACGCTACCATCTTGGGAGCTATGCAGGTTGCCGAAAACGGAGACCTTGCCAACTGGATTATCCCTGGCAAGAAGGTTGCAGGAATGGGCGGAGCAATGGACCTGGTATCCGGAGCCAAGGAAGTAATCATCGCCATGACTCACACCCAGAAGGGTAACCACAAAATCCTTGAAAAGTGCACTCTTCCGCTTACCGCAGAGAAGTGCGTAAACCTCATCGTAACCGAAATGGGCGTTATGAAGGTAACCGATGAAGGCCTCGTAGTAACCGAGCTTCACCCGGACTACACCAAAGAAGACATCCAGGCCGCAACAGGCTGCAAGCTTATCTTCGCCGACGACCTGAAGCCGATGGAAGAGGAATAAGAACTGTAAAAAAACCGGATAATCAACCGGAAAGGGAAATCCCGGACTCACGCGAGTCCGGGATTTTTTAGTGTCGCTGGGGGAACGGTGCCGAGTTCTACAACGCGGTTTAGTAAAATCACAGTGCAGCGGGACCTTTTCTGAAGGAGATTCAGGAAGCAGCGGTAGAAATCCGCACTTGCCTAAACCGTGCAGACTGTGGAGGCTTTGAAAGAGTGGAGCCGTTTGGTCGAATCCGATATAAGGGGATAAAAAACCAAAGTTTCTTGGCTTTTCAGCAGATAAGTGCGATAAAAACCAAAATGAAAAAGGAGATTCGACATAATTTAGCCGTAATTATCGCCAATACAGTAAGTATACACCAATAAATGTAAATATCAGGAAGTAAAGATTGGTTTTTAAAGTCCATGAAAGCGATTTGACCAAGAAAAATTGGTTTTAAAGCTGAAAATTAGAGGTTTGACCAAGAAAAAATTGGTTATCCAATTGAACCCCCCCCGGTTTGACCAAACCGGGGGTTCTGCTGACTGAAGCTGATAGGCTGGGATTGTACTGCCTGAAGTCGCCAGCCCGGCCGTACCCGGCCAGCAGCATATCTAATGTATGAACTTCTTCTCCCATTTATCGCCGCGGTAGCGTATGACGAAGAATACAATTCGGCAGATCCAGTCGATGAACATGGCAAGCCATATGCCGATGACGCCGAGACCAAGGTATTTGGCGAATATTACGCCGAAGATGATTCTGAATACCCACATGGAGCCGATGGCCACGATCATGGTGAAGGTGGTGTCGCCTGCGGCTTTCAGGGTCTGAGGGAAGGTGAAGGCCATTGGCCAGAGGATTATTCCGATGATGCCGTGAAGGAGAATCAGGATTCTCGCCATGTCGGCAGCTTCGTCGGACACGTTGTAAAGCTTCAGAATGAGAGGCATTATGGCCATTATGAAAAGGCAGGAGCCGGCCATTGCGATGTACGCGATCTTCATCAGCTTTGCCGTGTAGTAGCGGGCGGCTTTGAAGTGGTGGGCGCCGACGCACTGGCTGACGATGGTGACCATGCCGGTGCCGATGGCCGAGGCCGCTACGCACTGGAAGCTGGACACGGTGTTTCCTATGGCGTTTGCTGCGATTGAGGCGGTGCCGAAGGCGGAAACAACGCTGAGGAGCATGATCTTGCCCAGCTGGAACAGGCTGTTTTCAACGCCGTTGGGAACGCCGATGCGGCAGATGTTGGCGATGAGGTTCTTCTCGGGGCGGAAGCCTTTGAAGGTGTCTATGTGAATAGGAAGAGTTTTCTTTCTCAGAAGTCCCATTATGATGAACATGCCGGCGACTCTTGAGACGGTCGTCGGGATTGCCACGCCTTCCACCTCCATCTTTGCGACAAAGATGAGCAGGGCGTTTCCGCAGACGTTTAAAGCGTTCATAAAAAGTGAAACCTTCATGGATACGGCGGAGTTGCCCATGATTCTGAAAAGGGCCGCTCCCGCGCTGTAGACGGCGTAAAACGGAATGGAGATTTCAACTATGTTGAAGTAGGTTTTGGCATAATCCATAACGTCCTCGTCCACGGAGCCGAAAAGTCCGTGGAGGACCGGGTCTCTGAAGAGATAGAGAAGGGCGGTCACAACGGCCGACACGAAAAGAATGAAGACCGTCAGCTGCCTTGCGGCGTCGTTGGCCATGGAAAGCCGCTTCTGGCCTATGTACTGGCCGGCTACCACTGCGCCTCCTGCGGCAAGAGCGGTAAAGGCGTTCACCATGAGAACGTTTACCGTGTCAACAAGGGATACTGCGGACACTGCCGACTCTCCGACTACGGCAACCATTATGGAATCGGCAAGGCCTACGGTTATGGCAAGGGTCTGCTCTACTATCAAAGGCAGGATAAGCCGTCTTATTCTGGCGGAGCTGAATGTTACACCATGTTCCTCTCCCATTTATTATCAAACTCTCCTCTCAAAAAAGTTTTCTAAAAAACATTTATTTGCGCAATGATTATTTTAGCACTTTTTGTCCGGGGAAGAAAGAGGGCTCTTCGTTATATTATTATCAAAAATAGACCTGAGACGGTTGACTTTACGAGGTGAGAGGAGTAATATAAAACTAAGCGTGTATACAAGATTCTCCGCCTCGGCAGGCGGGGGATTGGAACATGATGACGCGGCCAAAGGCTGAAAATTTCGGGTTTTGGCGACGTGTCCGCATGCAAATAACCCATATCAAGGAAGGAGAACGATTGAGATGAGAAAACTCAAGACCATGGATGGTAACACCGCTGCCGCACATGTGGCTTATGCCTTCACCGAGGTAGCTGCCATCTATCCTATCACACCGTCTTCGCCGATGGCTGAGAGCATGGACGAATGGACTGCTCAGGACAGAAAAAACATTTTCGGCGAAAAGGTAAAAATTGTTGAAATGCAGTCCGAAGGAGGAGCTGCCGGAGCTGTACACGGATCTGTAGCAGCAGGTTCCTACACCTCCACATTCACCGCTTCCCAGGGATTGCTTCTTATGATTCCGAACATGTATAAGCTGGCTGCAGAGCAGACTCCTACGGTATTCCACGTATCTGCAAGAGCCCTTGCTACTCATGCTCTTTCCATATTCGGAGACCAGTCCGACGTAATGAGCGTTCGTCAGACAGGCTTTATAATGCTCGCTTCCAACAGTGTACAGCAGGTTATGGACCTTGCTGCAGTTGCACACCTTTCCGCTATCAGCGGCAAGCTCCCTGTGCTTCACTTCTTTGACGGATTCAGAACCTCCCACGAATATCAGAAGATAGAGACCTGGGACTATGATGAACTGAAGAGCATGGTTGACTGGGAGGCAGTTAAGAGATTCAGAGCAAGCGCATTGAACCCTATGCATCCTCATGCAATGGGAAGTGCAGAGCAGCCTGAGAGCTTCTTCCAGCACAGAGAGGCTATCAACACCGCATACAACGAAACAGCCGATCTCGTAAACGACTACATGCAGAAGGTTAACGAGAAGATCGGAACAGACTATAAGCCGTTCAACTACTACGGAGCTCCTGATGCAGATACCATCGTTATCGCTATGGGTTCCGCATGCGACGCTGCAGAGGAAGTTATCGACTACCTCAATGCAAAGGGCAAGAAAGTCGGCATCATCGAGGTACACCTCTACAGACCGTTCTCCACTAAATATCTCCTTAACGTTATGCCAAAGACAGTTGAGAAGATCGCTGTTCTCGACAGAACAAAAGAGCCTGGCGGCGTAGGCGAACCGCTCTACCTCGACGTAGTATCCGCTCTGAGAGGAACCGAATTTGAGAAGTGCCTCATCACCGGAGGACGTTACGGACTGGGTTCCAAGGACGTTCAGCCTGGAGATATCCTCGCTGCTTACGAAAACCTCTGGGCAGCAGAGCCTAAGAAAGAGTTCACTCTTTCCATCAACGACGACGTTACTCACCTGTCCCTTACACCTTCCGAGTATCCTGACACCGTTCCTGCTGGAACTGTTCAGTGCAAGTTCTGGGGACTCGGCGGTGACGGAACTGTCGGCGCTAACAAGAACAGCGTTAAGATCATCGGAGACCACACCGATAAGAAGGTTCAGGCATACTTCCAGTATGACTCCAAGAAATCCGGCGGCGTAACCATTTCCCACCTGAGATTCGGAGACGAGCCTATAAAGTCCACATATTACGTAAAGCAGGCAGATTTTGTTGCATGTCATAACGAAGCTTATGTACATCAGTACAGAATGGTAGAGGACGTTAAGCCGGGCGGATACTTCCTCCTGAACACTACCTGGACCGATGCAGAGCTTGACGAGCAGCTCCCTGCAACCATGAAGAGATACATCGCAAAGAACAACATTCAGTTCTACACCTGCGATGCAGTATCCATCGCCAAGGAAATCGGCCTCGGAGCAAGAAGAACCAACTCCGTACTCCAGGCTGCATTCTTCAAACTGGCTAACATCATTCCTATCGAGCAGGCTGAAGAGTACATGAAGGATGCTATCAGACACACTTACGGACGTAAGGGTGAGAACATCGTCAACATGAACATCGCAGCCGTTGATAAGGGAATCAGCGATATTCACAAGGTAGAAGTACCTGCATCATGGGCTGACTGCGCTGACGACGCTGCTCCTAAGAAGGAAGTAGGACGCGACCAGTTCCACACCGATTACCTGAACGAAGTAGTAGTTCCTTACAGCAAGCTGGAAGGCGACGACATTCCGGTTTCCGTATTCACAAAGACTTCAACGGGTATGGTTCCGAGCGGAAACGCAGCTCACGAGAAGAGAGGAATCGCAACGGACGTTCCTGTATGGACGAAGGAAAACTGTATCCAGTGTAACCAGTGCGCATACGTTTGTCCGCATGCTGCAATCAGACCGTTCGTTCTGGACGAGAAGGAAGCTGCAAACATCGACGGAGACTATGTAGAGATGAAGGGTAAGGGTACTGAAGGAAAGCTCTTCACCATCGGTATCTCCGCGCTTGACTGCGTAGGCTGCGGCTCCTGTGCACAGGTTTGTCCGGCTAAGGAAAAGGCTCTGAACATGGTAGCCGTTTCCGAAGAAGTTACAGAGAAAGAGCAGAAGAAGTACGACTACCTCTTCGCAGAAGTTTCCGAGAAGGAAGTACCTTTCGCAGAGACTACGGTTAAGGGCTCCCAGTTCAAGCAGCCGCTCCTCGAGTTCTCCGGAGCATGCCCTGGATGCGGTGAGACTCCTTACGCTAAGCTCATCACTCAGCTCTTCGGTGACAGAATGTTCATCGCCAACGCTACAGGCTGCTCCTCCATCTGGGGTAACAGCTTACCGAGCACTCCGTACACTGTAAACAGAGAAGGAAGAGGTCCTGCATGGGCTAACTCCCTGTTCGAGGACAACGCTGAGTTCGGTCTTGGTATGGCAGTGTCCATGAAGGTTCGCCGTCAGGAAATGAAGGCTGTAGTAGAGAGACTTGAGGGAACCCTCGGCGCTACCGCAACCGCATGGCTCGACGGAATGAACGACGCTCAGGCTGCTGAAATCGCAGGAAAGGCACTCCTTACCGCATGCGAAAAGATCGCAGCAGAGAACGAAGACGCACAGTACGTTGTAGACAATAAAGATATGCTTATCAAGCCGTCCGTATGGATCTTCGGCGGTGACGGATGGGCTTACGATATCGGTTACGGCGGACTTGACCACGTAATCGCTTCCGGAGAGAACGTAAACATCATGGTATTCGATACCGAGGTTTACTCCAACACCGGCGGACAGTCCTCCAAGTCCACTCCTATCGGTGCAGTAGCCAAGTTTGCTGCTTCCGGTAAGTCCGTAAAGAAGAAGGATCTGGTTCAGATTGCTATGGCTTACGGCTATGTATACGTAGCTCAGATTGCTATGGGCGCCGACCAGAACCAGACTCTGAAGGCTATCAGAGAGGCTGAGGCTTACGACGGTCCTTCCATCATCATTGCTTACGCACCATGCATCAACCACGGTGTAAAGAAGGGCATGAACAAGGCTCAGGAAGAGATGAAGCACGCAGTAGCTTCCGGATACTGGAACCTCTTAAGATTCAATCCGCAGCTTGCTGAGGAAGGAAAGAATCCGCTCATCATCGACAGCAAGGAAGCAACTGAAAACTACAGAGACTTCCTCATGGGAGAAGTTCGTTACAACTCCCTGTCCCTCAGATTCCCTGAGAGAGCTGAAGAACTCTTCACCAAGTCCGAAGAGATGGCTAAGGAAAGATACGAACACCTCAAAGCTCTGCAGAAGAGCTACGACGAGGAATAGTACCTCATCTCACATATTGAAATCAGAAACACCCGCGCCGTGTATGGTGCGGGTGTTTTTCGCATGTGTGGGGTGTGTGGGCCTGCATCGGGCTGCTGTCGGCGGTTGCCTGTGAGTCGTAGCGCTCGCTGCAATGATATCCATTGCTTTTTACAGTCGTCTTTGACAAAACAGCTGATTTCAGGGTTAAAGGTCAAGGCAATTCTTGACATTTCTCGCTGGTTCAGTCGATTTTGTAAAGAAAAATCGCTTCATAAAGGCGAAAATGTTTGACCTGTTGAAAGTAAAGAGATGTCCATGTCAAAAAAGCTCTTGACCACCATACGTATTTTCAACGGTTTGGTCAAGAGCTTGAATTCTCTTAGGCAGTGTCAAGTTTTTGTAGGGAAACAATATACGAGACTGCTCCCAGTATTTATGCTTATCCGTAAATTACAGTGCCAAGGTAAAGTCTCGGATAGCCAAAATCTTTCTCGCCTGTATACTCACGCTATGTTGCAATCTATCCGCATATTTGCCACCTGTTCTCCTGGATGCATTCTCCCATGCCACCAAGTCCTTTATGGTCAGCGGTTTATCCTGCATAACCTCTCTATCTACATGCCTCTTCTGATATCTGACCAGCTTAAGCATATCTCCTCCGTTACGGCTGTATGCCCTAAGCTTCGCCATTCTATCGGCACCCCTCTTGCTCCAGCCCATAGGTCTGCTGCTCATTCTGCTTGAAAGTATGTGACTCACGTGCCCTTCCGTACTGCTGCCAACCACTCCCGAACGCCTCAAAAGTCTGAGCTTTGTTGCTGTCCAGTCTCTCAGTATGAAGTCTCTTCCGTCGGCTATTCTTTTTCTGCTGTTATCATCATCAGTGTATCCGAGCAGCATGTCAACCTTCCGGCAAAACTCCTCCTTACTACCATTACGGATTGCTTCCCTTAAAAGGTCTCTTCCGTCCTGTGCACTGTCATAAAGGTGAGTTGTCATCTGCGTAAGATATTTGTTTATGTGATATTCATCCATCACTCGTGTAATCCCATGGATTTTCCGGACTCCTGTCTTTATCCAATTCCCCCCCGTCTGAGTTAAGATATATCCGTTCTACACTGTCTAAATCATATACGCTATCTATGTATTCATACACTTCTTCCCATAACTTTTCGTTCTCACTGTCTTCATAGATTCCGCTAAAGTAATATGGATTTATCAGCTTAAATCTTTTGCTTTCAGGCGCTTCCTTTTCTATCCCCTCATAGACATACACGAGTTTGACTATCGTCTGCTTTCTGCTATCATTATTCGAGTCCTTGGCATTAGATGATAAATACTGCAATGGAACGTGATCTTCATCAGCATCTATGTATAGATATTTTACTTGCTTCTTTTCCGTCAATGCTCTATCAGATAATATTTCGGGGAAATTAAGTCCATGTATCCAGTCAAGTCCAAATTTGTGTGTAAAATCGTTATCAGGTAAATATTAATCTCTATCATTAAGCTGCTTGCAGATATTGCGTCCTTGCTATCTCATGCAG
>CASEFA010000022.1 GCA_949287095.1 uncultured Bacillota bacterium
TCAGATCGCAATCGAAGAAGGACTGAGATTCGCAATCAGAGAAGGCGGAAGAACAGTAGGATCCGGAGTAGTAACCGAGATCATCGAATAATTGGTTCTATTACGATAGAGCAACAACTGAGAGCCTGCGGCATATGCTGCAGGCTCTTTTAATGCGCCGGGGGGTTACCCGAAGCTTAGGGCTTATCAGAGGGACCCCGGGTCGCGGAACAGGGGATTATGCCGCCGGCAAGTGCAGGTTTTAAGGAATAGTTCGACAAAAACTTCATTTTATCGCACTGAAGTCGAACGTTTTTTCGATAAAAATCGAAGATTTGGGGTCTCATGTCGAACTTTTTTGTTGTTTACGGTGAGTTGATGACCAAAAAGTTCGACCTCCAGGCCGTTTTAAGGCTTTGATGCCGAAAATCCGTTCGACATTTTCCCGGATTTCGCCGAAAAAGTCGAACACGCCACCCGCGAGAGGTCGAACACCTGAAAATATCTATAACCTGCATTCGCCCGCCAATCCTTAACAAATCTTAAATTTTATATTCCGTCTCGACAAAACATGCATTTGATAGTAAAATAGAACAGCTAATGTTTTGAAGTAGAATCGGGGGATTATAATAATGAGAAGTGACAAATATAAAAAGGGGTATGAGTACGACAGCAAAAAGAAAGGCGGATTTGCCGGTTTCACGAGAAAGTGGGCGGTTCTGTATGCGCTGATAACCATAGCTGTGGCAGCCTTTGTGCTGTACGCTGATATACTGGATGTCAAAACGCTGCTTATAGGCCTTGGAATAATGGCGGTACTGTTCCTGCTTACGTTTCCGGCTCTGTTTTTCAGAAGCTTCAAGAAATCCAGAAGGATTATTGCATTTCTGCTTTCGCTGATTATCACGGCGGGATACGGCCTCGGAGCGTTCTATTTAGGCGCAACACTGGGCTTTTTCTCAAGCATAACCAGCATAGGTGCGTCTGTTGAGGAGTACTATGTGCTCGTCAGGGATGACGACACATTCGACAAGCTCGAGGATATTCAGGGACAGACGGTTGTCGCCTACGAGAACGGCGACGGCTTTGCACAGGCTGAGGAGAAACTGCTGGAGAGTGTAAGCGTCAACTTTGAAAATGCAATGTCGCTTTCCGACGCCACAGACGGACTTCTGTCCGGGGAGCATGACGTTATATTCATAAATGCGGCCAACTATGAGACTACGGCGGACAGTAACGAGACCTTTGAGGATTCCACGAAGATACTCGAGAAAATTCGTGTTCGCGTTGAAAACGAAGATATATCAAAGCGTGTAAATGTTACTAAGAAACCGTTCAACGTCTACATAAGCGGACTTGACGTGAGCGGCTCCATAGGTGTTCAGTCCAGGTCGGACGTTAACATGATAGCTACGGTTAATCCGGAAACGAAGAAAATTCTTCTTACCTCCATACCGAGAGACTACTATGTGGAATTTCCTAATCAGGGAGGAGCATGGGATAAGCTTACTCACAGCGGAATATACGGAATAGACGATACTATAGCGGCCGTGGAGAATCTGACAGGTTTAGAGATGAACTACTATGCCAAGGTCAACTACACCACTGTGGAAACCCTGGTAGACGCAATAGGAGGCATAACGGTTCATTCCGACTACACGTTTGTCACCCATGGAATGAGCGTATACTATCAGTTCTATGAGGGAGATAACGAGGTGAACGGTTCACAGGCTCTGGCCTTTGCGAGAGAGAGAAAGTCTTTCCCTGACGGAGACCTGCAGCGGAACAGAAACCAGCAGGAAGTGCTCAAGGCCATACTGAACAAAGTTCTTTCCAGCTCGACGCTTCTTACAAAATACACATCCATCCTCAGTTCTATTGAGGATAATGTTGAACTTAACATGTCCGCAAAAGATATAAAAGCGCTGGTGAAGATGCAACTGAAAGACATGTCCGGATGGGACATAGAAACTCAGGGCATAATTGGCGCCGCAGGATATGAGCCGAGCTACGCTGCCGGAGGAGCCTACGCTTCCGTGGTTCTTCAGGACGAGGAAAGCATAAGAGAAGCGGTTAACAATATCAAGAGGACCATGGGTATCGAAGTGACTGAAGAAGCTGCCGGTGATGGCACCGCCGGGGAAGGCGGCAGCAACACTGCAGGAACGTATTCCCAGACCGCATAAATAAACGCTTTCAGGCAAAAATGAGTTGACAGGCATATGCCTTGCGTGTATACTTAATAGGCAACTTTATGATTATTTATAGCAGAGCTGGAGTTTCCGGCTCTGAATTTTGAGTTTAAACGGAGGATGATTTAATGAGAGTTAAGGTAACACTGGCCTGCACGGAATGCAAGCAGAGAAACTATAACACCATGAAAAACAAGAAAAACGATCCGGATCGTCTCGAGCTTAAGAAGTACTGCAAATTCTGCAGAAAAGAGACTCTTCATAAAGAGACTAAATAAGGAGGCTCTGAAATGGCTAACAACAACGCTCAGGCAAAGAAAGATCCTAAGAAGCGTATCGGCGCCAGGGAATACTTTAAAGGCGTGAAGCAGGAGCTGGGAAAGGTTATCTGGCCTACTAAAAAAGAGCTGGGTTCCTTTACCGCAGTAGTAATTGCAACATGCGCCGTTTTCGCACTGGGATACTGGCTTATTGATACCGGTGTACTGGCTGCACTTAAGGGCGTGCTTAATATTACTCTTAACTAAGCTTAAAAGAGAGGGTGCGCATAATGTCTGATATGGAAAACACTAACGTCATTTCCCCGCTTGAGGGCGAAGGCGTGAGAGGCGACGGCCAGGCGAGATGGTACGTCGTACATACCTATTCGGGTCATGAAAACAAAGTAAAAGTAAATATCGAAAAGATGGTTGAGAACCGTGGTATGCAGGACCTCATCCTGGATATTATCGTGCCTACAGAAGACAGAGTCGAGATTAAAGACGGCCAGAGGAAGATCAAGACCAGAAAGATGTTCCCGGGCTACGTCATCATCAAGATGATAGTTACCAATGACTCATGGTATCTCGTAAGAAACACGCAGGGCGTGACGGGGTTCGTAGGTCATGGCTCCGACCCTATTCCCCTTACCGATGAGGAAGTTGCAAGAATGGGAATAGAAAAAGTGTATATCGATCTGGATGTGGAAGTCGGCGATACGGTAAGAGTTATCAGCGGACCTTTTGAGAGCTTCATGGGAGAGGTTCTCGAGATAAACAAGGAAAAGCAGGTGCTCACCGTGAAGGTTTCCATGTTCGGAAGAGATACGCCTGTTGAACTCGAGTTCAGTCAGGTAGATAAACTGTAGCTCCTTTTGGGGAACTACGGAGAAAGGAGACGGATTTCAATGGCTAAGAAAATCGAAGGTTACATTAAACTTCAGATTGCGGCCGGAAATGCAACACCTGCACCACCAGTAGGACCTGCTCTCGGTCAGAAGGGCGTTAACATCATGGACTTCTGTAAGCAGTTCAACGCCAAGACCCAGGACCAGCAGGGAATGATTATTCCGGTAGTAATCACGGTTTATGCTGACAGATCCTTCACTTTCATCTGTAAAACTCCGCCGGCAGCCGTTCTGCTGAAGAAAGCGGCAGGAATCGACACCGCATCCGGAGAGCCAAACAAGAAGAAAGTGGCTACTATCAGCAGAGCTCAGGCAGAAGAAATCGCAAAGACCAAGATGCCTGACCTCAATGCAGCAAGTCTTGAGGCCGCTACCGACATGATTATCGGTACTGCCAAGAGCATGGGAATCGTTGTAGAATAGGAAAGACTGGGAGACCGGGGGCTGCGAAAGAAAAGGCAGTCACAGCGTGCACCTTTTGAAGGAAAGGCGGTAACGCAGGTCGCTAATACCAGAAGGAGGTAGTAAAATGCCAAAGAGAGGCAAGAATTACAGAGAAGCTGCCGCAAAGATTGAAAAGGCAAAGCTTCATGAAGTTTCCGAGGCTATGGGTCTCGTAGTTGAAACTTCAAAGGCAAAATTCGATGAGACCATCGAAGCACACGTTAAACTCGGCGTAGACGGCAGACATGCAGACCAGCAGGTAAGAGGCGCTATCGTTCTTCCTAACGGAACCGGTAAGAGCGTAAGAGTGCTGGTGTTCGCAAAGGGTCCTAAGGCTGAAGAAGCTGAAAAGGCCGGAGCTGATTACGTTGGAGCAGAGGAACTGGCTCAGAGGATTCAGTCCGAGAACTGGTTCGACTTTGATGTAGTAGTAGCAACTCCTGACATGATGGGCGTTGTAGGTAAGCTCGGTAGAGTGCTCGGTCCTAAGGGACTCATGCCTAACCCTAAGTCCGGAACAGTTACTATGGACCTCACCAAGGCCCTTGCTGAGATTAAAGCCGGTAAGGTTGAGTACCGTCTCGACAGACAGAACATCATCCACACCGTTATCGGTAAGGCATCTTTCGGCCCTGAAAAGCTGGAAGAAAACTTCAGAGCTCTCATGGACGCCATCATCAAGGCTAAGCCTGCCACCGCAAAGGGACAGTATCTCAGAAGCGTAACGGTAGCATCCACCATGGGTCCTGGAGTGAAGATCAATCCGGCAATCCTCGGATAATCGGATAACTTAAAGGTTAGAAATTAATCATAGCCGAAGACAGCGGGCGTCCCGGTGCCAAGCACGAGGACTTAATCTCCCGCCGAGGTACAATACATAGATATTGGCCCTGTCTTCGAGACGGGGTTATTTATTGAGTACCGGACTTTGAAGGCTTCGACCGATACGGCCGGGCTTTCGGAAAGGAGAAAACAGACACATGTCAGTAGAAGCAAAACAGCAGAAACAGCAGATAATCGACGAGATCAAAGGCAAGCTTGAGACAGCGCAGTCCGCAGTAGTTATCGACTACATGGGCATCAACGTTGCCGAGGCAGACGCCATGAGAAAGAAGCTTCGTGAAGCAGGCGTTGATTACACTGTATATAAGAACACTCTGATGAAGAGAGCTATCGACGGCACGGACTTCGCTCCTCTCGCCGATGTTCTCGAAGGACCGAGCGCAATCGCCATCAGCAGCGAAGACGCTACGGCTCCGGCAAGAGTTCTCAACGAAATCATCAAAGACTTCAAGAAAATGGAGTTTAAGGCAGGTGTCGTAGAGGGAACATTCTACGACAAGGCAGGAATCGAAAAGATTGCGGATATCCCATCGAGAGAAGTGCTCATCGCAAAGTTCATGGGAAGCATCCAGTCCCCAATTTCCAAGGCTGTCAGAACATTCCAGGCTATCGCAGACGCAAAGGAAGCGTAAGCCCCGCGAAAGCGGAAGCGGCCTGAGAGCCGCATAGAGAGCGCGGCGGCAAACCGTCCGGCGCATAAAACAAGATTGAATTTACTGTCCCGGTACAATGGGAAATACGAAAAAGGAGAAAGAAAATGAACAAAGATCAGATCATCGAAGCTATAAAGAATATGACTGTATTAGAGCTTAACGAGCTCGTTAAGGCTTGCGAAGAAGAATTCGGAGTATCCGCTGCAGCACCTGTTGCAGTAGTTGGAGCTGCAGGAGCAGCAGGCGGCGCAGAAGAAGAGCAGAGCGAGTTCACTGTAGTACTTGCTGAGGCAGGCGCTGAGAAGATTAAGGTTATCAAGGCTGTTAGAGAGATCACCGGTCTTGGACTTAAGGAAGCTAAGGAGCTGGTTGACAGCGCACCTTCCAATGTTAAGGAAGGCGTTGAAAAGGCTGAGGCTGAAGAGCTCAAGGCTAAGCTCGAGGAAGTTGGAGCTAAGGTTGAGCTGAAATAGTTCACCTGAAACGATGAAGATTTAAAAGGACCGCTTAGGCGAATTGAAAACGCTTAAGCGGTTCTTTTGCAGTTTTTGTATGAAAATACTCTCCGCCTGCCCTTGACCTATGGACAAAACCGTGGTAAAATATTAGACTGCCACGCGAATGTGAACTGATAAATATAAGGAGTGATGAAAATGCCAAAACCTATCAAAGTTGGTAGAAAAGAACGTATGACTTTCTCGAAAATCAACGAAGTAGGACAGATGCCGAACCTCATCGAGATTCAGACGAGTTCCTATGACTGGTTTATAAAAGAAGGTCTGCGCGAAGTATTCGAAGACATCTCCCCTATACGTGACTATGCGAACAATCTCATACTTGAGTTTATAGATTATTCGCTTAGCGACCCTCCGAAATACGAGCAGGAGGAATGTAAGGAGAGGGACGTTACCTACGCAGCTCCGCTGAAGGTAAGAGTGCGTCTCGTCAATAAAGAGACCGGCGAAGTGAAGGAACAGGAAGTCTTCATGGGCGATTTCCCTCTGATGACGGAAAAGGGTACTTTCATCTACAACGGGGCGGAGAGAGTTATCGTAACTCAGCTGGTTCGTTCCCCGGGTCCTTATTACAGCGTTGAGACAGATAAATCCGGAAAGCAACTCTATTCATCCCAGATTATTCCTAACAGAGGAGCATGGCTTGAGTATGAGACTGATTCCAACGAGATAATCTCCGTCAGAGTCGACAGAACCAGAAAACAGCCTCTCACCACTTTCCTGAGAGCTATGGGAATCGGCTCGGATAAGGAGATACTTGACATATTCGGAGAGGATAACAGACTTCTCCGCACTCTTGAAAAGGATACGACTACCGACTATGAATCGGGTCTGAAGGAGATATACAGAAGACTGAGACCGGGCGAGCCGCCTACGGTGGACAGCGCCAGATCCCTTCTGAACTCTCTGTTCTTCGATCCGAAGAGATACGACCTGGCCAAAGTCGGCAGATATAAGTACAATAAAAAGCTTGGCCTTTCCAACAGACTGGTGGACGTAACGGCAGCCGAGGATGTTATCGATCCTAACACCGGAGAAATCCTGGTGGAAAAGGGCGGAAAAATCACCAGAGCCATGGGAAAGGAAATTGAAAACGCAGGCGTGGAATACGTTATGGCATACGGCAAGACCGACGATACCGTGGTTACCAAGGTTATCGGAAGCAGATTCGTTGATCTTGACAGGTATGTCAGCTTTGACGTGTCCGAACTTAAGCTGGGCGACAAGGTTTACTATCCTGTACTCATGGAGATTCTGGCAGAGGCTGAAACCGAGGATGAAATCAGGGAGGCGCTGGCTGCAAGAAAGCACGAGCTCTGCCCTAAGCACATCATCATGGCGGACATTATCGCATCCGTCAGCTACATCCTGAACCTTAACTACGGAATCGGAAATACAGACGATATAGACCATCTGGGCAACAGAAGACTGAGAACCGTCGGAGAACTTCTCCAGAACCAGTTCAGAATCGGTCTTGCCAGAATGGAGAGAGTTGTAAAGGAGAGAATGACCATTCAGGACCTCGACGTTGCGACGCCTCAGGCTCTTATGAACATAAGACCTGTAACCGCCGCCGTAAAGGAGTTCTTCGGAAGCTCCCAGCTCTCCCAGTTCATGGACCAGAACAACCCTCTTGCGGAGCTTACTCATAAGAGAAGACTTTCCGCTCTCGGACCGGGAGGTCTTTCCAGAGAGAGAGCCGGAATGGAAGTAAGAGACGTACATCATTCCCACTACGGAAGAATGTGCCCTATAGAGACTCCGGAAGGTCCTAACATCGGACTTATCGGTTCCCTTACCACTTACGGAATCATCGACCAGTACGGATTCATCGAGACGCCGTACAGAGTGGTTGATAAGAAAACAGGCATCGTAACGGATGAGATAAAATATATAACCGCAGACGAAGAAGAGCTTCTCACTATCGCCCAGGCCAACGAGCCGCTGGACGAGGAGGGCCGCTTTGTCAATGCGAAGGTTGCAGCCCGTGGTGTAGGCGGAGAAATCGCCATGTTCCCGCGGGAGGCCGTGGACATGATGGACGTATCGCCTAAGCAGGTAGTATCCGTTGCTACCGCAATGATCCCGTTCCTTGAAAACGACGACGCCAACCGTGCCCTCATGGGATCCAACATGCAGAGACAGGCAGTGCCTCTGCTTGTAACCGAGGCTCCGTACGTAGGAACCGGTATGGAATACAAGGCGGCAAGGGACTCCGGCGTAGTTCTTCTCGCAAAGAACTCGGGTACCGTTGAGTACGTGGAGGCAGGCCGCATCGCGATAAGAAGAGACGACGACAACGGCCTTGACGAATACAGACTTCTCAAGTTCAAGCGTTCCAACCAGGGAACCTGCATAAACCAGAAACCTATAGTCTTCCACGGCGAGCATATCGAGAAGGGCGAGGTTATCGCCGACGGACCTTCCACCGACATGGGAGAGATTGCTCTCGGAAAGAACCTTCTCATCGGCTTCATGACCTGGGAAGGCTACAACTACGAGGACGCTATAATACTTAACGAAAGACTTCTCATGGACGACGTTCTCACCTCCATTCACATCGTGGAGTACGAGGCGGAAGCCAGAGATACCAAGCTGGGACCTGAAGAGATTACCAGAGATATACCTAACGTAGGTGAAGACGCCCTCAGAAACCTTGACGAGGAAGGAATCATCAGAATCGGAGCCGAGGTTGACGCTACGGATATTCTCGTAGGAAAGGTTACTCCTAAGGGAGAAAACGACCTTTCTGCAGAGGAAAGACTCCTCCGCGCGATCTTTGGCGAGAAGGCCAGAGAGGTGAGAGACACTTCCCTGAGAGTTCCTCACGGCGAGACAGGTATCGTCGTGGACGTAAGAGTATTCACCCGCGAAGCGGGCGACGAGCTTCCTCCGGGAGTCAATAAGCTCGTAAGATGCTATATAGCGAATAAGAGAAAGATAAACGTCGGAGACAAAATGGCGGGACGTCACGGAAACAAAGGCGTTATCTCCAGAATTCTGCCTCAGGAGGATATGCCGTTCATGGAGAACGGAGAGTCGCTTCAGGTAATGCTGAACCCTCTGGGCGTACCTTCCCGAATGAACGTAGGACAGGTTCTGGAGGTTCATCTTGGTCTTGCCGCAAAGACAAAGGGATGGTATATAGCTACCCCTGTATTTGACGGCGCCACCGAAAAGGACATCAGAGAAATGCTGGTGGACTGCGGATATTCCGAGACGGGAAAACTTCGTCTGAGAGACGGAAGAACGGGAGAGTACTTTGACAATCCTGTTACCGTGGGATACATGTACATGCTGAAGCTTCACCACCTGGTAGATGATAAGATTCACGCAAGAAGTACGGGTCCTTATTCCCTCGTTACTCAGCAACCGCTGGGAGGAAAAGCCCAGTTCGGCGGACAGCGTTTCGGTGAGATGGAAGTATGGGCTCTCGAAGCGTACGGCGCGGCATACACCCTTCAGGAAATACTTACCGTCAAGTCCGACGACATCGTGGGAAGAGTTCAGACCTACGAGGCAATCGTTAAGGGCGAGAACATTCCTGAACCGGGAATTCCTGAATCCTTCAAGGTTCTTATCAAGGAAATGCAGTCCCTGGCCCTCGACGTAAGAGTTCTTTCCGAGAACAACGAGGAGGTTCAGATAAGAGAATCCTCCGAGTACGACGACGGCTCCGGAATCGACAGCATTATGGAAGTTGAAAACAAGCTGGAAAGCGAAGACGGACTCTATGCGGCCGGCTTCAGTGAAGAAACTGAAGACAAGGACGCAAGCCGTGTTGGCTTTGATGATGAATATTAAGAAAGGGGAGGAAATCTTTGAGCGAGAATCTGACTAACAGGAATGCATTGAACGAGCTCAATCACTTTGAGTCGCTGCAGATAAAGCTGGCATCCACCGAAAAGATACTCGAGTGGTCCCACGGCGAGGTAACAAAGCCGGAGACCATCAACTACAGAACCCTTAAGCCGGAAAGAGACGGTCTGTTCTGTGAGAGGATTTTCGGCCCTATGAAGGACTGGGAATGTCACTGCGGAAAATATAAGAGAATCAGATTTAAGGGAATCGTCTGCGACCGCTGCGGTGTGGAAGTCACCAAGGCAAAGGTAAGACGTGAGAGAATGGGACACATAAAGCTTGCTGCCCCTGTTTCCCACATCTGGTATTTCAAGGGCATACCTTCCAGAATGGGTCTCGTCCTGGACGTAACCCCGAGAAATCTGGAAAAGGTGCTGTATTTTGCGGCATACATCGTAACCGATCCGGGAGATACGGATCTGGGATATAAGGAAATTCTTTCCGAGCAGCAGTACAGAGAGGCTAAGGAAAGATACGGAAATTCCTTTAAGGCTGGCATGGGAGCAGAAGCCGTAAGAGAGCTTCTCTGCCAGATCGACCTTGAGGAGCTTTCGTCTGACCTGAGAGAGAAGCTGAAGGACGCTTCGGGTCAGAAAAAGGTGAGAATCGTAAGGAGACTTGAGGTAGTGGAAGCTTTAAGGCTTTCCGGAAACCGTCCTGAGTGGATGGTACTCGAGGTTATTCCTGTAATTCCTCCGGACATCAGACCTATGGTTCAGCTGGACGGCGGAAGATTTGCGACAAGCGACCTTAACGATCTCTACAGACGTGTAATAAACAGAAACAACAGACTGTCAAGACTCCTCGAGCTCTCGGCTCCTGACATCATCGTCAGAAACGAGAAGAGAATGCTTCAGGAGGCCGTTGACTCTCTCATAGACAACGGCAGAAGAGGAAGACCTGTTACGGGTCCGGGTTCCAGACCTCTGAAGTCCCTTTCCGACATGCTGAAGGGAAAGCAGGGACGTTTCAGACAGAACCTCCTCGGAAAGCGTGTTGACTACTCCGGAAGATCCGTAATCGTAGTAGGACCTGAGCTCAAGTTCTACCAGTGCGGACTTCCTAAGAAAATGGCTCTGGAGCTGTTCAAGCCTTTCATAATGAAGGAGCTGGTGGCTCAGGGCTACGCTCACAACATTAAAAACGCCAAGCGTATGGTTGAAAAGGTAAGACCTGAAGTCTGGGATGTCCTCGAAGAGGTCATAAAAGAGCATCCGGTTATGCTTAACCGTGCTCCGACGCTTCACAGACTGGGAATCCAGGCCTTCGAGCCGGTACTGGTGGAAGGAAAGGCAATCAAGCTTCATCCGCTGGTTTGTACCGCCTTCAATGCGGACTTTGACGGAGACCAGATGGCCGTTCACGTGCCTCTTTCCGTGGAAGCTCAGGCCGAGGCCAGATTCCTCATGCTTTCGGTGAACAATATCCTTGCGCCGAAGGACGGGTCCCCTATAACCACGCCTACCCAGGATATGATTCTGGGAGCTTACTATCTGACCTACCCGGGAACTGCAAAGAAGGTGACAAAGGGAGAGGACGGAAAAGAAAAGGTAAGCTACGTCATGGACGAGTTCAAGGACGAGAAGCAGTCTGAGGAGAACAGGGCTGCAGGCTTTGAGCGTATTCCTGAAAAGGGAGATAACAAAGTCTTCACCGACATGGACGAGATGATCATGGCGTACAGAGAAGGCGTAGTAGGCGTACACGCCAAGGTAAAGGTGAGAATGTTCGCAGGAGAGGACGACACCCGCGGCAGGCTGGTTGAGTCCACAGTCGGACGTTTCATATACAATCAGGAAATTCCGCAGGATCTGGGATTTGTAGACCGTTCTAAGGACAAATATTCCCTGGAGGTTGACTTCCTTTGCGGAAAGAAAAAGCTGGGCGAGATTATCGACAAGTGCTACAGAGCTCACGGAAACACCGGAACCGTTATAATGCTTGACTATATCAAGGATATGGGTTACCACTATTCCACAAAGGCTGCAGTCACCATCGGTATCGACGATATGAAGATTCCTGACAACAAGTGGGAAATCGTAGGAGACGCCCAGAAGCAGGTGGATAAGTACGAAAAGGCTTACAGAATGGGTCTCATCTCCAACTCGGAGAGATATGAGAAGGTAATCGACATCTGGAACAAGACCACCGACGACGTTGCCGACGCTCTTATGGATTCCCTGGAGCCTAACAACAATCTGAACATCATGGCAACCTCCGGAGCTCGAGGAAGCAAGAACCAGATAAGACAGATCGGCGGTATGAGAGGACTTATGGCCAACGCTACAGGTAAGACTGTAGAGATTCCTATCAAGGCCAACTTCCGTGAAGGTCTTTCCATACTGGAGTACTTCATATCCTCCAACGGAGCCAGAAAGGGACTTACGGATACGGCCCTGAGAACGGCCGACTCCGGATACCTTACCAGACGTCTCGTAGACGTATCCCACAACGTAATCGTAAGGGATTTCGACTGCGGAACCACCGAAGGTGTAGAGGTCAGAGCCTTTACCGACGGCAAGGAGGTAATCGAACCTTTAGACCAGAGAATTGCGGGAAGAACTGCGCTTAACGACATCACCGACCCGGCTACGGGAGAAGTGCTGGTTAAGGGCGGAGACGAAATATCCGACGACATGTCAAAGGAAATCGTAAAGCGCGGAATCGAGTCCGTCGTTATACGTTCTGCGATGACGTGCCGCAGCAAATCCGGAATATGCGCCAAGTGCTACGGAAGAAACCTGGCAACGGGCGAAGAGGTCAACATCGGCGAATCCGTCGGAATTACGGCGGCGCAGTCCATCGGAGAACCGGGTACGCAGCTTACCATGCGTACGTTCCATACGGGCGGCGTAGCAGGAAGCGATATCACCCATGGTCTCCCGAGAGTAGAGGAGCTGTTCGAGGCCAGAAAGCCTAAGGGACTTGCCGAGATCTGCGAAAACGAAGGTACGGTTATCGCCATCGAGGCGCGTTCCGATAACAAGACCGAGGTTACCGTCAGAAACGACGAGGAAGGCGACAGAACATACATCGTTCCTTACGGCGCAAGACTTGCCGTTAAGAAGGGCGACCACGTGAAACCGGGTGACAACATCACCAGCGGACCTTTAAATCCTCATGACATACTGAGACTTAACGGCGTAGCCGGTGTATACCAGTACCTCCTCAAGGAAGTACAGAGAGTATATAAGAACCAGGGTGTTGACATCAACGACAAGCACATAGAGGTTATAGTAAGCCAGATGCTTTCCAAGATGAAGATAGAGGATCCAGGCGATACCGATCTTCTTCCGGGCGGAATGTACAGCAAGTTCGAGATAGAAGAAGCCAACGGTAAAGCCGAGGCCGAAGGAGGAACTCCGGCAACGAGCAAGCAGATGCTCCTCGGTATCACAAAGGCTTCCCTTGCAACAAATTCCTTCCTGTCGGCGGCATCTTTCCAGGAAACCACCAGAGTTCTCACCGATGCGGCAATAAAGGGAAAGAACGACAAGCTGCAGGGACTTAAGGAGAACGTAATCATCGGTAAGCTTATCCCTGCCGGAACCGGCATGAAGATGTACAGGAACATCAAGCTGGACTACGGCGAAAACCAGGAGTACATCGACAGCTTCGTAGCCGAACCTGAACCGGTTGAAGAAGAGGCTGAGGCTGTAGAGGCTGTTTCCGCAGTAGAAAATGAGACGGCGGATTCCGTATATGAGGATGTGGCTGAAGGATTTGAGACGGAGGCTTTTGATGAGGCTGCCGCTGCAGATGATGATGCAGACGGAATCGTTGAAATCACAGACGTTTCAGAGGAAAATTCCGATAGAATTTAGTTGCACCCTCTGAAAAAGTGTGATAAAATATTTAGCAGTTTCGAGTTAAATTGACCCTGATAAAAAGTTAGGGTCAATTTGACTGTGAAATATATTTTATGAGGAAAGGAGAAAACAATGCCTACGATCAATCAGTTAGTAAGACAGGGCAGAACAAGCGCAGTTAAGAAGTCTACGGCACCTGCTCTCGGCAAAGGAATGAACTCCCTTAAGAGAGTCGCTACAGACACTCATTCGCCACAGAAGAGAGGCGTTTGCACATCTGTCAAGACTGTAACTCCTAAGAAGCCTAACTCGGCTCTGAGAAAAGTTGCAAGAGTACGTCTCACCAACGGTATCGAAGTAACCGCTTACATCCCTGGTATCGGTCATAACCTCCAGGAGCACAGCGTAGTTCTCATCAGAGGCGGAAGAGTTAAGGACCTCCCTGGTGTAAGATACCACATCGTAAGAGGAACTCTCGACACTGCAGGAGTTGCTAACAGAATGCAGGCTCGTTCCAAGTACGGAGCTAAGAGACCTAAGCAGAAATAGCTAAAAAGATCCGGGAAATTGTGTCCTTAATATACATAGATATTAAGGCGCCGCGGCGTTTCGCAATAAACCGTTCTCGCGATACGTCGAGTACCCCCGAAGCCTAAGCGCCGGCCGGTCTGTAATTGCAGGGCCGGAACGGAGTAATCCCGGAAGATTATGCCGGGGTGAAGAGAACAAGTGCAATTAGAAGTTTTTGCAAATCATGCACGGCACCTTTTGTCACAGAAAGAGTGTCAGACTTTAGGAGGGAAGAGAAGTGCCAAGAAAAGGTAATGTACCAAAGCGTGAAGTACTTCCGGATCCGGTATACGGCAGCGTAGTCGTTGCAAAGCTCATCAACTCCATCATGCTGGATGGAAAGAAGGGTGTAGCTCAGAGCATCGTATACTCTGCTTTCGACAAGATTAAAGAGACTACCGGAGAAGAACCGCTGGAAGTATTTGAGAAGGCTATAAACAACATCATGCCTGTACTCGAGGTCAAAGCCAGAAGAATCGGTGGTGCCAACTACCAGGTTCCAATCGAGGTAAGACCTGAAAGAAGACAGACTCTTGCTTTAAGATGGCTTACCAACGCCACCAGAGCGAGAGGAGAGAGAACCATGTCAGACAGACTGGCTAAGGAGCTCATCGATGCATCCAATAACACCGGAGCATCCGTAAAGAAGAAGGAAGATACCCACAGAATGGCAGAGGCCAACAAGGCATTTGCGCATTTCAGATGGTAATCGTTTCTTGAGAAGATTATCGCATCATTTGAAATTGAAATGGAGGAAAAGTAATGGCTGGCAGACAGTTTCCATTAGAGAAAACTAGAAACATCGGTATCATGGCTCACATCGATGCCGGTAAGACCACCACTACCGAAAGAATCCTCTTCTACACCGGAAGGACCCATAAGATCGGCGAAACCCATGACGGAGCCGCCACCATGGACTGGATGGAGCAGGAGCAGGAGCGCGGTATTACTATTACCTCTGCGGCAACCACAGCTCAGTGGAAGGGAAACAGAATCAACATCATCGATACCCCGGGTCACGTAGACTTTACGGTAGAGGTAGAGAGATCCCTTCGTGTACTTGACGGAGCTGTAACAGTGCTTTGCGCAAAGGGCGGAGTAGAGCCTCAGTCCGAAACCGTATGGAGACAGGCCGAGAAGTACGGTGTTCCGAGAATGATCTTCGTCAATAAGATGGACATCCTGGGAGCCAACTTCTACAGAGTAGTCGACATGGTTAAAGACAGACTCAAGGCTAACGCCGTTCCTGTGCAGCTGCCTATCGGTGCAGAGGACACCTTCGTCGGAATCATCGACCTGATTACGATGAAGGCGGAAATATACAAGGACGAGCTGGGTAAGGAATTCGAGATTACCGACATTCCTGAGGACATGCTCGACAAGGCTAACGAGTGGAGAGAAAAGATGATCGAGTCCGTTGCAGAGTGCGACGAGGAGCTTATGATGAAGTTCCTGGACGGTGAAGAGCTGACCATCGACGAGATCAAGTCCACCATCAGAAAGCAGACCATCGCATGCGAAATGGTTCCTATGCTCTGCGGAAGCGCATACAGAAACAAGGGCGTACAGATGATGCTGGACGCTGTTATCGATTACATGCCTTCCCCTGTAGACATTCCGCCTATCCAGGGTATCAATCCTGAGACAGGCGAGCCTGACGAGAGAAAGGCTTCCGACAGCGAGCCGTTCTCCGCACTTGCATTCAAGATTATGGCTGACCCGTTCGTAGGTAAGCTTGCGTTCTTCAGAGTATACTCGGGAACTCTTGATGCAGGTTCATACGTTTACAACTCCACCAAGGGCAAGAAGGGCAGAATCGGAAGAATACTTCAGATGCATGCCAATAAGAGAGAAGAGATTGACAAGGTTTACGCAGGAGACATCGCTGCTGCGGTAGGTCTTAAGGACACCACCACAGGCGACACCCTTTGCGACGAGAAACATGAGATCATCCTCGAGTCCATGGAGTTCCCTGATCCTGTAATCGAAATCGCCATCGAGCCTAAGACTAAGGCAGGTCAGGAAAAGATGGGTATCGCTCTTGCAAAGCTTGCAGAGGAAGACCCTACATTCAAGACTTACACTAATGAGGAAACCGGCCAGACCATCATCGCAGGTATGGGTGAGCTTCATCTGGAAATCATCGTAGACAGACTCATGCGTGAATTCAAGGTTGAAGCTAACGTAGGTAAGCCTCAGGTATCCTATAAGGAAACCGTATCCACCACTGCGGACGTTGACTACAAGTACGCTAAGCAGTCCGGAGGTCACGGTCAGTACGGACACGTTAAGATCAAGCTTTATCCGAGAGAGCCGGGCGCAGGCTTTGAGTTCGTTAACTCCATCGTCGGCGGTGCAATCCCTAAGGAATTCATTCCTAAGATTGAGGACGGTATCAAGGAAGCAATGGAAAACGGTCCTATTGCAGGATATCAGGTTGTCGACGTCGGCGTAGAACTTTACGACGGTTCCTACCACGAAGTCGACTCCTCCGAAATGGCGTTCAAGATTGCGGCTTCCATGGCGTTCAGAGAGGCTGCAAAGAAGGCTAAGCCTGTACTCCTTGAGCCTATATTCAAGGTAGAGGTAACCGTACCTGAGGAGTACATGGGAGACGTTATCGGAGACATCTCCTCCAGAAGAGGAAGAATCGAAGGTTCCGAGATGAACAACGGCGCCGTAGCCGTAAGAGGTATGGTACCTCTGTCCGAGATGTTCGGATACGCTACGGACCTCCGTTCCAAGACTCAGGGACGCGGTGTATATGTAATGCAGTTCGACCACTTCGAAAAGCTTCCTGACAATCTGGTAGAGAAGATCGGAAATAAACAGTAATAAAGTAAATCGTCGCACTGGTTCGGGGCTTTCGGCATATGCAGTCCCGGACAAAGGCGGCAGAAGGAGATAAAAATGGCAAAGCAGAAATTTGAAAGAACCAAGCCGCATATCAACATCGGAACGATCGGCCACGTAGACCACGGCAAGACGACTCTTACAGCGGCAATCAC
>CASEFA010000023.1 GCA_949287095.1 uncultured Bacillota bacterium
TACCAGCAGATGCACGTCAACTATTGAAACCGCCGTATACGAGAACCGTACGTACGGTGGTGTGAGAGGACGGCGGCTAGTCACCGCCTCCTACTCGATACTTTGACATAAAAGCAGCATACAGCAAAAAGGTCAAGGCGAAAGTTGCCATTTTTGATTTGAGATTTCCCCCATTTAAAAAGACGCCCTCACTGCTGGCGTCTTTTTCCCTTTCTCTGAAAGTACATATACGCACCGAGGCAGCCCATGAATACGAAGAAGCTGAGTACCTGAGCCTGCTTGAAAGGTCCTATCATCAGGCTGTCCGTGCGAAGCTCCTCCACGAGGCCGCGCTCGAAGGAGTAGAGCATTCCGTAGAGAAAAGCAACCTGCCCCCTGAATGTCCGCCTGTGGTCGTCGAACCAGATGAGGAAGACGAACATGGCGAGGCACCAAAGGGATTCGTAGAGAAACGTCGGGTGAACCATCTGCCCGTCCACCTCTATGGCCCACGGAAGATTCGTAGGGCCGCCGTGAGCTTCCGAGTTGAAGAAGTTTCCCCACCTGCCAATGGCCTGAGCCAGCGCCACCGTTGGAAACGCCAGGTCGGCAAGATCCAGTATGTGCATCTTATGGTATCGGCAGACGAAGTATGCCGTTATGATTCCGGCTATGAGACCGCCGTGAATGGCAAGGCCGCCGCTTCTGATGTCTAAAATCTTGGCCCAGTCGCCGGCGTAGTTGTCCCAGCTGAATATTACGTAATATGCTCTGGCTCCGATGATGGAAGCCGGTATCATAAAAATGGTGAAATCTATTACATATTCTCTCTCTATTCCGTGGCGTGGCGCCCTGTAGTAGGAAATTCCGATGGCGAGGAGAAATCCCAGGCCTATGAGAACGCCGTACCACATTATATCGAGACCGCCTATGGAAAACGCAACAGGATCCGGTGCGTGCATATTTAAGTCCTCCCTTTTTGAAAAATCCCTTCTATTATAAATAAAACTCTGTTAGAATTCAATGTATGAGATACGAAAATATGATTCCGGGAACTTTCGTTTCCCGTCCCAACAGATTCATAGCAAAGGTCAGGCTCACGGGCGGAGAAGAAGTGACGGCCCACGTAAAAAACACGGGAAGGTGCCGGGAGCTTCTGGTCCCGGGGTGCGCGGTATATCTTCAGGACCACGTAGGATCCATGGGAAAGAGAAAACTGAGATATTCCCTTATAACCGTGGACAAAGTCTGCGGCCGGGGCGCTGTCCTCATAAATATGGACTCACAGGCTCCCAACAAAATCGTCGGAGAGGCCCTTGCAGGCGGCAGATTCAGTGAGATCTTCAGCGACGAACTTAAGGATATGGATTTCGACTTCGGAAATCTTTCGGAAATTTCTCCTGAGAAAACCTTCGGTGATTCCAGGTTCGATTTTCACCTTACGGATGTAGACGGCAGAGTCTGCTGGATGGAGGTAAAGGGCGTGACCCTTGAAGAGGACGGAGTTGCAAGGTTTCCCGACGCTCCTACGGAAAGGGGAGTTAAGCACGTATGTGAGCTGGTGAAGGCGGTATCGGCAGGGGATTCAGCCTGTATCGTATTCGTCATTCAGATGAAGGGAATAAAAGAGTTTCGCCCCAACGACGAGACCCACAGGGCTTTCGGCGACGCTTTAAGAAATGCTCACAGCCACGGCGTAAAAATTTTGGCCTTTGACTGCAATGTCGGTATTGATTCCGCGGAAATAAGCGATAAAATAGAAGTGGTGCTTTAAATTACTTTTACGAGAATGACAGGAGGAGAAAAATGGCCGAAGCGGTAATTGACGCGAGGGGACAGCAGTGCCCTATACCCGTAGTTAAAGCAAACAAGGCTCTCAGCGAAATGAAGGAACCGGGAACCTTGGAGGTTCACGTCGACAATGAGACGGCGGCAGCTAACCTTTTAAAGCTGGCAGGCAGCAAAGGCCTTCAGGCGAAGAGTCATATGAAAGACGAAAATCATTACGTAGTTGAGATAGAAGGAAACGGCGGCGAAGGGGCGTCCACGGAAGCGGAAGGCCCGGAGTGCGGCCGCGGCGCGGGAATTTCCGGAGACACCATAGCTGTGATTTCATCTGACAGAATGGGAGAGGGAAACGACGAACTGGGCAGGGTTCTGATGAAGGGCTTCATATACGCTCTGTCACAGCTTGAGAAGCTGCCTGAGACGATTTTGTTCTACAACGGCGGAGCGACCATAACCTGTGAAGGTTCGGAATCCCTTGCAGACCTTAAATCCATGGAGGAGCAGGGCGTCAAGATATTCACCTGCGGAACGTGCCTCGATTATTACGGTCTTAAGGAGAAGCTGGCAGTTGGAACCGTCACCAATATGTACGCCATAGTCGAGACCATGGCGTCTGCGGGACGAGTGATAAGACCGTAGGAGGGGTTATGCAGGATCTGATATTATATCTGGGGATGGCCGCGATCGGCTATATCCTGGCAAGCCGCGTGAGACAGCACCGGGAGAAATTCCGGTGGACAGGCAAAGTCCAGACTGCCGCAATCATCATACTTGTGTTTACCATGGGCGCCCGAATGGGCTCAAACTCGGAGGTTATAGAGAACCTGACGTCCATAGGGCTTTACGCCTTCATATTTACCGTGGTCGTGATGGTTACGTGCGTAATCTTCATAGCCCTTTCGCGAAAGCTGGTAGGTGTGAACAGGTACGGAGGCATCGGGGAAATCGATGCGGAGGACATAAACAAGGGAAGCCGTGACACCGGAAAAGGCGGATTCGATAAGATGACCTTTATCATCATCATAGCCGTGGCCGTGGGAATGGCGTCCGGTTATCTCTTTGTCGATAGACTCTTTGACGACGACGACACCTTTGACAGCCTTGCCGGTCTTGCCATCAAAGTCGGCCTCTGCATAATGCTGTTCTTCGTAGGCTTCGACCTTGGAATCGAAGGCACGGTGTTCAAAAATATGCGTAAGATGGGGTTGAGAGTGTTCGTGTTTCCCGCCGCGACCATAGTAGGAAGTCTCCTGGCCGCCGGAATATGTTCCATTATTCTGCCTCTCGGGATGAGAGAGTCCCTCGCCATCGGAGCCGGATTCGGCTGGTACTCGCTGGCGCCGGGAATAATCCTTGAAAGCGGGCTGGTGACGGCAAGCGCCATCTCATTTATGCACAACGTGATGAGGGAGCTGTTCGGAATCATATTCATTCCCATAGTAGCCCAGAAGATAGGGTATGTGGAGTGCATATGCCTGCCGGGAGCAGCCGCAATGGACGTATGCCTTCCTATCGTAGAGAAATACACCAACGGCAATGTCGCCGTGTATTCGTTCATTTCAGGACTTATAGTGTCGCTTGCGGTGCCCGTTCTGGTACCGATTATGCTTGGATAATTTGAATCGGAGGAAAAGAAAATGGATTTATCTTATGTAAAAACCCTTGACGTAGATATGCCTGAGGAGCTGGTACGCCTTAAATACGCCGGCATGTTTGATGAATTTGAAAGACGTGCCGCATATCACCTTTCCCGTCCGGAGCTTCCTGACGCTCTGAAGAAAAGGATTGAGCTTGAAATCCATAACGGAAAGCTTATAAAGAGAGAATATACTCTTACCGAGGAGGAGCTTGTCGCTCAGATTGCGGAAAGCGCACCGGGATTTACTGCATCCGACCTTGATAAGATTGCAGACAGTCTGGATTATGTGATTATAGAAGGTGAAAAACGCTACGTCTCATTTAGCAAGATTGCACTTTTCAAGTCACATCCGGTACTGATGAACTGGCCCGGAAGCACTTATCCAAAGGATGACAGGACATTCCTTGAGGGAGTCATCTCCAGAATGAAGGAAAAGGGCGGACTTGCCGTGGATATCGATATCACCACCGGTATGGAGATAAACGAAGAAATCGCAAAGGGCGCAGAACTGAAGGTTCACGTTCCTTTCCCTACGGAAAAGGCTTTCGGAATGAAGAATGTAAGATTCATAGAATCCGAAGGAGATTGTCAGGTGGCTCCTGATACGGCGCTTCAGAGAACTGCCTGTTTTACCGCAAAAGGTGATGAAAGAAGACGCTTCACCCTTCGCGCTGGCGGAACCTACGAAGTTAAGTATATGTCCTTTGACGAGATGAAAAAGCTTCACGACGCGGCCGTGGCAAGGGGCGAAAAGCTGCCTGAATTCAGCGTTCCCGGACCAGACACGAAGGACGGCGTATGGGAGAGCGACCTTTCCGAAAAGGCGCCTCAGATAGTGTTCACACCGTTTATAAAGGCTTTGTCTGAGAAAATCGTCGGAGACGAGACGGATAAACTTCTCATCGCAAAGAAAATCTATGACTTTATGGTGAACAACTTCAGGTACTCGTACGTTCGCGACTACGCATCCATAGAAAATCTCAGCGAATACTTTGCACTTCGCGGCAGAGGTGACTGCGGACTTCAGGCCCTTCTTTTCATAGTGCTTGCAAGATATAACGGTATCCCTGCAAGATGGCAGTCGGGAATAACAACCGAGCCTGAAGGAGCGGGAAGCCACGACTGGGCAATTGCATATTTTACAGGCGTAGGCTGGAGACCGGTGGATCCTTCCTTTGGCGGAGGTGAAAGGAGAAACGGAACCGACGACAACACAGATTTCTACTTCGGAAATACAGACCCTTACAGATGGATATTCAACGTGGATATTCAGGAGGAGTTTACCTCCCCGAAATCCCAGTACAGGTGCGACCCTTACGACAGCCAGATAGGCGAGGCGGAAACCGCGGACAGGCAGATAACCTATGCCGACATTGACTTCATCAGAAAGTTCAACGTAAGGGAAGAGCGGGAGATATAGCTTTGCAGGTGCGTGCAGATACGCGCAGGCTGTAGATATTTTCAGGTGTTCGATGCGAGACGGTTCTTTTACCGTTTACATCGAACACTTTTTCGATGACAAAGGCTGAAAATACTGTTTTCATCGAACAAATTTGCTGCTTAACGACTGTCTGCAACCGAAAATGTTCGATGCAATCAGATAGAATCCATAATAACATCGAAAATCCGTTCGACCTCGATGCGAAAAAACGGAGTTCGCATCGAACTATTCCCTAAAACCTGCAGACGCCAGCGGCATCATCGCCGAAAGCTGCAATCAAAGATAACTCCATATATAAAAAGCTGCCTGCTAACGGTCATTACCGTCAGCATGGCAGCTTGATTACTTTACCGATGGCGATCAGGTTTAACTCAGGTACCTGAACACGCCTTTTACTTTTCCCAGTATTTTAGCGTCGTCTACTATGATAGGGTCCATAGTGTCGTTTTCCGGCTGGAGTCTTACGTGGCCGTCCTCGCGGTAGAAGGTCTTTACAGTGGCTTCGCTTTCAAAGTCCCCGTCTACCATGGCAACGACTATTTCACCGTTATATGCCGTGTTCTGCTGCTGAACGAGAATCAGGTCGCCGTCCATGATTCCCGCATTTACCATGCTCTCGCCTCTGACCTTCAGCATAAAGCTGTCGCCTTTCACGAAGCCTGCGGGTACGGGGAATGTATCTTCTATGTTCTCTTCGGCAAGAATAGGAGTTCCTGCGGCGACGTTGCCAACTACAGGGACATCAACCACATCTTCGCGGGAAGATGAAACGTTGGATATTTCACCTGCAGTATCCGGTGTATCGCTATCCACCAGCATTAAAGCGCGCGGCTTGGCAGGGTCTTTCTTCAGATATCCCTGTTCCACCAGGCTCGCAATGTCCTTATGGACGGTAGACGTGGATTTAATACCCAGAGCCGTTCCGATTTCTCTCACCGTAGGAGGATATCCCTTGGCTTTCAGTTCCTTTCTCATAAAGGCCAGTATCTTCTGTTCCCGTTCCTGCTGCTTAGACATACGCTTTCCTTTCAGATTCACATGATATATATGCACAGTATAGCACGACTTATCAAAAAAGTAAACATTTGTTCGCGAAATTTGTTGAACCTTGACATTAGCCCCTGGGTATGGTATCATAGAACCCGGCTAAGAATATTTTTTACCGGAAAGAGTGGGAAAAACCCACTCTTTCAGTTTTGTACGGGAGACATTTTCATATGGCAAAGTTAAAGATAACTGATTACACCAGAGACGTTCTGTCGGACTTTCTTAAGGAAAACGGACTTGAGCTTTATGACTGCGAGTACGTTAAGGAAGGAAGAGACAGATTTCTGAGGGTGTACATAGACAAGATGCAGACCGGTGATGAGGAAAGCTACATCAGCACCGACGACTGCGAACTGGTGAGCAGATATTTAAGCGACAGACTGGACGAGGATGATCCGGTGGAGGATAACTACTATCTGGAGGTTTCGTCGCCGGGAATGGACAGAAAGCTTACGAGACCTGAGCACTTTGCACGATTTGTGGGAAGACCTGTGGACGTTAAGCTGTATAAAGGCCTTGACGGACGTAAGGAATTCTCCGGAGAGCTTGCAGGCTTTGACGGAGAGAAGATAAAAATAAAAACCGAAGACGGGAAAGAGCTTGAGTTTGCTTTGGACGAAGTAGCCAAAGCCAGCCTTTCGGTAGTTTTTTAGAAGATATTTACCAAGGAGGTTAAAAATGAACAGAGAGTTTATCGAGGCAATCGACGAGCTTGAAAAGGAAAAACACATATCCAAAGACATACTTTTCGAGGCCATCGAGACTGCCCTCGTGTCGGCATATAAGAAAAATTACGGCACGAGCCAGAATGTCCGCGTGGATATCGACAGAGAGACCGGAGACATTGCAGTTCTCATGAGACTCGAGGTGGTCGAAGAGGTTACGGACGATATGATTGAGATTTCCCTTGAGGAAGCTCAGGAAATAGACCCGAGATATGAAATCGGCGACTTCATAGAATTCCAGGTTACGCCGGGAGATTTCGGAAGAATCGCAGCCCAGACCGCAAAGCAGGTTGTGGTTCAGAGAATAAGAGAAGCCGAGAGGGGAATGATATTCGACGATTTCATAACCCGCCAGGGCGAGATAATAACCGGACTGGTTCAGAGAAAGAGCGGCGAGACCCTTTTCGTAGACGTGGGCAGAACGGAAGGGATACTTCCGGCCAACGAGCAGGTTCGCGGAGAGCACTACGAAGTGAACCAGAGAATCAAGGCATACATAATGGATGTAAAAAAGACCACCAAGGGACCGCAGGTTTTCCTTTCAAGGTCGCACCCGGGTCTTGTAAAGAGGCTGTTCGAGCTGGAGGTTCCGGAGATTGCGGACGGCACAGTTGAGATAAAGGGGATTGCCAGAGAGGCGGGCTCCAGAACGAAGATTGCCGTTTACACCGAGTTTGAGAACGTGGATCCGGTAGGGGCATGCGTTGGAACGAGAGGAAGCAGAGTTCAGGCCATAGTGGACGAGCTTCACGGGGAGAAGATAGACATAATTCCTTGGAGCGACATTCCGGAAGAACTTATCAGCAACGTGCTCAGCCCGGCCAAGGTGGAGAGAGTAATAATTGCGGACGACGAAAAGGTTGCCACTGCCATCGTCCCTGACTACCAGCTTTCCCTTGCAATAGGAAGAGAAGGTCAGAACGTAAGACTTGCCGCCAAAGTGAGCGGATGGAAAATAGACATAAAGAGTCAGAGCCAGTACGAGGAAGCCATGGGAGACTATGATGACTTTGAAGAGTACAGCGACGACTATGATGAAGATTTTGAGGAAGAATTCACCGAAGAAACCGAAGGAGTGAAGGAAACGGAAGAAGCTGACAAGGCCGGCGTGACCGAAGACCCGGAGGTGACGGAAGTTGAAGAAGAATAACGTACCCATGAGACGGTGCATAGGATGCATGGAGTCAAAGCCAAAAGGCGAACTGATAAGGGTGGCGTTCTATGAGGGAAAGATTTCTCTGGACGAAACCGGAAGGGCCAGAGGAAGAGGCGCATACCTGTGCCGGAATCCCGAGTGCTTTGATAAAGCGGAAAAACGCAGGGCTTTCAATCGTGCATTCAGGTCGGATATAGACCGCAGGGATATAGAGGCTCTCATGGAGGAGATTCGAAATGAACAGGAGTAAGCTGGAAAGCTACATGGGTTTTGCCGCAAAGTCGAGGAATATGGTGACAGGCTATAATACGTGCCTGCTCATGATGAAAAAAAGACAGATAAAGCTGCTCGTGATAGCTTCGGATCTCTCAGACAACACTAAAAAGAAAATGCTGGAGCAGTGTGCTGCCGGCAGGGTGAAATACAGAATCTTCGCTGATGCTGAAAGCCTGTCAAAGATGACGGGGAAAAAGGGCAAAGGATTATTCGGGATAACGGATATGCATTTTGCGGAGATTATAGAAACGGAGATTGACCGTATTCAATCAGAAAGGGAGGTGTTCTGATGGCTATGAAGGTACATGAACTCGCCAAAGAGATGAACCTGAACAGCAAGGACATTTTAGAACGTGCAGAGAAGCTCGGAATAAGCGTGAAGAGCCATATGAGCGTTCTGTCTGATTCAGATATAAAGAAAATAAAGGAAGGTGCCGGACCTCAGGCTGCACCGGCAGCGTCTGCGCCACGAGGCGCGGGAGTCAGACCTGCCGCGCCTGCGGCAAGACCGGGAAGGCGACCGCCTATCGGAAGACCTATAGTCGATAACGACTATCTGGAGAACAAGCATAAGAAGCAGGAGGAGAAAAAGGCTGAGCCTGTCGCTGCCGATGCGAAAAAGCAGGAACCTTTAAAGGCTGAGGCCCCTGAGGCAAAAGCGACTGAGAAAGAAGCCGTCAGGGAAGAGGCGCCAAAGGCAGCCGCTTCTGAAAAGACCGAGGCTAAGACCGAGGCTAAGAAGGAAACCCCTGCAAAAACCGAGGTTAAGAAGGAGAGCGCTCCGGTATCCATACCGGGAAGACAGACTCTGAAAATAATAACAAAAGCTGAAGACGTCAAAGCTGAGGAAGAGGCAAGGGCTGCAGCACGAAAAGCTAAAGCTGCCGAAAAGGCCGCCGAGAAGAAGCATAACGAAAAGACTACCGACAGAAATCCGGGACGCAGAACAGAGGCAGGGTCAAAGGGTCCGAGAAAGGGAGACAGACCTGAAAGACCGGCCCGTGACGGAAGAACCGAAGGCAGAAAAGGTGAAAGAACTGACCGCGCCAAGGGCGGCAGGGACGATCACGGAAATCGCAGAGGTCCTGCTCCGAGAAGAGAGCAGCCTGCGGCTTCAGCAAGGGACGAGGGAAGAGGCGACCATTCCGGACGCTCTGACCGCAAGAAGCAGCACGACAAGCACGAAAAGGACAAGGGAAGGAACAAGTTCGAAAAGTTCGAGAAGAAGTCTCTCGAGAAGCAGACGAGAAAGAAGCACGTAAAGGCTAAGCCTGCGCAGACGGAGCCTGAGATCGAAGCAGAACCGTTACCTGAGGGAACCATAGTGCTGAACGTTCCTATTACGGTTGCCGGTTTCTGCGAGCAGACTGAGGTTTCCACATCTAAAGTCATAATGACACTGATGAAGCTGGGAATCATGGCGAACATAAACCAGACCATAGACGAGGATACGGTTATGATTCTCGCAGAGGACCTGGGAATTTCCGTTGCAATCGGAAAGGTCGAGGAAGAAGCGGTTGAAGAAGGGCTTGAACTCTTTGAGGACAGAGAACAGGATCTCAAGCCGAGACCTCCTATCATCACCGTAATGGGCCACGTTGACCACGGTAAGACTTCACTTCTCGACGCTATAAGAAAGACCAATGTTACGGCATCAGAGTCCGGCGGAATCACCCAGCACATAGGTGCTTCCGAGGTAAGAATCAACGGGCAGAAGATAGTGTTCCTGGATACTCCGGGTCACGAGGCGTTTACGGCCATGCGTGCCCGCGGAGCTCATGTAACTGATATTGCAGTACTCGTAGTTGCGGCGGACGACAGCGTTAAGCCGCAGACGGTGGAATCCATAAGCCACGCAAAGGCTGCCGGAGTTCCTATCATCGTAGCCATAAACAAGATGGATAAGCCGGGGGCAAATCCTGACAGAGTAAAGCAGGATCTCACCGAGCACGGAATTCTCGTAGAGGACTGGGGCGGAGACGTTATCAGCGTTCCCGTATCCGCAAAGACCGGTGAAGGAATCGTAAATCTTCTCGAGATGATACTTCTTCAGGCGGAGATGATGGAGCTTAAGGCAAACCCTGACAGACTTGCGATGGGTTCCGTAATAGAAGCAAGACTGGACAAGTCCAAGGGTCCTGTTGCTACTCTTCTCGTAACCAACGGAACTCTTCACTCCGGACAGAGCATCGTAGCGGGAACCTGCGCTGGAAGAATAAGGCTTATGACAGACTACAAGGGTAAGACCATAAAGAAGGCCGGCCCTGCTACGGCAGTGGAAGTCCTGGGTCTTACAGACGTTCCTCAGGCAGGAGACGAGTTCAATGCCGTGAAGGAGGACAAGATTGCAAGAGAAATAGCCGAGCACAGAAAGGAAAAACTGAGAGAAGAAATTCTTGCAAGAAATGCAAGCACCACGCTGGAGCAGCTGTTCAGCCAGATTCAGGAAGGCGAGGTCAAGGAGCTTAACCTGATAATAAAGGGAGACGTTCAGGGTTCCGTAGGCGCACTTGTATCGTCCCTTGAGAAACTCAACAACGAGAACGTAAAGGTAAACATCATTCATACGGGCGTAGGTACTGTAACGGAATCCGACGTAATGCTGGCCGGAACTTCAGGCTCTGTCATCATAGGATTTAACGTAAGACCGAGCACGGCAGTTCAGACCATGGCTGACAGGGAGAATATACAGATCAGAACCTACCGCGTAATCTACGACGTAATAGACGACGTTGAAAACGCAATGAAGGGTATGCTGGATCCTGAATTCAAGGAAGAGATACTCGGAAAGGCCGAAATCAGAAATACCTTCAAGGTACCTGGAGTAGGTATCGTCGGAGGAGCATATGTAACCGAGGGCAAAATCGTAAGAAATGCCGACATAAGACTGGTAAGAGACGGCATAGTGATTCACGAGGGAAAGATTTCCTCTCTCAAGAGATTCAAGGACGATGCAAAGGAAGTTGCAAGCGGTTACGAGTGCGGTATCGGCATAGAAAACTACAACGACATAAAGGAAGGCGACGTTATAGAGTGCTTCCACATGGTGGAAATCGAGCGCAAGTAGGAATGCTTCCGGGAAAGGTAATCTGAAAGATGATATTTTACTTTACAGCAACAGGAAATTCTAAATACGCCGCAGAAAAACTTCAGGCCGCCTTTGGCGGCAGCATGGAGGATATCGCCGTCGCCGTAAGAAACGGCAGCCTGAAGTACCGCATTCCCGAAGGAGAGACTCTGTTTTTCGTATTTCCCGTTTACTACTATGACGTGCCGAAAATCGTCAGGGAGTTTATTGAAAAGGCGGACTTTGAGGGCGAAGATACGCCGGTCTGCGCAGTGGGAACATGCGGGTCGTCTTCGGGCAGATGCGACAGAACCATGGCAAGGCTTATAAAGGCAAAGGGCATGAATTTCAAGGCATTTTACCAGGTTGTAATGCCGGAGAACTACCTCGCCATGTTCAGGGTGCCTCTTCCGGAGGAGCAGATTATGATTCTCCGGAGGTCAGACAGAGAGCTTAACGACATAGTCGACGACATAAAATTCGGCTTCAGGATGGGGAGAAAATCCGGACTCGCCGGAAGGACGGGTTCGGCTCTTGCCCAGATAGTTTACAGAAACGGCAGGCCGACGAAGAAGTTTTATGCAGACGACAGCTGCATAAGCTGCGGAATCTGTCAGACTCTGTGCGTCTTTGACGTTATAAAGATTGCAGGAAACGGAAAGCCTGCATGGACGAAAGACAGGTGCGCCCACTGTATGGCGTGTATAAGCAGATGCCCTAAACAGGCTATTCAGTACGGCAGCGGTACGAAAAAGAAAGTCAGATTCATAAATCCTTCGCTGAAGTAAGAAAGGATGACAGATATGGGAAAGGGATACAGAACGGGACGACTGGGAGAAGAGATAAAGAGAATAATAAGCTCCATGCTGATTTCCGGGATAAAGGACCCGAGGCTGCAGGACAGAATGATAAGCGTTTCCGCCGTCGAGGTTACAAGAGACGGCAGCTATGCCACCTGCTATATAACGGTTCTCGGAAGTCCATCTGAAAGCGGCGAGGAAAGGGCTGAAAAAGAGAAGGAGATTCTGGAGGGGCTTAACAGCGCCAGAGGACTTCTCCGTCACGAAGTGAGCAGAAGCATAAAGCTTCGCCACACTCCCGAGCTTATTTTCAAAATAGACAACTCTATGGAATACGGAAGGCATATTTCGGACATCATAGAGGGACTGGATATTAAAGACGAAGATGATGATGAAGAATAACACATTCGAAGAAATTGCAGAGGTTCTCTCTTCGGCGAGAAAGGTTCTCATATTTCCTCATATTAACGCCGACGGTGACGCCATAGGCTCATCGGCGGCTCTCTGTCGTGCTCTTCGGGGCATGGGCAAGGAATGTTACATTTTGATAGAGGACGAGATTGCAGGCAATCTGAGATTTCTGGATGGCGGGCTCACCACATCCGACACAGGCATCATGAAGGCGGACGTTTCCGTCTGCGTGGACTGCGGAGAGACGGGAAGATTTCCTCTTCGCGCGGAGAAATTCGCAGAGGCTCCCGTCACGGTGTGCATAGATCACCACGAGACCAGCAGAGGATTCTGTACATACAACCACATAGACCCGGACGCTGCGGCGACGGCTCAGCTTATTTTCAGGCTCATAAAGGCTATGGGAGTGGAAATTGACAAGGAAATAGGGGAGGCTGTCTTTGCCGGAATCCTCACCGATACGGGAAGCTTCAGGTATTCCAATACCCAGAAGGAAACCCACCTTATTGCGGCAGAGCTTTACGACAGCGGTATAGATGCGGCGGGAGTGGCTCAGGAGATATTCGAGACCGTGAGAATCGAAAGGCTTCTCGTGGAAAACAGAGCTGTTGAGACCATGGTGACCCTTCACGGAGGGAAAGCCGTTCTCGCCTACGTGACTCAGGAAATGCTCAGAGAAACCGGAGCGTCAATGGACGAGACAGAAGGGGTCGTAGGTCAGCTCAGGAGCATTGCAGGTGTGGAGCTTGCGGTATTCCTGAAGGAGTACGGACCGGAGGAGATAAAGGTAAGCCTCAGGTCGAAAAAGTACGTGGACGTGGCGAAATTCTCCTCCGACTTTAACGGAGGCGGCCATGAAAGAGCTGCGGGATTTACCTTAAGGTGCCCTATAGCGGAAGCCTTTGACAGAGTTAAAGAGTACGTTTCAGCCATGCCGGAGATGAAGTGATGGACGGTATTTTAAACGTATATAAGCCTCAGGACATGACCAGCCACGACGTGGTTGCCATAATGAGGAGAGTTCTCGGAATCAAAAAAATCGGCCATACGGGAACACTCGATCCGATGGCGACGGGGGTTCTTCCGGTATGTGCAGGCCGGGCGACGAAGATAATCGAATACCTGGACACGGATTTAAAGGAATACGTATGCAGGGCAAAGCTGGGCGTCAGGACGGATACCGGCGACGTCTGGGGAAAGACGCTGTCTGAAGAAGAGCCTTACGGCGTAACAAAGGAAGCAGTGGAAGATGCACTTGGAGCTTTTCATGGAACTGTCATGCAGAAGCCTCCCATGTATTCAGCCGTCAAAGTGAACGGAAAGAGGCTCTACGAATACGCAAGGGCAGGCAAAGACGTGGAGGTCAAGGCGCGTCCCGTATATATAGAGAAAGCGGTTCTTACGGATTTTGACGACAAAAAACGGGAATTCGGGTTTAGAGTTACCTGCGGAAAGGGTACTTATATAAGGACCATATGTACAGAAATCGGCGAGGCTATCGGCTGCGGAGCGGTCATGAGCGCCCTTGAAAGGACGAAAAGCGGGATGTTCTCCATAGAATCTGCCGTTCCGGTAGATAAGCTGCGGGAAATGAGCGTCGGGGAAATTGAAAAGCTGATGGTTTTATCGTGGGAACCTCTGTTCGGATTCGGCGAGTTCGACCTAGATGAGGAACATTCCGTGCGGTTTCTGAACGGTCAGAAGCTGCCGGTACGGGAGATAAAAAGACTGGATGCACCGAAAAGCGGAAAGTATGAAAACTTTTATAAGGTATTCGGACGCATAGACGGAAAACGAGAGTTCCTCGGCACCGGCGAGACGATTTTTGACGGAAAAGTATTAAAGACCGATAAAGTTTTTTACGTAAGGTAAGTGACGAATTATGAAGGTAATTGAGGATTTAAGGGAGATGAAAACTCTTTCTCCGTCGGCCGTTGCGCTGGGCAACTTTGACGGGGTGCACCTGGGACATCAGGAACTCATAAAGAACATGGTGGAGACGGCGCGGGAAAAGAATCTTAACGCCGTTGTCTTCACTTTTTCAAATCACCCCAGGAACCTTCTGCCCAAGGCGAAGAAGGTAAAGAACATCCTGTACAAAGACGAAAAAGCTCAGATTATAGAATCTCTGGGAGTGGATTACATGGTTTCCGTGGAATTCACGAAGCAGATAATGAACATGGAGCCTCAGGATTTTATCGACGAGCTTTTGATAGACAGGTTGAATATGAAAGAAGCCTTCTGCGGCTTCAACTACAGGTTCGGCCACCGTGCGGCGGGAAACCCTGATTTTCTGCGCCAGGCCGGCATGGCATACGGATTTAACGTGACCGAGATGGAGCCCTTTTCCATAAACGGAAATGTCGTAAGCTCATCCATGATAAGGACTCTCATAGCGGGAGGCAGAGTTGAGGACTGCAAAACGTACATGGGCAGAAACTACGCCATAGGCGGTGAGGTGGTCGTGGGAAACCGGCTGGGAAGAACTCTGGGATTTCCTACCTCCAATCTGGTGATAGACCCGGACATGGTGACGCCGCCTAACGGAGTTTACGTAACGTACTGCACGTATAACGGTGTGAGGTATCCCAGCGTGACCAACGTGGGAGTAAAGCCTACCATAGGACACTATAAGAAAAACGTGGAGACTCACATTTTCAACTTCGACAAAGAGCTGTACGGAAAGAAGATAATAGTGGAATTTCTCAAAAAAACCAGGGACGAGGTAAAATTCGACAGTGTAGAGGAACTTTCCGAGCAGATAGTGAGAGACTGTCTGGAGGCCCGTAAATTCCACGAGGAAAACAGCCGTATGGAACAGGAGTAAAATATGGCGCTTAAAGTGAAAGATCTGCTGGAACTTGACAGTTTCAGGGGAATAGAACTGGTGTCCGGAAAAGAAGGGCTTGATAATATTGTCTGTTCTGCCGGAATAGCGGATTACGAATTCGTTCCCGATATAGAATACAGGAATGAGAACGCATTTGAAAAGGACAGCTTTGTAATATCCAGCCTACTGTTTGCAAAGAACGATGAGACCAGGATTCTGGAGGCGGTTAAAAAACTGTATGAGTTTGGAACGGCGGCCTTTGCGTTTAAAAGAATAATCTTTGACAGTATTCCGCAGGAGGTTATAGAATTCTCGGAAGAGAAAAAGTATCCGATTTTTTCCTTCGGAGAGGAGCTGTATTTTGAAAATATCATATACGAGATAACCGACGCGGTTCAGCAGGATGACACACAGATTCTGTCCGAGGACAGCATAAAAAGGATGATAGACGGTCAGCTTTCCAGAGAAGAGGTATACCGCATAGCGAAGAGCATCTCTCTTCTGTTCAGCCGGTACGTCGTTTCCACATATGTACGGCCGGAGTCTGACGGGACGGACATCGATATGACGAGAATTTTCCGCAACTACTATATCAGCAAGAAAATGAAACAGAAGTGCATAGTTTGCGGATTTGACAGAGGGATGTTCATAATAATAACCAGTCCTTACGATGAAGAAGAGAAGTTCAGGCTTATATTTGATGAGATTGCGGACAGCCTGTCTCTGGATCTTACAGGAATGTCGGTTTCAAGGAGCGGTATTCACAGGCCTTACGAGGAGCTTGACCGCTGTCTGAGAGAGAGCTATTACACATATATAGCGTCTGAGACCGACGGAAGAAAATATGATTCCTACAGGGAAACAGGCATGTTCAGATATCTGATTCCGAACAAAGACGCCAGGGTCTTCAGACTGTTTTCGGACGATATAATGAAGCCGCTGGAGGGCAAGGAAGAGCTGTTCACCACATGTATGGCCTTTGTCAGAAACGGCGGAGATATAGGAAAAACGGCAGCGGCATGCTGCTGTCATCAGAACACCATAAGGTACAGGCTGATGAAGATAAAGGAAACCGTAGGATACGCTGAAAAAAGCGATATGGAGTTTTATGCGGATCTGTCCGCAGCGGTAAGAATTTATCTCCTGAGACATAAGCCTGTGACAGAAAAGTAAAAAAGCGGCAGATTACGCCGCTTATTTTGAGTGTGTGAAATAATTTCTGTAAATTATCTCTTCCATGGTAATTAAGGTGAGAAATTGCCCGAACGGCAGATTCAGTTTTACATATTCAATTTAAAATCTCGCTTGATTCGTCTTCACAGTCTCAGATAGGCAGCCTGTCATCATACATAATACTGAATTCTCCATAGACCTTAGCCCAGTTTCTGAGTGGTTGATTCCACTTTCTGGTAGCCTGAAGAGTTGAAAGATACAAAGACTTCAGTAAAGCTGTATCGCTTGGAAATACGGACCTCTGACGATTGAGTTTCTTATATGTACTGTTAAGACTTTCTATTGCATTGGTAGTGTATATCACTTTACGGACATCTGCTGAAAACTTGTAAATCGGAGTCAGCACATCCCAATTCTTC
>CASEFA010000024.1 GCA_949287095.1 uncultured Bacillota bacterium
CGGCCCAGGCCCTGGACCGTTTTCAAATTGGGGCGGGCGTTGTCCTCCAGCGCGATGGCCCGCCGGAACAGGTCCGGGTGGTGGTCACGCAGATAGATGCTCTCCTCCGCCCTCATGCTGGGGCAGAAGAAACAGGAGGACTTGCCCGGCTGGGGCAGCCCCGCATCATCAATGACCCGCTGACAAGCCGCCCGGTCCCATCCCCATTCCATCAGGGGATACCACTTAAGGATATATATTTAGCTGACTTGCAGGTGCACGCAGACGATTATGGGGAGCTTGCTATAGAAATTAAAGAGGAAACAGAGGTTTCAGGCGTGACAATAGTCGCTCAATACATCGATAAAAATGGAGAAGTCATGGCAGAAGCTGAGTTTACAGCTGAAGATGTCGAAGAATAGGCTCAGTTAGATGAAGTGAACTACTCGGCACTAAAGCATTGGACTTCCTGATATACATTCACATTGACAAAACATTCACAAAAAGATAAAATTAACAAAACGGGTTAAGTGGTGAAATGTGCAAAAGGATTCCATTAAAAAATGGTGAGGGGTATGCAGAATGAATGATTTGCTACATATACTAGTATGTGATGACGAGCCAGCTTGCGTGAAGGAATTAGGGATTCTCTTAAAACAGTATGAAAAGGCAAATAAAGATATATTTGAAATAATTTCTGTTACTGATTTTGAGCAAAGAGACGACTTTAATGCGGATATTATCTTTTTAGATATAGAGATGCCTAAAAAAGATGGAATTAAAATTAAAAATGAACTCGAGAGTCTTAACTGTAAGAGTCTCATTATCTTTGTTACAAATCATACAGAAAGCATTTATGATGCCTTTGGGACAAATGTTATTGGCTTTTTGCCTAAGCCAGTTGATTATGCTGCACTTAAAATTCTTATGGATAAAGCAAGATGTCTTATACCTGGAAGGCAGTTGTTCGAAATCGAACCTGGTATTTGGATTAGCATAAAGGATATACGATACATAGAAATGGATAACATTTATTCCGAAGTATATTTTGTGCAAGGCACCGAAAAGAAACACTGCATGGTCAGGAAAACGATGCTTCAATGGATGCAGACATTACCGGAGACATATTTTATGCAAATAAACAAAAGCTGCATTATAGGCTTATCTCATATAAAACGGTATGAACAATGCACTATAGTATTGGATGGAGGAGAGAAATTTAATGTAAGTCGTAGGCGAAAAGTCAAGTGCAGGGAAGCATACAGAGATTTCGTAATACAGATGTCAAGACTAATGTAAGGACCGTTTACAACAAAACTATACCGCATACAACAATTATGTTGAAATCTTTACTAGGAGATCCTATATTAAACACATAAGATATATTTAGATTTGGAAGGAGGATTGCTATGAAGATTAAGAGGAAAACGGCCTTACCTTTGTTGGTTGCATTGCTAATAATTTTTTCGCAATGTGCAGTTTTTGTTAGTGCAGATGATGTAAAGCATACGGGATTTTCTAAAGAAAATTTGCAGGAGGATTTAGCAAATATCTATAGAAATATTGAGTTAGGCGAGAATAATGAACTAAAGTGTAAGTACTCGGAAGATGTTATGACATACTTGGAGAATAAAGCTATGACATCAGGATTAGTAAACGATCTTTATGATATAGAAATGCTAGATTTTGATGTAAATGCCAGAGAAATCGAGGAAGATGATGAGACCACTGTAACAAAATTTATATACTGTGTAGAGGCTACCTTCAGGTATGTAGGTGCAAGTGAAGATTCAGGATATGCTGCAGAGGTAATGGTTGCTGTAAATAAAGATAACGGTGAAATTGTGGATATTTTTGAGTCAATGAATGCATTTGATGAGGCAATTAGAGATACTACGGATAGCACTCAATATATCAGAAAAATGGTATCATCTGATGCAGATACCACTATGCCAGATAAATCCAGCATTTTAGAAACCACAGATAAATATGTATCAGATGTTTTGAAACAGAAACGCAAAAATGACGTTAATATTGATGATGTTAAAGAAACAACTTCGAGTGCTCAACCACGGGCAGCAACTTAGCTAAATTATACTGCTATAAAGAATTGGGCACGACAAAATTTCAATAAAGCTAATCCATCTAGCGGAGGTAGTGGTGTGCCATATTATGACTTTTCAAAGATTAAGAATAACTATGATTGCACAAACTTTGTTTCACATGCACTTTTAGCAGGTGGGGCAAAGCCATATAAACCTTCGGGTGCTACGGGAATTATTGGTACGGGCTGGTATTACACTAACCTTGATAATAGGAGCTCTTCATGGAGTGGCGTTTCATATTTGTATAGTTTTTTAACAAGCAATAGAAAAAAGGACCAGGTGGTTCAGCATCGGTATACACTACAAATGGCGGCACTAAAAAAGTCGGTGAGATATTACAATTCAGTGATGGCACCAAGTGGGTGCATTCGACAATTATTACCGGATTTAGAGACGGTTCAACCGCTCAGAAAAATTATGCTTTAGTAACGGGGAGGACAAGTGCTACTTCAAGGAACGATAACAAAGATGCAAGTACTATGTGGCCTAATAAACCTAAGCGAACGATTATCGCATTGAAGAATTATTCATAATGCTACTGTTGGGGGAGTGATTCCACTCCCCGTATTTTGCTACAGGGGTCCAAATGGGGTTAAAAATATGGTTATTTGGTTTATATTAAGGTTACTATCTGAAGCGATGACATCGATTATTATACTCTGCAAAGTCATGGGATACGAAATTGAAAGAAGTAAAAAAATGACATGGATGGCTGTATGCGGCGTGCTATGTGTAATAGTGGCTATTGTACTTCTGCAGATGGAGTTGCTTGATGGTAGAAAAAATGTAGATTTCCTGATTGCAGCCATTATACATTTATTTGTTATAGGTATAAGAAAATGGGGAATAATATTGGCAGTGACTTTTTCCACGGGGCAAATGTTTAGAATAGCTACAAATGGAGTTATGATAATTTTAGCTTCACGAATAGGTGCGTTCAATGCCGTGGCATTAGGTGAGAAACTTAGTATTGCGATTGTTCCAATGGTATCTGTATTACTTTCACTTAAACTACAGAAGCACAGAATAGATGTGAGAAATTCCATTGACCGAGGCTACCAGCTTTTGTATGGCATAATAGCAGCAATTCTTTTCACAATGTCAAATAAGCTTTATGCCGAAACCGCTGGGAGTGGGTGGGCGTGGATGTTTCATAGCCTTGAATATATTTTTTTCTCCTTTATTATATTACTTGCTTTTACTGTTTTTATCTTGTTAGAACTTTTTATATATCAGAAACTAAACCTTGAAAAACAGGTTTTGTTTAATGATGGATGCATCAGGGAACAAACGCGACAATATGAATTTCTGAACAGTACTCAACGAGAGTTAATGAAATTCCGACATGACAGTTTAGGACATCTTACGGCCATAAGATATATGGCGGAGAGTAACGATAGTAGATCAATTTTAAAATACATTGACAAGTTATTTGGCGAATTTGAGAAAATAAAGTACATAAGTACAGGTAATATAATTGGGGATGCGGTATTAAATCAATATTATGGAAGGTGTCAAAATTCAGGTGTCGAAATAACCATCGTCGGCAGATTTGCAAAAAACTTTAAAGTAAGTGAAACTGAATTATGTGTGATAATCACTAATCTCATGTCCAATGCTTTTAATGCAGCCATAAAATGTAAAGAGAAGCAAATTAAAGTGACTTTATCACATTACTTGGATAGCCAAATAATCTGTGTGGAAAATACTGTGGCAGGGGATGTCACTATAGATGAAAGAAAGGCAGAAATAGTAGCTAATTCACATGATAGTAAAATAATATCAGCTCATGGATTTGGTACAATTAATGTTAAGGAAGCCGTAAAACGTACGGGAGGTAGCGTTAGATGGATGAAAAGCCCTACATCTTATGGATGTATTGTGAGAGCTGAGGTAATCCTGCCAGTTTCAGCTAAATTGTCTGATGATGCTAACTAAAGAGAAAGAAAAGAATATGAAATTAAGCAAAAAAAAGGCGATAGCTCTGATTTTACTCGTAGTAGTCTTAGTAGCTGCTGTGGTTTTATTACACAATAGTGCGGCAAAAAATATAGATTTTTCTCCAGATACTGTGCAAGAAGATCTCAAAGAAATATATGGTTTTTGGGAAGGAAAAAGCACACCACATCTTCAGGGTAGTTACTCTGAAGATGTAATGAATTATATAAACAGCAAGGCACAGGCTTACCGTAAAATTGAACCTGAAACTATGGAAAAAAACGACATTGAAGTAAATGTTAAGCTTTTAGACAAAAAGGAAACTAAAGGATACCTCAAGCTTCTTTATGGCGTGGAGGTTAAATTTATATATGTTAAATCTGGTAATAGCACTGACGAAGGTAATCTTGAATATTCGGGATATGGAACGGAAGTCCTTGTCACATTAAATAAGCAGTCGAACTATGAGGTTATAGATATGGTAGAAAGCATGAATTGGTTTGATGATATGATTAGAGACACGAGCATTATGCCGTACGATCTCCGAGAAATGATGAATTCCAACGAAGGTAGCATTATGCCCAGTGAGGATAAAATCAAAATACATATGGGTTTCTCTTGATACTCCCCCTACCTTAAGGTGGGGGATGAATTGCGATAAACACAGCGTTTTCCTGACTATTGTATAATATTGTTGAAGGTAAGAAGGATGGCAACGGATTCTGATTCCGTCATGCGCAGGTTCGAATCCTGCTACCCTAGCCAGCGAAAAGTACCTCGTTCAGGGGTACTTTTCGTTTATGCGGATGTAGTTCAATGGCAGAACTTCAGCTTCCCAAGCTGATAATGCGGGTTCGATTCCCGTCTAATGCGGGTTCGATTCCCGTCATTCGCTCCATCAGAGCATAAAAACAGGACGCCGGAAATCCGGCGTCCTTTCTGACTTATTTTGCATAGTAAACTCTGTTTTCGTGTCTCGGTGAAGCCTCCGGAAGAGCAACAGCAGGATATCCGATGATGCAGTGTCCGATCCCTTCATAATCGCCCTCGACTCCAAGGTCTTTCAGAATCTGTTTTCCCTCTTCAGTCTCGAACTCTTCCTTCGCTCTGTGAATCCAGCAGCTGCCAAGTCCGAGAGAATGGGCGGCCAGCATCATGTTGCCTATAACCAGACTTCCGTCGTATACTCTGTTAGGTTTATCCTTCTCGGCAAGAACTATGAGAACGACAGGAGCTCCGTAGAAAGGATCGCTTCCTTCCGGGAAGGAGCCGATTTCACGGTTCATTTCAGAAAGCCTGTCGCGAAGTTTCCTGTCGGTGACTTCAATTATGATGGCCGGCTGAAAATCCATTCCGCTTGCCGCATAAAGACCGGCTTTTATTATCTCATCGATTTTTTCCTGGGGAACCATATCAGGCTTATATTCCCTGATGCTGCGTCTTTCCACCATTGCTTTTATTACTTCGTTTGCCATAGCGGTATATCATCTCCTTTGACAGTTTTTCTGAGTCTGATTATATCCCTAGAAGATAAGTATTTCAACCCCTGTCGGAACGGAAAGTTAAATTTTCTTAATATTGCACATTTTAATTATGTATTGTGATATAATCGCTGTGAGAGGTACTTTATGTGTAACAGGAGGAGAAATATGGCTAAATATGAGGGAAGCATTAAAGCGGATTTCGATGAACTGCTGAGTGCAATAGAAAGCGGCGTGGTAAACAGCAGTGCCACCGCTGCTCTGGAGGACAGGAGCGATTTCCGCGGAGACAATTCCAGGTGCAGCGTGAGAGTGTTCGAAAGATACAGCTATACGGGAGGAAACCGTGTGAGCCTGAGTGTGACATTGTTTCAGGAGTCGGGCGGGGACGTGCAGGTTTCAGCCATTGCATCGGGAGGAAGTACGGGCGTAGTATTTAAAATTAACGTATTCGGTGAAGAAGCCTTTCTGGAGAAGCTGACAGATGTGCTGAAGGCTTACGGACAGAACTGAAAAAAAGTGCCTGTGCCGTCCTTCGCTCAGCAGGATGACACAGGCATAAGACACGTTTTATTTGCCGGGATTCCACACGTCGTTCAAGATCATCTCCAGGTCTTCTCTGCAGCCTCCGCAGACGTTGCCTGTATTGGATGCTTTGCAGAGCGTCACAAGGTCTGTGATTCTTTCTTTTCTGATTATGTCCTCGATTTCCCCTCTCGTTACGTGGCGGCAGAGACATACTTCGTAATCTCGTGATTTCTTATCCATAATTCTTATTTCAGGCGTACAGCGCCGTGCTCCTTTCTCTTTATTTATTTACTATTTTACCCCGTATTCTTAAATATATGCAACAGATTTAACATGTTTCTTTCTTGAGTTTTTACGCAGGGTGAATATATAATATAAGTGTCTGGAGGATTATATAAATGAGAAGAACCAAGATAGTATGCACCATAGGACCTGCATCCAGAGATCCGAAGATTCTGGAGGATATGCTGAAGGCGGGTATGAACGTGGCAAGGATGAACTTTTCCCACGGAACTCACGAAGAGCACAGAAAGACCATAGAGGAATTCAGGAAAGTCAGGGACAGACTGGGAATACCCGCTGCCGTGCTCCTCGATACGAAGGGACCTGAGATAAGAATCGGCAACTTCGTAAACGGTAAAGAGGTGCTTAAGGAAGGAGACAGATTCACCATAACCACGAGAGATGTGGAAGGGACAAGAGACCATGTCTCTGTGACATATAAAGATTTTCCAAGGGAGCTGAAGCCGGGAAACCAGATTCTCATAAACGACGGCAAGATAGTGATAAGAACCGATGAGATAACGGAAACCGACGTGACGGGCACGGTAATCCACGGAGGTGAAATAAGCAACCATAAGGGTATAAACCTTCCCAACGTAAACGTCAACATGGCGTACATGAGCGAACAGGACAGGAAGGACATACTCTTCGGTATAGAAAACGATGTGGATTACGTAGCCGCATCTTTTGTCAGAACAGCGGGAGACGTGGAGACTGTAAGGAGGCTCTTAAACGAAAACGGCGGTTCTAAAATAAAAATCATTGCCAAGATTGAAAGCACTCAGGGAGTGGAAAATTTTGAAGAGATTCTGCATGCCGCTGACGGAATCATGGTGGCACGCGGAGATATGGGAGTGGAGGTCGCATACGAGAAGCTTCCGGGCATACAGAAGCGCTTCATACGCCGGTGCGTCCAGTCCGGAAAAATAGTAATAACGGCCACCCAGATGCTGGAGTCCATGATAAGCTCGCCGGTTCCGACAAGAGCTGAGATAACCGACGTTGCAAATGCCGTCTTTGACGGTACAAGCGCAGTCATGCTTTCCGGAGAAACCGCAGCGGGAAATTATCCTGTCGAGGCGGTGACCACCATGGCCAGGATTGCGGAGCAGGCCGAAAACGACATGATGAGAGTGAGCACTTTTGCGAGAGAAATGGTGTGGCATGAGATGGATGCCCTCGACGTCACCAATGCCATAGCTCATGCGGCAAGTACACTGGCGCAGGATATAAAGGCGGGAGCCATAATGGCGGTTACCAAGACGGGATATACGGCCGGTAGAATGGCCAAGTTCAGACCGGATACGCTGATAATAGGAGCTTCACCGTATGAAAAGACGTATCATCAGATGTCTCTTCTGTGGGGAGTTTACCCTATACGCTCAGACTACAGAAGGGAAATAGAGGACTGCATGGAAAACTATGCGTCAAAGGCCATAGCCGCAGGGATAATAAAAGAGGGAGACAAGCTGGTAGTAACGGCGGGACTTCCTGTTGACGAGAAGGGGAACACTAATCTCATAAGGGTAATTACTGCCGAAAGAAGCTGAAAGGGCAGCAAAAAAAGGATGACGCGGATCATCCTTTTTTCTTTTGAACACTCTTAAATTCTGTCAGTATTAAGTTTAAAGGGCGGCGTCTTCCGCCTCTTTTTCGGCGAAAACCTTTTCATACTCGGCAAAAATAGCGTCTTTAATCTTGTTTCTGGTTTCTGAAACCAGCGGGTGCGCTATGTCCCTGAAATCGCCCTCTCCCATCTTTCTGCTCGGCATCGCGATGAAGAGACCGTTCTGTCCCTCGATGATCTTGATATCGTGAACCACGAATTCATCATCGAAGGTTATTGAAACTACAGCCTTCATTTTTCCTTCATCGCTTACTTTTCTGATTCTCACGTCAGTAATATTCATCTTATGACCACCTTTCTGCCCATATACTCAGGTCAATTTGATAAGATGATTATACACTGTTTGAATCAAGAATACAAGTTCGATTCTAAAAAATCTGATTATTAGGCAGAATTTCTATAGTTCTCTTCTCTTCATCCACGTCGCCGAGGTAGAGTATCGCCGTGTAGTCATCGATTTTTTTCTTCTCCGGAGTTATGCTGGCTATGGCTATTCCGGTACCGGCCACTGACACGTCGAACTCGGAGAGAATGTCCGCTATTCCTTTGGTGCTTCCTCCGCCTCTCATAAAATCGTCGATGATTATGGCGCTGGAGCCGGGAACGACGGCGCGCTTTGCTATGGACATCTTCTGAACTCTGTCGTATGAGCCCGAGAAGTAGTTGATGCTCACGGTGCTGCCTTCGGAAACCTTTGCCTCGCGGCGTATTATGACCAGCGGAAGGTTGAGGTAGTGGGCGGTCATTGCAGCAAGGGGTATTCCCTTGGTTTCAACTGTGGCAACGTAATCTGCGTTTCTGTCCCTGAATTTCCGGGCAAAGACCGCGGCTATACGCCGTACAAGGCCGGTATCGAACATTATATCGGAGGTGTAGAGAAAACCACCGCCGAGAATACGGCTGCTGTCTTTTATACGGCTGCAGAACTCTTCCTGAAGGGCTTTAAGCTGACTTTCCGTAATATCGGGCACGAATTTTACTCCGCCTTTAGCGCCCGGAATGGTCTCAATGGTTCCTGTACCGGTGAATTCTATGGATTCTGCTGCGAAATCAATGTCTTCGCTTATGCTGGACTTCGCTGCGTCGAACATGTCGCAGAAGTATTGAAGAGGGAAAATCTTTCCCGGACTGTCAGTGAGAATTTTAATTATGGCGCCTACTCTCAGGGTTCGTTTCAATGGAATCTTCCTCCTTTGTCAAAAGGTTAAAAAAGTCATTACATGCATTATACATGAGAAAACCCCTGCGGTATACGATTAAGTTGAAATCGGACTCAATTTTTTTGATGTTTAGTAAAGCTTTTTTTGTTCCGGTATGTTATAATAAATCCGTCTTAAACGGCAGAGCCGTACACTAAGGAGGATAAGTTATCGATGATTAATTTATCGGATTTTAAGAACATACACTGTATCGGCATAGGGGGCATAGGGCTTTCCGCCATTGCCGAAATACTTCTCGCGAGGGGATATAAGGTATCGGGCTCCGATATGAAGGAATCCGATATTACGGATAAATTAAGGGCGCAGGGCGCGGAGATATACATAGGCCATAGAGCCGAAAACGTGGAAAACGCAGATCTCGTCATTTATTCTGCGGCCATTTCCGACGAAAACCCGGAGATGGTGAGAGCAAAGGAGAAAAATGCCGTTCTCGCAGGAAGAGCGGAGATTCTTGGAATACTCATGGACGAGTTTGAAAACAGCATAGCCATAAGCGGCACCCATGGAAAGACTACCACTACTTCTATGGTTTCCCTCATACTGGATAACGCGAAGCTGGATCCTACCATTCTGGTAGGCGGAAATCTGGCCGAAATAGGGGGAAACGTAAGAGTCGGCGGCAGTTCTTTCTTTGTTACGGAGGCGTGCGAGTACAGGGACAGCTTTCTTGAGCTTCGCCCCATGACCGAGGTCATTCTCAACATCGACTCGGATCACCTGGACTACTTTAAGGACATAGATCACATAGTAAAGTCCTTTAAGAGATTTACGGAAAACATCAAGAGGGGCGGAAGGCTCATAGCGTACGATTCCAATCCGTTCCTCTCCGGAATCATCAAGGAGATACCGCAGACCATAACTTACGGATACAACGGAAACAGCGTGTACAGCATTTCCGATATAACGTTCTCCCATACGGGAATGCCGTCCTTCGACGTGTCGTATAAGGGGCAGCTTTTGGGAAGAGCGGAGCTTAACGTGCCGGGAGAGCATAATATCCTGAACGCTACGGCGGCTTTTGCATGCTGCCATCAGATGGGTGTAAGCCCGGAGGTAATAATAGACACTCTCGGAAAGTATACGGGAACCCAGAGGAGATTCGACATACAGGGAACCACGAAAAAAGGCGTTACGGTGGTTGACGATTACGCTCACCATCCGACGGAAATCAGAGCGACGCTTTCTGCGGCGCAGAATATTCCACATAACAGGCTCTGGTGTCTTTTCCAGCCTCACACATACACCAGAACCCTCGCCCTTATGGACGAATTTGCCGAGGCATTCAGCGATGCGGACATCCTCATTCTTGCGGATATATATGCCGCCAGAGAGAAGAACATATACAAGGTGACCTCGGAAACTCTTGCCGACAGCATAAAGGCTCACCACCCGGATAAGGATGTGAGGTACATGAAGGACTTCAGAGAGATGGCCGATTTTGTGGAGAAAAATACGGAGTCAGGAGATCTGGTGATAACCATGGGAGCCGGAGACATATTTAAAGTCGGCAGAATGATAATGGATGACGACGGGGAGGAAGAATGATGACCCTGGCAGAGTACAGAGAAAAGGAAGCGGCGAGAATTTCCAAGGTCGAGAAGCATCTTGAGGCCGGAGTGGAATTCGAGGACATAAATACCGCATACATAGGCGAGGACGTGAAGATAGGGAAGGGAACCTATATAGGCCCCTGCGTGACCATAGAAGCGGGTACCGTAATCGGAGAAAACTGCCGTATATATCAGAACAGCAGAATCTGCGGCAGCGTCATCGGAGACGGCGTGGAGATAGAAAGCTCCGTCATAAAGGAAAGCACTGTAGGCGATGAGACGACGGTAGGACCTTTTGCCTACATAAGACCGGGAAGCCGCATAGGAAAAGGCTGCAAGGTCGGCGACTTTGTGGAAGTGAAGAACTCTACGTTAGGAGACGGGACAAAGTCTGCACATCTTACATACATAGGAGATGCCGATCTGGGAAAGAACATAAACCTGGGATGCGGAGTGGTCTTCGTAAACTACGACGGAACGAACAAATACCGCTCCACCGTTGGAGACGGAGCATTTATCGGCTGCAACGCAAATATAGTCTCTCCCGTTTCAATAGGAGACGGAGCGTATATAGCGGCGGGAAGCACCGTCACGAAGAACGTGGAGGAGGACGCCCTCTGCGTTGCCAGAACCAGGCAGAAAAACATTCAGGGATGGGCGAAACAGCGAGGCCTTTACAGGAAGTAGCTGTCAATTGATAAATAAAAAGGTGAAAGAGGAAGGAATAGGTGTTTTAAAGATGAAAAACGGCGCATTTTCAGACTACAAGGTGTTTGCAGGTAATTCACACCCTGAGCTTGCGGAGGAAATCGTATCCATCATGGGAAAGCCGCTGGGAAGAGCTACCGTAACCAAGTTCAGCGATGGTGAGATTTCCGTAAATCTCTGGGAATCCGTAAGAGGTATCGACGTGTACATCGTTCAGCCTACGTGCTATCCGGTAAACGACAATCTCATGGAGCTTCTCATAATGATAGACGCCATGAAGCGCGCGTCTGCGGGAAGAATCAACGCAGTCGTTCCTTACTACGGATATGCCCGCCAGGACAGAAAAGCGAAGGCCAGAGACCCAATCACGGCAAAGCTGGTTGCCGACCTTATCATGGCTGCCGGAGCGGACAGGGTGGTTACCATGGACCTTCACGCCAATCAGATTCAGGGATACTTTAACATTCCTGTGGACCATCTCGTGGGAATGCCTATACTGGCGAAATACTTCAAGGAAAAGAATCTGGAAGACGTGGTAGTGGTATCACCTGACCACGGAAGCGTTACCAGAGCCAGAAACATGGCCGAGTATCTGAACTGTCCTATAGCCATAGTGGACAAGAGAAGACCGGAGCCTAACAAGAGCGAGGTCATGAATATCATAGGAGACATAAACGGCAAGAACTGCATCATACTGGACGATATGATAGATACGGCCGGAACCATCACCAACGCCGCAGCGGCCATAAAGGACCTGGGCGCGAAGGACGTATTTGCCTGCGCAACTCATCCGGTACTTTCGGGTCCTGCAGTGGAAAGACTGGATAAATCCGTGATAAGCGAAGTTGTACTCCTTAACACGATTCCTATTCCGGAAGAAAAGCGCATAGATAAGATGAAATTCCTCTCGGTTGCGCCTTTATTTGCGGAGGCAATGACGAGAGTATTCACCAACGGCTCCATAAGCAAGCTTTTCGACTGATGAGCATATTTGCGGGTATACTGAACCGGGAGCCGAAGAAAATCTGTCACAGAGGAGAGAGAAACATGTACCTTGTAGTGGGACTTGGCAACCCGGGGAAGAAATACGAAAAAACGCGCCACAACATGGGCTTTATGGTCATAGACAGGCTGGCCGAAATGACGGGAACCGCCGTGGACAGACTGAAGTTCCGTGCTCTTACGGGAGAATGCATCATAGGCGGGGAAAAGGTCATGCTCATGAAGCCCCAGACTTTTATGAACCTGAGCGGAGACGCCGTAAGAGAAGCCGCAGGTTTTTTCAAGCTTGCGCCCTCTCATATCATAGTCATATACGACGATATCGATATACCGTTAGGGAATCTGAGACTGAGAAAGTCGGGAAGCGCCGGTACCCACAACGGAATGAGATCCATAGTAAGCCTTCTGGGAACGGATCAGTTTCCGAGAGTGAGAGTGGGAATAGGCGGAGCCTCTGGCGACCTTGTAAATCACGTTATAGGAAAGATTTCGCCGGGGGAAATGGAGATTCTGGACGAAACGGTCAGGAATGCCGCCGATGCCGTAGAGTGCTTCGTAAAGGACGGAATCGACATTGCCATGAACAGGTTCAACACGAGAAAGCATAAAGACGAGGAGAAGTAGGTATGGAAAAGGGGATAGTCTGTTTTTCGGGAATTTCCGAAAGCCGCAGCATTCCCGTCATATCCGGGCTTATAGAGAAAGAAGGACAGAGCCTTATCATAACTGCCGGGACTGCAAGGGCAGAGAGACTGGCTTCTGACCTTTCTTTTTTTTCCGGCCGTGAAATAACGGTTATGCCGGGAGAAGAAGGTTTTTTCCTGCGATATGACGCGAGGGATCACGAAAAGCTTTCGGGGAGGCTGAAAGCTCTGAAGGCTTTGAGGACGGACAAAAACGCCGTAGTCGTTGCTCCGGCTCTTGCGGCGCTGAAGAAGATGCTGCCGCCGGAGACGTTTCAGGCGGCGGTAATAGAGATAAAAATGGGAGAAGAGTACAGCCCGGATGAGCTGAGAAAAGCTCTCGTGTACATGGGATACGAACACGAGGAGCTGGTGGAAAGTCCGGGTCAGTTTTCCGTGCGCGGAGGAATACTGGACGTATTTCCTCCCGACGGAGAAACGCCGTACAGAGTTGAATTCTTCGGAGACGAAGTGGATTCAATAAGGACGTTCGATCCGGAAACGCAGCGTTCCAGGGAAAGCGTCCGAAGCCTTACGGTTTATCCCGCCGAGCAGTTGATAATAGACGGGGAAATGTTTTCTGCGGCGGCAAAAAAGCTCAAAAACGCCTACGACAGACAGATTAAAAAACTTTCCTCAGGTAAAACCGATAACGGACAGGCTATCGAAAACCTTGAAAAGCGCAGAGATGAGCTTGCTGAATACATAGGAACGACTTCCAACATTCAGCTTCTGGAAAACTATATTTCATACTTCACCGACGAGCCGGCGAGCCTTTGGGACTACATGCTTTCGGGAGGACGCATCATAATAGACGATCCCGACCGCATATACGAACACGTAGACGCTCTTAACAAAGAGCTTGCCGCAGACTTTGAGGTACTTCTTTCAAGGGGAGAGGCCGTTCCCGAGGACGCCGGAATAATCCCCGACAAGGGAGAGCTTATAAAAGCTTATCAAAGCCGCGATACGGCCCTCATCACGCCTTTTCCAAAGGCGGTCAGAGGCGGCGAGAATCTTTCCGCGGTCTACAACATACAGAGCAGGCAGATACCTTCCTTTAACGGACACCTTGAAATATTCGCCTCAGAGCTTAAAAACTACGTAAAGAACGGATACAGGATAACCATCGCAGCTTCTGGAAAGGAGCGGATGGAGAGCATAAAAGAGTATATCGACAGGGAGGGCATTCACGGAGATATTTCCTTTAAGGAGGGCTCTCTTTCCGCCGGTATGGATTTTCCGGCGGAGAAGGTATGCTACATAAGCGACAACGACATTTTTCCGGGGCAGAGAACGGGAAAGAGGAGAAGGAAAAAGGGTCCGGGTACGAAGATCTCGTCCTTCTCCGACATGCGAAAAGGGGATTTTGTCGTCCACGAAAATCACGGCATAGGAAAATTCCTGGGCATAGAACAGCTTACGGTTCAGGGAGAGAAGAAGGACTACATAAAGATAAAGTACGCCGGCGACGACATGCTCTACGTTCCCGTGGAGCAGATGGACATAGTCCAGAAGTACATAGGAGCAGAAGGTGTAACCCCTAAGATAAACAGGCTGTCGGGAGGAGACTGGAAGGCGACGAAGGCGAGGGCAAAGGCTGCCATAGCGGAAATGGCAGAAGACCTTGTGAACCTTTACGCCCAGAGGAAGATGGAATCGGGATACGCCTTCGAGAAGGACACGCCGTGGCAGAGGGAGTTCGAGGAGAGCTTTCCCTACACGGAAACAGACGATCAGCTTAAAGCCATCGAGGAAATCAAAGAGGACATGGAAAAGCCGGTTCCAATGGACAGGCTTCTCTGCGGCGACGTAGGCTTCGGAAAGACCGAGGTAGCAGCCAGAGCCCTTTTCAAATGCGTGGGAGAAGGCAGGCAGGCCGCCGTTCTCGTTCCGACGACAATCCTTGCCAACCAGCACTATTACACCCTGAAGGAAAGGTTTGAGAGATTTCCCTTCAAGGTCGAGATGATGTCAAGATTCCGCACCGAAAAGCAGCAGGAGCAGATTGCGGAGAAGGTCAATAAAGGTCAGATAGACCTTCTCATAGGAACTCACAGAATTCTGTCTAAGGACGTGAAGTTTAAAGATCTGGGACTTCTGGTGGTAGACGAGGAGCAGCGCTTCGGCGTAGCCCACAAGGAGGCCATAAAGAAGCTTAAAGCCAACATCGACGTGCTCACATTGTCGGCGACACCTATTCCCAGAACCCTGAATATGTCCCTTACGGGAATAAAGGACATGAGCATCATAGAAGAACCTCCCGAGGAGAGGTACCCGGTTCAGACCTACGTTCTGGAGCAGGACGACAGCGTCCTTCGGGAAATCATAAACAGGGAGATTGACAGAGGCGGTCAGGTTTTTGTCGTATACAACAGGGTGAGAGGGATAAGGCGCATAGCCGACAAAATCTCATCTCTCGTTCCGGAGGCGAGGGTCGCCATCGGCCACGGCCAGATGAACGAGCACGCCCTTGAGGACATTATGCTTAAATTCATCGGGGGAGAGTACGACGTTCTCGTTGCGACCACCATCATAGAATCGGGCATAGACATTTCCAACGCCAATACGATGATAATTCTCGATGCGGACAGGTTCGGTCTCTCTCAGCTGTATCAGCTTAGAGGCCGGGTGGGACGGTCGAACAGGATGGGATACGCATATCTGATGTACCAGAAGGACAAGGTTCTCTCCGAGGTCGCCGAAAAGCGGCTTAAGGCCATAAGAGAATTCACAGAGTTCGGCTCAGGCTTTAAGATAGCCATGAGGGACCTTGAAATAAGAGGAGCGGGAAACCTTCTCGGAAGCGAACAGAGCGGCCATATGATGAACATCGGATACGAGCTTTACTGCAAGCTGGTGGACGATGCCATGAGAAGGCTCAGAGGCGAGATTGTAAACGAGAACAGGGAAGAGGTTACCGTTGAGATAAAAGCTCCTGCCAACATTCCTGACTGGTATGTGGACAACGAGATGCTGAAGCTCCAGATGTATAAGAAAATAGCCTCAATCGCGACGGAAAGCGACATGGAGGATATGATAGACGAACTATTGGACAGGTTCGGAGAGCTGCCTAAGGAAACGCTGAACCTTGTAAAGATATCGAGAATAAGGGCTCTGGCAGAGGAGCTTTCGGTTACGCGAATTTACGAGCAGGGCGGAAAGGTGTTTATAGCTCTTGCCGGGAAAAATCCCGTAGGGCCTTTCGCTCTTTCAAGGGCAAGCGGGGCTTTCGGAATGAGGATGCTGATGCACGCGGGAAAAGAGCCGTATATTCAGCTTAAGACCGACGCAAGGGACAAGCTGGACGATACCATAGAGCTTCTTCAGATAATATACGATAACCGCAAACCGCCCGAATCCGCAGGAAATAAAGGCGGCGTCACGGAAAACACACAGTCCTGACGGGAAAAATGTGTAGTAAACAGTCTTTCTATCGGGTATAATGGTTTTTTAGTAAGTAAGGAGAGATGGAAAATGCTTTTCAGGAACGTAAGTCTGCTTGACGAAAACTTCAGCCTTTGTCAGGACATGTACCTTGCAACAAAGGACGATAGAATAGTATACGTAGGAAAAACAAAGCCTTCCGGCGACTTCGGCCGTGAGTACGACGGAAAGAACAGGCTTCTCACACCGGGCTTTTATAACGCCCATGCCCATTCGCCAATGGCGCTTATGAGGGGATACGGAGAGAACCTTGCGCTTCAGGACTGGCTCAACACCAGAATATTTCCCTTTGAGGACAAGCTTTCAGGAAATGCGGTGTACTGGGCAACCATGCTTTGCATGGCAGAATCCATAAGGTTCGGAATCGTGTCCTCCAGCGACATGTACTACTTTACTGAGGATATGGTAAGAGCGGTCCTTGACAGCGGCGCCAAAAACAACATATCCAGGGCAATTTCAAATCCGTTCGGAGCGCCCGTTTCGGAGCTTCCGTCCATAAGGGAAATGAGAGAATCCGTCAGATTTGACGGTCTGGGAAACGGAAGAATTAAAATCGACGCAAGCCTTCATGCAGAGTACACCTCGGACGAAGCCACGGCAAGGGCGGTAGCTGATTTTGCCGCGGAGGAAAATCTCAACATGCATGTTCACGTGTCTGAGACAAAGCTGGAACACGAGGAGTGCAAGGAAAGGCGCGGAGGAAGAACTCCCGTGCGCTATTTAAACGACTGCGGAATTTTCGACACGCCGACCATCGCTGCTCACTGCGTGTGGATAGAGGGTGAGGATTACGACATTCTAAAGGAAAAAGGCGTAACGGTTGCGACAAACCCTGTAAGCAACCTGAAGCTTGCCAGCGGTATCTGCGACGTTCCGGCTCTTCTGGAGAAAGGAATAAATGTGGCCATAGGAACCGACAGCGTCGCCAGCAACAACAACCTGAGCTTCCTTGAGGAAATTAAGACCATGGCGCTGATCGCCAAGGTAAAGCATATGGATCCTACCCTTATCACGCCGGCGCAGGCTCTTTATGCCGCGACCAGGGGAGGGGCGCTGGCTCAGGGCAGAAGCGACTGCGGAGTGCTCAAGGAGGGAATGAAGGCGGACATACTCGCTTTCAGAACCGATACTCCGGAGATGAATCCGGTTCACGATATGACGAATAATATGGTATATTCCGCATCCGACGGGGATATTGCCATGACTGTGATAGACGGAGAGGTTCTCTACGAAGACGGAGAGTTTACGAATCTCGACATAGAGAGAATCTGCTTCGAGGCCGCAAAGGCAGCAGACGGGATTTTAAAGGAACTTTAGGAGACGGGAATGAGCAGTAAACTGGTAAAGGGCGCCGCCATAATAGGTATGGCCGGGGTCATAGTAAAGGTTCTGGGAGCGTTCTTCAGGATACCTCTTGCAAACTGGATAGGGGATACGGGCATGTCATACTACGGATTTGCCTATTCCATATACGGAGCTCTGCTCGTTCTGTCGACGGCAGGACTTCCGGTGGCCATATCCAGACTGGTATCTGAAAACATAGCCCAGCATAAATATAAGAACGCCCATAAGGTATTTCACGTATCCTTCAGGCTGATGCTCGTAATCGGAACGGTGTCGTTCCTCATTTGCTTTTTCGGAAGCGGACTTCTGGCGAGCATATTCAAAAATCCCGATGCGGCTCTTGCGGTAAAGGCCATTTCACCGGCCCTTCTCTTCGTACCGCTCTTTTCCGCCTTCAGGGGATACTTTCAGGGACGGCAGAATATGAACCCTACGGCCATATCTGAAGTGACCGAACAGCTTGTAAGGGTTATTGCGGGACTTACTTTAGCGTGGGTGCTTCTTCACGGGGCATATGAAGAGCCGGAGGTTCAGGCGGCGGCAGGAGCATCTTTTGGCGCAAGCGCAGGTTCGATTGCAGGCCTCGGAATTATCTTCATAATATATCTTCTCAACAGGAGAGTAATTCACAGGAAAATAGATCTTAACTCAGATGCCGTCGAAGAGACGAGGCTGATAATAAAGAAGATTGTCGTCATAGCCGTGCCTATCATCATAGGTGCAGAGGTTATGCCGATAATGAATCTTCTCGACACGGCTATAATAATGAGGAGACTTCAGGAGACCGGGTGGACACTGGAAGAGGCTCAGGGAATGTACGGACTCATAAGCGGGTTCTGCAGCCCGCTCATAGCGTTCCCGCAGATATTCACCCAGGCCGTGTCGGTAAGTCTGGTTCCGGCCATAGCAGGCTATGCTGCTCTTAAGAACAGGGAAAGGATCCAGGAAAACGTAGGTCTTGCATACAGGACTACCATGATTATGGCTTTTCCCTGCGCTTTCGGAATGTTCGCCCTGTCAGAGCCGATTCTGCTTCTGCTGTTCGGCGCGCAGCCTGAATCGGCGAGGGAAGCCGCTCCCATACTTCAGATAATGGCGGTAGGCGTTGTGTTCCTGGCCATAGTGCAGACTTCCACGGGAATACTTCAGGCTGTGGGAAGACAGACCCTGCCTGTTAAACACCTGCTTCTGGGATGCGTGGCAAAAGGCGTGCTCACGTACATTCTGGTCGGAATTGCCGCGGTGAACGTCAAAGGTGCGGCCATAGGTACGGTGGTGGCATATATAATAGCCATGATTTTAAATAACAGATCCGTCTACATTCACACGGGATGCAGGCAGAATCTATCGATGGCATATCTGAGACCGGGGCTTGCGGCTGCAATAATGGCGGCAGTGGCTTACGGCGCATATCTCGGACTGGAGGCGCTGACGGGAAGCAACGGAATATCGACGCTTCTTTCCATATGCGTGGGAGCCGCAGTTTATGTGGTGCTTATATTCGTCTTTAAAGCCATAACGGTGGAGGAACTGAAGTCGTTTCCGGGAGGAAGGAAGCTTTCGGGCGTAGTGAGACGTTTTGTAAAATAGGAAGGTGCAATATGCTTAAAGAGTATGCGCATTTTGAGAGAAAAGGCGAAAATGAGAAGGAGGCTTTCGAGAGACTTTACGAGATTGTAAAGGTTCTCAGAGTCAAATGTCCGTGGGACAGCGTTCAGACCCATGACAGCCTCAGAACCTGTATGATAGAAGAGGCATACGAAGCGGTAGACGCCATTCGGAAAGAGGATATGACAAATCTGAGAGAAGAACTGGGGGACGTTCTTCTTCAGGTTGTTTTTCACGGAATACTTGCGGAGGAGGAAGAAAATTTCACGCTCACGGATGTTATCAATGAAGAATGCGAGAAGATGCTGAGACGCCATCCGCATATTTTTTCAGGTGAAGAGGTAAAAAGTATTGACAAAGCCCTTGAAAAATGGGACAATATGAAAAGCACAGAGCATGGACAGACATCATATACGGACAGACTGAGAAGCGTGCCTGATGCATTACCTGCACTTATGAAGAGTGGCAAGGTTCAGAGCAGAGCCGCTAAAGCTGGTTTTGACTGGGACAGCATAGACGGAGCTTTGGATAAAGTTGCGGAGGAGTTCGGAGAGTTTAAGGAGGCCTATGCTTCCGGACGGAAGAACGACATCGACGAGGAGCTAGGGGATTTGCTGTTTTCGGTGGTGAATGTGGCAAGGTTTGCCGGCACGGATCCGGAGGATGCGCTGAATGAAGCCACCCGTAAGTTTATAGAGCGTTTTGCCAGAGTGGAGGATGCCGCACGCAGCGAAGGGAAGAGCGTAGACTCCATGACCCTTGAGGAACTGGACGCTTTATGGGAAAATGTAAAAAATAAGTGAAAAACTTATTTATATTTAAGGAGGATTTAAAATGAATAAGGCTGAATTAGTTGCTGCTGTTGCAGAAAAGACCAATTTCACCAAGAAGGATACTGAAGTTGCTATCAATGCGCTTTTGTCCTGTGTTGAGGAAGCACTTGTAAAGGGAGATAAGGTACAGCTTATCGGATTCGGAACCTTCGAGACCAGAGAGAGAAAAGAAAGAGAAGGAAGAAACCCTAGAGACCCTCAGGGACCTAAGATTAAGATTGCTGCATGCAAAGCTCCTGTATTCAAGGCAGGAAAGGCTCTTAAGGACGCAGTTAATAAATAAGGCTTAGAAATGCATATGAAAGCAGCTTGCATGCAGGCTGCTTTTTTATTTATCCGGAGGACAGATGAGAGTAGACAAGTTTCTTAAGAATTCCCGCCTCATTAAAAGACGTACCGTTGCAAAAGAGGCCTGCGATCAGGGCAGAGTTTTTATTAACGACAGGCAGGCGAAAGCAGGTACGGAAGTAGAAGTCGGAGATATTATAAGAATAGAGTTCGGAACAAGTTCCGTAGCTGCAAAGGTGGCTGCGCTGACTGAGAGCTGCCGCAAAGAGGATGCAGCGGGAATGTATGAAATCATAGAGTAAATACTTCAGAAGGCTCTGCCAGAAATTTCTATTGAATACATGCAAAAAAGTCGTTGACATGAAGGGCCTGAAGTGATAAACTAAACAAGCTGTCACCTGAGGCAGGGCGAAAGGCCTGAAAAAAGGAGCTGAAAAGAAATGAAAAAAGTTCTTGACAGTCTCCCGGAAAGGTGATAAAATAATAAAGCTGTCACGCGAGAGCATGACGGAACATAGAAAACCATATAATACGGAAAAGAAGTCAAAGAACATACCATGAAATGGTAAGCCATCACT
>CASEFA010000025.1 GCA_949287095.1 uncultured Bacillota bacterium
CGTTCAAACGTCAAATCAATTACTCCCCTTATTATATAAAAATAAGTGCAGCTGTCAGAGTTAATTACTCTCTGACAACTACACTTTTATGGTACTAATTATTCAACAAACGGAATCATATGGGGTAATGACACGAACCTCGCTGATTATAGATTTATTATTACTAACATTGGCGATACCGTACGGGGTCCATATACCATAATGCAGGAGAAAAGCGGAGAGTATCTTGACGTTACCCAGAGCTATCAGATTACGAAGCAGAAGGGCTCGACCGCCCAGTATATGAGATATGGAAATCCAACATATTTTGACGGTGAAGTTTTCCCTACTCTGGCATATGTCTGCCTTTCAGACAACCGTCGCGCATGGTATTGGGATGAGACTACCGGATCCTTTTACACCTATTACAGTAGTGACGTAGCAGGGTCAGGATCCAGGGTGACAGCGGCAGGTGGAATCAGTGAGGTATTTGCAGAGGTAACCGCAAGCGAAGTTAATCTCGTAAACTGGGGGAATTTTCGTGCCTATGCAAATAACTCGGATGTAATAGGGTATCAGAGCTTTGACAATTTTAAAGGCCATTTTTCCGGAAACTACAAGCTGCCTCTTGTAGCTGTGAACAGTGGAAACGAGAAGCATCCTGATTATTTCAATAATATGGCGGAAGTGCTCCATAATCCTCTTTACTATCTTCATGACATGTTCCCGTCAGTTGGCAGCGGCTGTGCCTCATTAAGTGTACTTAACGGAAATTGGGACATTTATTATGGTACTTATGCTTCTGCAGAGCAGAAACCACTGAAGCTTTATCGCGAGGTACCACTCTGTAGGCTGACCGTAAATAATGGATCGGGAGGCGGAATATATCCCGAGGGTACGACCGTAAGAATTTCTGCAGAATATTCCACAGCAGACGGGCATTTTAATAAATGGGAAATCGTAAGCGGCGAAGGGGATATTGGTGTGGAACAATGGTCTTCGACAAGCATTACACTTAGTTCAGACGTGGAGATAGAGGCTGTGTATTCGCCTCATACCATGCAGCCTGATGATGGCAACTGCCTGACAGAGGAAAAATGCACGATATGCGGATATGTGGCAATACCAAAACAAAAAGCACATAACCTCGGAAAATATACAAATCCGTCGGACGGAAAGCACACGGCCCACTGCGTAAATACCGGATGTACATATACTGAGACACAGGACTGCACCTCTGATGATACTGCTACATGCAAGACCCGCAAGGTCTGCGATGTATGCGGAGCATCATTCGGAGAGCTTGATCCTGATAACCATGAAGGAACGGCAAGTTGGCAGCAGACAAAAACCACTCATAAAAAAGCATATGACTGCTGCGGTGCTGTAGTAGTACCGGAAGAAGAACACGCCTGGGAAAACGGGGAATGCACTGTTTGCGGTTATAGCTGCAGCCATGAAGGAGGAGAAGAAAGCTACTTCCAAAAGCCTGTTTGCGATATATGCGGGGACGAATACGGGGAGCTCCTCATTGACAGCACAGTCCCTACGGGAGAAATCAAGGTTTCCGACAATATATGGAAGACCCTGCTGAATAAAATCACCTTCGGAAAATTCTTTAAGGAAACCCAGCAGGTTGAGATCACGGCTTCCGACGACAGCTATGAACATACAGGCTACACGGATAAATATAAGGCAAAGGTCGAATACTATCTTCATAACGGAGATACGGCATTGACAAAAGATGAGCTTGATGAAATCACATTTACACCATATGAAGGCAGTTTCAATATTGCTCAGGATAATCAATATGTGATTTATGCGAAAATCACGGATCACGCAGGAAACATAACCTATATTTCATCCGACGGCATTGTATTTGATACTGTAAAACCTGTCATTAAGGGAATTACAGACGGGAAAACTTACTGTGAAGCACAAGTCTTTACAGTCGAGGAAACAAATTTAGATTCCGTGCTGATAAACGGAGCGGTTGCCGCTGCTGATGATACGGGAACCTATGTCCTCAAAGCAGAAAACAAGGAATATACCATTACCGTAACCGATAAAGCGGGCAACAGCACTCTATGCACGGTAACGGTTAACAATGGCCATGACTGGAATGACACAACCTATGCATGGAGCGATGATGGAACTAGCTGCACGGCAACGAGAACCTGCAAGAACGACCCAAGCCATACAGAAACGGCAACAGGAACAATCACAAGTAAACAGACCAAAGCGCCGACCTGCACAGAGAAAGGCGAAACCACCTATACGGCTACCTTTGAGGCTGATTGGGCAATGACACAGACAAGAGTGCTTGCTGACATTCCGGCCACCGGTCACAGCTATGGAAAACCGGTCTGGAGCTGGTCGGAGGATGGAAAAACCTGCACCGCGACATTTACCTGTGAAAAGGACGAAACCCATAAGGAAAGCCCGGAAGTGACTGTTACATCGGAGGTCAAGACGCCAGCCACCTGTACGGAAAAAGGCGTAACCACATATACGGCGACCGTCGAATTTAACGGCCAGACCTACACAGATACGAAGGATGCGGCTGACATCCCGGCTATCGGCCACAGCTATGAAGATGGCAAATGCACCGTCTGCGGCGCAGCTGATCCCAATTACAAGCCGACGGAATCGGGTAACGAAAATCCTGACTTCTCGGAAACCGACAATAATACCCGGTCACCGCAGACCGGCGACAACAGCAATATGATGCTGTGGATTGCTCTGCTGTTTGTATCAGGAGCAGGATTATTCGGAACAACTGCATACAACAAAAAGAAAAAATACATCAAATAATCTATGATGAAATTGTCCTGTGATCACCTCACAGGACAATTTCAGACCGTAGACAAACCCCAGACGTCAAGAGCGATTCGTCTGGGGTTTTCTATGGCAATTTTCAGTTTCTCGTATATTGATTCAAGTATGGCAGAAGTGGAGCATTTTTTAGTCCTCTCGCCTCCTGATTTCCACAGTATTCTTACCAGCTTTTTAATATTTAAGCACGTAAACGTAAGCCCAACTTTCATCGCCATCTTCTCGTTTCCTATCTGCTGGGTGTATCTCATTGCGTGGTTCTCTTTTGCCGTACCAAAGTTCCTCTCTATGGTCTCTTTTCGCTTTGCATATATGTCCTTTGAACCTGTTCTATGTCTAATATCTTCACAGATTTCCATGTAGTTTTCCCACACGTGGCGGGTAACCGTCTTGACATGATTCCTGCTTTCAGTGCATTTATCAAGGTATGGACACGTTGCACATATGCTGCCATCGCTTTTGTATTCTCTGTATCCTTCTCTGTTAGTTGTATGGTACCTAAGTATCTGACTGCCAGGACATATGTAGCAATCATAGTACTCGTCATATACATATTCGTATTTCCTGAAAAAGCCCTTCTTAGTCTGTGGTCTCTTGTATGCCATCAGCGGCTCTATTTCATCATCAAGTATCTGTTTTGCAATAGCCGGTGTCCTGTATCCCGCATCCATTACTATCATATCAGGGTTAAGTCTCTTTATCTTTTCATATATGGTCGGGAAGGTTCTACTGTCATTTTCATTCCCCGGATGAACGCTGTAACCGAGCATCCATCCGTGTCTGTCGCACACCGCCTGAACGCTGTAAGCGAAAACTTCCTTATGCTCTCCTTTATGAAACCATCCGCTTTCAGGATCTGTCAGGCTCTCTTTTCTCGTCTTGCATTTACTGGGATATTCCTCGTCCTGACTCCCTTCATCCTTTTCCTTTTCTTTAAGAGGTCTTTTTCCGTGAGTCTCTCTGTCTTTATTGATTTCTTCTTTCAGTGCCTCATCGTAGGTTCTGGCTGCCTTCTTTGCTACAAGTACGTTCTTACACTTCTTTCTGTTGGCACAGGCTTTAACGTGCGTTGAATCTACGAATACCAATGATGTATCTACTAGTCCTTTCTTCATGCACTGCATAAGGATATTCTGGAATATCTGCTCGAAAAGGTCAGTACCTTCGAAACGTCTTTTGTAGTTCTTTCCGAATGTCGAAAAATGAGGTACTTTATCGTAAAATCCAAGACCTAAAAACCATCTGTATGCCATGTTTACTTCAATCTCTTTAATCGTCTGCCGCATACTTCTGATGCCATACATATACTGTATCAGAGGGATTTTAATCAAGGTTACAGGGTCGATGCTTGGTCTGCCATTATCGGGACAATATTTATCTTCTACTAAGTCATAAATGAAGTTGAAGTCTATGAGACTGTCTATCTTTCCGAGCAGATGATCTTGGGGAACGAGTTGCTCTATGGAAATCATCTGTACCTGATCATTTTTCTGTGGGGTTTTCGAGATCATTTTGAGGCCTCCTTATGAATATATTATACCATAAAATGAGACTTAATCGTTGAAATTTCAATAGATTCTATACTTTTTTACATGAGAAAACCCCGGACGAATCGCTCTTGTCGTCTGGGGTTTGTCTACAGTCTGAAATTGTCCTGTGATCACCTCACAGGACAATTTTTTTGACTGAAGAAAATTAAAATCACGTCTTGCAATGATAAGCGAAATGATATATACTATTAGTCGCGAATTTACAAAAGTTATTGCTGAATTTTGAAGAAAAGTGGGGTAAAAATAATGGCAAACATTAAATCCGCAAAGAAAAGAATCAGTGTGATTAACCGTAAGACTGCAAGAAACAAGAGAGTAAAGGGCCACGTTAAGTCCGTTCTTAAGGATTTTGACGCAGCAATCGCAGCAGAGGATTTCGCCAGGGCTGACGAGACTTTCAGACTTGCAGAGAAGAAGCTCATGCAGGCTGCCGCTAAGGGTACCATCAATAAGTATGCAGCTTCCAGAAAGGTTTCCAGACTGGCAAAAAGATTAAACGCAGCCAAGGCAGCGAAATAATCTCACCCGTCCCCACAGGTGTATAAGTTAAATACACAACCAAACTAAGAAAAAACGATGGCGCGTGTCTCCCATCGTTTTTTTATTGCTAACGGAGGCCGATTACGATAAAATATAATGATGAGGGAAAAGGCCCCTCGCGCAGATTTTGTTTAAATGAGGTAAAGATGAACTATCAGGATTACATAAGAAATTTCAGCATTATAGCTCACATAGACCACGGAAAATCCACCCTGGCCGACAGGATAATAGAAAACACCGGGCTGGTGGCTCACCGGGACATGAAGGAGCAGTTCCTCGACAACATGGAGCTGGAAAGGGAGAGAGGCATAACCATAAAGCTTCAGACCACCAGACTTGTATATAAGGCCAAGGACGGAAACGAGTATATATTCAACCTTATCGATACGCCGGGCCACGTGGACTTCAACTACGAGGTATCGAGAAGTCTTGCGGCCTGCGAGGGCGCGGTGCTTGTAGTGGACTCCACCCAGGGAGTGGAGGCTCAGACCATGGCCAACGTCTACCTGGCGCTGGAGGAGGATCTTGAGATTCTGCCGTGCCTTAACAAGATAGACCTTGCAAGCTCACGTCCCCAGGAGACAAAGGACGAGATAGAGGAGATGATAGGAATCGACGCGTCGGACGCGCCACTGGTTTCCGCAAAGGAGGGCATAGGAATAGAGGAACTTCTGGAGGCAATAGTGGAAAAGATTCCCGCGCCGAAGGGTGACGTCTCGGGAAAGCTTAAGGCCCTCATATTCGACTCCGTATACGATAACTACAAGGGCGTTGTCATATACGCCCGCATCTTCGACGGTCAGGTGAAGGTGGGAGACACCATCAGGCTGATGAACACGAAGAAGAAGTACGAGGTCACCGAGGTGGGAGTCATGGCGCCGGGTCACGTTCCGACCAGGTTCTTGAGAGCAGGCGAGGTAGGCTATATCTGCGCCAGCATAAAGCAGGTAAAGGACGCGAGAGTGGGAGATACCATAACCCTCGATAACGACCCTGCGGAGGAGAGCCTTCCGGGATATAAGAAAGTCCAGTCCATGGTGTACTGCGGAATTTATCCTGCAGAAGGAGAGAAGTACGAGAGCGTAAAGGATGCCCTGGAAAAGCTTCAGGTAAACGACGCGGCGTTCATATTCGAGCCGGAAACGTCTACGGCCCTGGGATTCGGATTCAGATGCGGATTCCTGGGACTTCTTCACATGGAAATAATCGTGGAAAGACTTGAAAGGGAGTTTGACCTTGCCGTGGTCACAACCTCTCCAAGCGTAGTCTACAGAGTTGTAAAGACGGACGGCACAGTGGAGATGATACAGAATCCTACCAATCTGCCCCCTGCCGCAGAGATTTCAAGGATAGAAGAGCCTATGGTAAAGGCGGACATAATGATTCCGAAGGAGTACGTGGGCTCGGTGATGGAACTCTGCCAGGAGAGAAGGGGCAGAATGCTTCACATGGAGTACATAACGGAAAACCGGGTACAGCTTCATTACGACATGCCTCTAAACGAGGTAATATATGACTTCTTTGACGCTCTTAAATCCAAGACCAGAGGCTACGGCTCCCTGGACTACGAGTTCGACAGATACGAAAAGTCTAACCTGGTGAAGCTGGACGTTCTCCTGAACAAAGAGCTCATAGACGCTTTCTCCATGATAGTCCACGAGTCAAAGGCCTATGCAAGGGGACGGTTCGTCTGCGAAAAGCTTAAGGAGATAATCCCTATGCACCAGTTCGAGGTTCCTATTCAGGCTGCCATCGGACAGAAGGTCATCGCAAGGGAGACGGTGAGAGCGTACAGAAAGGACGTAATCGCCAAGTGCTACGGCGGAGACATCTCCAGAAAGAAAAAGCTTTTGGAAAAGCAGAAGGAAGGAAAGAAGCGCATGCGCCAGTTCGGCAAGGTGGAGGTTCCTCAGGAGGCCTTTACGGCAGTGCTGCGCTACGACGACAATAAATAGAGGCGGCTCTTATGAAAAAACCTCTGGGATTATACATTCACATACCTTTCTGCGCCGCAAAATGCCCGTACTGCGGGTTTTACTCAAAGCCGCCTTCGTCAGGTGAAAGCCCGGAAGAGACGGCCGGGAAAAGGCGGGAATACGTCAAAAGAGTAATAGAGGATACGAAAGAGCTTGGCGCAAAATACGGTCCGGGCAGAATCGTCGACACAGTTTATATAGGAGGCGGCACGCCTTCAATCCTTGCGCCGGAGCTCATAGAGGATATCCTTGAAGCCGCGAGGGAGAGTTTTGAGGTCTGTTCCGACGCGGAGATTTCCATAGAGGTAAATCCGGGCACTGTGACCGGGGAAAAGCTTAAGACGTACAGGAAAGCGGGGATAAACAGGCTCTCCATAGGCTGCCAGTCCCTTGACGACAAAGTCCTTAAAAATCTGGGGCGCATTCATACGGCGGCTCAGTTCAAGGAGACTTTTCGCCTTGCAAGAGAAGCCGGATTTGAAAACATCAGCTGCGATCTCATGTTTTCCGTTCCCGGCTGCACAGAAGAAATATGGCGGGAAACCGTAAGGGAGCTTGTAAACATGGCTCCCGAGCACATATCCTTTTACAGCCTTCAGATAGAGGAGGGCACGGTATTTTACGACAGGTACAGAAGAGGCGAATTTGACGAGGCGCCTGACGAAACGGACAGGAAGATGTATCACGAGGCTCTTTCTGTTTTAAGAGACGCAGGATACGTACAGTATGAGATTTCAAGCGCGGCAAAACCCGGCTTTCAGTGCAGGCACAACATAAAATACTGGACCCTTGCCGAGTACATAGGAATAGGCGATTCGGCAAGCTCATACATAGACGGAAAGCGCATGACCAATCCGCCTTTTTACGAGTATCACGAGAATACGGCGGCCGACGATATGAGCGAGTACGTGTTTACCGGTCTTCGGATGAACGACGGAATAGGTTTAGATGATTTTAGAAAAAGGTTTGGCCGCGGCCTCTTTGAGGCATTTCCGGAAGGAAAAAGAGAGCTTGCGCCCTTTGTCCGGGAAGGAGACGTTTCAATGGAAGGCGGCAGGATTAAGATAACCGAAAAGGGCTTTGACATATCCAACAAGATAATGGCGATTTTCGTTTAATCGCGGAGAAGAGGGAGAAACCATGGATAAGTACATAATGGCACTGGACCAGGGAACCAGCAGCTCCCGGTGCATAATATACGACAGAGCTGGCAGGCAGATAAGCTCGGCTCAGAAGGAGTTCACCCAGATATTCCCTGAAGAGGGGTGGGTGGAGCACGACCCTGAGGAGATATGGAGTTCTCAGGTAAGCGTGTGCTACGAGGCTCTCATAAAGGCTGCGGCAACGTGGCATAATATCGAAGCCATCGGCATCACCAACCAGAGAGAGACCACCATAGTATGGGACAGGAACACGGGAGAGCCTGTGTATAACGCCATAGTGTGGCAGTGCAGGAGAACGGCAGATTACTGCAGGAGACTTGAAGAGGCGGGACTTGCAGATAAGATAAAGGAAAAGACCGGCCTTCTCATCGACCCTTATTTCAGCGCCACGAAGATACGCTGGATTCTTGAAAACGTTGAAGGCGCAAGGGAAAGGGCGGAAAGAGGGGAGCTTCTCTTCGGAACGGTGGAGACTTGGCTCATATGGAAGATGACGAAGGGCAGAGTTCACGCCACCGATTATTCCAACGCATCGAGAACCATGATGTTCAACATACACGACCTTAAATGGGACGAGGAGCTTCTTGGCATATACGGGATTCCGGCATCGATGCTGCCGGAGATAAAGCAGTCAAGCGGCTTCTTCGGCGAGACGGAAAGCGACCTGTTCGCGGGCTCTATACCTGTTGCAGGCGCTGCGGGAGATCAGCAGGCGGCTCTGTTCGGCCAGATGTGCTTTGACGAGGGTATGGCGAAGAGCACCTACGGAACGGGCTGCTTCCTGCTCATGAACACCGGCGAAAAGCCTGTAACGTCGAAAAACGGACTTCTCACCACCGTGGCGTGGGGCCTTGACGGTAAAGTCAGCTATGCCCTGGAGGGTTCGGTCTTCGTGTGCGGAGCGGTAATCCAGTGGCTGAGAGACGAGCTGGGTATAATATCCTCTGCGGCGGAAAGTGAAGGCCTTGCGAAAGCCGTAAGCGATAACGGCGGAGTGTATCTGGTTCCGGCCTTTGCCGGGCTGGGCGCGCCGTACTGGGACCCGGACGCAAGGGGAATTCTGACGGGACTTACAAGAGGAAGCAGCAAAAACCACATAGTGAGAGCGGCTCTGGAGTCCATGGCGTATCAGTGCTATGACCTCTTAAAGGCCATGGAGTCCGATCTTGGAAGAAGTCTCACCGGCCTCAGGGTGGACGGAGGAGCGTGCGCCAACGGTTTTCTCATGCAGTTTCAGTCGGACATTCTGAACACCGCCGTGTACAGACCGGAGATAATAGAGACGACGTCTCTGGGTGCCGCGTACCTTGCGGGCCTTGCTACGGGATACTGGAAGAATACCGAGGATTTAAAGGCGAACGTCCGCCCGGCCGAGGTATTTGAGCCTTCCATGGACGAAGAGCTGCGTGAAAGGCTCATAAAGGGATGGCATGAAGCAGTGGAAAGGTGCAGAAGCATTTAAAAGTGGAAAAAACGCCCCTGAAATGAAGGGGCATACGTAACAGGAGACAGATTTTGGCATACAACAGAGGAAAGACAGGAAGAAAATATGACGTTATCTACGCGCTGTTCGCCCTGGTGCTGGGCATGTTCCTGGCGTGGGTGACAGGGGACATCGGAGGAAGGGGACTTATTGGAAACGTCCTCGTCCATTACGGGATATGGCTCTTTGCCGGGTCCCTCCTCGCTTTTTACGCAGGCGATACCTTAAAGAGCGGAATCGCTGCCTTTGCGTGTTACGGCGGGGCAGTCTGCGCGTACACCCTTTACGTTTACCTTGCGGGAGGCGGAGGAGATATGCGGCTCTTTATCTACAGGCTTATTCTGGCCGTCATCGGAGCCCTCATATGCATAGTTTCCCACAACTCTCACCAGAAGGAGTGGATCGGCGGAATCTGCGCGGCCGTTGCGCCGTCCCTTATGATAGCGGAAGGATATCCTGCCTTTTACAGCAGGTCGTATGCTCTGATCTTCGAGCTGATACTTGCGTGCGCCCTCTATCTTATCCTTGCAAGAGGAAGGGATAAAAGGCTCATGGGCCTTCCTTTCGTCATCGTATTTTCATTCGCACTCATATATTTCGACGCCTTTAACAGGATACTCGGAGGATGGATATGAGCAGATTCTTTGTAAAGGAAAGGGATATAGGGGATTCGGAAATCGTCATAACCGATTCCGGCGACCTCAGGCATATGAGGAAGGTTCTGCGCCTTAAGCCGGGAGATGAGGTGGAGGTTTCCGATTCTGCAAAGTGGGAGTACAGAGCCGTAATAGAGGAGATTAGCGATGACAGTGCGGTTTTAAGAATAACCGACAAGCAGGCTTTCGCACGGGAACCGCGGATTCAGGTCACTCTGTTTCAGGGAGTGCCAAAGGCTTCCAAGATGGACGAAATAGTCCAGAAATGCACAGAACTGGGAGTTTCGGAGATTTATCCGGTGTTCATGGACAGAACCGTGGTGGTTGAAAAGGACGGCTTTGGAAAGAAGATAGCCAGGTGGCGGAAAGTCGCCGCAGAAGCCGTCAAGCAGTGCAGGCGGGGCAGAATTCCTGAAGTGGGAGAGCAGCTGTCCTTCGGACAGATGACAGGCATGCTTTCGGATTTCGATAAGGTTATATTTCCTTACGAAAATGAGACGGGACGAACCATAAAAGACTCCTTGCGCGAAACCGTAAGCGGCGAAAATGGCGGCTGCAGGCCTGAACGAATAGCCGTGATCATCGGGCCTGAGGGCGGTTTTTCCGATGGTGAAGCCCGGGCCCTGAAGGAGCTGGGCGCGGACTGCGTATCCCTGGGAAAGACCGTTCTGAGAACGGAAACGGCAGGGCCTGCGGCCCTTGCCATGATAATGTATGAATTGGAGCTGTAGGCGCAGGGTAATATTGACACCGTATATGACACCATGTATAATGAAAGGGGTAAGTAAACAGAAAAATGTCAAAGTGGGATAAGTTGATTGGGCGCATATTCGAGTTATCCGGAAATCTGAGATTTGATGAGCTGCGTAAGGTGCTGGAAAGCTACGGATATGAAATGAAGGCGCCAAGAGGCGGCAGCAGCCACTATACTTTTAGAAAGCAGGGCTGTGCTCCGATTACTATACCAAAGCGCGGATCGATTAAGAAGGTTTACGTTGAAATGGTAAGGCAGATTGTAGAAAGTGAGGCGAAGAATAATGAAGACGCTGAATGATTATATGGCCATGCCCTATCGTATGGAAATAGTGGAAGATAAAGATGAAGGGGGCTTCGTTGTATCTTATCCGGATTTACCCGGGTGTATAACATGCGGTGATACCGTTGAAAGTGCGGTAGAAAACGCTCTGGATTCGAAAAGAGCGTGGCTGGAAGAAGCACTGGAGGCCGGTATCGAAATCCATGAGCCGGATAGCCTGGAGGACTATTCAGGACAATTCAAACTGAGAATTCCAAGGAGTCTGCACAGATCTTTAGCGGAACATTCTCAACGAGAGGGAATAAGTATGAATCAGTACTGTGTCTATCTTCTTTCCAGAAATGATGCAGTGTTTTCGAAATAAGGACTAAGTTAAGTGGTTGGGGACGATAATTTGAAAATAGCATTTTACACTCTCGGCTGCAAGGTGAACCAGTATGAGACCGAGGCGCTGAAGGAGGAATTCGCCCGGGCAGGATATCAGGTGGCGGGCGAAGACGACGTTGCCGATATCTACGTCATAAACACCTGCACCGTTACGAATCTCGCCGACAGAAAATCGCGTCAGTACATAAGGCGGATGAAGCGGCGCTCACCGGAGGCGGTTATCGCCGTTACAGGCTGCTACGCTCAGACAAAGCCTGCGGAGGTGGCTTCCGTGGAAGGCGTTGACATAGTCGCAGGAAACGGCGAGAAAAACGAGCTTAGAAAATACATAGAGGATTTTATCGACAGAAGAGAAGCGCAGGAAAAGAAAGACCGGCACAAGCTGTGCATGGTGACCCCGTGTGAGGAACTTACCGAATATAAATCGTCCGGTATCATCACTTCCATGGAGTCAAGAACCCGGGCTTACATAAAGATAGAAGAGGGCTGCAACAGGTTCTGCTCCTACTGCATGATACCCTACGCCAGAGGCCCGGTGAGAAGCCGAAGTATGGAGGAGATAATCCGCGAGGCGAAAACCCTCATAGACAAAGGATTTAAGGAGCTGATTCTCACCGGCATAAACACGGCCCTTTACGGAGCGGAGAGAGACGGATTAAACGGGTGTGAGCCGTGTGTAAACGGGGTCGCAAAATCTGCACAATGCTCGGGGATAGAGCCCCTGATCAGGGCTTTAAGCGATATTCCGGGAGACTTCAGAATAAGGCTCAGTTCACTGGAGCCGACCGTTATAAATGCGGAATACGTAAAAGGACTTCTGAAGTACGAAAAGCTCTGCCGACACCTGCACCTGTCAATTCAGAGCGGTTCTGATGAGGTGCTCGCGAAGATGAACAGACACTATACCGTAGATGAGTACATGGACATAGTAAATGTGCTCAAGGACTTTGATCCGCTCTACGGTATAACTACCGATATAATAGCAGGTTTTCCGGGAGAAACCGAGGCGGCTTTCGGCGAGACCCTCGCCGCAGTGGACGCGGCAGGTTTCTGCCGCGTCCACTGCTTCCGCTACTCGAAGAGGAGCGGGACGAAAGCCGCTGAGATGACGGACCAGATACCGGGAAACGTTAAGAACGAAAGACTGGAAAGGCTGGCGGAAAAAGCAGGTGAGGCGGCTTCTGCATTTTACGAAAAGTGCAGGGGCAGCATCAGGCAGGTTTTGTTCGAGGAAAGGACGGAGGAAGGCCTGCTGACGGGATACACAGATAACTATGTCAGAGTTTATGCAGAGGGCGGCGACGAGCTTTTAGGCACTTTCGCCGATGTCAGACTCCTGCATGAATATAGAGACGGAATGAAAGGAGAGACGACACATGAGTGATTGCGTATTTTGCGGCATCGCAGGACATGAGATTCCTTCAAATGTTGCCTACGAGGACGATAAGATCATCGCGTTTCACGACCTGGACCCTCAGGCTCCGGTTCACGTTCTCGTAATTCCTAAAAAGCACATCGCTTCTTTGGACGATGTAAGGGAAGAGGACAAGGAGCTCTTAGGCTACATCATGTTCAAGATTCATGAGATCGCAGCCGACCTGGGACTTGAGAACGGTTACAGAGTAGTGAGCAACAACGGTGAGGACGCTTTCCAGACTGTAAAGCATCTGCATTTTCACATTCTCGGCAAGCGTAAGCTCACATGGCCACCGGGCTAAAGAGGCAGACTTCGGCCCGCCGCGGGAAGACGGCTGCTTATGCACAGGGTGCCGGCGGCGGCCCGAAGCATCGATAAACCCTCTGGTAAATATTGGCGGCTGATTCGGGAAAAAAGTTGTTGACTTAGTCCCGCGGTTTTGGTAATATATTTCTTGCAGTGATTAAAATCTGGTAACGTGGCGGTGTAGCTTAGTTGGCTAGAGCGTCCGGTTCATACCCGGAAGGTCGGTGGTTCGACTCCACTCGCCGCTACCATTTTCGGGCGTTTAGCTCAGCTGGGAGAGCATCTGCCTTACAAGCAGAGGGTCATAGGTTCGAGCCCTATAACGCCCACCATTTTTTTCACTTACTATGCGGCCTGGTAGTTCAGTTGGTTAGAATGCCAGCCTGTCACGCTGGAGGTCGACGGTTCGAGCCCGTTCCAGGTCGCCAATTATAAAGTTGCGCATTGCTGGTTCATGTGTTAGAATATCCATGGGAGTGATGCAGGAGACTTACCCGATATGGTGGGTATCGTCAAGTGGTTAAGACACAGGATTGTGGCTCCTGTATGCGTGGGTTCGAATCCCACTACCCACCCCATATTTAAAATATCGGAACGCAGCATATGACGTATGATTATGTGGCGACATAGCCAAGTGGTAAGGCAGAGGTCTGCAAAACCTTTATTCCCCAGTTCAAATCTGGGTGTCGCCTCCAACGATGGGGTATCGCCAAGCGGTAAGGCAACGGATTCTGATTCCGTCATGCGCAGGTTCGAATCCTGCTACCCTAGCCAGTGAAAAGTACCTCGTTCAGGGGTACTTTTCGTTTATGCGGATGTAGTTCAATGGCAGAACTTCAGCTTCCCAAGCTGATAATGCGGGTTCGATTCCCGTCGGGTGTAGTTGACGAACACCCCCTTCCGGGTATTGACGGTCACATCAGGGATGGGCAGGGGCAGCATTTTAGGGATTGTGATTTCTCCCACGCAGTTATAATGGATGCGAAGCCGCTGCTCCCACACACCATCAATTTTCTCCGCATGGTAAACCTCGATTTTCTCAACCAACTCGTTGAGCATCCGGGGTGTGAGCTTGCGTGCGCGGGTATACTTTCGTACCAAAGAGATAAACATATCCGTGGTCATGGCCTGACTGCTCTGCTTCTCAATTTCGGAGCGGAGCTTTTTGATTTTCTCCGCCAGCTCCTTTTGCTCGTCCTCATACCGTCTGGACATTTTCGCAAAACGGTCATCGGAGAGTTTGCCGGAAACATTGTCCTCATAGATGCGTTCAAACAGCCCATCCAGTTCCTCGTCACGGGCAAGCATGGCTTTCAATTCCTTCTCCTTCAGCTTGCGGTCGGTCTCCGCCGCTTGCTGGGAGTGCCCGATCACCGCTTTCAGAAATTCGTCCTCATAGAGGCTGGCGAACTTCGTCAGGCGCCGGATTTCACCAAGCACCACCTGTTCCAGAAAATCTACTCGGACATAGTGGGTGGAAGTACAACTCCCACGATTACCTTTGTAGTTGGAACAGTTGAAATACTTAATCTCCGGGTTGCCCTGATTGAAATGGAAGTGAAGATTGCAGCCGCAGTCAGCACAGACCAGCAGGCCGGAGAACATATTGTGCTCGCCTTCGTTGGTGCGGCGCTTGCGGATTTTTCCCCGCTTTTGCTGTACCTGTTCAAATACGGATCGTTCGATGATCGGCTCGTGGACATCCTTGAAGATAACCCAATTCTCACGGTCATTCTCCAACCTCTTTTTGTTCTTGTAAGATTTGGAGTAGGTGCCGCCAATGACGAGAACCGAGGCCATCAAGGAATTTTTCAAAAAGGCGGTTTTGCCCGTCGCCATCGCCGGGCTGCTGTACTGTATTTTCAAATCCGCCTGCATCAGGAATGGCGAGCTGGATCTCCTCTGGCTCTGGATACTCTGCGGTCTGCCCTTCGGCATCCATCGGATGTGCGTGTTGATCGTGCCGGGCGGGGGCTCCCTG
>CASEFA010000026.1 GCA_949287095.1 uncultured Bacillota bacterium
CTCCAGTTGATGTTTTTGTGGTGATTAATATTATACCTGAGGTTGGAGCTATGTGCTCTTTTTATTTTTTGATTTTACACCATTATATGGACATGACCGGGTGGTTATTGGGAAACCTTGCTTTTTTGGTCAAAGCCAATAACCGGTTATTGTAAAAACGCTTATATCGGGCAAAACCCAAAACGCGAAGAACGATAGGGTGCCGGGTGCGGTAACGAGGGAGCAACGCGAGGCAACGCAACGCCCGCCTACATATCTATATCCAGTTCCACCGGGCAGTGGTCGCTGCCGAATATGTCGGTGTGGATTTTCGCGTCCTTTATCCGGTCGGCTATGCGGTTGCTGACGATGAAGTAGTCGATACGCCATCCCGCGTTGTTCTTGCGGGCGTTGAACCGGTAGGACCACCAGCTGTATATGCCTTCCGCGTCGGGATATAAATACCTGAATGTATCCGTAAAGCCTGCTGCCAGAAGCTCGGTCATCTTGCCCCGCTCCTCGTCCGAAAAGCCTGCATTGCCCCGGTTTGTCTTAGGATTTTTAAGGTCTATCTCCTCGTGGGCCACGTTCATATCACCGCAGAGTATTACAGGCTTTTCCCTGTCCAGCTGGCAGAGGAGGCCTCTCAGGTCATCCTCCCACTTCATGCGGTAGTCTATCCGCTTAAGCCCGTCCTGAGCGTTTGGTACGTATACATTGACAAAATAATAATTTCCGTAATCCAGAATCAGCGCCCGGCCCTCGTCGGTGTGGTCGCCGAAGTTCTTCGTAACCGAAAGAGGCTCGGCTTTTGTAAAAACCGCAGTGCCGGAATAGCCTTTTTTCTCAGCGCTGCAGAAATACTGGTGATAGCCGGGAAGGTCAACCTCCGCCTGGCCCTCCTGCATCTTCGTCTCCTGAATGGCTATGATGTCGGGGTCAAGGCTCTCCATGGATTCCACAAAGCCTTTACCCAGGCATGCTCTAAGCCCGTTTACGTTCCACGATATAAGTTTCATCGGTTCCTCCTTAGCGCAAAAGGCGGCAGAACGCCGCCCCTGCATTATAAACTATTTCATCTCCGAAAGCTTGACCGCAGTCTGAGCCGCAACCTTTGCGTTGTTGAACACCAGCTGAATGTTGGCGTCCAGGCTGTCTCCTCCAGTGAGCTCCTTAACTCTTGCGAGGAGGAACGGAGTCGATTCCTTGCCGTGAATTCCCTGCTCTACGGATTCTGCCACAGCCTGGTCGATGGCTGCGTTAATCACATCGGCGTCCATGGAGTATTCTTCCGGAATAGGGTTCGTCACAAGCATACCGCCCTTGAGTCCTGCGCCTCTCTGCGCGGCAAAAGCCTCTGCAACTTCTTCCGGTGTGTCCAGTCTGTAGTCAACTTTGAATCCGCTCTTTCTGGTGTAGAACGCCGGAAGCTCTTCGGTGCCGTAGCCGATTACAGGTACGCCCTTTGTCTCAAGGTATTCGAGGGTAAGACCGAGGTCGAGAATAGCCTTTGCTCCCGCGCATACTACCATTACAGGCGTCTGGGCCAGCTCCTCCAGGTCTGCGGAAATATCCATGGTTGTCTCGGCTCCTCTATGCACGCCGCCGATTCCGCCGGTGGCAAAGATCTGAACTCCCGCCATGGAGGCGATTATCATGGTGGTCGCAACGGTGGTCGCGCCGTCTATTTTCTTAGAAATAACGACAGGAAGGTCGCGGCGTGAGCACTTTACGATTTCCTTGCCCTTCTTTCCCAGGTATTCGATTTCATCTTCGGAAAGTCCGCACTTCAGCTTGCCGCCCAGTATTGCGATAGTGGCCGGAACTGCGCCGTTATCGCGTATGATCTTCTCTACCGCAAGAGCCGTCTCTACGTTCTGCGGATAAGGCATTCCGTGGGAAATAATTGTGGATTCCAGGGCTACTACCGGCTTTCCTGCGTCCAGAGCCTCCTGCACTTCCTTTGATACTTCTAAAAACTTGTTCATGGGTTTATCCTCCGTTTCCAAAATCAGATACTCTATCTCTTAAGGCCGCCCTTTGCGAGAGCCTTCTCTATACACATTTCAGGGTTTATGGTGGTTTCAGCTTCTACGGCCACCGCTCCTGCGCCAAGACCTATCTTCCCCGATTCCTCAAGGCTGCGTCCGTCAAGCCACGCCCACACCAGACCTGCCATGAAGGCGTCTCCTCCGCCCGTGGTGTTTACAAGGTCTGCTTCGGGGCAGGCAAGCTTAACCCGCTCCCTTCCTTCTGCGCAGTACGCTCCCTCGCTTCCCAGACTTATAAACACTCTCTTAAGTCCGGCGGAAAGGAGCTTTTCCGTCGCCCTCTCCAGGCTTTCGCCGTCGGTTATCTTTATTCCGGAAAGGTACTCCGCCTCCAGCTTGTTAGGCTTCAGGGTGTGGATCCTTCCGAGCAGGTTCTTAATCTTCTCGGCCTTTATGGTCGACACCGGGTCGACAAAGAGTGGAGCCCGGCAGTTTTCGGAAAGCCATGCCAGGGATTCCTCCGGTATGTTGGTATCCGCCACCACGGCTTCCGCGCCGTCGAGGAATTTCCTGTGCTTTTCAAGGTACTTAGGCGTAACGTGACGGAATATGTCCATGTCGGAAAGGGCTATCTCCATATCTCCGTGCTCGTCGGCTATGAAAAGATATGTGGCGCTGGTCTCGCCGCGGACCCTTAAGGCTTTGTTTATGTCTATTCCAAGGTCAAGGCAGGATGCGGTCACCACGTCGGTAAATTCGTCGTCTCCCAGAGCCGTAAGGAAGCTCACCTTTATATCGAGGAGGGACATATTGTGGGCGATGTTCCTTCCAACGCCGCCTATGGATATGCTCACCTTCCCCGGGTTTGAATCCCTCGGAACGAGGGGTCTGTACGGAATTCCGCCTATATCCCTGTTAAGGCCGCCTACCACCACGGTATAGCTGGGCTCGCTAACCACGTACCCTCTTCCTGCGATGTAGCCCTTCTTCATCAGATTGGAAATATGAACAGCCGCCGACGAACGGGTTATTCCCGCCCTGTCAGCCAGCTCCTGCTGGGAAATCATAGGGTTTTCCTTTATCCATTTAAGCAGCTGCGCTTCTCTGCCGGTCATTATCTTCACCTTTCATAAGCTAAAGTTGTTTTATATAATCTTTTGTTTACATTCTGCCACGGAGATACACCTTTTGTCAAGAAAATAATTGAAGGTTTCGGCGCGCCGTTGTAGAATAATTCCCGGAGGTAAAAAAACATGATATACGATCTTAACAGCAAAGGAAACCTTATCAGATTATTGGACGTGGACAAAGACTTCATAATTGATCTGAAATACGCCACCGACGACAACTTCACAGGACAGAAGGTCTACTCCTCCGGCGAATGCTGGATGGACAGACACACTGCGGAAATCCTCATAAAGGCCCGTAACAAGTTCAAGGCTGATGGCTACAGAGTAAAGATCATGGACGCATACAGGCCTATCAGCGCTCAGAAAAAGTTCTGGGAGATACTGCCCAATGACGACTTTGTCGCACGTCCTCCTGACATGAGCAAGCCCCGCACATTCAGACCGGGACACCTGAACGGCCTGGCGGTAGACGTTACTTTAACGGACATGGATGGAAACGAAATCGAAATGCCTTCACATTTTGACGACTTCTCCGAAAAAGCGGCCCTCAGAAACGCCGCGCCCGGCAGCCCGGCAGAGAGGAACGCTTCATATCTTAAAGACGTGATGGAGAGCGTGGGTTTTCAGGCGTACAAGAACGAATGGTGGCACTTCTACGACGTGACCACTGAGCCGACACCTTTCATGGACTTTCAGATATAAAATCTTTTAACATAAGCCTAAGTGAAATTGAAATGCCTCCCATAATGTGTTAGTATAATCCCATTGGGAGGTATTAATTTTGAATTTTATCGAAATACTTAAATCAGTTATATACGGAGTAGTGGAGGGCATTACCGAGTGGCTTCCTATAAGCAGCACCGGCCACCTGATTCTCTTTAAAGAGTTCATGCCGATGAAGGTCAGCGAAGATTTCTGGAATATGTTTCTGGTTGTCATTCAGCTGGGAGCCATTCTCGCCGTCGTGGTGAACTTCTGGGTCAAAATCTGGCCTTTCAATACGAAGGTAAAGAACAAGCCGTTTATCCGCTACGACGTTATGAATATGTGGGTTAAGATTATCGTTGCGTGTCTGCCGGCGGCGGTTATAGGACTTCTCTTTGACGAGTTCTTCGAGAAGTATCTCTATAAGCCGGCCGTGGTTGCCGCCATGCTCATCATCGTGGGTATCGCCTTTATAGTCATCGAAAACACCAACAGGCACCGTCAGCCCCACATCAATTCCCTGAAGGAGATTTCATATAAGGACGCCCTTATCATCGGCTTCTTCCAGCTCATTGCGGCGATATTTCCGGGAACCTCCAGATCCGGTTCGACCATTATAGGAGGACTTCTCATAGGCGTAAACAGAACCGTTGCGGCAGAGTTTACATTCTTTCTCGCAATTCCGGTCATGTTCGGGGCAAGCCTTCTGAAGCTGGTGAAGTTCGGTTTCTCCTTTACCCCATTCGAGGCGGTCATACTGCTGGTGGGAACCGTCGTTTCCTTCGTCGTTTCCCTCATCGTTATCCGCTTCCTCATGGGATACATAAAGAAGCACGACTTCAAGGTTTTCGGCTGGTACCGCATTGTCCTCGGAATCGCGGTTTTGGGATATTTCTGGATAGCCCGTTAAGGTATGCTTGCATTTAGCCGCGAATATGTTATAATGTACTGGTGCTTCGGGGTGTAGCGCAGTTGGTAGCGCGCTGCGTTCGGGACGCAGAAGCCGCGAGTTCGAGTCTCGCCACTCCGACCAGTTTTATTACATCATTTGGTGCCGTAGACATTGAGCCTACGGCATTAAGTGTTTTAAGACGATTTTACATTCCGATAAAATACTTGAAAGGATCTCTATATGAGCAGAAAATTCGGAGACCGGAAGGACGGAACATACTTAAAAAATATCAGTTCCATGCACGCGATCATGCCCCTGATGTACCCCAACAGATGTGACAACGAGGCCTATATCAGCGAGCGCATCGATCTGACTGCCATCAACAGGTATCTTGAAAAGAAAAACGCAGGTGGCCCCGATTACCCGTACAACCTTTTTCAGGTCATGGTGACGGCGCTGCTTAAGACTATCACCCTGCGGCCGAAGATGAACCGTTTTATCGCCAACCAGACAATGTACCAGCGCAACGAGGTCACAGCTTCTTTCACGGTGAAAAAGCTGTTCTCCGACGACGGCGGCGAGGCTCTTGCGAAGATCAGAACAGACGGCAGCGAGACCATCGACATCATTCACGACGAGATTTTCAGGCAGGTATCGTTTTGCCGCAGCGACGAGAAGGACCCTTCAACGAACAGCATGGACATCATACAGAAATTCCCGAGGTTCATGCTTAAGCTTATAGGCGCCGGAGCAAGATTTCTGGACCGACACGGCCGTATGCCCGCAGGCGTCATAGCCACGGATCCCTTCTACTCTTCCGCGGTGCTTGCGAACCTGGGCTCCATCGGACTTCATGCCGGGTATCACCACCTGACCAACTGGGGTACCTGCTCCGTGTTCTGCGTAATAGGCGAGATTAGAAAGCGGCCTTTCTACGATGACGACGGACACATGGAGATGCGGGAAAGCGTCGACCTGGGGCTGACCATCGACGAACGTCTTGCTGACGGATATTACTACTCTAAAACCATACGGCTGCTGAAGCACCTTTTGGAAAATCCGGAGCTTCTGGAGCAGCCGCTGAACGAAAAGGTGAACTACTGATATGAACGAAATAACTGCCAAAACTCCATGGAAGGACTATATGGGCGATTTGCCTATGCACCTTGACTACTTTGATGGTTCCATGTTCGAAGCGGTGGAACGGATTGCAGACAAATACCCAAACCAGGTGGCCTTTGACTTCATGGGAAAATCCACTACGTACCGGAAGCTGATTCAGGAAATCGAAACCTGCGCCAAAGCGCTGAAGACTATCGGTATCCGCGAGGGAGACAAAGTTACAATAGCGATGCCTAACTGTCCCCAGGCCATATACATGTTCTACGCGGTCAATCTTGTAGGCGGCATAGCCAACATGATTCACCCTTTGTCGGCCGAGAAGGAAATAGAATTCTACCTCAACGAGTCGGAAAGCGTGACGGCCGTCACCCTGGATCAGTTCTACCATAAGTTCGAGCACATCAGGCATAACACAAAGGTTGTAAACCTGATAATCGCCAGCATCAAGGACGCCCTCTCAAAGCCTATCAAAGCAGGCTACATGCTGACGGAGGGAAGGAAAATCGAAAAGATTCCCGCCGACGCTCCCGTAATACGCTGGTCGGACTTTATGAAGCTGAGCAAACACTGCTTCTACAAGTACAAGGTGCATCCCAAGGCCGACGACCCTGCCGTTATCCTGTATTCAGGCGGCACCACCGGCACCACGAAGGGCATACTCCTTACCAATAAGAATTTCAACGCCCTCGGTCAGCAGGTCATAGCGGCAAATCCAATGTTCAATCCGGGAGACAGAATGCTGGCGGCCATGCCCCTGTTTCACGGCTTCGGTCTGGGCGTATGCATCCATACCATGCTGTCTCAGGGCGGACGCTGCATTCTGATACCGCGCTTCACGCCGGAAAGCTACGCCAAGCAGATTATAAAATACAAGTGCAACTTTATCGCCGGAGTGCCTACCCTGTACGAGGCTCTGCTGCGGATTTCTGCCATGGACGGCAAGGATCTCAGCTGTCTTAAGGGTGTTTTCTCCGGCGGCGATTCCCTTTCCATCGAGCTGAAAAAGAAGCTGGACAGATTCCTTGCGGAGCACAGAGCTACAGTTCAGGTACGCGAGGGATACGGCACGACGGAGACCGTCACGGCCTGCTGCCTGACTCCTTCACACATGCACAAAGAGGGCAGCATAGGGCTGCCGTTCCCTGACACATACATAAAGATTGTGGAACCCGGAACCGATAAGGAACTTCCTTACGGAGAGGAAGGCGAAATACTCCTTGCCGGCCCTACGGTTATGAAAGAGTATATGCATAACCCGGAAGAGACGGCCGAAACCCTGCGAAGACACGACGACGGGCTTACCTGGGTCTATACGGGCGACCTTGGCACCATGGACGAGCAGGGCTTTGTCTACTTCAAAGGCCGCGCAAAGCGTATGATCGTCTCCTCCGGCTACAACATCTATCCTGCCCAGATTGAAAACATCCTTGACGCTCACGAGCTCGTTCAGATGAGCTGCGTTATAGGCGTACCGGACGACTACAAGATGCAGAAGGTCAAGGCTTTCGTAAAGCTGGTTCCCGGCGCTCCGGCGGACGAACACACCAAGCAGCTTATCATGGATCACTGCCGAAAGAGCATAGCAAAATACGCAATGCCTTACGACATTGAATTCAGGGAAGATATGCCTAAGACTCTGGTCGGAAAGGTGGCATACAGAAAGCTGGAAGAGGAGGAGCTGAAAAGGCTCGCTTCCGCCAAAGCCTGATAATATAGAGGGGGTTACGATTCCGGCCGTATCCGTGTATACGTCCGGGATTATTTGAGATTACTATGAAACGTAAAAAATCATCACTGCTGTTTAAGCTTATCAAAGGCGCCGTTCGCCTGTTTTATCCAGGGATCAGGGTCGTCGGAACCGAGTTTCTTCCCGGCGAACCTTCTGTTATCGTGTGCAATCACGCCAAAATGAACGGGCCCATTGCCTGTGAGCTGTACTTTCCGGGGCAGCGAAAGATCTGGTGCACGGAAGAAATGATGCATACCCGGGAAGTGCCTGCGTACGCTTTCCACGATTTCTGGTCGGAAAAGCCGAAGTACATCAGGTGGTATTACAGAATCCTGTCTTATGTTATCGCGCCGGCAGCTTCCTTCATATTCAACCATGCAGACACCATCGCCGTCTACAGAGACAGGCGAATCGTCTCCACGCTCAAGGAAACCGCCAGTGCGCTGGCAGAAGGAGCAAACGTTATCATTTTCCCGGAGCATCACGTTCCCCACAATCACATAGTAAACGACTTCCAGACCGGGTTCGTGGACGTCGCCCGTCTGTACTATAAAATGACCGGAAAGGAAATCATGTTCGTTCCCATGTATCTCGCTCCCAGGCTTAAGGAGATGGTGCTGGGAAAGCCCGTTCAGTACAGACACGATGCGCCAAAGGCTGAAGAGCGTACCAGAATTTGTGAGTATCTGATGGACACCATAACGGATATAGCGTGCGGCCTGCCGAAGCATACCGTCATTCCGTATCCTAACCTGCCAAAGAAGGAATATCCGACCAACATTGCCGAAACCGAGGACTTTCATGAAAAAACCAGTCGTTGATTACCGTACATTTCGCCTATCAAGGATAAACGAGCCGCAGTTTTCCCACCTGAAGCTTTTGTCGGGGTGGATCGTATACTTCGTCCTCTTCGTTCTTACGGAGAATCTGATACCCGCCGAAAGCTGTACGCCGATGCACTGCCGGCTGGACGACATTATCCCGTTCTGCGAGGCCTTTGTCATTCCCTACGTAGGCTGGTATCTGCTGATTATCGGCTCCCTGGGATATTTTCTCCTGTACGACATAGACAGCTTCAAAAGCCTGCAGAAATATATAATTTTAACCCAGATGATTGCCATGGCAATCTACATTCTTTTCCCCAGCCGTCAGGATCTCCGGCCTGCGGAGTTTCCACGGGACAACGCGCTGACTGCCCTTGTCGGACTTCTCTACTCCGTAGATACAAATACCGGTGTCTGTCCTTCCCTTCACGTCGCCTATTCCATCGGCATCGCGTCCGCCTGGCTGAAGGAAAAAACAGCGTCGGCGCCGTTTAAGATTTTCATCGTATTCTGCGCCGTCATCATCAGCCTTTCGACGGCATTTATAAAACAGCACTCCGTTGTTGATATCTTCGCGGCCATAATCATGTGCATCATCGTGGAAGGCATCGTCTACGGAAAAACATACTGGCTTAAAAGGATTAAAGCACAATAGCGGCCCCGACCCCATGCGGACGAAAAGGACCGCTTTTTTATTTGCCTCCTGTCTCTCCCCTTCTGCCTACTGTTTTAAACCTCTTTATGCGGGGTAATTTCAATACATGAGCGAAAATACTATAAGAGAAAAAATCGGCGCGCTGCCGTTTACATCCATGCTGACGCAAAGTCAGGCGGAGTATGCGCAGGAAAACGCCTCAATAAGGAAATACGCCAAGGGGGAAATCGTTCACGGCGGAGGAAGAACCTGTCTGGGAATGGTCTTCGTGCTGAAAGGCAGTCTGAGAGTATATCTTCTCTCCGAGGAAGGCAGGGAGGTCACTCTCTACAGAATCGGACCGGGAGAACTGTGTGTTCTTTCAGCGTCCTGCGTCATAAGTCAGATAACCTTCGAGACGGAAATCGTCGCCGAAAAGGACACGGAAATCCTGGTGATAAACTCCGGCGCAGTGGACGGGATCATGAAAGAGAATATAAATGTGCGCTGCTTCCTTTACGAGCTTGCCATGGAGCGGTTCTCCACGGTCATGTGGACCATGCAGCAGATTTTGTTCGAGAAGATGGACAGGCGGCTGGGCACTTTCCTTGCAGACGAGTGCGCCCGCACGGGAAAGTCAGAGATCAGAATGACTCAGGAGGAGATCGCCGTCCAGATAAGCTCCGCCAGAGAGGTCGTTACGAGAATGCTGAAACGTTTTGCCGCAGACGGCTTCATAGAACTGAAGCGGGGCGCCATAATCGTCAAGGACTGCGCGGCGCTGAAAAATCTTTAAAAAATATTCGCTTATGTGACTTAGTCACGGACGGCTTTTACAAGACGGGGTATAATGAGGTCACAATAAAGAAATGCTGAATCCGGCAAAGGCCGGGAAGGAGGATAAAATGAACGTTAATAAGAATAATTTTGAAGCTGAAGTAATGAATTCCGATATTCCTGTACTGGTAGATTTCTGGGCAAGCTGGTGCGGCCCGTGCAAAATGCTGGGCCCTATTCTCGAAGAGCTGGAACCCGAATATGCAGGAAGGCTGAAGATAGCCAAAGTCAACATCGACGATGAGATGGAGCTTGCCAGAGCTCACAGAGTTATGAGCGTGCCGACTCTCATGCTGGTCAAAGACGGCAAAATCGTCGATACCTTCGTAGGCTTCAGGCCAAAGCACGAGCTGAAGCCGATATTGGACGCAGCACTGTAAAATCCGCCGCCCATCACAGGAATTGCCTAAAAGCCAGAAACATAAATAAAGTCCTTTCAAAACGCAGCCTGCCGCCTATCCCGGTCGCCTGCGTTTTAGTTTTCCCGCAAAATACAGCGGCCGTTTTGTTTTGGTCTAATTGGTTAATTTCTACGAAAAAACCAATTTTTCTTGGTCATATCAGTCAAGTCCAAATTTGTGTGTAAAATCGTTATCAGGTAAATATTAATCTCTATCATTAAGCTGCTTGCAGATATTGCGTCCTTGCTATCTCATGCAG
>CASEFA010000027.1 GCA_949287095.1 uncultured Bacillota bacterium
GGAAAGATTGCTCAGGTTCTTCTTTTTATCGGCAGCATAGGCATTGAGCGCCTTATTAAACATTTCGTTGTCCAGCTTTGTGCGGTATTTGAAACAGTCACAAATGGTGCGTTCCCGGTCATAAACAGCAAGCTGCACTCCATTAAAATCCCCGCTTGTTTTTCCGATTTCAAACAAGGCAGGCTGTACAAAATACACCTTTGTCGCCAAAGAATCTATATGCAGCCTTGTCCGTGAGAAGGTACGTGGGACGGCGATTGACCATTGCCGGGGCGAAAAGTCACTGTAGCCGTAATAAAACAGCGCCGATTCCACGCATACGATGCTTTCGGGAAGGAGAGAGGCAAGCACCTGTTCTTCCTTTATATCTTCACGCTCGGCGAGCTGGTAATAACCATGTCTTATGCGCTCAAGATAACCCTCTTTGCATAGATTGGCTACATCATAGTTGGTAAGTCCTTCGGCGACAAAATCAGAGGTTTTTGCAATACCGTCGTTGTCATTTATTATGTTTTTTATAGTTTCCTTTTTATCCACTTATTCACCAACTTTCAAGACACAGCTTATTGATGCTGTGTTCGGAAAATATTATACCGTAGAAGCCTCCTGATATCAACAATTTTTAAAACACAGCTATAAGATATTGTGAATCTGCGGGCGTATGGAGCGGCGTAAGCATGAATAATATTCACTGACCGGTGTCAGTATTTTGCCCATAGTTGACAAATCATAATAATCATATTACATTTTGAGGAGATTCTATATGATTGTGTGTTCATAATTACGATGCGAAGGTGTGAAAAATGTCGTCTGATGTTATACTTTTTCCCGATTTTGAAAAGCTGAAAGCCGAGGTGGATAAGCTCAGAACTGAATTATCCATGTTGATTTATGAAAGGGATGAACTGGTTCTTGTCGAGTGTAAAAATCTTGAGATGGAGTATATGCTCGCCCTGGGAGATCTGGAGTACAAAGCATATGAACTTCATTGTACGGTTCTGCGGTTAAAACGTAAGACAGAGCTGATTCAGGCCCGTAAAAACCGACAGGAGAAGATTATTCTTTCTGACATTGAAGCCGCACTGGATGAGGAATTCGCAGACTATCAGGCAAGGCTTGAAGAACAGATAGGAAAGATGAACGATGCTATAGAGCGTGAAAAATGCCCGACTCTTTCTGAGAAGGACTCACTGGAACTGAAAAAGCTTTATCATGCCGTCGTAAAGGCGCTGCATCCTGATTTGAACCCCGGAATCGGACCGGAAAAACTCACCCTTTTTCATAACGCAGTACGCGCTTACGAAAACGGAGATTTAAAAGGTTTACGTCTTATCAGCGCCATGGTCTGTGAGCCGGCGGCTGTGATGCAGACAGAGGACGGCCTTTCTGAGCTGAAACAGGAGCGGGAAAGACTTTGCGGTCTCATTGCCGGATTGCGCGAGGAGATTGCGAAGATTAAAAGCGAATATCCGTATACTGTGAAAGAACTTGTCGGCAGCAGGGATAAGATTGCCGAAAAGCGCGCTGAACTGACAGAACTGATTGATCAGCTCCGTGAAGTTGCCGCAGCCTATGAAAAAGCGTTAAAAGAAATGTTGAGGTGACCAATGAGCGATATTATCAAAACGGGCGGAAAAGACATCGTGAGCCTTATGCATGGCAAAAACGGTGAACTCGCCGTGCCAAAACCCTTTGAGCATGAAATATTTTTGTTCGACACCTACGTTGCCGGAACGACCCATGTGACAGGAATTGAGGATCTGGCGCCGCATCTGGCGGTAGGAGACAGGCTGGAATTCTTCCGCGAGCCTGAAAATCTTTACGATAATCAGGCGATTGTAGTAAAAAATGCCGACGGCATCAAAATCGGATATGTTCCAAAATCTGATAACGCTGTGTTTTCGCGTCTGATGGATGCCGGAAAGCTGCTGTTCGGTAAAATAACGTCAAAAGAAATGAAAGGCAAGTGGCTGAAACTGGGAATTGGAATTTATCTGCGGGATTAGGAAACGCGGCCCCCTTTGATAAGTTGCAGAAGGCCTGACAGGAGTGTGATTTCCGTGACAGAGAGGAAGAAAAGAAAAAAGAAGGACGGTAGAATCGCTTCGAGGAAAAGGATATTTCAGAATTTCGGTGTGGCATTTTGCGTGATACTCGCCGTTTTGGGAGTGTGTCTGGTCGTGTTCAGAGATCAGCTCGATGAAGAGGCGAGGACGATGTATCTCTTTATCGGTTTTTTCCAGACGGTTATGAGTATGATTGCGCTCCTCATGGGAGTGCTGCTTCCGGAAGAGGGCAAAGAGCTGACCGGCAGGGCGAAAAAGATAATGAGAGTCATTGCGGCTTTAGCCATGCTGGGAGGAAAGGGAACCAGCGGCGTTGCCGCGTACAATATGCTTAACGGCACGGTCATTCTTCAGAGATTCTGGGAGCCTGCGTGGTTTTTGGCATGGCTGCTTTTAGAGGGTATGATCCTTTGGTTCTACCCGGCGGGCGGAGCCCTTAGCATAATGGTGGCTCTGTCCATTGTGCTTCTCATCGCGCTGATTGGAACGTCCGTCGGTTGGAGCATAATGTACAGAAAGGAAACGGACACCCTGAAATGGTATTTGATCGTGGGTCCGAGCCTTTCTATACTCCTTTTGTTCGGAATCGTATTTCTCGTTACATTTATAAACGACGTGAGACGGGAGCCTGCTCTTACGGAAAAGCTTGATGATGCAAGGTCGGAGATAGAAAGAGCCCTGGAGGACTACGAGGACGGAAGCTACAGTGAAGAAGCCATAGATACTTCGCGAATGACCATGGACGACATAATCGGCATGCTGAAAAATGACGTGGGCGGAGACGTATGCTACTGCTGGGTTCCGGGCGACGACGATTTGATAAGCGTTACGGCATGGAGCGACGAAAGCGACGACGTCTACGTATACCAGTTCACAAAGAGTGACGATACGTACATTCTCAATATGGGCTTTATCTCGACCAGCCTGACAAAGGATGACGTCGAGGGAAAAGAGCACGGCGTGATTCCCGCCGTGATTCCGGACGAATAGTTTTTGACAGCGCGCCGCCGGACGGATTATAATATAGGGTAGTTTAAAGTGAAGTAATAAAGCGAGGAGATAAAAATGGACAGCAACAAACGTCCGGACGATATGGTCCGCATAACGACAAAAGAAGCCGCAGAGGCTTTCATCGATGAACAGGTAAAGGCGGTAAGAGAGCAGGTTGGAGATAAGAAGGTGCTTCTGGCCCTTTCGGGAGGCGTGGATTCCTCCGTGGTAGCGGCGCTGCTCATTAAGGCCATAGGAAAGCAGCTGGTCTGCGTTCACGTAAATCACGGCCTTCTCAGAAAAGGAGAGCCGGAGCAGGTTGTAGAGGTTTTCAGAAATCAGATGGACGCAAATCTGGTTTACGTAGATGCCGTAGACAGATTCCTTGACAAGCTGGCGGGAGTCGACGATCCCGAAACCAAGCGAAAGATTATCGGCGCCGAGTTCATAAGAGTTTTCGAGGAAGAGGCGAGAAAGCTGGACGGCGTGGAGTTCCTTGCCCAGGGAACCATCTATCCTGACATTCTGGAAAGCGACGGGGTAAAGGCTCATCACAATGTAGGAGGACTTCCTGAAGACCTTCAGTTCGAACTGGTAGAGCCGGTAAAGCTTCTCTACAAGGACGAAGTTCGCGTAGTGGGAGAAGCCCTGGGACTTCCTGACAGTATGGTTTACCGTCAGCCGTTCCCGGGACCGGGCCTCGGAGTAAGGTGCACGGGAGCCATAACCCGCGACCGCCTCGAGGCAGTAAGAGAAGCGGATGCCATCGTCCGCGAGGAAATCGGAAAGCTGGAGAAAACCCCTTGGCAGTATTTTGTGGCAATCCCTGACCTTAAATCGACCGGCATCAAAGACGGCAAGCGATACATGGGATGGGCCGCAATAATCAGAGCAATCAACACCGTAGACGCCGTAACGGCTCAGTCGGTAGAAATTCCTTTTGACATGCTCTGCCGCATGCGCGACCGCATCATAGCCGAAGTTCCGGGTGTGAACAGAGTGCTGTGGGATATTTCCGATAAACCTGTAAGCACTATTGAATGGGAATAACTAACAGTGGTTTGACCCTCAAGCAAAAAGTCCGATGTATCAAGGGTTTTTGAACGCAATAAGCCTTCAAAAAAGCTGAAAAACGGCGTTTTGATACCAAATTGATACCAACACCGGACTAATAGAGTAATATATTCGTCCCCAATAGCCCTTGTTTTTCCATGTATGAAGTGGAAGAACAAGGGCTTTTTTTAGTGCGCCTGGCGGCGCACGTTTCTAACGGGTGAAAGTCCCGAATCCGCCCGGTAGTGGGAAGGATATAGCCGAAGGCAAGGGTGTTGCAGGTGACTG
>CASEFA010000028.1 GCA_949287095.1 uncultured Bacillota bacterium
GGCGAGCAGGAGATCGTGTCCGGGCCTGATGGTCCGCAGTTGATCTGCAAACCTTATCCGGACAGGGATTTAAAGGAACGTCTGGAACAGGCAGTAGAAAACCTTGAGGCGGAGATCACGGATTATGAGGTGGAGGAGCTGGTGGAGGAAGAGGATCATTCCATCCCGGCTGATCCGTCTGTGGCGAACTTTTCCTATACGGTTTATGACGGGAAGATCTATTACCGGGAAAACAGCCGCATGAAACCGGTGGAACTGTCCGTGACAGCGCAGAACCGTGTGAAAGGCATGATCGCTATCCGGGACTGTACCAGGGAGCTGATCGCTTACCAGACCGAAGGGTATCCCGATGAAGAGATTGAAGGACAGCAGAAAAAGCTGAACCATTTGTATGATCTGTTTCAGAGAAAGTATGGACTGCTGAATTCCAGGGCAAACAGTATGGCGTTTTCTGATGACAGCAGTTACCCTCTTCTCTGTTCCCTTGAGATTGTGGCAGAGGACGGAACGCTGGAACGGAAGGCGGATATGTTCACGAAACGGACGATCAAGCCTCACGAGACGGTAACGAAAGTGGATACCGCAAGTGAGGCTTTATCTCTGTCCCTTTCTGAGAAAGCCTGGAAGAACTAAAAGGCGTGATCTTCCGTCTGCCGGAGTCTGAGGGCAGGGAGCAGCCCCGGTTTGTATCTGAGGACGAGTATCTTTCCGGCAACGTGCGAAAGAAACTGCGAGAGGCAAAACAAGCAGCGGAAATCTCGGAAACATACCGGAGCAATGTGGAGGCACTGGAAAAAGTACAGCCCAAGGATCTGACCGCTTCTGAGATCAGTGTACGATTGGGAGCCACATGGATACCGGAATCGGATATCGCCGATTTTATGTTTGAACTGTTGCAGACGCCGAACTATTCCCAGTGGAAGATCAAAGTCCATTTCTCCCGGCATACCGGGGAATGGAATATCGAAGGGAAGAGCATGGACCGGGGAAATCCCCGTGTTACCAACACCTATGGAACAAACCGGGTAAATGCCTATAAGATCATAGAAGATACGCTGAATCTGCGGGATACCCGTGTGTTTGACTATGTGGAGGACGAGGAGGGAAAACGTAAGCCAATCCTGAACAGAAAAGAAACTGCTATTGCGCAGGGCAAGCAGGATCTGATCAAGCAGGCGTTCCAGGAGTGGATCTGGAAAGATCCCAAACGCAGGCAGCGGCTGACCGAAGATTATAATGAGCGGTTCAATTCAATCCGGCCACGGGAGTATGACGGGAGCCACCTGCATTTCTATGGTATGAACCCGGAAATTACTTTGCGGAAACACCAGAAGGACGGAGTGGCCCGGATCATTTACGGCGGGAATACGCTGCTGGCCTATGTGGTGGGCGCAGGAAAGACCTATACGATGGTGGCGGCTGCGATGGAGTGCAAACGGCTGGGACTATGCAGCAAATCTATGATTGTGGTGCCAAATCACATCATCGAGCAGTTCGCCACTGAGTGGCTCCAGCTTTATCCGGCGGCAAACATTTTAGTGGCGACAAAAAAGGATTTTGAAAAGAAAAACCGGAAAAAGTTCTGCGGCAGGATCGCTACCAGCGACATTGACGCCGTGATCATCGGGCATTCCCAGTTTGAGAAGATCCCTTTAAGCGTAGAGCGGCAGGAACGTATGCTGCAGATGGAGATTGACGAAATCATAGAAGGGATTGCAGAGGCAAAGAAGATCCAGGGAAGCCGATTTACGGTAAAACAGATGGAGCGGGCAAAAAAGTCTTTAGAGACACGGTTGAAACGGCTTCATGACCAGAGCCGGAAAGATGATATGATTACGTTTGAGGAACTGGGCGTGGACCGACTGTTTGTGGATGAGGCGGACGGTTATAAGAACCTTTATCTGACAACCAAAATGCGGAATGTGGGCGGGGTCGCACAGACCGAAGCGAAGAAATCCTCTGATATGTATATGAAATGCCGCTATCTGGATGAAATCACGGGTGGAAAAGGCGTGATTTTTTCAACGGGAACGCCGGTCAGCAATTCTATGGTAGTGCGCCCGTAAGGGGCTGTAATAATCTTACCTTGAGCAAGTAATAGGGCAAGGTATCAAAGCGGAATAATCCGCACCCTATCGTCACCCGACTTATCCAAAAGGGGAAACCCGATGGGGAGTGTAGCATGTCGGAGGGCACGAAACACGGAAACTTCCAAAGTGTTTGCGTGGTAGTGGCGAAAAGTTATGAATAAGGATGAAAGCTAAACTGCCTGAATGACAGTCGGAGATTGGGCAAAATGTTGCTCCATGCGTAAGGAAGTTATACTCGCATGTACTCTGGTGGATATGAGTCGGCCATGCGTATCCACAAGATACCCAGAGTAAATCAGCCATAGGATAATGGAAAACGACGAACGTCACATCCGAAATCATAACAGGCTTATGTTATTACAGTTCTAAACGGGGATTGCCTAAGGTAAAATGCCGAAAATCGGCTATGAGTGCTATGAGAAAAGTGACTCTGAATATTTACTATGGCAACAGAGTCTCCGTAGTAGTCCGAGGACGGGAAAGCCGTCCACATGGCGAAGGGAGACAGTCTTTCTTCAATACAAATAATAAGGAAAGGTGCGTGAGGCATTATGAGAAGTCCCGAAAATGTATTGAAAAGTTTAAGTGAAAAAGCAAAAAACAAAGAGTACAGGTACGAGAGATTATACCGTAACCTGTACAACCCAGAGTTCTATCTGCTTGCATACCAGAATATTGCGACCTCTCAGGGGAGCATGACGGCAGGTGCAGACGGATTCACTCTTGACGGTATGAGCATGGAGCGCATTGAAAAGCTCATTCAGAAGCTGAGAGACCACTCATACCAGCCGAACCCTGCAAGGCGTGTTTATATTGCGAAGAAAAACAGCAGTAAAAAGCGCCCATTGGGGATTCCGTCAACGGACGATAAACTGTTACAGGAAGTTGTCCGTATGATACTTGAAGCAATCTATGAGCCGACATTCTCTGATAATTCACATGGTTTCAGACCGAAAAGAAGTTGCCACACAGCGTTAAAAGAAATCGTAACGCTGTTCACTGGTGCAAAGTGGATAATCGAAGGAGACATTAAGGCTTGTTTTGACAGCTTCGACCACCATATCACAATACAGCTTTTGAGAAAGCGCATAAAAGATGAAGCGTTCATATCGCTGATGTGGAAGTTTCTAAGGGCAGGATATATGGAACAGTGGACATACCATGAAACGTACTCCGGCAGTCCACAAGGCTCCGGTGTCAGTCCGATACTTGCCAACATCTATCTGAATGAACTTGATGAGTTCATGGCAAGGATGAAAAAGAGTTTTGACAAAGGCGATACAAGAAGCCGTAAAGTCCACAAAGACCATGATAAGGTACGCTGGGCTTATCGGAAAGCGCAGAAAAATCTGGAAATAGAGCGCACAGAAGCAAACCTAGCAGCATTTAAAGAAGCAAGGAAAGTGATGTTGTCCACACCACATTTAGACGAGATGGATGAGAATTACAAAAGACTTCAATACAACCGTTACGCTGACGATTTCCTGATTTCAATAACAGGTTCAAAGCAGGATGCTGAAAATATCAAGGAACAGGTAAAGATATTTCTAAAAGACAAGCTAAATCTCACAATGTCGGAGGAGAAAACTCACGTTACCCATTCCTCTGAAAAGGTGCGGTATCTTGGATACGACATAAGAATATCAAGAAGTCAGGACACAAAGCGGACGAAAAAAGGTCTGCAACGGGTGTGGTATGGAAAAGTGCAGTTATATATGCCGAAAGAAAAATGGATTGCGAAACTGCACGAATACGGTGCGTTTAAAATCAAAAAAGACGAAAACGGCAAAGAGATTTGGAAGCCACTCCACAGAGGGGCGCTTATGCCATTAGACGATGTGGCAATCATCAGTAAATATAATTCTGAAATCAGAGGATTGTACAATTATTACAGGTTAGCAATCAATGTATGCAATCTGGGGAAATTTCATTCTATCATGCGTGGAAGCTGTTTAAAGACGTTGGCGGCAAAATATAATTCTTCTGTTATGAAGATGTATAAGAAATACCGTAGCGTAAAGGGCGACTTTGGCGCAGATTACAAAACCAAGAGTGGAACAAAGCGGTGTGAGTTTTACAATGAAGGATTTAGGCGTAATAACAATATCGCACCTGAATTTGTAGACATTATGCCGAAATACAGAGGGCAGATAAAACCGAATAGTCTTGCAGGACGTTTAAAAAGCGGACAATGCGAGATGTGCGGAGCAAACCCCGTGAAAGTGTATATGCACCATGTAAAGCGCTTAAAAGATTTGAACGCTGATAATGAATTTGATGAACTGATGTTACTGAAAAGGCGGAAGTCATTGGCTCTCTGCCCGAAATGCTACGAAGAAGCAAAGACAAAATCACTTAAACTATGAAAGATGGCGAGCCGTGTACATCGAGAGGTGTAAGCACGGTTCTGGAGGGGGTTACGCCAAGACCACGGA
>CASEFA010000029.1 GCA_949287095.1 uncultured Bacillota bacterium
CTTTGCCAGAATTTGCCGGTCGCCGGCAGCCTGGTTCAGCATGAGGATGAAGTCGGAGTTCTCAAAAATATTCGACACTTCGTTGGAAGCCAGCAGGTCGTAGGGTAGGGTAAGGGCGCCTTGCTGCTTTTAGCGGCAGGTTTCCCAGTCCCTCCCTCGGAACCGGACGTACTCCTCTCGAAGTATCCGGCTCCCCACTAATCGTTAACGTATCAACTTGGGTTCTCAATGCCGTGGATTCTGTGATGACAGCGGCTGCATACCACCATTGTCTTGCGGCGCAGCCTTTTCATAGCAAGCTCCCATTCAGAATTTCCCAATTCATTGAGATTGCGGACAACATGAACTTCATATAGATCCGCGTTTTTCTTTCCGCACCATTCACAGACACGGGCGTTGAGCCGCTGTCTGATGGTGGATTTGAAATTGTATTTCGCTCTCTGGTACACAATATCCGTCGCTTCGCCTCTTTTGCAGTCGGCGATTTTGACGGGCCTTACCCGCTTGGTTCCGTTTCTGGTCTCATAGGGCACAGACCACGTTTTGCCGTCCTTATATTTCCGTATGACCTTACGCACAGAGGTCTTGTGCTTATTGGCTATCGTTTTCAGACAGCTATACTCCATCAGGTAGCAGAAATAATCCATGGTGTGGTAATCCACCGCAAGATTGTAATAGTTGAGCAGTCCGCGCATTTCTGCATTGTATTGCTCTACGATTTCGCAGTCTGACAGATTCAACAATGCGGTTCTGTGTACAGGCTTCAACTTGCCGTCTTTCGTCTGAATGACGGCTTTCTTTGCAAACAAGAAATGCTCTACTTTTTCTGTATGTGGGACAGTCAATGCCACTTTGAGGTGCAGGGTTCTGGATTTTCTCCATTTCCCGTTCTTCATTTTGTGCCCCTTTACTTCCTGGCTTCTTCGGACGCTGATGTCGTATCCGATGAAGCGGACTTCTTTGGAGCTGTGCGTGATGAGGGTCTTTTCCTCGCTGAGGGTCAGCTTTAATTCGTCCCGCAGAAATGCTGCGATTTCAGCTTTGAGTGCAATACAGTCCTCTTTGGAACCGCATACTCCCACCAGCCAATCGTCGGCGTACCGGACAAACGTAAACTTCTTGTGCGTTTGCGAATGGCACGGGAACCTTTGGATTTCCTTCTTCAGCTCCTTAAACCGGGCCAGACGCGCCTCCCTTTCTTCCGGGGTTTTGGCGTGGTCGATCCAATAGGATTCCTTTTTCATCTCCGTACTGATGGCGTGATATACTGGGCTGAGCTGTTCGTCTTTTGCTCTCGGTTTATCAAATCGGGCTTTTATTTCCTCAAACTTCTTATCCAGCTCATTCAGATAGATATTTGCCAGAATGGGAGAACAGATGCCGCCCTGCGGCGTCCCGCTGTACGTTCTGTTGTATTTCCAATTCTCTACGTATCCGGCTTTCAGAAACTGTCTGATGATGTTCAGGAATTTGCTGTCTTTAATTTTCCTGCCCAGTATGGCCAGTAATACCTCATGGTCGATGTTGTCAAAACAACCTTTTATGTCGCCCTCGATGAACCAGATGATTCCTGTAAATTCAGACGATATTTGCCGCAGGGCTGTATGGCAGCTCCTGTTGGGGCGAAAACCATGTGAATGGTCATCAAACGTCGGTTCATAGATGGCTTCCAGAATCATCCTGACAACTTCCTGGAGCAGTTTATCCTTAAAGGACGGTATCCCGAGAGGCCTGAGCTTGCCGTTTCTCTTTGGGATATATTCCCGCCGAACCGGCCTGGCTCGATAACTTCCATCCTTCAGTTCACGTATCAGCGCCTGGACGTACCGTTCGCTGAACCTGTCTGCGGTGTCATCGTCGATACCCTGTGTTGTAGAGCCTTTGTTTGCATAGAGTTTCTGATAGGCGGCGTAATAAATATCTTCACGAAGCAAATATCTGTAAAGCCTCGTAAATACGCCGTCTTTGTGTTCCATTGAGCATTTGTTGATACGCTCTAAAATCTCTGATGTCGGTTTCAATGAGGTTTCTCCTCCCTTTCATTTTCGATTTTAGATAAGATCAGCTACCCTCCTTCGCCATGTAAGAGCCATTAACTCTCTCGGACTACTATGAGGGTTCCGTTGCCATGTCAGGCCACCGGCCTGATGTAGGCAATCCCCAGTTAGCTTTATACATAGGTATTTGAGAATTGTCGGTAAGAAGCCACAAGGACTTCTATAGCTCCTTGTATTATAGAGTAGTAGTTATTAGAGCCCCTCTCCAAGGGCTGTGCTACACTGTAAGGGATGCTGTGGATTGGTTTGGTCCTCCTACCACAAG